>CBDUDV010000013.1:0-67944 GCA_965366065.1 uncultured bacterium | reverse complement strand
TTTTCTAGACATCACTACCATAAAATATGGTTATTATCCTTGATTTTCAATGGATTTTCCTTAACTTAATGGCAGTGTCGCTCTGCGTGGGAATGCATAGGCAGACGCTCCTGCGTCTTGTACTTTAAATGACGCGGAGCGTCAAAAGCTGAATTCCCACGCGGAGCATGGGAACTATAAATAAAGCCTTAATTTTATTCTCCTCACCCCAACCCTCTCCAGCAGGAGAGGGAGTAACTACTCACTATAAATCATCGCTCCCATATAACACAGGGGATCTACAATATGGTTTTTTTTGCTTTATGCTGAAAACTGCGTATTGCTGGAAAGATCATCAGTGCAATTATTACCACTAATAAAGCCACCGGCCACCAAATAGCCTGATTCCATTGCTGCCTTGCTTGCTCTCTCTGCGCGGCATCAATACGCAAGTATTTCAGTTTATTATTTGCCATTAAATTCGGTTTTAGATTTTGATACCACCGATGGTACAAAGAAAAACTTTTAGGATGCAGCCCAAAAATCCACGGCGAGTCATGGCGAATGATTTCTTGCATGCGTTCAATAATCTGCTGACGCTGTTGATTATTAGGCATATTGCTCATTTTATTAAATAAGCGATCAAATTCCGCATTTTGATAATTACCGGCATTTTCCCCTCCCATTGTCGCTTTGGCATTCGGCCCATACAATAAAAAGAAAAAGTTCTCCGGATCTGGATAATCCGCATTCCAGCCCCACATAAAAATTTGTGCATTACCTTTGCGCATTTTCTGCTGAAAACGATTGTAATCGGTAGCTCGTATGACTAACTGAATACCTAGCTTAGTAAATTGCTTACGATACCAATTTAATCGCGCCCGATCATCCGGCCCACTCGCTGCGGTATCTAAATATAAAATTAATGATTTACCGGTTTGTTGATCAATGCCATTCGCATAACCAGCTTCTTGCATTAGTCTTTGCGCATCAGCTAATGGCTTACGTTTTGCGCCGCCTTGCTGCCAATTGTAAATATAAGGGTTAATGCCTTTTTCATCGGCTTGATATCCAAAAATACCCGGTGGAATAGCGCCTTGTGCCACTACACCACGCCCATTCATAAAAATGGAAATATATTCTTCATAATCTATGGCGATAGCAATTGCTAAGCGTAATTTACGTGCCTGCTCAGTATTACCCCCGACCACTGCGTCTTGCATATTAAAGCCCGTGTAAGATATTGAGCTCATAACTGCTGTTTGCAGCTGTATACCTTTATCTTGCATGCCTTTTGTTAATGCTAACTCCCCATCTCCTGTGAATTGCACCGCCTGATCAAAACTATCAGAAGCAATTCCCGAAGCATCATAGTAACCTTGTAAAAATTTATTCCAATACGGAATACTTTCTTTTTCTAAGCGATAAACTGCTTTTTTTATAAAGGGTAATTGTTTACCTGCATCTTTTAACAAGCCACGCTCTTTATCGCCCTCCTCGCCTTCAGTCGGATAAAAATCCGCATGATAGTTCGGATTTTTTAACATCACCATGCGCAAATTGGGATTATTTTCTTCTAGCATATAAGCCCCCGTCCCTATCGGCTGCCAATCTAGAGTAATATTTTTGTCGATCAAACCTTGCTGACTGTAAAAAACATCCGCCTCCCAAGGCATCGGTGCAAAAAATGGCATCGCTAACCAGAAAATAAATTGCGGATATTTGCCTTTAATACGAATGCTATAAGTGTATTTATCTAAAACTTTTACCCCGCTCATTGCATGATTTTTTAATGCACTTCGAGGTTTATCTTTGATGGCTTCAGCATAATCCGCTAGCCCAACGATATATTGCTTCATTAATTCAGCAATCGGCGATGAGATTTGTGGATGCACTAATCGCTTAATTTGCTGCACATAATCAGCGGCGGTTAATTCTCGTGTTCCGCTTTGTTTAAAGCTCTGTAAATTTTGTAGACTAGTTAATTCGGTCTCAGATAATTGGTGATATAAATACTCGCCCTGCTGATCTTTTGCTAACGCAGGATGCGGCTGAAAGTAGATGTTACTTTTTAGTTGAATGATATAGTCCGAATAGGCAACATCTTTTGCTTCCGCATTATCAGTTAAGCGCTTTCCTTGTTCATCATAATAATGAATTTCCGGCATAGATTTAGCGGTTAAAGGCTCTAATTGATACGGGCGCTTTAAAAAATAATATTGGAACGGTGGCTCGTATATTTGACCAATAAATGCATATTCATTGGAACTATAGGATTTTGCGGGGTCTAAATGCCGTGGGCGCTCTGAAAAAGAGGAGTAAAGTGTTGCTTGTTGATTATCAACCGACTTAGGGTAAGGGTTATTTAAAGGTTGCTCAGAGCAAGCATTTAAAAACAAGCTAACGATAAAAAGACAACTTAATTTATAACTAATTAATTTATTTCTAATCAACATAATAAATTCACTAAAGCATGATATATTTATATAACTTGTGCATTTTTAGCACGCTAAACCCAACTATGAACCCTGATAAAATGCGTGAATTACAAAATCTATTTAATCAAAATGCTCTCTGGGCTGAAGAAAGAATAAAAGAAGATAAAGACTTTTTTAACCGCATCGCGAATCAACAAACGCCTGAATATTTATGGATCGGTTGTGCTGATAGCCGCGTACCCGCAAACCAAGTTTGCAATATGCAACCAGGCGAATTCTTTACTCATCGCAATATTGCTAATATCGTACACCATACCGATATTAACTGCTTGTCTGTTATTCAATATGCGATTGAAGTTTTACAAGTAAAGCATATTATCATTTGTGGGCATTATGGCTGTGGTGGCATTAAAGCCGCTATGGAAAATAAAGAATCTGGTTTAATCGACCACTGGTTACGTAGCCTAAAAGATTTATATCTCGCTAATAAAGAACAAATTGATAGTATTGCTGACTATGATGAACGCGTTAATTTTTTATGTGAAGAAAATGTACGTCAGCAAGTAACCAATGTATGTCATAACTCTTTTGTACAAAATGCTTGGAATAATAATAAACAGCTAACTGTACATGGCTGGGTTTATGATATTACCAATGGAAGACTTAAAGACCTTAACGTTTGTTACAGTGCTGCGGATCAAGTGCCTGATATTTATCGTATTGCGCCATAATTATATCCAAGGCGGGTAAAATGCATCTTTATACATAAGCTTACTTAAGATCCGCTTAGCATTGCCGCTAAGCTATAAGTAGATAATTTAATTTAGGTGATTATTATGCAAGATATTACGAGTAACTTTGGTAAACAAGTTCATGCACTTAAACAAGAGCATGGTACGCAACAACTAGGCGCGCATGTTTCTGAGGCTGCACATAAAAAAAATACGGTGCAAGAAATAGACGAAACTAAACCTAGTGCTCAACAGCAATTAAACCAAGCAATATTGCAAGCCAATGCAGATGTCAGCATCAGCGCGGGCAATCAACCGATGGCCTTATTATTCAAGTCTGCTATTGAAGGGATTAATGAGGTTTTAGGCGAAAACACCATTCAAAATGCTTACGATTCCGGCTTAGATGTTAGTCCAGAAGCAACAGCAGATAGAATCGTTAATCTAAGCACCGCTTTTTACCCGCAATACAAAGAACAACACCCAGAATTAAGTGAAGAAGAAGCCGCTACAAAATTTACTGATCTTATCTCTGGCGGCATAGAGAAAGGCTTTGCTGAAGCGCGCGAGATCCTTACTAGCCTTAATGTTTTAGAAGGCGATATTGCGAGCAATATTGATAAAACTTACGATTTAGTACAAGAAGGTTTAAAAACATTTCTTGAGACTTATCTGACAAACCGTGAAGAAGCTGAAAACTCAGAAGTAAGCTAACTCATTCAACACTACAATTTGCGGGTACCCACGAGGGCAATACTGTTGACTTAAGAATAAGCTCCTTCTCCAAAGGGAGAAGGTTGGGATGAGGGGAGTTATAAAGGCATGATTTTATTCTCCTCACCCAACCCTCTCCAACAAGAGAGGGCTTAAGTCAACAGCATTGACCCACGAGGGGCACCCCTACAATTGTACGGGCAATCCCTTGTGGTTGCCCTCATTACCTCAACACTCACAAACAAGACATACCGGTTTGCGACAAGCTAAGAGATAAATCTGCTCATCTTAGAGGCAAAGACTTTAAAACACCTAATTCTTAGCCGCAAACGCGTCCATTAATGCCACTTGCACGCGGTAAGTTTCGTCTTCATTTTCTTTATTACTTTGTACATAGCTACCATCACTTTGCATAATCCATGCTTGGCTATTATCTTTCAAATACCCCTCTAAATCCTTTAAGACTCTCGCTTTTAAAGCTTTCTGTTCAATAGGAAAGCACGCCTCTACGCGACGGAACATATTACGCCCCATCACATCTGCACTGGAGGCATAAACATCCACATCTCCGCCATTTTCAAACATATAGACACGTGTATGCTCCAAAAAGCGCCCGATAATAGAACGTACTTCTATATTTTCAGAAATACCTTTAATACCCGGTTTTAATGAACATACACCACGTACGATTAATTTAACCTCCACCCCGGCACAAGAAGCACGGTACAGCGCTTGAATAATTTGCTCTTCAACCACTGAGTTTACTTTAAATATAATCTTTGCCGGCTTGCCTTTTTTAGCGAATTCAATCTCTCGCTCAATTTTAGCAATAATGCCTTTATGCAAGGTAAAGGGGGATTGTAATAACTTATACAAACGCGTCACTTTACCTAAGCTGGTTAGCTGTACAAATACTTTTCTAACATCAGAACCTAGTTCTACATTGCTAGAAAACAGGCCATAATCTGTATAAAATCGTGCTGTATTCGGGTGATAATTTCCTGTGCCCAAATGTACATAATCTCTAAAACGATTGCCTTCTTTACGAATCACTAAACACATTTTGGCGTGTGTTTTATAGCCCACTACTCCATACACTACGTTAATTGCCGCATCTTGTAGTTTTGCGGCTAGGGTAATATTTGCACGCTCATCAAACCGTGCACGCAACTCAACCACCACCGTTACTTCTTTACCCGCTTGCGCAGCTTTGAGTAAGTTATTAACAATCGGCGAATCGGCACTGGTTCTATACAAGGTTTGTTTGATAGCGACTACATCAGGGTCAGCCGCCGCTTGTTTAATAAATTCCACCACAGGAAAAAACGACTCATAAGGATGATGTACTAAAATATCTTGTTTTTTAATTGCATCAAAATAATTTTTATTACGCCCTAGCTCTTTAGGAATAGAGGGCTTATAAGGTTTAAATCTCAATTCAGGGCGATCAATCACGCCTAAAATTTCTTGCAAACGATTGACATTAACCAGCCCTGGCACAGCAAACACTTGATTATCGTTTAGACCAAATCGTGCCGCTAAAAAATTATTCGTTTCTTGTGGGCAGTTATTATCGATTTCTAACCTAACTTCATCACCATAATGACGCATGGCTAATTCGCCTTGTACCGCATTAAGCAAATCATCGACGGCATCGTCATCCACAAATAAATCACTATTACGTGTGACTCTAAATTGATGACAATGTTTGACTGTCATGCCATTAAATAACTCATCAACAAACGCATGAATAATCGAGGATAGAAAAACAAAACTATAGCCTCCTTCATTCTCTGCAACATCATTAGGGATTCGTACTAGTCGTGTTAATGCGCGCGGCGCTTGTAAAATAGCGCGCCCACTATTTCTTCCAAAGGCATCCTTACCGGTTAAAGAAATAATAAAATTCAAACTTTTATTTAAAATACGCGGAAAAGGGTGCGCTGAATCTAATCCAACTGGCGTTAAAATAGGCTGTAATTCTTGGTTAAAATATTCTTCCAGCCAAGCACGCTGTTTTTCTGTCCAGTCTGCTCTACGAATAAAGCGAATACCTTCGTCTGCCAATTGTGGAATCATCAATTCATTCAGCACCCGATATTGCTCATCAACTAATTCATGCGCGCGTGGCGCAATTAAATTAAGTTGTTCTTGTGCATTCAGACCATCACTACCCACCGACAAAGGATCCAATTCTGCCAGTTGAATTAAGCTTGCCGCACGTACTTCGTAGAACTCATCCAAATTTGAGCTAGAAATACATAAATAATTGAGGCGCTCTAATAAGGGAATTTCTTCGTCTTTAGCCTGCGCTAAAACACGATCATTAAATTCCAATAAACTTAATTCACGATTAAATTGTAGCGAAACATCACTAAAATCTATTTCTACGGGTACTGCTTCATTCTCTGTCGTCATCTTTTTTTCCCTTCACTTTAAGCGACACTACGATTACCTTGTAATCCACCTGTATGTACTGCAATAATTTTTTGTCCTGCTGAAAAATGTCCCTTTTGAATTAAATCAAAAATTCCGTACAGCATTTTGGCTGTATAAATAGGCTCTAAAGGAATAGCATGTTGCACTTCAAATTGCTCGATAAAATCAAGCAAGTCTGCATTTTTCTTAGCAAATCCACCAAAGTGATAGTTTAAATGAATAAACCACCGTTTATTATGACAAGATTCATTTTTTATTAAATTAGTTACTTCTTCATTTAAATAGCTCGCCCCTTTTAATGCAGAAAAACCTAAAATAGTTTTATCTTTTTCTGCTGCAGAGACTATTCCTGCTAGCGTGGTTGCTGTTCCGCAAGGGACGCACAAGATATCATAATCGATATCGATTTCATCCAATAATTCAGCAACACCTTGTAAAGCTAACGCCATCGCTCCGCCTTCGGGCAGCCAATACTCACCCGATTTTAAATTGGGCAGTGCATCATGTTGTTTATAGTCGCGTAATTGTCGGTAATCACTGCGTGATACAAATTGCAGCTGCATTCCCCATGCTTGTAAATCCAATAAGGTCGGATTAAGTAATTTGGGTTGCTCACCACGAATCATCCCTATGGTTTTAATGCCTAATAATTTCCCTGTATAAGCTAAGGCATGTAAATGATTTGAATAAGCGCCGCCCATAGAAATCAACGTATGCGTCTCACAAGCCAAAGCATGGTCTAAAATATATTTTAATTTACGCCATTTATTACCAGAAATAATGGGGTGCAATAAATCATCGCGTTTTAAATATAGCTTTATCCCCCTATCCAAAATAAAAGGCGCTTCAATCTCGGTTAAGCTAGAGTAGCCAAAAGTTTTTTCTAATGCAATAAGTTGCTTATCCATCGTAGTCTTCTTCCTCACTTCATTAATATAGTATATAGCTACTTAGGAACGTGCACGAAACAAGCTCCCAATTTCTAACTTGTCTTTTTACTCCAGCTGAAATGATCTCATTCGTTACGTAGAATAACTATGCGCCTCATGAGATCATTCCACCTGAAGCAAAAATCCTGCGTTATAATTTCGGGATATTATTACGTGCACGTTCCTTAAAATATCCTGCTAGAATATGTCTTTTAGCCTTTTACTTAACAACTGTTATGCAAGAAAACGAAGATAAAATCACCTTAGCATACGAAAAAATTCGTAAAAACATGCCCTCTATTGGTTTTTTAAGCCCTAAGAAGAGAATCAAGGCTTATATTAATATCACTAAAGTTGTCGAGTTCATGATTCAATCCGACGAACTCTCAGAGCAAGATGCGCTGTTTATTTTTTCTATGTTGATGCGTAAATTTTCTCCCTTTCAAAAAGCGGCAAGCATGACAGCCATGAGTTTAGATAAAATAGGCCGAAACGTCATGCCTTCCATTGGCGTGAAATTTGCTGTCGCAGCTAGGCGTAATTTAAATTTATCTGAAACAGTGCATTATCAAGATGTGCCTGAACTAACCGAGACAGAAGAAGATAAGGAATAATTTTATTTATGCTCTCTGTTCTTAAAAGAATTATTTCACGCAACAAAACTGACAATAAGTTTGCCGGTCCTGATTCTCCTGACCTATCGGTTAACCCTCGATTTGTAACGGAACCCGAAAAAATTCTTAAAGTCCTCGAGAGCATTGTAGAAAACCCCATTCTTTGCACAATTCCTTCCGCTGACTCTGATGAAATTTATAGCACAAAAATCATTGAAGTCATTAAAGACAAGCAGTTGATCACTTTAAAACCTTTAGATAGCAGCCAAGGTAATCAAGCATTAAAACAGCATAAACAATTAAAGCTGACTGCGCATTTTAATCACATTAATATTTCCATTGCATTAGACCAAGTAATCGCGCATAAAATACAACACTCCGCTTATTTTCAAGCACCCTTTCCTTCGCGCATTTATTACCCACAGCGCAGGAATCATATTCGCATAGACAGCTCTAATTTTCGCCTTCCTTTTCAAGGTATTTCAGATCGCACCCATGCCACGGTTGGCGGCACGGTAGAAAATATTTCACGTCGTGGGTTGGCTATTATCATCGATAATTCCACCGCGCGCATCCGCGTGGGTGAGCTGTTAAAAAATTGTACGCTCACTTTAGATGATCATACAAAGATCCACTTTGATTTCACGGTTCGCCATCAAGAGCCCTACAGCCAAAATAGTTTAGTGACCATTGGCGGTTCTTTTGAGGAAATTTCGTCCATGGAAGAACAGATTTCTTTGGATAATTTTTTAACCAGTCTTGAGCGTACTGAAATAGTCGCAAAAAATGATATTTAACCATAGACACAAACGCAACTGGACTTATCTACAGCGCTCATAGATACTGACAAGTTAAAAGTTTATTTATAACCACTCACAGGAGAATAAAATGGGATTTATGCAAGGTAAACGTGTACTTATCGTTGGCTTAGCAAGCAACCGCTCAATTGCTTGGGGGATTGCTCAAGCGATGCATCGCGAAGGTGCTGAGATTGCTTTCACTTTTCAAAATGAAAAACTGCAAGGCCGTGTTGAAAAAATGGCGGCAGAATGTAACTCCAACATTACTATCGAATGTGATGTGAGTAGTGATGAGCAAATAGACAATGTATTTACTGAACTAGGTAAGCATTGGGATGGTTTAGACTGTATCGTGCATTCAGTTGCCTTTGCGCCGAGAGAAGCATTAGATGGCGACTTTGTTGAAGCCACTTCACGCGAAAACTTCAGAATCGCGCATGATATTAGCTCATACAGTTTTACTGCCCTAGCTAAAGCAGGGCGCGAAATGATGAAAGGCCGTAATGGTTCTTTATTAACACTCAGCTACCTAGGTGCTGAACGCGCCATTCCTAATTACAATGTGATGGGTGTTGCTAAAGCCAGTTTAGAAGCTAACGTACGTTATATGGCTGTTGCTTTAGGTGCAGAAGGAACACGCGTTAATGCGGTTTCTGCTGGCCCTATTAAAACACTCGCCTCTGCAGGGATTAATAATTTTAAATCAATGCTTAGCAAAGCCGCTGATACGGCACCTATGAAGAAAAATGTTACCATTCTAGAAGTAGGGAATGTATCTGCTTTCCTATGCTCTGATTTAGCTTCGGGTGTAACAGGTGAAATCACTTATGTTGATGGCGGTTACAATATCGCAGGTATTGCATCATCATAATTAAGTATTAATGCTTACTGTAAAGGCTTACGATTAATTATTAATTGTATGGGCAATATCAAGTAGCCTGTATGAAGCTTGCGGAATACGGGAATTCGATGCGCTGTTTATCCCGTACTACGTATCTCCATATGGGCTACAATTGTTCACATTTACATTGTTTTTTAGTATCCGAAGCGAGCTATTTAGAAGCTTTTTGTACTATAGAAGGCTGAAGCCTTCGCCCCAAAGCTAGTTTTTATTTCTTAACCCAACGAAGTAAGCACAAATAGAGTGCATCAACTTTTAGATCGATTAATAACTAACACCTCCCCTGACTCACCTGCCTTTTCTTCTCCTTTGCCAAAATTGCAGGTAATATGCAACGTTCCTAGTTTATAAATTCAGGAGCAACTCATGTTTAATAATCCATCCCTAATAACCCGTATTGGCATTGGCAAATTAGTCGGTTTTTTATTCGGCCTTGCTGCATTTATATTTTTACCTTGTTTTCTACCCGATGCGAGTAACTTGTTACGCTGGGGACTGTTACTTTGGTACACCACGCTTGGCGCTATTATCGGTGTGTTTGGTGTGTTTACCTATCACCCTATTTTAAAACTACCTTTTCCTTGGTGGTTTCGCGCCCCGCTTTTAGGCGCATGGATGAATTTTGTTTTAGTATTTTTTGCTTATGATGTGATGCAACTCATGCTCATTAATCTATTTGGTGAAAACGGTATTTTAAGCTCACCTTTTTGGTTTACCGCTGAAGGTGCGATTATAGGTTTCATTATCGGATTTTTTGCGACCCGTTTTGGCGGTGAAGGTAAAGAAACTGTTGAATCCTAAGTTAGATACATTGGTGGGTTTCGTACCTCTACCCACCCTACGGCTGTCTGGTATGAAGCCCGCTTCTCGCTTTAATTTTATTAGCGATACGTGAACTTAAAAGATCAATGGCTTGGCTTTGCGCTTTTACCTTTTGGTCAAATCCTTTTCCCGCCACAACTGGCACGTTTATTATCTCTATATGACTCATTAAAGCTTGGCTACCTGATGCATTGAGTAACTGCCATTTCACTTTTAAATGGGCTTGTTGTTTATCTGATACTTCAAATTGCATCACATGCAAATTTAGCTGATAGTTAAATTGCTCATCTCTAAACTGCTTGTGCTGACTTATATTAATCGCTTGTTTCAGCATGGACTCATTAAAAGCGCCTATAAACAATGTTTTTAACGGTTCAGCCCAACGGTTAAACTCATCCACGTCTATTGCAACCTGGCCTTTACGACTGACTATTTGCGGACGATTTAAATACTCAGCCAATATAAATGATTTTATTAAGACTTTAGGTGCATCTGAAGCTATCACAGCTATATCATCTGCATACTCATTATGTAATAAATAGTTATTAACTTTAGGGCTAGTGCCACACGCGGTCAATAGACAAAAAATAATACTTAAAATAAACGCTTTCATCATCTACCTCTTGCCTTGAATAAGTGACTCAGGATGCTGCTCTAAATAATCGGCCAATAAGCGTAAAGATTGTGCAGATCGCCTGACTTCTTCTAGTGCTGCATTCATATTATTAGGTAATTCTTCTAATAAAGGTTCAACAGCCCCATCTAGTTTTTTCATGACACGATGACTATAGTGTAAAGTTCCTTCCGCATCGGCAGTCATTTTTTTCGATTTTTGGTTAATATTTTTTAGAATACTATCCGCTGATTTTAAAGCGCCTGCCAATGAATGTAATGATTGCTGCAACTCATCAGAACTGACCAGTTGATTAATACTTTTAAGCGTTAAAATGAACTCCGCAGATAAGTTCTGAAAAGGAATATTTTGAATTTCTCTGATGGCTTCAGTGATACTTTTTTGTACTTCTTGGCCACTAGAAGTTACACTCGCTAATTCGATGTAATCATCATTTAAGTGCATCAATTTAATCGCTGTCTCTGGACGAAATGAGGTTTCGACATACAGCTGACCGGTCACTAAACTGGTGTATTGTAATTGCATACGTAAGCCGTCTTTTATGAGTTGCGTCATCGATTCTTGACGGCTATTAAAATCGCCCATTTTCATCAACTGAGAACATTTCTCATGATCAATTTCTATAAAAACTGGCGTTAAAATACTCTGACTCAATGGATCTAGCTGCACTTGTATATCTATCACTTTACCAATCGGTACGCCTTGCATTTTAACTAAAGCCCCAGTAGACAAGCCATTAACCGACTCATCAAAATACACCACGAATTTAGATTTTTGCGTTAACCATTGCCCGCTACTAAATGCCGTTAATCCTAAGACAGCAATAAGTAATGCGCCCACGACAAAAGCACCGATGATACTGGGGTTAGCTTGTTTACTCATAATTTTACCGTCTCACTACCAGAGATCTCACCCCGGTTTAAAAATTGTTGTAATACTGGATTAGTACATTCTTTTAATAAGGTTTTAGGCGCGCCTTGCGCAATTAGTGTTTTGCTGCTGGAATCTAAAAAGATAGCATCTGTACCAATCGCAAATAAACTGGGCAAATCATGCGTTACCACCACAATAGTCGTCCCCAAACTCGCTTGTATGCTTAGAATCAAATCGTCCAATAGTTTAGCACTCACCGGATCTAAACCCGCAGAAGGCTCGTCAAAAAACAAAATATCCGGATCTAAGGCGAGTGCACGCGCCAACCCCGCTCTTTTTTTCATCCCACCACTAATTTCAGCAGGATAATACTCTTCAAAGCCGACTAAACCTACTAAGGCTAATTTCAAATAAGCCAGACCTTTAATTTCTTCTTTACTTAAATCTGTATATTCTTGTAAAGGTAAGGCAATGTTTTCAGCTAAAGTCAGTGAACTCCATAAGGCGCCACTCTGATACATCACCCCATTACGCCGCATAATGATATGTCGATCATGCTCAGGCATTTGCCATAAATTGGTTTGCTGATACCAAACCTCGCCTGCCTTGGGACTTTTTAATCCGAGTAAATGACGCAATAAGGTACTTTTACCACAACCATTACCCCCCATAATAATAAACACATCACCTTGGTGGATTTTAAAATTTAAGTTTTCCTGAATAATAAAATCATCATAAGCCATGGTTAAGTTTTTGACTTCTATTTGTACAGGCTTCATCTTTACAAACCTATTATTTGGTAAATAACCGTTAATGAGGCATCCGCAATCACAATACTGACTATACCTGCTACCACGGCTGATGTTGCCGCATCACCGACAGAAGATGAGCTACGGCCACTGTGCATACCACTCATACAACCTGAAATAGCAACTAACACACCAAACACACTACTTTTAATTAAACCCGTGGCAAAATCTCCCAATTGTAAGGCTGATTGAGTTTGAGTTACATATTCCATTAAAGAAACATCGAGCAAGCTAACACTCACTAACAAGCCGCCAATGATGCCTAATAAATCGGCATAAAGACAGAGTAAAGGCAACATAATCACTAAGGCAATTAAGCGCGGCAACACTAAAAAATCAATCGGTGAAATACCTAATGTTTTCAGTGCATCAATTTCTTCATTCACTTGCATAGAGCCTAGCTGAGATGCATACGCAGCACCGGTTCTACCTGCCATAATAATCGCCGTCATCATAGCGCCCATCTCTCGTGCCATGCCTAAACCGACTAAATTCGCTACATAAATTTGTGCACCAAAGATTTTTAACTGCATAGCCCCCACAAATGCCAGGATTAACCCCACTAACACACTAATTAAGGTCACAATCCCCAGTGCATTTGGGCCGCAATCTTGCATCATTAACCATAAATCTTGCCTGCGAAAACTGGCTTTACCGCGCATTAACCTTGATAAACTCAAACACACTTCACCGACAAAATTAAATACCGCTTGGCTTTGCTGCATAAGTTGTTGAGATTTTAGCCCAACACCTGCAACGACACCTTTTACTACCGGTTGTTTATTACCACTTTCGCGTACAGGAAATGCGGATACTTGTTTTAACAAACCTTGCGCTGCAATAGGCAAGTGACTTAAATCGAGTGCAATATTATTTTGCTGACAATGGTTTTGTAATTGGTAAATGTAGAGTACAAACCGACTATCCCAGTTGACTAATAGTTCAGTCTGCAAATTTAGCTGTGTATTTTCGGCTGTTTGTAATGATGATTTCAGCGTATCGAAGGTAGGTAGCGTATTACCCATCACCCAATCACCTGTAAGTACTAATTGGGCTGAGTTATCATCATTCCTTAAAAGTGTCGCGGTACAATCTCTCATACGTTCCTTATTTATTACTCGCTTAGTCTAGGCTTTACTATAAGTTAGTATTTCATGAGAAAATACACAAGCTCATAATAACCATTATGCACTAATCTTTATAACTCTCTCAATGAGATTTAGAATCTCCTATATCGACACCCAGCCTCTAATAATACATACAAATATACTGTATAATTGCGCCCTTTACTTTTACCTAAATATTGAGCGTGATGGATTATTTATTAGCGAACACCCCACTAGATTCACTTGCCACTGACTGCCTTATCGTTGCTGTGTATGAAAATCAGCAATTAAGTGCGTCTGCTAACACGCTAGATTCCCTCACTGACGGCTTAATCAGCCAGCTAATGAAGCGCGGTGATATTAAAGGAAAGGTGGCCGATACCTTATTAATCAACTACCTGCCTAATACAAATATTGAACGCGTTTTATTAGTAGGTTTAGGTGATGCCGCTAAATTAACCGCCAAAGAATTTCGTAAAGCGATTAACGGCGCAGCAAAAACATTAAGCACAACAACGATTAGCGATGCGGTTTGTTGTTTAACGGAAAATAAAGTTACAAATCAAGATCGCACATGGAATGCGCGTCAACTTGTAGAAGCTTTTGATGCCAGCCTGTATCAAGCAGATAGCTGTAAAAGCAAGCCTGCAGACAAAGCCAGCTTAACGCAACTTAGTTTATGCCAGATTGATGATAGCGATGCAGTGCAAACGGGAATAACGCAAGGATTAGCAATTGCTCAAGGTGTTGCACTTGCAAAACATGTCTCTGATTTACCGGGCAATTTTTGTACTCCCACTTACCTTGCAGAACAAGCCTTAGAAATCGCCAAAAATCATGCCAGCGTCAGCACCACGATTTTAGAAGAAGCGGATATGCAGAAACTTGGCATGGGTTCTTTGCTCTCTGTTAGCCGTGGTAGCCGTCAACCCGCAAAACTAATTACTTTAGAATACAACGGTGCCGGTAAGGATGACAAACCGGTCGTCTTTGTAGGTAAAGGACTTACGTTTGATGCCGGTGGTATTTCACTAAAACCTGGCTCAGGCATGGATGAAATGAAATACGACATGTGTGGTAGTGCCGCAGTTTTAGGCGCATTACAAGCCGTTGCTGAATTAGGTTTAGCGATTAATGTTGTCGGTATCATCCCCTCTTCTGAAAATATGCCCGATGGCGATGCTAATAAGCCGGGTGATATTGTCACTAGCATGGCTGGCCTAACCATTGAAATTTTGAACACCGATGCTGAAGGCCGCTTAATTTTATGTGATGCCCTCACCTACGCTAAAAAATTCAACCCTGATGTGGTGATTGATTTAGCCACATTAACCGGTGCGTGTATGGTTGCTTTAGGGCAAATCAATACCGGTTTAATGGGTAATGATGATGCGCTCTGTGCAGACCTTAATACAGCGAGTAACACGGCTTTAGATAAAGTTTGGCGCTTACCTTTAGATGAAGAGTACCACGAGCAATTAAAATCTAACTTTGCTGATTTGGCGAATATTGGTGGCCGTTTTGGTGGCGCTATTACCGCAGGTTGCTTTTTATCGCGTTTTACTGAAGATTACCAGTGGGCGCATTTAGATATTGCCGGTACCGCATGGAAAAGTGGTGATGCGAAAGGGGCAACAGGTCGTCCTGTACCGCTTTTAGTACAATATTTATTAAACCGCGCGAATGCTGCCTAAGGTTAATTTTTATATTTTGTCGTCCCAATCTGAACAGGGGCGACATATTTTTGCGTGCAAATTAGCCGAAAAAGCCTTTCGCCTCGGATTTAAATGCTATCTTGCAGTTGATAACATGCAACAAGCTGAACGCTTAGATCGCTTATTATGGACGTTTAGAGCGCATAGTTTTGTGCCACACGCAGTTTATCAGGACGATTTACCGAGTACTAATAATGCTGTCATTATAGGCACCCAACAAGCGCCTGAATTTTGGCGCCATACGGTAGTTAATCTCTCATCGCGTTTACCTGAACATATTGAGCAATCAAAACAAATTTTTGAATTATTAGATAATGATGAAACGCACAAACAAGCAGGCCGCGAGCGCTATCGTCAATATCAAAGCTTAGGTATTGATATTAATACCCATAAGATGTAAACCCAATACCCTCTTTAACTTTTTTATTAAAATAATCCCATGGAAAAAATCTACGACCCCTCTACCCTAGAACAACGCTGGTATAACACATGGGAAGAAAATGACTACTTTGCACCTAGCGGCGAAGGCGAATCATTTTGTATTATGATCCCACCGCCGAATGTGACGGGTAGTTTACACATGGGCCATGCTTTCCAAGATACTATTATGGATGCACTCACACGCTACCACCGCATGAAAGGCAAAAACACCTTATGGCAAGCGGGTACTGACCATGCAGGAATTGCCACGCAGATGGTGGTTGAGCGTTTAATTAATAAAGAAGGCAAAACACGCCATGATTATGGCCGTGAAAAATTTACCGAGCGCATTTGGGAATGGAAAGAAGAATCAGGCGGCACCATTACCAAACAGCTACGTCGCATGGGGGCTTCTTTAGATTGGAAAAATGAACGTTTCACAATGGATGACGGCATGTCTGAAGCCGTGCAAGAAGTGTTTGTTAAGCTTTTTGAGGAAGGCTTAATTTACCGGGGTAAACGCCTCGTAAATTGGGACCCTGTCTTACATACGGCAGTTTCTGATTTAGAAGTACTTTCTGAAGAAGAAAATGGTTTTATGTGGCATATGCGTTACCCGCTAGCGAATGGCGAAGGCGATTTAATCGTTGCTACGACGCGCCCTGAAACTATGCTCGGTGATGCAGCGGTTGCTATTCATCCATCAGATGAACGCTACCAGCATTTATTAGGACAATTCATTAAATTGCCGCTTACTGGACGTTTAATTCCGATTATTGCTGATGACTATGTTGATCCTGAATTTGGTACCGGTTGTGTAAAAATAACCCCTGCACATGACTTTAACGATTACGAAGTTTGGTCACGTCATAAGGATACTTTGCCAATTCAAGAGCTACTGCACGGTGGCCTCATCAATATTCTCACCAAAGATGCTGCGATACGTGATCACGAAGAAGGTGAAGCAGCCTTCATTCCTGAAAAATATATTGGTTTAGACCGAGTAGCCGCACGTAAACAAGTTGTTGCTGACTTAGAAGCACTCGATTTATTAGAAAAAATTGAAGATCATAAACTCATGGTACCTCGTGGTGATCGCTCTGGCAGTATTATTGAGCCTTTATTAACCGATCAATGGTATGTAAAAGTTGC
The DNA here is from genome assembly GCA_965366065.1 of uncultured bacterium. Taxonomy (GTDB): domain Bacteria; phylum Pseudomonadota; class Gammaproteobacteria; order Methylococcales; family Methylomonadaceae; genus Methyloprofundus. Next base: position 50,868 of record CBDUDV010000013.1, on the reverse strand, counting down.
GCCACTGGCTGGCCCTGCGATTGAAGCCGTTGAAAGCGGTGAAATTCAGTTTGTGCCTGATAACTGGAAAAATACTTATTACGAATGGATGAACAACATCCAAGACTGGTGTATTTCACGTCAAATCTGGTGGGGACACCGTATCCCTGCTTGGTATGATGTTGATGGTGGTGTTTATGTCGGACGTACTGAAGCTGAAGTACGCGAAAAACATAATCTTTCCGCTGATTTTATTTTAAAACAAGATGATGATGTTTTAGATACTTGGTTTTCTTCTGCACTATGGCCCTTCTCTACTTTAGGCTGGCCAGAACAAACACCAGAATTAGCGCAACATTATCCGACTAGCGTTTTAGTGACGGGTTTTGACATTATTTTCTTCTGGGTTGCCCGTATGATTATGATGGGTAAGAAATTCATGGGTGAAATCCCTTTTAATAAAATTTATATTCATGGCTTAGTGCGCGATTCTGCGGGTCAGAAAATGTCTAAATCGAAAGGAAATGTTTTAGACCCGATTGATTTAATCGACGGCATCACCCTAGAAGATTTAGTCACCAAGCGTGTAAAAGGCATGATGCAACCGCATTTAGCTGAGAAAATCGAGAAAGCAACGCGTAAAGAATTCCCTGAAGGCATCCCTTCTTATGGAACTGACGCGCTACGTTTTACCTTTGCGTCACTTGCTTCAACCGGACGTGATATCCGCTTAGATGCAGGTCGTATTGATGGCTACCGTAATTTTTGTAATAAATTATGGAATGCGGCTCGTTTTGTTCTGATGAATACTGAAGAGCAAGATTGTGGTATTAATGGCGGTAAAATGGCTTATAGCCAAGCGGATAAATGGATCTTATCACGCCTTAATCAAGTCACCGCTTCAACCAGCGATGCGATTGAAAACTACCGTTTTGATCACGCTGCACAAGAAATTTACGATTTCACTTGGAACGAATATTGTGACTGGTATTTAGAGCTATCTAAGATTTCATTGCAATCGGATGATGAAGCCTTACAACGTGGAACACGCCAAACCTTATTAAAAGTTTTGGAGTCTATCTTACGTTTAGCGCACCCTATTATGCCGTTTATCACTGAAGAAATTTGGCAACGTGTTGCGCCATTAGCGGGTATCAACGCCGATACCATTATGTTACAAGCCTATCCTGAATTTGATGCGTCACAAGTTGATGAAGAAGCGATTGCTGCGATTGAATGGACTAAAGCGTTTATTTTAGGTGTACGCCGTATTCGTGGTGAAATGAATATCCCACCAAGTAAACCACTACCTGTCTTGCTTGAAAACATCAGCGCGAATGATGAAAAATACCTGCCACAAGCGGATATTTATCTACAAAAATTTGGCCGTATTGAATCGATTACGTGCTTAACCGCAGAGGACACTGCACCTGAATCTGCGATTGCTTTAGTGGGTAATTTACGTATTTTAATTCCTATGGCTGGACTGATTGATAAACAAGCGGAAATTGCGCGTTTAGAAAAAGAAATCCAAAAACTAGAAAAAGAATTGCCACGTATTGAAGGTAAACTCAATAACCCTAAATTTGTGGATAAAGCGCCAGCGGAAGTAATTGATAAAGAAAAAGGGAGGTTAGCGACTATTCAAAGTTCTTTAGTTAACTTTAATGAGCAATTGATTAAGATTCAAGCGCTTTAATTTCTTTAAATAGCCTATTGAGTCCGTTTTTCATACTCAATAGGCTATTTTAGCTTTTACTTTATACAAAATATGATCGATACAGAACCCACCGACTTAGCCTCTTGGACTCATACACTGCATGACCGAGAAATGCCTATTTTCTCAAGCACAACACATAAGATTCAAAAACTCATCACTGAAGACAAAAGAAGTGCCTCTGACCTTGCTAATATCATCATGCAAGACCCCAATCTTAGCGTAAAAGTACTAAAAATAAGTAATAGCATCTACTACAATCCCTCTAGTAGAAAAATGCTCACAGTGACACGCGCTATTATTGTTTTAGGCTTTATCATGATTAAAGAGCTAACTATTATTTGCGTGCTGTTTGATGCGATTTTATCTAAAAAGAATAAACAAAAGGCAAATGAAGAAATTGCCAATGCGGTTCATGCAGCCGTGCAAGCTAAATCACTCGCTTTAATGACTGACGACATTCAGCCCGAAGAAGTCTTTCTTGCCACTTTATTAAAAAATATCGGCGATGTCGCTTTTTGGTGCTTCAGCAATCAAAAAGGGGAAGCAGTATTAGGTTTATTACAGCAAGGGCTAGATAAAGAAAAAGCAGAAAAACAAGTACTGGGCTTTCAATTAAATCAACTCAGCCAATCCTTGTGCCAGTCTTGGCAGCTGACAGGCTTAATAGAAGAATCCATTAATGACATTAAAAGTCACCGCTCTCATTTAGTTGAGCTAGGTCATGAAATCCCCAAGGCAATTGAAGCGGGCTGGGACTCTGAAGCAATGGGTGACTGCCTTGATACGCTGGAAGAACTAACAGGGAAAACAGCGCAATACTTAAAAGAGTCTTTACGCGAGAATACTGAGACTGCCATACAAACTGCCAAACAGTTTGGTGCGCATGAGGCATCGAGGCTCATCAAAGTAGATCACAATAAAAAAGCTCAGAATAAAACTGCGGCAGTGGCAAATGCAATAGAAAAACAACAAATTCAATTTCAAATTTTACAAGATATAAGCCAATTACTCAGCGGAAAAATTAACTTAGATTCTTTATTTGAATTATCAGTAAAAGGTATACACCTAGGTATTGGTATGGATAGAAGTTGCTTTTTACTTGCCAACCCTGACAAACAATCTCTACGCGAAAAATTCACTTTAGGTTGGGATAAAGAAGAATCTCAAAACCTAAGTTTTATGCTTAGCTCCAAGCCAACTAACCTATTTAAAATGGCCTGCCAATCTAATCAAGGCATTTGGGCGAACCCTCATCAACATCAAGCTTATTTTACTAGCCACGTTGTAAATACCATAGGTCATATAGAATGTTTTCTGTTACCCTTATTTATACATAACAACCTTATTGGTTTATTTTATGCTGACCGCAGTACAAGTCATCAAGCGCTAAGCCAAGAAGACTTTAATCTTGCTAAGCACTTTGCACAACAAGCCTCTTTAGGGCTTAACTTATTTCGTACACAAAAATGAGCAATCAATTTTCTGAATTACACGTTTTTCTCGTTGAACCTTCTCTTACGCAAAGACATATCATTCAAAAATATCTTGAGCAATTAGGGATTACTGAAATCACTCACTGCCCAACAGGCGATGCTGTTTTTGATAATCTTGCACTGTCACAACCCGAGCTTATTATCAGCGCGATGTATTTGCCGGACATGACAGGTACAGAGCTTATACATAACTTGCGTGAATATGACGAGAATTATGATATGGCCTTTATGCTTATTTCTAGTGAAACTGACATAAAAAATTTGGATCCAATTCGTCAAGCCGGTGCTATTGCTATTTTGCCTAAACCCTTCTCAGTTGACGAGTTAAAAATTGCCTTAACTGCAACCTGCGATTTCTTACATCCAGAAAAAGCAAATTTAGAACATTTTGATATCGAAGATACCAGCGTATTAATCGTTGATGACAGCCCGCTTTCTTTAAAATATATTCAGCGCATTTTATTGGACTTAGGTATTGAAAATATTACCCAAGCAGCCGATGGAAGTGAAGCTATTCCCATACTAGAAGAGCAATTTTTTGATCTTATTATTACCGATTATAATATGCCTGAAGTTAATGGCTTAGAATTAACAAGCTACATTCGCGAACAAAGCACACAACAAACAACGCCTATTATTATGGTGACTAGCGAACAAGATGAACAACGCTTAGCAGCAGTGCAACATGCCGGTGTTTCCGCTATATTAGATAAGCCTTTTGACCCAAGCTCTATTCGTGAATTTATTATCAACGTACTGAGTTAAGACATCAGCAGCAGCACAATTTAAAGATTGTGAGAATGAATAACTTGGCTAACAGATTGATTTAGTCTATATTCAAGTATAAAACAACGCTATTAACACGATATATAATCAAACATCACTCACACCGCTTATGCAAAAAAATTCAGATTTCCATTTCTCGGGACTATTAAAGTGCATCATTAACAGTGGGTTACTAACAGAAACAGATGTACATAAGCATTCTGAAGAAGCAAAAAAATCTAAAACACGTTTTATTAACTATTTAGTCAAGAATAATCTTGCGCCTGCAAAAAAGATTGCCGCACACGCCTCTATTGAGTTCGGCGTTCCTTTTTTTGATTTATCCTGTATGGATCTAAGCAATCTTCCTAGAGATATTCTTAGTGAAAATCTGATACAAAAACATCACGCACTGCCTTTATTCAAACGCGGAAACCGTCTTTTTGTTGCGGTTTCAGACCCAACCAATTTAACGGCTTTAGATGATATAAAATTTCACACGCGACTCAATACTGAAGCGATCCTCGTTGAAGAAGACAAACTAACATCTACTATTGAAAGTTTTCTTGAAGCATCAGATACCTCAATGGAAGATTTGCTTGATGATGATTTAGGCAATATTGAAATTTCTGGGGGAGATGAAGATGATCACAATGACGATGACAGCCAAGATATTGATGATGCCCCGATTGTTAAATTTGTAAATAAGATTTTATTAGATGCGATTAAAAAAGGGGCTTCCGATATTCATTTAGAACCCTTTGAAAAAACATTCCGCATCCGTTTTCGTAGTGATGGCATGTTACATAAAGTCGCCAGCCCGCCATCTAATATTTCCAACCGTATTATTTCACGCATTAAAGTCATGGCAAAGATGGATATTGCTGAACGCCGAGTTCCGCAAGATGGCCGGATAAAAATGAAATTATCTCGTACGCGCGCCATTGATTTCCGTGTTAACAGCTGCCCTACTTTATTTGGCGAAAAAGTTGTATTACGTATTTTAGATCCAACCAGTGCACAGCTCGGTATCGAGAAATTAGGGTTTGAGCCAGAACAGCAAGAGCTATTTCTTTCGGCCATTAATAAACCCTACGGTATGGTTTTGGTAACCGGCCCCACCGGTAGTGGTAAAACCGTTTCACTCTATACCGGTTTAAACATATTAAACACCACAGAGCGTAACATTTCTACCGCTGAAGATCCGGTAGAGATTACCGTTGAAGGCATTAATCAAGTCAATATGAACCCTAAAGCGGGTTTAGACTTTTCCTCTGCATTACGTGCTTTTTTACGACAAGATCCCGACATCATCATGGTCGGGGAAATACGTGATTTAGAAACTGCAGAAATTGCTGTTAAAGCCGCGCAAACAGGGCACATGGTGTTATCCACACTGCATACCAACGATGCGCCGCAAACTCTCAACCGTTTATTACAAATGGGGATTCCTGCGTTTAATATTGTTTCTTCTGTCCTATTAATCATGGCCCAACGACTTGCAAGACGACTTTGCCAGCACTGCAAAGAAGACTCAAAGTTCCCTGATACCACCCTAATAGAAGCTGGCTTTACCCCAGAAGATATTGGTACATTTACTGCGTACAAGGCGGTAGGCTGTGATCAATGTAACGACGGCTATAAAGGACGAGTAGGTATTTATCAGGTCATGCCCATTAGCGAACAAATGCGTGCCAAAATTTTAGATAACTGTAATGCAATGGAACTTGCTGATCAAGCACAAGCTGAGGGCATTAATGATTTAAGACGCTCTGGCTTACTTAAAATAATGCAAGGTGTCACTTCTATTCAAGAAGTTGATCGAGTCACTCGAGGGTAATCATGGCTGAAGATTTAGGTAACAACCAAATAGACTTTGTTTGGAAAGGTAAAGACAAACACGGTAAAGTTCTCACTGGAGAACTTTCAACTTTGAACGAAATAGCGGCAAAAAATGAATTACGCCGCCGCGGCATTCGTATCATTCATATTAAGAAAAAACCCAAAGCTTTATTTACTAAAGCGACCAAGCCCATTACCACCAAAGATATTGCTATCTTTGCTCGCCAATTAGCAACCATGCTTAACGCAGGGGTTCCTTTAGTACAATCCTTTGATATTGTCGGAAAAGGCCATGAAAACCCATCTATGGCTGAATTGTTACTCGGTGTTAAAAACGATATTGAAGGTGGGGATACTTTAGCGCAAGCCTTAGGAAAGCGCCCTATTTATTTTGATGAGCTTTTTTGTAATCTTGTTGATGCGGGTGAGCAAGCCGGGGTATTAGAAACCTTATTGGATAAAATTGCGACGTATAAAGAAAAATCTGAATCCATTAAAGCAAAAGTAAAAAAAGCCCTCACCTACCCTATCGCTGTTATCGTGGTTGCTTTTGTTGTAACTGCGATCTTGCTTATTTTCGTTGTTCCTGTTTTCAAAGACTTATTTGACAGCTTTGGTGCCGATTTACCCAGTTTTACCTTATGGGTGATGGGGCTTTCCGATTGGATGGTCGCTTATTGGTACTATATTGTTGGCGGTGTTATGACTACCGTTTATACCTTTGGCTACTTCAAGAAACGCTCTAAAGAATTTAATTATTTCTTAGATCGTATGATGCTTAAAATACCCATTGTTGGCGTCATCTTACATAAATCAGCCATTGCTCGATTTGCACGTACTTTATCTACTATGTCTGCGGCGGGTGTTCCTTTAGTGGAGGCTCTAGAGTCCGTTGCGGGTGCAACCGGTAATATCGTTTATTACACCGCGGTTATGCAAATGCGCGAAGAAATCGCCACAGGACAACGACTTCAATATGCCATGATTCAAACTCAACTCTTCCCTCATATGGTGGTACAAATGCTCGCTATTGGTGAAGAATCAGGCTCTATCGACAAAATGTTAGATAAAGTTGCCGATTTCTACGAAGAAGAAGTCGACAATTTAGTCGATAACCTAAGTAGTTTAATGGAACCCTTTATTATGTGTATTCTTGGGGTGCTTGTTGGTGGCTTAATTGTTGCGATGTACCTACCTATTTTCAAGCTGGGTGCAGCCGTGGGTTAAAACCAGTTTCCCTTATTTTTTCGTTTCAAACTACAAAGTATTTAGAAACATAAATACCATTGTAATCCCCCCGAAAATTAATATCATTCATAAGTAGAGTTTTCTCGTAAACTAAACGCAGGAGATCTACATGAAAAAATCACGTTTCACTGAAAGCCAAATTATGGCGATTCTAAAACAAAATGGAACCGGCGCTTCAGTGCCTGACTTATGTCGAGAACATGGCATAAGCTCCGCCAGCTTTTATAAATGGCGCTCTAAATACAGCGGAATGGATGCGTCATTAATTAAACGAATGAAAGAACTTGAGGAGGAAAACCGTCGTTTAAAGAAGATGTACACTGAAGAAAAATTAAAGGCTGAGATCGCTAAGGAAATTATCGAAAAAAAGTGGTAAAGCCAGCGCGTCGTCGAGAACTGGCTCGGCAAGTTAAAGCGGAATATTTCGTCAGTATTCGTATTGCCTGTGAAGTACTCTCGATTAGTACTTGTTGCTACAATTACCAAGCTCGGTTATCTAATGAGAATGCAGAAATCGCAGACTGGTTATTGCGGCTAACGACAGCCAACAAACGTTGGGGCTTTGGGCTTTGGGTTTTGGCTTATGCTTTATGTTCCTACGCAACAGCAAAGGATTTAAATGGAATCACAAGCGTGTATACCGTATTTATCGTGAGCTTGAATTAAATTTACGAATTAAGCCAAACAAACGTATTAAACGTGACAAACCTGAAGCACTGAGTACGCCCCTAAAGATCAATCAAGTTTAGTCTATGGACTTTATGAGTGACTCACTAAAAGATGGACGGGCATTACGCACGTTCAATGTTATCGACGACTTTAATCGTAAATGTTTAGCCATTGGTGTAGACTTTTCACTCCCCGCACTGCGAGTCATTCGTTCATTGAAACAAATCATTGAATGGCGAGGAAAACCGAGTGCAATTCACTGTGATAATGGTCCTGAATATATCAGCCAAGCATTAATTGACTGGGCAACAAAAGAGCAGATTACCTTGTTGTATACTCAACCAGGAAAACCCACTCAAAATGCCTATATAGAACGATTTAATCGTACTGCTAGGCAAGAATGGTTAGAGCTAAATCTATTTGAGGATATTGAACACGCTCAAATATTAGCCACACAGTGGCAATGGACTTACAATAACTATCGCCCTCATTCAGCAATTGGGGGGATTACACCATGTATTCAATAAATTAAGATCAAAAAATGAGACTGTAATTTTTATAGACCAGTGCTGACAAATAAAACCTGTGTAGGCCTATTTTTCAGGTTAAACCCTATACACTAACACCCCATAAGTAGTGAGTAATATCATCACGGTTATCCAAAACTAAGCGCTGTTTATACCCTTCCTCATAGTTGCTTGGGTCCACTTGATAAGCTTGTAAGGTATACATAACTAATGCCGCTCGAGAAATAACCTTTAGCTTTTTATTTACCATATTAAACTCAAACTCAATAAGTAATTGCTCCTCCTTGCTTAAGCCTGGGTTTGCCCTTAACAAAATTTCTACTTTTTTATTCCACAGTAAATCATCACTTTGCGCTATTTCTGGAGAAATTATTAAATCAGACGGACGTGCTTCTGAAATACGAGCAAGGTTAAAATCTCGAAATTCATTTCTAACTGAACACCAAGCTCGTACATGCCATCTAAAACCAGTATAAACTAGAATATGGGGGAATAAGACTCTTTCACTTCCATCAGGATGCTCCATCGAACGATATTTTATTGAAATGCCAACTCCTTTATTTATAGCTTGAATCAAAGGGCGTGTAATTTCTGTCTTAATAGAAAACTGAGGCTTCTCTACATATTCACTGAGAGTTGGATCTAATGCTACCCACTCCTCAATGCCACCTGAAGTAATCTTATTCTTGAAAAGATTCGTTACAAAATATGCTTTTTCACTTCGTTGATAAATTAAATTTCCTGCTGCTCGCTCCATATAGCGATGTATATCACTTTGAGCTATAACTCTAGACACGCCAAATATTTCCATAATATCTCGTGTATTAATCTTCCCTTGCCAAAAGGAAATTGTTTCAATTGCTCGCAATCTGGCATGCTGATACCAAGTTATTTCACTCATGACTCACCAATATATTTAGTTTACTGCAAACAATAATATGCAAATTAATTTGACATGTAAAGATACTTATCATATAAATACATAAAACATGCAAACTATCTATACATACAATCCCTTTTTGGAAGACAAGATGGAACAAGTAAGTTTATGGGCCGAAGAGCTTGAAGATAGGCCAAACAATGACCCAGAAGCAGACCAAAAGAAAGACCTTACTCAGCAGAATAAAAATTTGCGCTTACTATCCCCTATTTATCAGATTGAACAAAATAAGGGAAAGCTGGGGGGTCGAATCGAACCAACTGAGATCGAGAACCCATCAACTAAGAACATTGATACTGTCTACCTTTCAATTCTAACGCTTGAATATTATGCGAGCTACGCACTGAGTCACAACTCAACACCTGCTAATGATGTAATAGAGTATTTATTAGACAAAATCCAGCTAATGAATTTTGACTTAACAACACAAGAAAGTCGCCGCATTGCCGAATGGGTACACAATTCACTTTGCAATCAATCAAATGGTTACAAGCAATTTAACTTCACATACTACGATGCTATAAAACATAGTATGCAGCGGTATGAATTTCGATTGATAAAAATTGTAAATGCGGAAAATGGACATCAATGTAAGATTACTGAAGAAGGTGTCACAGCTTTATTAACCTATATTAACGCCAATCCTAAATTACAGGATGAAATAACCTTTCTACTAACTCAACGCCTTATTAAAGCAGGTCGTTATGAAGATGCACTACAAATGGCAGAACGATCCCGAAAAAGAGTCTATCAATACCAAGAAGAAATAAGCAGAAAATTTGAAAATGTTAGACGAGACCCTCAAGCTGGAAAAATCTCTGAGACAGTATTACCTGTCATCAATAAATCTAGTCAACACGTTAGCGATCGTATAAAAGAAGAAGGCTTAACGCTAGATAACATAAGCGAATTACAGCAGGAAAAACTCGATAAGAAAGCTAAAAACCTAGTTATAAAATTGACACAAACCATTAAAGGTAACCTACAAGCCTATCGAAAACTTTATGATCATATCGATAATACTCATAAAAAATTTGAAAGCACTTTCCGCTCCTTGTTAAGGCCTTCGGAAAGCGTACTACCCAACATAGTAAATGATTTGCTTGAACCAATTTGCCAATGGCCTATAGAACAGCTTTCTATCAATGCTGATCAGATTACCAACCAAATTATGCCAGTAAAAACACCTAAATTATTTGATGTCATGACACTGCTTGATAAACTTGACACCGCAGGAGAACATCACACACCTGAATCTCAAGATCAAATTGAAGCTGATATGGAAGATATTGATCGTATTACCCCTCTATTTCCTGAAGAAATGATTGATGCGTGCAAAACTTATTACCACCAAAAAATAGAAAAAAAACAGTCATTCACCCTTCTTCAACTTTTAGAGGAAACTGAAAAAAACTATTTTTCAGTTGAATTTCAACGCTGTTTAGCCTATGTAGTAGTCGTGTCATTTGCAGATAATGAATCGCTTCAAAGTCTATTCTTAGATATTCATATAACTAAACAAGGTCGTTTCCAACATCACTTTATCACAGGCGACAACTTATTAATTCAAAATAGGGACAACCAATGACTACTCTTGAATTAGATCAACTAGAGCAAGCATCAGAACTAATCTACAAAGGACTTAAAACTAAATTAACTCCTGATAAAAATAATGATTACAAAAAACTGGTTGCAAAATGGGAAGCTGATGAACTATTCAGAGATCAAGTAAAGGCAATTGCTAAAGGTCTAGGCCTTAAGGTTGCAGATGTTTCTTATCAGTCAGGTGCAATTATCCTTCCAAAGGATCAACATTCAGCCTTTTGCTTTGGTGGTTTAACTGAACTAAGAAAAACCCTAGGAAGTAATAGTGAAGACACTTTAACAAAACGGGGTACCGTTGTATTAGCCATTATCACTTTATTGGCAGCTTTTTTTCGAGATGAAGTTCAGTTTCTTGAATATAAACAAGCACAACAGACTCAAAGCCTAAAAAATATATCCCGTCTTTTATTGGAAATATGTAAGAGCCTAAAGGATCAGCATAATCAAGATAAAGGAGAGATACCAGATTATTTGCGCCAAGGCTGGGAAATCATACTAAGTTTACCTGAAGTAAAAGAAGGACATGCAAATCCAAGCAGTGTGGAAGGGCTTATAGAAATGCTAACAACTCGATTTGTTGACGAAGGTTTACTTGTCAAAGATACAGGCAGACATGATGAAAAAGCATGGTTTCCAACACAAAGGTTTATAGCTCAAGCTGAAAGAGAAACAGCCACTGGAATCTATGAATATTGCATGCAAATACATCAAGAACAACTAAATAAACAGATAAGTGAGGCTGAATCAGAATGAGTCAATTAAGACGAATGTTACTCAGTAATGTGGGTTATAAATCTGCTTATTATCCAGATACTTTATTAAATTTTTGTCACCCTGAAACACAAGAACCTGAAAACACGGTACTTTGGTTAGCCAATCAAGGTGGAAAAACAACACTAATCAGCCTATTATTTACCAATATTGAACCTGCGCAAAAACGGTTTGTTCAGCATCTCCAAAAACCAGACCATCACTTTTCTGATTACTTTTACCCAACACCAGGCATTATTGCACTTGAGTTACAGACAGGGAGTTCTGATTTATTAGGTACTACACCGCCACTGATCATCGGCCAATGCGTTGTTGTGAAAGATAAAGAAACGCCACAACGTATCTTTTTTGGCTTCCATGAAAATGACAAAATAAAATTAGATGACTTACCTTTTAAAGGCGCTGGTTCCGATAGAAATCCAGCTGATATGGCCGAATTTAGAAAGTGGTTAAATCAGGCTGAAGACTCAAATAAAACTTTTTTTCATACTGAAAAGCAGGATGAATGGAAAAAACTACTGGATAGCAAAGGCGTTGAACATGAACTCTTAGCCAAACAGATTGATTTTTGCCGCAGTGAAGGAGGAATATCTGACTTTGCGTCATTTAAAGATGAACATACTTTTCTAGAACAGTTTTTTAAATTAGCGATAGATGAGGAAACCGCAAATCAAGCTCATGAAACATTACATAAAGCCAAAACTGATTTCAAAGAAATACCTATTCTTGAAGAAAAACAGAAAATTCTAGGCAAGCTGGTTAATTGCTTTCAACAGTTACAGCCATTAGCCCAACATTACCAGCAATACACAACAAAAATTCAAGAACAGGACACACGATTAAGAACACTGGGCGAACAGATCCAATTACGATTGTTATGGCTAGATCAACAAATTGATTCTTTCAAAAAAAAAGCCACCCAAACTGAACAACAATTAATAGATGAGCAGAAAAACCTTAACACCTTAGAAATTTCAATTAAACGAACAACTCTAACACAAAAATACCTAGCGAAAACTCAAGCTACACATATGTTAGAAAACGTACAAAATCTATTAACCCATACTAAAGAAGAGCTTGTCTTAACTAAAGCAGTGATAGCTTTAGATCAACTGGAAAATGTTCAGACACAACAAACCAAACTAACTCAACAGATTAATTCAGCGAGTAGTGAAATTGAACCAGTTGAAATACTACTTAAGCAATCGGGAAGTCATTTAATTGCAGCCTATGAGCAACAGTCAAGGACAATAAAACAAAACCTGAAGCAAGTAATAAGTGAAATAGAAAATATTGATCAACAAACAATCAAAGAAACAAAACATAATGTATTAATAGATGAACAATTAGAAACCAAAAAAAACATTTCCCTTAAAGCTGAGCAATGGTTTGAAACTTATGAAGAGCAGCTAACAAAATTAGCTGAAAAAAATCACTTGGTAAACAGGGAACAAAAACAATTAGATGTCATTCAGGCAAATAAATATTGGAAGGGTCTCGTCACTACAACACAGACTAAAAAAAGCTCCATTGCAGAAGCTATCGAGCAGAATATAATTAAACTTGAAAAGAATCGAGCTTACGATACCAAACTATCAAATGCAATTACAGCAATAGTCACATCTATTAATCACCTTAACGACCAATACAATACAGCCCAAAATAAACGTGGAATTCTTGAAAAGAATACTGAACTTTGCAAACTTATTAGAGTAGAAACAGTCAATCCAGATGATTCAAGCGTACTAGAAAAGCTAAATCAATCTGTTAATAATTTAGGCTCAACAATCGCATCCACTCAACAAAAAATTGATGAACTATTAATTCAAAAAGATAGCTTAAAGAATGATAAACTTGCCAAACCCGATACAGATATTGAAACTGCTTTAGAATATTTAGCGGAACAAGGTCTTGAAGCAAAATACTACCCTTATTATATTGCCGCTCAAAATTTGAAACCTGAGGATGCCCAGAACTTAGTTGAATCTGACCCTGCACGTTTTTACGGAATCCAAGTTAATAATTTATCTACCATTCGTAATTCTTTAAAACAAATTACCCGCAAAAAACTAGGCTTAAGCCGACCTATTGTTATTTCTGAAAGTTGCATTGAAATAGAAAACATTCATGACCATTTAATCTTACCTGTTAGAAATGATGCTGCTTACAACGAAGAAGCAGCTGAAATTTTATTATTGGAAATAAATTTTGAATTAGACACATTAGAAACAAAGCAGACGAACGACACTGGTCAATTAGAAAATCACAAAGAAATTCAATTTGATCTAAAAACTTATCAGGAACAATATGGAGCCACTTGGCTTAAAAATAAAAAGACTGTAATTGGAAATAAAACAAAAGCAGAGGAAGAACAAAAGCTGCTACAAAAAGATGCTCTCATTCAAATAAGTGATCTCGAATCAATCCAGCAAGAACTTTCTATCAATTTAGAAATTGAAACAGAAAATCACCAAACAGCACAATCTCATGTTGATGCGATAGAGCACTTTATCGAAAGTTATGAGTCTGACAAAGCGGGAAAAATAATAGAAAAGAATGCGGCTAAAGAGTTAATTACTTCACTTACAATTGAAAAAAAAGAAATTGAATCAAATCTTGCTGAATTTTTAGAAAAGAAAAGGTTATTAGAAGAAAATAAAATCGAAATTAACGATAATTTAGAAGAAAATATAACCTCTATCACCAAAATAACCTTTAAAGACAACCAGCCCGTCGCTCTTCAAGAGACATATAATTTAAAAATACTTGAAACAGAATATTTTTCTAACAAAAAAGCCTATACAGCAATATTACATGACAAAGGTTTTGATGAATTAAATGGAGAGCTTAAGCAACTTCACATTCAAGTAAAAGAAAGACAGAAGATTTATGAACAATCAAAAGGTTCTTTCACCACAGAGAAAGTAAAAGAAAAACAACAGTATTTACATCAAAATGGAATTAACTTACCCAAAAAAGAAAGCAATTTAGGTGAACAAGAAAAAAATATTATTGAATCAATAGGCCAACATAAAGGTAAACAAGAAGATGCCACTCATGAGGCAAACGAGTATCATCAAATGTATCCTGAAATCTATGAATTGACTAAACCAACTACTATGGAAGAACTCACCTCTCTTCTAAAGGAAGAGGAAAATAGTAAAGAGGACATAGTTAAAAAAGTCAACAACCTTACTAAATCTATTGATGATGTTAAAAAAGAATCAGGTTATCTAGAGCCTGAAAAAAATGTTATTAGTGCCACTATTAAACAACTTCCTGATGAATTATTTACTTCAGTACTAATTGAACAGGATTTATCAATTGCTGAAAATATCGAATCTGGCGATGCCTTAGACCAGCTAGCAAAGACTAACAAGTCTATAAGTATCCTTCTCAATGAAAAGAATGATGCCAAAAAAGAAGTAAAACAACTTTTTGACACTCAAATTGCCCCTATCGTACAAAACCCTGAAAATAAATCACTTCTTGGTGTAATAGCGATAGATATTAATAACCTGCCAATACACCAATTGCTTAATAAACCTAAAAACAATTTTGACACGCTACAAGAAGCTTTCTTGGTCGTAGAAAACAAAATTCAGACCAACAAGGAAAAATTGGACTTTATTAATAGCAGTCTTGACCGACTTCTCTTTGAAGCCGATGATGCCTTACACCAGGCTTTTAAAGTTAGAATACCTGCTGATATGCAGCACTACAGTAAGAAGCCCATATTAAAGAGCCGACTAGAAACCAAGAACAAACTTAGAAACTCTTTATCTTCAAAGCAGCGCCATGACTTATATCATTCTCATATAAGGAAAATAGTAGAAACCGAATCAATTGATGAAAATGGCTATAAATTAGCGGCTAATTTTTTATTAAATGCTTATGAAATCGTATTAGCTGTCGACAATATCAAGCAGAAAAATGGGCTCAATATAAAAATCATCAAGCCCGATGATGTTGAAGTCGACTATATCCCTGTTAACAAAATGATAGGAAGTGGTGGTGAAGGTTTAACCGCTGGGATATTACTCTATCTTGTAATCGCAAACATCCGTAATATTGCAATGGGTAAAGGTAATTACGATAGTCATGGTAGTTTTTTATTATTAGACAACCCTTTTTCTAAGGCGAATAAAGTTGATTTAATTAGACCTCAAACCACCCTTGCTAAAAAACTAGGGATTCAACTTATTTTTGCAACAGGAATTGAAGACCTAAATGCAGTTGGAGAGTTTGAGCATATTATCCGCCTACGAAAAGCCCGAAGAGATATACATACCAAGCGCCAATATATAGAAATAGAAGAAAAAGGCCATAAAGAACCAGCTCAAGGAACCCAAAATTGGGAAAAATATAAAATTGAATCAGCAGAGTACAGTTTTAGCAATGCACATGAAAAAGAGGTATTGCAATGAAAGAAGCAGAAATATTTATGTCTTTTCTCTCTATGGGAAAAGGAAAGAAAAAAGACTTTGAGAAAATCATTGGCGCACACCGTCAAGCCTTTCCTGAATATAAAAACCGATCGGAACAAAGCCAACATCTAAGAGACATCATTAACTATCTTGCAAACGAAGAAAAAATATCTCTCCCATCTACAAGCGGAAGTGGCTGGAGAGTTGGAAATCCAAATTTACCTAGCTGGGTAACCATTAAGGTTACAAGGTCTGCTACTAGAGTTATTCCGACAGATTATGATTGGCACCCTAAATTAGCGTCCTTTATAGACAATCTAAACATCAAACAAAAAGAAGCTGCTTTTCTAATAAGTGAATATTTAAAACAAAATGGCAATAAAGGTAAGTTTGAGTTTTTAATCCCTCGTAGAGAAAGATCTTTAAAAATATTTTATGATGAAAAAAGACTTGATAGCCTTTCTAACAAAGGTAAGCTTTTAAGTGGCAACCTATCCTTAGAAGATCTTGGTTGCTACGATGTTGGATGGCCTATGCCCTACAAACAACCATCAAAACATTGCCCCAACAAACCTTTTCTCATTGTTGAAAACCACCATACGTTTGAAAGTTTCACTAAATGGAATGAAATTTCAAGGCACTATTCAGGTATTGGGTATGGTGCTGGGGAAGCTTTTTCTACCTTAGAAAGTGACCGTATTGAAGATATTATTGAACCATTACATGCCAGTGAAATTCACTACTTTGGCGACATTGATCCCAAAGGAATAAATATTCCTGCACGAGTTAATAAAGCTCGAACAGAAAAAGGCTTGTACCCTATACTACCTGCTATTAATTTGTATGAATGGTTACTGAAAAATGGAATTCAACGACCTATTTTAAAAGGAAAACAACACAAATATATTACAGGTTGGTTACCTGAACACTTAGAAGAAAAAATAGATCGATTATTTTCAGAAGATAAATGGCTCCCTCAAGAAGCCTTAGGTATCACAGAATTACAAACAAAACACATATCTCTAGTTATTAAATAGCGATTAATCCCCATAAATAGCTCTATAAGAAAAACATAAATTGACTTAATAACCTAAAATATGGAAAACTTAATAACCTAAATATAAGACAGCAGAATAACCTAAATTTAATCTATCTATGGCAACTCCCTCATCTAAGCTAGCCCAGTCCTTAGAAGTATTGAAAGTACTTCAGGACAAAGGAATTATTGCTATACAAACAAAAACCATGACACGTACTCATCGTGAACGTTTACTTCAAAATGGTTTTATTCAAGAAGTCATGAAAGGCTGGTACATTCCATCACGCCCTGATGAAGTGATAGGCGAAAGTACTGCATGGTACGCTTCCTTTTGGGGGTTTTGCTCTGACTACCTAAGCTATCGCTTCAAAGATGAATGGTGCCTTAGTCCTGAACAGTCAATCAGCCTACATACGGGAAACTGGAACGTACCAAAACAATTATTAGTACGCTCAACTAAAGGAGGAAATAAGCCCACCGCCCTACTCTTTGATACATCCCTTTTGGATCTCCGCTTAACTTTACCTGAAAAACAGGATATAAAAACACTTGATAGCATTCAAGTAATGAGCTTGGCTAGTGCCCTTATCAGTTGCTCCCCTAGGCATTTCTCTGAGCACCCCATCGAAATGCGCGCAGCATTAGCTATGGTATCTAGTGCATCTGAAATTCTGCATAGCTTATTAAGTGGCGGCCATAGCAAAGTAGCTGGTCGCTTAGCAGGTGCCTTTCGCAATCTGGGAAATGATAATATCGCAGATAATATCATTGCAACAATGAAATCCGCAGGCTATACAATAAATGAAAGTAACCCTTTTGTTGACCAGCCTCCCATTATTTTCACTTCACGCGAAGTATCTCCTTATGTAAATCGTTTACGTATGAATTGGGCCTCTATGCGAGAGCAAGTACTTCCACATTTTCCAGCGGCAAATCTTAGCTTTATTGATACTGAAGACTACCTCAAGCAAGTCGATGATATTTACACAACCGATGCTTATCACTCACTATCTATCGAAGGCTATCGCGTAAGCTATGAATTAATTGAGCATGTGCGTAGTGGGCATTGGAACCCTGACACCAATGAAAATGACCGTGATCAAAAAAATGCATTAGCCGCACGAGGATATTGGCAGGCCTTTACCGCTGTAAAAGAGAGTTTAAAAGAAGTCCTGAATACAGAGTCTGCTGGTATTATTGCCAAAAGAGACCATGACAAATGGTACCGAGAATTATTTTCTCCCAGTGTTACTTTGGGACTTCTCAAGGCGACAGATTTAGCTGGTTATCGAAATCAAGCTGTTTATATCCGTAAATCAATGCATGTGCCACCTAACTACGCAGCCGTTCGTGAACTGATGCCTACTTTTTTTGATTTATTGCAAAATGAAAAAGAGCCTGCTGTTAGAGTCGTCTTGGGGCATTATTTTTTTGTAAACATTCACCCTTATATGGATGGAAATGGTCGCATGGGGCGTTTTTTAATGAACCTTATGCTGGCTAGTGGTGGTTATCCTTGGCTTATTATTCCAGTAGAACAACGCTCTTCTTATCTTTCAGCACTAGAGGAAGCGAGCACTAATCACAATATAGTTCCTTTTACTAAGTTTCTATCTGCTCTTGTGCATCATAAAATTTAACTAAGACTCACAGGTCAACTAATAAAGTATCGCAACAGCTAAAAACTATTTTTAATACCTAAGAAACGTGCACAAAACAATTTCCCGATTTCTAACTTCGGGATGTTATTCCGTGCACGTTTCTAAGCTAACCTTTACTCCTATAATTTTCATTAAAAAATCCCGGTAAGGTACTTTTTGTAGTCGTACCTTACTATCCGTTTCTATCGAGAACAACCTATCTACTTCTTTAAGTATAATGAGGTCAGAAAAAATTCACTTACCCTTTTAAAATTAAGTCTGAATTTATTAGAATTGTACTCACATATCATTTTTTGTTCGTTTATAATAGATTCATATACTTATGCTACTTTTTAAAAAAGTCTGTAACCCCTATCAACTGTAATTATCTTGCCTCCATTATGTTGACAAGAAAGGAAAAGAGCTAAAATGACTGAATCAACTCGCCTTAGAGCACTTGTCAACATAATTAAACAACAGGTTAGTGCGGCCGTGGGTTAAAACCAGTTCCCCTTCTTTTTTCACTTCAATTGATCTAGGGTAATTACTTATTACCCTCACTTTACCTTCTTAGAATCTTACATGTCTGCTTATACAATTATTTTAGATAACCCTTTATTACTCAGTCTTTTTGCCGGTATTTTAGGCTTACTCGTTGGTAGTTTTCTGAATGTGCTTATTTATCGCTTACCCGTTATGATGAAGCGCAGTTGGACACAAGAATGCCAAGAATTTTTAGAACTGCCCATCACTGAACCCTCTCCTAAAGTCTTTAATTTGTGTTTACCCGCGTCACACTGCACACAATGCGACACAAACATTAAAAGCTATCAAAATATTCCTGTACTTAGCTATTTATTCTTAAAAGGAAAGTGCGCTAATTGCCAAGCCAAAATTTCTATCCGCTACCCGTTTGTTGAGGCACTAACCGGTATCGCTTCTGCAGTTGTGGCATTTCAATTAGGCGGAGGAATTGAAACGCTACTTGCTTTATTTCTGACTTGGACACTGATTGCACTCAGTGGTATCGATATCGACCATCAATTACTACCTGACAACATTACTTTACCTGTCCTTTGGTTAGGTATTTTACTCAGTTTATTTGGTATTTTTACCGACCCAGTTTCCAGTATTATTGGCGCAATGGCGGGATATTTATCCTTATGGAGTATTTATCAGTTATTTAAACTGCTGACAGGCAAAGAAGGAATGGGCTTTGGTGACTTTAAACTCTTAGCCTTATTCGGTGCATGGTTCGGTTGGCAGTATTTAATGATTATTGTGCTTATATCGTCTCTTGTCGGTGCAATTATTGGCATATCCATGATGATTATTTTAGGTCGCGATAAAAACATCCCTATTCCTTTTGGCCCTTATTTAGCGATTGCTGGTTGGATTGCTTTACTCTGGGGCGAGACTATCAATACTGTTTATTTGACTAGTATCGGCTTATAAAGCATGTTTAAGGTGGGCTTAACCGGCGGTATAGGTTGTGGGAAATCAACTGTTGCTAAGCTGTTTGCACAACACGCCGTAGCTATTATTGATGCAGATGAAATTGCGCATGCTTTAGTTCGCCCTAAGTCACCGGCTTTAACGCAAATTGCCAGCACGTTTGGAGCCGATTGCCTGCTTGCTAACGGAAATTTAGACCGCGCCAAATTGCGCGAACTTATTTTTAATAATGCGCAGAAAAAATGTCAGCTAGAACATATCATGCACCCGCTTATCTATGCAGAAATAGAGCGCCAAGTGCAGACATTATCTGGTCTTTATTGCATTATTGCGATCCCCTTATTATTAGAAACACATAAACAAGCCAGCGTTGATCATATTTTAGTCGTCGACTGCCCTGAAACAGAACAAATAAAAAGAGTACAATTACGGGATGGTCTTAGCACAGATCAAATTAAAGCGATTATTCAAAGTCAGGCAAGCAGAAAACAGCGCCTAGCCGAAGCCGATAGTATTATTTATAATACTCAAGATAACAACCAGCTAACTCATGACATCAACAACTTGCATCAGCAGTTTATAAAGGAAGCAGTGTGAATCTAAATTATATAGACTACGAATTCCCTCTTAATGAGCGTATGCGTGTTTTTATGCGTTTAGAGCAGCTTTTTTTACAACTTGATCATTGCATTTCCGGCGATAATATTTGGGATAAGCGCTCAACAATCAGTACCTTAGTTGATATCTTACAAATTTTCAGTCGCCATGATTTAAAGGCAGAAACGTTAAAAGAGTTAGAGCGCCATGCAAACCGCCTTAACCAGCTATCAAATAACCAAGACGTTGATACCCATCGTTTACAACAAATTTTAGATGACCTCAGCAGTACCAGCCAGTCACTTTATGCAAGAAATGGTAAAGTGGATATTTCCAGCATGCAAAGTACCTTGTTTCAGGCCATTAGCCAACGTAATAGTATTCCTGCTGGCGACTGCTCATTTGATATTCCCGCTTATCATTTTTGGCTACAACAATCGAATGAAGTGCAACAACACAGCATCAACACTTGGGTTGATCAATTTGCACATATCCGTAAAGCAATTGAGCTCACATTAAACTTTCTTAGGTTAAGCGGTTCTCCCACTGATTTGATAGCCAAACAAGGCTTTTATCAAGCCACCTTAGAAACAGCGCAACCCTATCAGCTCGCTATTTTACAAATGGATAGCACTATCCCCTATTATGCTGAAATTAGCGGCGGTAAGCACCGCATTACCGCACGGTTTATGAATTTAGAAATGGGTATGGAGCGCCCTAAACAAGCCACTCAGGATATTCCTTTTAAATTACGTTATTGTATTTTTTAAGTTGATAAATTCCCCAGCAGAAAAGATCGATTATTAGTGTTTATATGGACTCAACTTTAATTCTTGAGCAAGCGGTTGTTTCCTTAACAGGTATCGGCGGGCAGACCGTCACTCGCTTAGAAAAACTAGATATTCATCAAGTGCGTGATTTGCTCTTCCATTTGCCACTACGCTATGAAGATCGTACACGTATCCAAAACATCAGTCAGTTGCGTGTAGGTAATACCGCCCTCATATGCGCAGAAGTACAATCCTGTTTTATTAGTAACCACGGCCGCCGCATATTAAACTGCCAAGTAAACGATGCAAGTGGCATCCTCAATTTGCGTTTTTTTCATTTCTCCGCCAAACAACATAACAGCTTAAGTACAGGCACTTTAATCAGCTGTTTTGGTGAAGTGAAAGAAGGTTATTCAGGCTTTGAAATGATTCACCCTGAATATAAAATCATCCAATCGCTTGATGACTGTATCACTCAGGACTCGCTCACTGCAATTTACCCACTTACTGAAGGCTTACGCCAATCCACCGTACGCAAGGCACTCGCACAAGCTTTAACACTTTATCACTCAGCCCCTCATGAATTACCTGACTTATTACCGACTGAGATACTAAAAACATATAACTTCCCTAGTTTAGAGTCTGCTTTAAGCGCTTTGCACACCCCTGCCGCCGGTATTTCCACCGAATATTTATTAACCAATAACCCCGCATTAAAACGCTTGGCATTTGAAGAGTTAATCGCACATCAGCTAAGCCAAGTACAACGTAAATTATCAGATAAACAATGGCAAGCGCCACAATTAATCGCTAACGCAGAACATCATCAGCAATTTATCAATTCGCTTAGTTTCAGCTTAACGCAAGCACAACAACGTGTTATTAATGAAATTAGTGCTGATTGCGCGCTCAACAGCCCTATGTTACGTCTAGTACAAGGCGATGTCGGATCAGGAAAAACTGTCGTGTCTGCTTATGCCGCTTTATTAGCTCTCAGCAATCAATATCAAGTTGCCATTATGGCACCGACAGAACTGCTTGCTGAACAGCATTTACACAATTTTAGACACTGGTTTAAAAGCTTCGATATAAAAATCGCTTACCTAACTGGCCAGCTCAAAGGTAAAAAGCGCGAACAAACACTCGCAGATATTACCGGTGGGACCGCTGGGTTAATTATTGGTACCCACGCACTATTCCAAGATGCAGTAAATTTCTCACGTTTAGGTTTAATTATTATTGATGAGCAGCACCGCTTTGGTGTCAATCAACGCATGGCTTTACGTGATAAAGGCCAACATAAAAATAGCAAACCCCATCAGCTTATTATGACGGCAACGCCGATCCCACGCACCTTAGCGATGTTAAATTATGCCGACTTGGATATTTCAGTTATCGATGAATTACCACCAGGGCGAATCCCGATTATCACCCGCGTTCTGCCTTCTGATAGGCGCGATGAAATTATTGGCAAAATTAATACCTGGGTAGCACAAGGCCATCAAGCTTATTGGGTATGTACGCTTATTGAAGAGTCTGAAGTCTTACAATGCGAAGCCGCTGAAGACACCGCTGACTATTTAGCCGCCGCACTGCCTAATATTCGCATTGGTTTAGTACACGGACGCATGAAAGCCGCCGATAAAGAAAAAATAATGCTGGCATTTAAGCGTCATGAACTGGATTTATTAGTGGCAACAACGGTTATTGAGGTCGGTGTTGACGTTCCCAACTCTAGCCTAATGATTATTGAAAATCCTGAACGCTTAGGGCTTTCTCAGCTACATCAATTACGTGGTCGCGTCGGACGTGGTACAGAAGACAGTTATTGCTTATTAATGTATAAAGCGCCGCTATCTCATAATTCGCGAGAACGCTTAAATATTCTTCGTGAGACCAATGATGGTTTTGTTATCGCGGAAAAAGATTTAGAATTACGTGGGCCCGGTGAAATGATGGGCACCAGACAAACAGGACAGATGCAATTTAAGATTGCTGACTTGGAAAGAGATACCGACTTATTAGAACAAGTATCAGAGGCTGTCGAACTGATACAATCACAACACTCAAGCAATAGCCAAGCGCTTATTAAACGTTGGCTAGGTAGCACCACAAAATATGCAGAGGTTTAAGAGACATCCTTGAATAAAAAAAGCACTTTATACCTACAAGAGCCAACATGGTTTTGCAAGCGCCTACATAGTCGGCTTAATATTCCCGTGAGTGCTGCTTCATGGATTAATGAAACGGGCTCAATTACGCAACGTCTTCGCCAGCAGTATGGCGATAGTGTTCGTGTTCAAGTTTTACACCAACATTGGCAACGTGCTTTTATTTCTGAAAGCCGCTTACTTAACATTCCGCCTGCAAAATATATTTTAAATCGTGAAGTGTTACTTTATGCTGGGGATACGCCTTTGGTGCTCGCAAGAACCATCATTCCCAAATCAACTTTACTAAGCGCCCAACAAAACTTATCGCATTTAGGAAACCGACCGCTGGGTGAAGTTATTTTCTCATACCCTAAACTAAAGCGGCTTGCTTTAGAGGTTGCTGAAATTAAACAGCAACATTGGGCAACAACGATTCAAAAACAAGCTGGTATCCAACAAGATTTATGGGGAAGACGCACGGTTTACTCCTTACACCAACACCCTTTATTAGTGAGTGAATTCTTTTTAACCGACATTCTTTAATTTACTCGACTTACATAAACACGACGACACACACTATTTATGAGCTCACCAGATACTGCAGAAAAACAAGTCTCGCGATTTTTACCTAAAAAAATAAAAATTGCACTGATTACAATCACCTCTTCTTTAATATTCTATGCACTACTGGGTTTTTTAATATTACCCGCCGCCTTAAAAGACCAAGTGCCTAAGCTAGTTAAAGAGGAAACTCGACGCAATATTACGATTGCCGAAATACAATTCAACCCCTTCTCTTTAGAATTCAGCATCGATAAGCTACAGCTGAATAATTTAGATAATACTAATTTTCTTAGTTTCAATAAGTTTTATATTAATATTGCCGTTTTACGCTCAGTATTTGATCTATCCTTACAAATAGATGACATATTATTAGACTCGCCTCATATTGCCATTGCGCGCAACAAAGACGGCAGTTTCAATTTCAGCGACTTAAAAAAACCGGCAGAAGCTGAAACCGAAACAACGACCGAAAAAGAGCAAGAACTTTTTCCTATTTCAATTGCAAAGTTGTCACTTAAGGCGGGCGGTGTTAGCTGGGAAGATAAAACTAAATCAGACAACCACAGAGCTGATATTTACCCGCTGAATTTGGACCTTACTGGTTTCACCACGCAAATCAATAAAGACTCACAGCTTGGCGTTGCCTTAACCTTTGCTTCGGGTGGTCAGCTTAACTGGCAAGGTAAAGTCAAACTAAAACCGCTTGAATCTGAAGGTCACATAGAGCTCAATCACATTAAGTTAAATAAAGTATGGAAACTGTTATTAGCAGACAGTGTTAATTTCGCCATATTAGAAGGGCAAGAAAATTTTAAAGCGGATTATCACTTCAGTCATAATAATGATACAACCCAACTATTACTTAACAATACCGCTATAGGCGTTACAGGTCTAAAAATAGCCAAAGATATTAATCAAGACGCCGTAATTAATATCGGTGATTTTAAATTATCAGGACTCTCATTAGATCTATTAAAACAAACTGTTAAAGTTCAGCAACTGGCTTCCAATAATGCTAACTTCAGAGCCTGGTTAAATGCCGATGGCAGCATTAATTACCAAGCTTTATTCGCGCCTAAAAATGCTGCTCTTGCAACAGAAGCGAGCACAGAACCTGAAAAGAGTAGCGCTAGCAAACCTTGGGATGTTTTGGTTGAGGAAGTTAATTTCAATAATTATTCGCTTAACTTTACGGATAAAAGCGTTTCACCTGCAGCACATATTAATTTAACCAATATTAATTTACATTCGTCTCAGCTCTCCAATCAAAAACAAGCCAAACTACCCTTTGATTTAGCGCTTAACTTCAATAAATCTGGAAAA
This sequence comes from uncultured bacterium, assembly GCA_965366065.1. Taxonomy (GTDB): domain Bacteria; phylum Pseudomonadota; class Gammaproteobacteria; order Methylococcales; family Methylomonadaceae; genus Methyloprofundus. The sequence continues at coordinate 25,341 of CBDUDV010000013.1, read as the reverse complement.
ATACAGCTTGATGGGCATGCGGTCGTTGAACCATTATCTAGCAAGGTCAACTTAGCCATAAATGACATTGCACTGAAAGAATTTCAACCTTATGTTAATAAATTCGCGCGTTTAAATATAGTCTCAGGGCTGTTTAACCTTAAAGCGAATATCGCCGTACAACAAGCTGCGAATAAACCTATGGCAGTGTTATTTGAAGGTGATAGCCATATTAATCGTTTAGTTACCCGAGATAAAAAATCTAATCATGATTTTCTAAAATGGAGATCTTTAAATATTAATCGTATCAATGCTGATACGGCCGCTAATTCTTACAGTATTAATACCATTAAGCTAGACCAACTGTATTCGCGCGTCTTAATCCGTAAAGATAAAAGCATTAATGTTAGTGATATTCTCATTCAATCTGAAACGAAAGATACAAAGGCTCAGAAAAAAGTAGCTAAAGCAGAAAAGCCAATAAAATATAAAGTAAACAAGGTTATCATTGCTAACAGTAGCACTGACTTTTCGGATCTCTCTCTGATTCTGCCATTTTCTGCACATATTACTCAGCTTAAAGGGTCTGTAAAAGGTATTTCATCAAAAAAGAATGCTGAATTTGATATTAACCTAGATGGCAAAGTCGCTCACCTATCACCCGTTACCATAAAAGGCTTAGTCACTCCGAGCTTGGGAAATTCAAATGTTGAGCTCAATTTTGACAGTATGCCTTTACCCTTAGTAACCCCTTATATGGCTGAATTTGCAGGGCGTAAAATTGAAAAAGGCAATATGACACTCGGCTTGAAATATGACATTAAAGATAAAAAACTCAACGCTTCCAATAATCTTTTAATCGAAAAATTAGTGTTGGGTGAAAAAGTTGAAAACCCAGATGCTGTTTCATTACCCTTAGGTTTAGCGATTGCTTTATTAGAGGACAGTGATGGTAATATTACACTAGATGTACCTATTACTGGCGACTTAGAAAATCCTGAGTTTAGCGTATCCGCTCTCGTTTTTGATGCCTTTGTGAATGTACTCACTAAAATCATTGCATCGCCTTTTAACGCAATTGCCTCACTGATGGGAACTGATGAAGATATTAGTCAAATTAGCTTTGCTGCAGGGGGGGATCAACTAGATGCGAAGCAGCACGCGAAGCTAGATAGCTTAGTGATCGCGCTCTCTAGTCGCCCGATGCTTAAACTAGAAATCAAAGGGACTGCATTTTCTAAGCAAGATTGGCCTCCTTTACAAACAGAAGCTTTAAGATTACAGCTCACTAAATTAAAAGCTGCTGAATTAAATAAGAGTAGCGATAAAAAAGTCTTAGCCGAGCATATTAAGCTTTCTGACGAAGAATACAATGAACAGCTTGCAACCCTCTTTATTCAGAAATTCCCCAATTTAGGCAAACGTTCACTGTTTGGTACACCTAAATTAATAGAGCCACTGCAAGGTGATTTTTATGTTATTGCTAAAGATAAGTTATCTAAACTTATTCCACCTAACCCTCTGCGACTCCATAAGTTAGCAAAAGCTCGCGCTCAAAGTATTGCAAAGTACTTAGTTGATAATACCATCGAACTTAATCGTATATTTCTATTAGATATGGATATAGACCCGACTGATACAGAGATTAATACTCTCTCAACTAAACTAAGTTTAACTACAAAATAATCTCTTCCACTAAAATGGATGGAGTATAAAACCTTGCGCTTAGAAACCCTGCTACGGTTTTAAACGTCAGAATAGACAATAAAAAGGCTTTAACTGAACTGATAGAGTTAGCTAAAGCCTTTTTATTATTTGCCAGATTCAACCCCTTTTACACCACCGATATTTGGTTTCGTCCTTTATGTTTGGAGCTATACATTGCCGTATCTGCGGCTTCGGTCATCGCTTCGTAGTTTTTGTATTCAGCTTTATAAAAACTAACCCCAATACTCACCGTCAGTTCATGGCCATTAAAACGCTGACTTAAAATTTTTCCTTTGCGTTCAATTTCCCGCCTAATACGTTCGGCATAAACAGCCGAACCTTCCAAGTGCGTATCACGTAAAATAAATACAAACTCCTCTCCTCCATAGCGACCGATGAAATCTTGCGGTCGAGTTAAGGCTTGCATAATTTGTGCAACAATTTTCAGGGCATCATCCCCTGCTTGGTGGCCACAAGTATCATTAAACTTTTTAAAGTGATCAATATCAATAAAACCTATCGCAACTTGCTTTAAGTCTTCATCAGCTAATTGAAAAACTTCATCTAAGAAATTTAATACCATACGCTTATTCATTAAGCCAGTGAGTGGATCAAGCTCAGCTCTTTTCCTTTCTAACTCAAATCGTTTTGCATTAGTTAAAGCGATACCCAGCTCATGAATAATGGGGGAAATCTGCTTAATACTTTCGCTTTTTATGGTTTTTTTAGTACTAAAATTATCTGCGTAAAATAATGCAATCAAGCGGTTTTCACTTAATATTGGCATCAATAAAAATTCATCAACCTGAAATTGCTGCAAAATAGAATCCGATTCTTCCGCATCATGATTAATAATTAAAGGTTTACGTTCACGTAAACTTTGTAGAATAGTACGATTTAAGCTTTCCACCTTAATATTAAAATGCTCTAAAGCGGCATTATCAAATGATTTGGGTAGTGCATGCGTTGTCATTAAGCGGCGATGCTTCAAATCTATATTCAGCATAATTAAACGCTCAAATTTAAAATCTTTTTGTATCGCTGCCAATGTCCAAGGAATAATTTCCTCCGATAACAAACTTTTATGCGGCGTAGTCAGGCTACTTAAAGATAAACTACTCGGAATACTGTCTAGTGTTTCCTGTGAATTACTTTGCCTATTTAAAAACAAGGTAGTTTGTACCAAAGTAGCACGCAACTCAATTAGACTAGGGAATTTTATGCCATAGAACCCAGCGGTTTGTTGCATTTCTTTATCAACTAGGGCTAACAGTGCTTCTATATTTAATTTTTCAAAATCGATATGCTGTAATGCTTCAGGCGCTAACTCAGGTGTACTATTGACCGATATAGAACCAATACCATGCATCCAAGCTATATAGTTAGCGATACTGACAATCGATATATCTTCTTTATGCGCATAAAATTCGCTATTTTCACTAGGGAAATCATGGTGACAATAAATAACCGACCTTATACGTTCTGGAATTTCCCATTGCTCGCAAAAGACATAACCTATTTCTGCATGCGTTAAACCAAAAAAATCATGCTCACTTTTAGGGGTGATTTGTTCATCGTTTTGGCTAGCTAATAAAAAATCGCTATAACTGACTTTACCATGCGATTCCAATACAACTTTACCGATATCATGCATTAAACCTGCACTATAGATTAAATCCGGATCATCATGTTTTAATGCAACCGCTATCGCACGCCCTAAAGAAGCGACAAATAAACAGTGTTGCCAGAAAAATAATTGATCAAATTGCTGGTTCGCCTTATGTTTAATCAATTTATTATAAAACAATTGATCTAACGCGGTTTGTCGCACGACTGAAAAACCCAGCATATTAACAGCGCGATGTAAGGACGTTACTTCTTCAGGTAGTGAAAAGGCTGCAGAATTAACATTCCCCAGTATTTTGGCGGCTAAGGTCGGCTCTGTTTCTATCAGCTTTGATAAATCAGATACTTTAGTGACTTTATCATCACTAGTTAAACGTAATATTTTAAGAGCAACCGCAGGGATAACTTCTAAGTTATCAGTTGCATCTTTTAATATATTTTTAGCGGCTTGTTCTATGCTTGAAATCGTACGTTGCGTATCTGAATCAGTCATGAAGAAAGTATATTAGGTATAAATAATTAATGCCAAACGGCACTTAAAAGTTAAAGAGTTATTTTATTATTCAGATTGCCATAATACACTGAGTTTACTGTGGGTACCCTGATTTTCTCTCTAATTCATTAAAAACAGTGATTTGATTATTGATAGGCAAAAAAAAGGCGCTGCTAATAAATTAGCAACGCCTTGATTTTTATGACTTCAATCAGAAATATTACTTACCTGAACCTGAATTAGTAAATTCTGGATAAGCTTCCATTCCACATTCAGAATAATCGACCCCTTGATATTCTTCTTCTTCAGTTACTCGAATACCCATAACCACCTTAATAACCATCCATGTAGCAGAACTCGCTACAAAAACAAAGCCAAAAATAGTCACAATACCGATTAATTGAGCGGTAAGCGTAGAGTCATCATTTGATAAACAAACCGCTAATAATCCCCAAATACCGACAACACCATGCACAGAAATCGCACCAACGGGATCATCAATTTTTAACTTATCTAATCCGATAATAGAGAAAACAACGATGACACCCGCAATCGCGCCAATGATAGCTGCTAATAAAGGTGTGGGGGTTAAAGGCTCGGCAGTAATCGCCACTAACCCAGCTAACGCACCATTTAAAGCCATTGATAAATCAGCTTTACCAAACAATAAATGCGCAGTTAATAGAGCAGAAATCACACCTGCTGCTGCTGCTGCATTGGTATTAACAAAAATCAATGCGACTGCATTTGCATTTTCTATTCCATGAATCGCTAGTTGTGATCCACCATTAAAACCAAACCAACCCATCCATAAAATAAACATTCCTAATGTTGCTAAAGGCATGTTACATCCAGGAATAGGGTAAATTGCACCATTCGGCCCAAATTTACCTTTACGAGCACCTAGTAATAAAACACCTGCTAATGCGGCAGTAGCACCACAAAGATGCACAACACCAGACCCTGCAAAATCAAGAAATCCTAGTTGATCTAAAAATCCTGCACCCCATTTCCAGTAACCTTGTACAGGATAAATAAAGCCTGTCATTACCACTGAAAAGACCAAGAATGCCCATAACTTCATACGCTCTGCAACTGCTCCCGATACGATTGACATCGCTGTTGCAACAAATACAACTTGGAAGAAAAAGTCAGCCATTTTAGAATAGTACGTATCCCCTTTGCTAGCTAATACATCAGCAACACTATGATCACCTTCGATTAAAAAGCTAATGCCTGGCCAAATACTGTTCACTGCTTCTGCAGGATACATAATGTTATAACCACATAACATATACATAGTGCAGGATATTGCAAAGAGCGCAACGTTCTTAGTTAAAATCTCGGTGGTATTTTTAGCTCTTACTAATCCAGCTTCTAGCATAGAGAAGCCAGCCGCCATCCACATAACGAATGCACCACAAATTAAAAAATAAAATGTATCTAGTGCATAACTTAATTCTGTTAATTGTTCCACTGTTCTATCCCCTTATATAAATTAAATGGCTTCGTTACCTGTTTCACCAGTACGAATACGGATGACTTGCTCTAGATGCGTAACAAAAATCTTACCATCTCCAATTTTGTCGGTATTCGCTGCTTTAGTAATGGCTTCTAATGCTTGATCTACGACGTCATCAGCAACAGCGGCTTCAATTTTTGCTTTAGGTAAAAAATCGACAACATACTCAGCACCGCGATAAAGCTCTGTATGACCTTTTTGTCGCCCAAAACCTTTCACTTCAGTTACCGTAATACCCGCTATTCCAATATCAGATAAAGCTTCGCGCACATCATCTAATTTAAAGGGCTTTATAATTGCTGTGATTAACTTCATAAAATACTCCATTACTGTTTAAATTCATTAAAACTCAATAAACCTATTGCACAGGTCATGCCAACTAGGCAAGCAACTGTTTTTAAACAATAAAAAATAATTAATACATTTATTCCGCACTAAAATAGCAAGAAATATTAAGTAAATGCACCATAAGAGTGCGATATTTTATGAGTTGTCGTTCACTTTATATCTATCTCCATCCTATGCTTTAACTTATATCTCTTTTTAACCGTTACCATTTAATTATTACAATTTCATGACATTAGACTTGATATATAAGTGTAGCTTGGAAATTCGCTAAATACCCTCAACTCCAAATCTGCAGCTCAACAGGCACTCAATTAACATCATCACTTTTAATTGGCACGCCAAACCCACAAATTATTCATTTCCGCACCATATCAATGCAAATAATCCCTTAAACATAAAATAATCCAATATAAATGCCACAATAAAAATATCAAGTACCTGTTTTATATTATCTTTTTTAATAATGGCTTATACCTTGCTTTACTATCTTCAGACACACTTCGTTAACCCGTCTGTGTGATAATTTTCAATCTATCCTATATAAGGCTATATTATGAATACCCAACAACTGTTCAAACGCACTTTAATCAGTAGCATACTTATGGCTACAAGCCTTCAAGCTTCAGCTGAAGGCGGCATGGTGCAATCGCTAACTGATTTCGATGTCAACGAAACTTCTATTATGAAAAAGGCAGGCATTGAAGTTGGCATGTGGGCGTCAGCCGGTGTAACAGGAAATTCAAACGGCAAAACTAATGCTCCCGTTCTTTTTAATGACAAAGTTAATAGCTTTGACCTAGATCAATTAAATTTTTATATTGAACGTGGCGTCAATACAGAGGGTGATAGCTGGGATATCGGGGGCCGTATGGACTTTATGTACGGTAGAGATGCAAATAATACTCAAGCCACAGGTTGGGACGATAATTGGAGCAATACTGGAGAATACGATATTGCCATGCCACAGTTATATGTTGAAGTTTTTGCCCCTATCGGTAACGGCATTACGGCAAAATTAGGACATTTCTACACTACTATTGGTAATGAGGTTGTGACCTCTCCCGATAACTTCTTCTATTCTCACGCCTACACCATGCTTTATGCAGAACCCTTTACGCATACAGGTGGATTATTCAGCTACGACATCAATGATAATTTTTCTATTAATGGTGGGGCAGTCATGGGCTGGGATAATATGACGGGTAACCCGGATGCATGGAACTTTCTAGGGGGCGGAAGCTGGACTAGTGACGATCAAGCGTCATCTGTTACCGTGCAATTGACGAGCGGCGGACAAAGTCCTACGACTGGCAATACAACTATGTATAGCATCGTTGCAACCCATGACTTTGGCGATAAGCTCCATTATTTAATCCAACATGATTTTGGTACATCTGAAAGCATGACGGGGAGTCAAGACCGTTGGTTTGGTATCAATCAATATGTAACTTATGATATCAATGATGAACTAGCGATTGGTGTGCGTGCAGAATGGTTTAACGACGTAGATAACGCACGAGTTAGTAATATGGGTGCAAACTATTTAGCCGCATCTGTTGGCTTAAACTACTCGCCAGTTTCATGGCTTAAAGTTCGTCCAGAAATTCGTTATGACTGGGCTGATCAAGATGTATTCAATAGTGGTGCTGACCATGATCAAATTGCTATTGCTATGGATGTAATTGTTACTTTCTAGTAACCTTGTAAAAATCATTCTCTAAGCCACTTATCGTCACTCCCGCATGCTTTTAGCGGGAGTCTAGTGTTCTAAGTAGATCCCCATTAAAAGCATATGGGGATGACGGTCGAAAAAAATGGCTTATTCAAATGCGATGAGGATACATAACTCTAAGTTTATTAATCTTAAAGTTAATCGCTTAAAGCAAAAAATCCGTTATTTTGTTTAACAAAATAACGGATTTTTTATTATCATCTGTTTAGCTATTTTCTACATGGTGTGCGTAGAGCGGTCACTCTCCAATGCCCCTGCCAAGTAAGTCTCAATTTTATTTTTCGCCTGACCGCCATCTTGATCACTAAATTGCACGCCGACTCCTGAAGTCCTATATCCTTCAGCACCTTCGGGTGTAATCCAAATCACTTTAGCAGCAATAGGTAATTTTTCCGATTCATCCATTAATTGCAATAAAACAAAAACCTCTTCACCCATTTTATAAGGACGAGGCGTAGGAATAAACAAACCACCATGCTCTACAAAAGGCATATACGCCGCATATAAGCCATTTTTTTCTTTAATTGCTAAGGATAAGATTCCTTGTCTTGCTGCTGCCATATCTACCTACCTCTGACTACTTGCGCCCACGTAATTAAAAGCTCTTCAATAAGCAGTTGCTTGTTGAGTTGCGTAGTGATTCTATAACTATCTTTCAATAATAAATCATAAAACTTAAATAATCGATTCTTGTTTGCTTTTTTTGCCAATACTTGTAGAGGCTCAGCTAAATCCTTATTAAACAGCAAAGCTGAATCCACGGAGAAACAACATTTCACTAAGTCTTCAGTCCACAAGCTAAGCCAGCGTAACAACTCGACTAAAGGAAGTTTTTGCCATGTTTCAGCCAAACTGACTGGACAAGCATTATTCAAGCCTACCTGATTCCATTCAGCAAAACAACGACTGCGTAATTCCACAACATTATCTTGTGCATACTCGACAGCCTGTAAAGGCGAACCATTGGCTAAATCTAAAACCAACTCCGTTTGATTAACCACACCTTGTTCTTTTAGCCACGTTAACACGGTACTGCTATCAGGTATAGTTAATGCCATTTTCTGGCAACGACTAATAATAGTCGCCGGTAAGGCCTGCATAACTTCGGTTAATAATAAAAACACCGTTCTTTCTGGCGGTTCTTCCAAGCACTTTAAAAAAGCATTCGCTGAACTTATGTTCATTTTATCCGCAGGCTGAATTAGCACCACACGGTAAGTTGAATATTGCGGTTTTAAGTTGAGCTTATTAATGAGACTACGAACATCATCTATACGTATTCCCTTGCCCTCTTCTGCTGGCTGTAAACACATAAAATCAGGGTGTGTCTTTGCTAAAAACAATTGGCAACTGTCACACTGACCACAGGCTTCGACACTCAGCTTATCGGTACAAACTAATGCCTGCGCATAACGTAAAGCTAAGGCACGCTTGCCTAAGCCTTCAGCGCCGGTCATTAATAAGGCTTGAGGGACGCGTTCTTGCTCAATATAAGCAGCTAAATGCACCCAATCATTTGTATGCCATGGATAAATCGCGTTATTCATTAATAAATATCTGCAATATGTCGGTGATATTGCTTTGTACTTGTGCTAAATCTTGAGTCGCATCGATCAGCTTAACGCGCTCGCCTTGCTGTGCTGCAATCTCTAAAAAGCAATCCCGTACCTTATTAAAAAACTCCATTTTTTCAAGCTCAAAACGATCTAAAGCGCCACGCTGCTTCGCTCTGGACATCCCTATTTCTACAGGCACATCTAATAATAATGTTAAATCAGGGCGTATCTGCTGTTGCGAAAAGTCTTCCAGCCATGCAATCGCTTTATTATCCATATTACGACCGCCACCTTGATACGCGTAACTGCTATCGGTAAAACGGTCACATAAAACCCACTTCCCTTGCGCTAAGGCAGGGCGAATAACATGCTTAATATGTTGCGCTCTTGCTGCGAACATCATCAATAATTCAGTTTCTTCAGCTATCGCTTCTTGCTGCTTATCCAATAATAATTGACGAATATTTTCAGCTAAGGCAGTTCCACCCGGTTCTCTAGTGATAACTACCGAAATGCCTTGAGCCACTAGAAATTGTTCGATAAACTTTATATTGGTGGTTTTACCACAGCCTTCGCCACCTTCCAATGTAATAAACTTGCCTAACATTATCGACGTTTCCTTTGGTAGTTATTAACCGCATTATTATGCTGACGTAGCGTAGCAGAAAAAATATGACTGCCATCACCATTCGCTACAAAATAAAGACTATTACCCTCAGCGGGGTGTAAAGCAGCATGAATCGCTTCTTTGCCAGGCATCGCAATCGGTGTTGGCGGTAATCCATTAATTTTATAGGTATTATAAGCCGTTAGTGTTTGCAAATCTTTACGCCGTATATTGCCATGATAATTTTCACCCATGCCATAAATAACCGTAGGGTCTGTTTGCAAACGCATGCCAATTTTTAAGCGGCGCGTAAAAACACCTGCAATAATAGGGCGTTCAGATGCAACTGCGGTTTCTTTCTCAACAATCGATGCCAAGATCAATGCTTCATAGGCACTTTTTAAATGTATTTCATCAGCTTTATTCTGCCATTGCTCTTTAAGCACGCTCTGCATTTTTTTATAGGCCCGCGCTAAAATTGCTATATCTGCAGTATGCTTTATAAACTGGTAAGTATCAGGAAAAAATAAGCCTTCTGGGTGCTGTGCTTCAGAGTCTATTTTCTGTAACACCTCCTTATCACTCAGCTGTGCAATACTTTGTTGAATAGCATCATGTTGCTGCAAAACATCGCGCATTTCTTTAAAACTGATCCCTTCAGGAAAAGTAATACTATATTGCTTAACTTTTCCTTTACTCAACAGCAGCAAAAAATCATTTGGCGTTAGACCAACGGGCAAGTCATATTCACCCGCTTTCAATTGTTGAGTTAACCCAGCATCGTAAGCTAATAACTTGAACCACAGCTTATTAAAAATGATATCTTGCTGTTTTAGTTTTGAGAGTATTTTATTAAAGGAGCTGCCTTTTTCTATGTCTAAACTAATACTTGTTTCAGTAACTAAGGGGGCTTCAATAAAGTCTGCATAATCTAACCATGCCCAGCTAAAGAGCATCGTACAAAGCAATATGCACACTAAGCTAATTTTCTTTAACATTATTTAATATCTTCTGCTTTGGCTGTGCTTAAAAGAGATATGACTTGCTGTGTTACATCGCCTATCACATAGCTTTTATCTTCTAATCGTGTAATAGGCCAGACGCCAATCACTGAATTAGTGACAAATAGCTCATCCGCGCACAGTACATCATCGATACTTAAAGTCATTTCTTTAACTACGTTTGGCAAGCTTTTAGATTGCTCAATGATTATTTGGCGCATAATACCATTCACCCCTGACTGGGAAATTTTAGCCGTCATTAGTTGCTGATTTTTCACCACAAATAAATTAGTCATCGTTCCTTCAATCACTTCATCATGCAAGTTCATCATGAGGCCTTCTTGTACTTCATCTTGCCATTCCGCACGAGCTAACACTTGTTCTAGGCGGTTATTATGTTTTAAGCCCGCCAAGAGAGGATTTATGCCTAAGCGTGTCTCACAAAATCGCGTACTAATCCCTTTCGTCTTATAACTCTCGGGATAGTCAGGATACGGGTGTAAAGCGATATAGCGTGTTGTATTAATAATGTCTGGCTGGCGATAACCTCGTCCACCAACACCGCGTGTCAGTATTATTTTTATAACGCCATGAGAAATATTCTGACAAAGCTGAGTCACTTCATTCAATAGAAGTGCCTTATCGGGGAAAGGGATTTTTAAAACAGAACAGCCTGCTTCTAACCTCGCTAAATGCTGAGTTAAGAAAACAGGCTGTGCCTGGATAACTTCGATCGTTTCAAACAAGCCATCGCCATAATGTAATCCGCGATCAGTTGCTTGAATAGTGGTAGCGGGCTTACCATTGATAAGTATCACTAACTACCACCTTGTTTAGTTTATTCTGCGTATTTCTTAAAAACTAAGGTTCCATTTGTTCCACCAAAACCAAATGAATTAGAAATAGCGGTATCAATCTTCATTTCACGCGCTGTATTAGCCACATAATCTAAATCACATTCTGGATCTTGATTTTCTAAATTAATGGTAGGTGGTGCAATTTGATTTTTAATAGTTAATGCACTTAATACGGCTTCAATACCACCCGCAGCACCTAATAAATGACCAATCATTGATTTAGTTGAACTGACGGCCGTTTTATAAGCATGATCACCTAAAGCTGCTTTCATTGCCTGCGTTTCACCCAGATCACCTGCTGGCGTAGAGGTACCATGTGCATTAATATAATCAATCGCTGTTGCATTAACACCGGCATCTTTCATTGCATTTTTCATACAACGTGCAGCCCCTTCACCACCGACTGAAGGCGTAGTCATATGGTAAGCGTCACCGCTCATACCATAACCAATCACTTCAGCATAAATTTTTGCGCCACGTGCTTTTGCATGCTCTAACTCTTCAAGTACGACAACACCCGCACCATCACTAAGTACAAAACCATCACGGTCTTTATCCCAAGGGCGACTTGCCGCTTGTGGATCATCATTTCTGCGTGATAAGGCTTTTGCAGAAGCAAAACCACCCATTGCAGTAGGAGAACTTGTACAGCGCTCTGCACCACCTGCAACCATCACATCAGCATCACCATATTGAATTTTACGCATCGCATCACCAATACAATGTGTACCGGTTGAGCAAGCTGTCACTATGGCGAAGTTAGGCCCTTTTAAACCATATTTAATGGAAAGGTTACCTGAAATCATATTAATAATATTGCCTGGTACAAAGAAAGGCGAAATACGTCGTGCACCACTTTTTTCAAAGGTCATGCGACATTCTTCAATGCCTGTAATTCCACCAATACCCGAACCAATAGCAACCCCAATTCTTTCTGCATTTTCATCAGTGACTTCTAATCCAGAATCTTCAATCGCCTGACAGCCCGCTGCAATACCATAATGAATAAAACCATCCATACGCTTTGCATCTTTAGCCGGAATATACTCACTAATATCAAAATTTCTAATCACACCACCAAAGGTAGTTGCGTGACCTGAGATATCAAAAGAATCAATTTGGCTAATACCACTTCTGCCATTAATAATGCCGTCCCAAGTTTCTGAAACAGTGTTAGCAAGAGGCGTAACTGCGCCTAAACCCGTAATAACAACGCGACGTTTACTCAATTGAATGGTCCTAAATGAATTTAAAAAGAAAGGGTATCAATGGGTAATAGAATATTACCCATTAATCAGTAACGAGCTAAAGAAATTAGCCGTTAGAGTTTACGTAATCTACTGCTTGCTGAACTGTTGTGATTTTTTCAGCTTCATCATCAGGAATTTCACATTCGAACTCTTCTTCTAAAGCCATTACTAGTTCAACTGTATCTAATGAATCAGCACCTAAATCATCAATAAATGATGCATCGTTAGCGATATCTTCTTTAACACCTAGTTGCTCAGCAACAATTTTCTTTACGCGCTCTTCAATGTTACTCATATTATATTTCCTTTAGATAGATGCGGTTTTCAATGAATACAACATCTCTATTTTTATTATTAAATTTATACGGTATATAGGCAAAATCCTATAACCGCAGCAATTATACTTTAAATTTATGCAAATAACATAAATTTAAGCCATAAACATCCCACCATTCACATGCAATGTTTCGCCTGTAATATAAGATGCTCCATCCGAAGCTAAAAACGCCACCGCATGTGCAATCTCTTTAGCATCACCTAAACGCGCTAAAGGAATACCTGCTAATAAAGCTGTTTTTATATCGTCTGAAAGTTCACTGGTCATATCAGTATCAATAAAACCTGGTGCAACTGAATTAACAGTAATGCCGCGCGAACCCACTTCTTTCGCCATCGATTTAGTAAAACCTATCATGCCTGCTTTAGCCGCTGCATAATTCGCTTGCCCTGCATTACCTGTAGAACCAACCACAGAAGCAATATTAATAATACGTCCTGATCTTGCTTTCATCATGCCACGCAAAACCGCTTTGCTCATTCTAAAAATAGACGTTAGATTGGTATTAATAATATCATCCCATTCGTCATCTTTCATGCGCATCAATAAGTTATCACGCGTAATACCTGCGTTATTAACTAAAACAGCTGGCACGCCATATTCATCAGTAATTGCTTTCAATACCTCAGCAATAGAATCAGCATCTGCGACATTTAACTTCATGCCTTTTCCACCATCTGCCAAATAAGCTGAAATTGCTTCGCCACCTTTATCTGAAGTAGCCGTTCCTACAACAAAAAAACCGTCTTCTACTAATTTCTCTGCAATCGCACGACCTATACCGCGACTTGCACCTGTTACTAAGGCTACTTTTTTAGTCATTTGAATAATGCTCCAATAATGTATTTAAAGTATCTGGGTTATTAACTGTAAAATGCTCGGCTGATTTCACAATACGCTTATTTAAGCCCATCAAAATTTTCCCCGGCCCCATTTCTACAATCGTTGTCGCACCCTGATCAACTAAAGCATTAATGGTATCCACCCAGCGTACTGGCTGAAAAAGTTGTTGTTTTACGACTTGGCGAATTTCATCCGCTTGCGTATGCGATGCCACATCAACATTATGTAATAACACAACATTTGGCTCAGAAAACGTAATGCTTTGCATTTTTTCTGCTAACTTTTCTGCCGCACCTTCCATTAACGCGCAATGCGAAGGAACACTGACAGGTAATTTAATTGCACGCTTGGCACCGGCTTCTTTTGCAGCAACCATTGCTCTTTCAACGGCATCGTTATGCCCAGCAATAACCACTTGTCCTGTTGAATTAAAATTCACCGCAGAACAGACTTCAGTTTGCGCTGCATCAGCACACACTTGAACCACTTGCTCATCAGCTAAACCTAAAATAGCCGCCATCGCACCCACGCCTGCAGGAACGGCTTCTTGCATTAACTTGCCACGCTCTGCAACGAGCGCAATCGCATCATCAAAAGCCAAAACACCCGAGCAAACTAACGCGGTATATTCACCTAAGCTATGTCCCGCCATAAATGCAGGTTTCACTTCTGATTTCGCACTCCAAATCCGCCAAAGCGCCACACCTGCGGCTAACATCGCAGGTTGTGTGTTATGAGTTTGATTCAAATCTTCAGCAGGCCCTTCACTGACCATTTGCCATAAATCAAATCCTAAAACTTTTGAAGCTTCTGCAAAGGTTGCTTGCACTTCAGGGTAACTACTGGACAATTCTGCCAACATACCCACTGATTGCGAGCCTTGCCCTGGAAAGACAAACGCAAGCTGTTTATTTTGTTCAGTCATAAAAACCTTCTACTAATATCTAATAAGGGCAGAACCCCATGTAAAACCTGCACCAAATGCTTCTAATAAAACCGTTTGGCCACGCTGAATACGCCCATCTCTAACCGCTTCATTAAAGGCTAATAAAACCGATGCAGACGATGTATTCCCTTGCTCTTCAACAGTTACAACCACATGATCCATCGACATTTTTAATTTTTTCGCAGTCGCCGCAATAATACGAATATTTGCTTGATGCGGCACTAACCAATCAATATCTGATTTCTGCATATTATTAGCGGCTAAAGTTTCATCAACAATGCGCCCTAGAGTATTTACAGCAACCTTAAATACCTCATTGCCTTTCATTGAGATATAACCTGGCGCACCCGCTTCATCCATAGCTTGTGGATTAGGGCAGTTCAATAAATCTTCATATTGCCCATCTGAATGTATATGCGTTGATAGCACACCGGCCTCATCAGATGCTTGTAATAAAATAGCACCTGCGCCATCACCAAATAAGATGCAGGTACCACGATCAGTCCAATCAGTAATACGTGAATTAATCTCACTACCAACAACTAGCACGGTTTTTGCAGCACCTGATTTTATGTAATTATTCGCAATATCCAACCCAAAAATAGAGCCTGAACACGCCGCCTGTATATCAAACGCCACGCCTTTTTTAATGCCTAATCGATGCTGTAAAACACAGCCTGTTCCCGGATAGACGTTTTCTGGCGTCCCTGTCGCAACAATAATTAAATCAATTTCATCCGCTGCGATACCTGCCATTTCAATCGCTTGTCTTGCCGCGATTTCTGCCATACTTGATGTCGTTTCATGTTTTGCAGCAATGCGACGATTTTTAATACCTGTACGCTCAAAGATCCAACTATCAGAAGTATCTACCATCTCAGATATATGCGCATTTGTTCTTATATCTTCAGGTAAATACCCACCTGTTCCAATTACTTTTGCATACTGTGTCATACGTTTTCCCTCTGCTTAAGCGTGAATTCCACATGCTCACTAATTTTTTGGATGACTTTTTTATCTACTTCCACTTCTGCTACATGAATTGCTGTTTTAAACGCTAGTGCATCTGCACCACCATGACTTTTAATCACTAAGCCTTTAACACCTAAAAAACTAGCACCATTATGTAAGCGTGGATCGATACGATTTTTAATCGCCTTTAAAATAGGATATGAAATCAGCGCAGCACATTTAGTAAAAATATTTTTACCAAACCCCTCTTTCATCACTGTCGTAATCATTTTTGCAGCACCTTCAATCGATTTCAGTGCAATATTCCCTACAAAACCATCACAAACAATTAAATCAACTTTTTTATCACCTGCGTTAAGTGAATTCCCTTCCACATAACCTATATAATTTAAATCAGACGCTTCTAATAATTTTGCAGCAGCTTTAACTTGTTCATTACCTTTACTCTCTTCTTCGCCAATATTTAATAAACCGACTTTGGGCTCAGCAATATCTTCCAAGGCTTTAACAACCTCAGTTCCCATAATCGCAAATTGCAATAAAATCTCAGCAGAACTATCTACATTTGCGCCTAAATCCAGCACATGTGTATGCCCGAAAATAGAAGGCATTGATGACATAATCGCCGGACGATCGATTCCAGGAATCATTTTTAGAACAAACTTAGCCGTTGCCATCAACGCGCCGGTATTACCCGCACTGACACAAGCATCCGCCTTACCATCACGCACCAAGTTAATTGCCACGCGCATGGATGAATCTTTTTTAAGTCGCAATGCTTTTGCAGGAGACTCGTGCATTTCAACTTGCTCTGATGCATGCTGAATAGATAGGCGGCCTTTAAACTCAGTTAAAGCCGTTTCAAGTAATGGCTTTAAAACCACTTCATCACCAACTAAAATTAGCCGCAATTCAGGATTCTGACGCAAACAGTCTAGTGAAGCTGGAACCGTTGTATCAACACCATAGTCTCCGCCCATAGCATCAATTGAAATAATTAAACTCACGTGACTTAAAACTCCAAAAAATCGACATCCTTCACTGCACAATTCACACTTTCATTTCATTAACAGCATCATTCCCGAAGTCTTTTATCGGGAATCTACGTGCATGATGGATTCCTGCTAAAAACATACAGGAATGACGATAGAAAGCGTGAACCACTTTAGGTATTATATGAAGGATACCAAAAAAATCTTATAAAAAAGCCGGACATATAGCCCGGCTTTTCAAACAACCCATTACACAATCAAGACTGTGTAAATCATTATTTAATCTTCGTCAGATGCAACAATTTGACGACCTTTAAAATAACCATCTGGCGTCATATGATGACGTAAATGAGTCTCACCTGTTGTAGGATCTTGAGACAAAGTCTTAGGTGTTAATGAATCGTGTGAACGACGTTGACCACGTGTTGAACGTGTTACTTTACTTTTTTGAACTGCCATTATTGGGCTCCAGTATTTTTAAGTTTAGCTAAAACAGAAAAGGGATTATCAGGCTCATTCCCAGTTTTTTCAGGCTCTACAAACTCTACATTTGTATATTGCATACAGTTTTCTGCATGCCTAGGATAATCAGGAAGAGCAATAATCACTTCATCCTCGATCATACTAGGAAACGACATTTTACCTTCAGTAATAACCATTGGTTCCAAGCCGTCCTCTAATCGGTCAGCTTGTTCTATAGTTTGTACCATGCCTATTTTAACTTCCTTACGCACATCCCAAGGGAGTGCTTGTAAACAAGTTTGGCAAATTAAGCTTAAATGTCCTTCAATATGCCCTTCAATCGTAGGAACTTTACCTTCTTTATAAAAATGCAAATCGACTTGCAGCCCCCCTTCTTTATCGAAGAGGAATTCAGACAAGCGATCCATCCGTTGAAACTTAACACTACCTACAAGGTGACTTGTACGCTCGGCAAAAACAACAGGGTCTATAAGTTCGGGTAATTGATCTAACATATCTGTGCAATAATAGCCTTTTTCATACCTTTTTGTCAATCATTCTCTTATGCAAACTCAACAGCTAATCCTAGCCTCAAGCTCCCCCTATCGTAAACAGCTTTTAGAAAAATTAGGCTTAGACTTTACTTGCGCATCACCGGATATTAACGAAAATATTCATGGCAATGAAACAGCGCCAGAACTTGCTTTACGTTTAGCCCATCAAAAAGCAACCGCTCTCGCTAAACAATACCCACAACATATCATTATCGCTTCAGATCAAGTTGCTATGCTTAATGGCAAGCAATTATGCAAACCGAGCAATAAAGAAAATACGATTCTACAATTACAGCAATCATCCGGAAAGTCCATCACGTTTTATACCAGCCTTTGCGTTTTAAATAGCGCCACACAATCATTTAAAACTGATATTGACTGTAGTACCGTACATTTTAAAACACTTAGCGAATTAGAAATTATGCATTATGTTGAGTTAGAAAAGCCTTATGATTGTGCAGGGGGATTTAAATCTGAAGGCCTAGGCATTGCATTATTTAATCGCATCGAAGGCGATGACCCTAATTCACTCATCGGGCTTCCGTTAATTAAGTTAATTAGCTTATTAAAGGCGTTTGGTGTTTCTATTTTGTAACCGCACGCTCAGTGAGAAGATAAATTACTTACTGATGTTACACAGAGCCCCTATTTTTTCAATCTTGATTATATATAGTTAACATCAAGTAGCCCGTATGAAGCTTGCGCAATACGGGGATTCGACGCACTATTTATCCCGTATTCCGTGCCTCCATACGGGCTACGATGGCTACGGTTACTTTGTTTTTAGCATCGGTGAAATGTGCCCCACTCGGTATGCCTAACTTAATGATAATTTAAGTAAGACTACGTAACATCAGTTACTTATAAAACCATATAGTATCAAACAACAAATAAAGCACGAACAAAAGGCACTGCAACAATTGCAAAAGTAGCAAAACTCACCCACTTTACAATCGCCAATTCCTTATCTAAAAGCGACACATCCGCTTTTGTAGCAAGCTGAGACTCCATTGCTTCAGATATAGATTCACGCTGCAATTCCACCAAAATAGCAGCTTGCTCAGCTGAAAAACCATTTTTCTCCAACTTTCGCGCAAAATTCAGAGTATCAAATGTAACAACAGTCATAAGAACCACCTAATAAATTTCATTATCCCAAGGATAACACTAAAACATCGGCATCCTTCACTACACAGCTTACACTTTCATTTCATTAGCAGCGTCATTCCCGAAGTCTTTTATCGGGAATCTATGTGCATGATGGATCCCCGCTAAAAGCATGCGGGGATGACGATAGGAAGTGTAAACTACTTTAAGTTTTATATGAAGGATGCCAAAACATCCTATTCAACGCGGCAAATACTTTATAGGATTCAAAGGATCACCATTACGCCGAATCTCAAAATGCAACAAAGGTTTCGCATTAACTCCCACCCCCATTTCTGCAATGACTTGACCACGCTTCACTTTTTGCCCTTCTTTAACCAACAAGCGCCGATTCTGCCCATAAGCACTCAAATACAAATAATTATGCTTAATAATCAATAACCGACCATAGCCTACTAAACTACTGCCACTATAAACAACAACCCCTGATTCAGCAGCCTTGATCTTCCTACCTACCTTACCCGCTATATCAATGCCTTTTTTATCAGTCGCATAAAAACCACGCAGAAGCTTACCCTTTACTGGCCATTGCCAATGCAATTTATTGAGCTTCGAGCTTTGCCACTTTTTTTTAGGTTTAGATTTTTTAGTCGATTTTTTCCACTTCGTTGCTTTTTTCCACTTTGTCTTTTTTTTATAAGTAGAAAATAACCTCAGTTTTTTTCCCACACTTAATTTATAAGGTGATCGAATACTATTCCACGCCGCCACCTTTTTATAGCCATAGCCTGTTCTAAAGCCAATCGCATATAAGGTATCACCTGACTGCACGGTATAATATTTAGCTTTTGTTAAGTCTCTTTTTCTTTCAGGCGTACTAGAGCAACCTAATACAAAAAAAACTAACACAAGTAATAAAAACACCCTCATAGCCATCAATTAAATAAATATCCATTGATGAAGACAGTGCAATACAAGCATTTCAGGTAAATCATCATTACTCACAAGCACTCAGAAACACCCTAGCTCGTCATTCCTGCACGTTCTTAGCAGGAATCCATGCTGCAACAATAGATCCCGATAAAGCTTGTGCCCACGCTTGACTGGGTAACACTCGGGGATGACTATATTTTTCACAAGGTAATGAGTCGCTACCATTTTATCTTTGCAGTAAGGTTTCTTTTGCTTGGTTAATTTGCGCAGCAAGATAATCACTACCCCCTCGATCTGGGTGGTTTTTAAAAATAAGCTTGCGATGAGCATCAATAATTTCTTGCTTAGTAGCCGTTAATGAAACGCCTAAAATATCACATGCCTGCTCTTTGGTTAAATTTGTTGATTTTTGCGCCGATGATTTAGATTGATTCGCTGCGTTGCGAGAGTGATAAAAAAACTGCATTAATTTTTGTATTTGCGGAATATATCGTAAAAGCACCGGCAAAAAACGCATCACAAAAGCAACTGCTCCTGCTGACACCGCAAGCAACCAATGCAATCGTCCTGTTAGCGCAAGTAACGCAACAATCAACACAATAAAGGCAGCAAAACTTTGCTTAAAATAAAGCTGACGCTGACTGGAACTTTTACTGAAAAAAACTTTAAGCCACCAAATAATACCCACAACAACAAGTAAAAAATAGACTCTTATCATTATTTTTAATTCTAATTTGGTAGCGATTATAGCCATGAGGAAACATAACTATAAATAAGTGAAAATCAATTTACAGCAAAAACTAGCCCAGCGTAAATTAATTTAGTGTGAATAAGCGTTTACCGCTTTCTTTCCTTGCCCAAGCTCCTGCAAAGCCTGAGATAATTCTTTTTTTTGCAACCGCCCTAGCAGCATTAATTGCTCATCCATCAACTGAATAGCCTCTATACCTACTCGAATAGCCGCCACATCATCGAAATATTTTTTTTCTTGAGAAAAATAGGCATTCATTAACTCTGATCGCTCATTTTCTAATGCAATCACATCTTCCCAAATACCCAACTCAGCCTTATCTACCATCGATTGCGTTAGTTGAATTAAACTTTCAATTTTCAATTCACGCTCAGCCACTATTGAGCCACTTGATCCGCAATACTATCCCAACTCAACTTAATTGAGATCATTAAAGTAGAAACTTCATCTAAAATTTCCTCATCACTTCTTGCATTCGCTAGCATTAAACGATGTAACATATAATCGTAAAGACTATCAAGATTAGCTGCAATTTCGCCACCTTGCTCAGCATCTAAACTTGAACGTAGGCCAGCAACAATATTAATCGCCTTAGTAATATTAATCGCTTTATCTGCAATTTCTTTACGCTTAACATTTCCTTTTGCTTGTGCAATTCTTTGCAACACACCTTCCATTAACATTTGAATTAATCGATGTGGTGAAGCATCCATTACACCACTATGTACTCCAACAGACTGATACTGTTTCATTGCTACGCTTGCATTCATGTCACACTCCTTTTTATGCCCAAACTTCTTAAAATATAAATACCTTCAACTAGTATCTATATCGTCTTGAAAACATAAAACTTTAGCTATTTATTGAAAATAACTCACCATTAACATTCTAAAATAAAAAATATGGCTATTGAATTCTGGATTTTAACCAAACCGCCCTCCCCTAAAACCCACAGACAAAAACTCAACTAAAGGAGTCGCATCTAAAGATGCTTAAGTACTTTATTTATTACGAACAACACCAGGCAAATTCTCTAACTGCTGCGCCAAATAAGTACTGGTATTTTGCAACTGCCCTAATAACAAATCCATTGCGGAAAATTTAGAGCGATAACGCTTTTCTATTGCCGCTAATCGCTTACCCAGCACTTCTCGATCATCAGCCACATCTTTAATACCGCTTTGTAAACTTGTTTCTCTGGAAGCAACCGATCCGGTTGACGATAAATAAGAATCCAAAGTTTTATCTAATTTAGACACTAGCCCATTATCACTAGCGAATAACTCTGATACCGCCGTAAAACTTTCAGTCATTACTTCAGCTAATCGAGTCGTATCAACCTGAAAATGTCCCACTTCATCGGTTGTAATACCAAGCTCTGTAATATTTCCATATTTTAAACCATCAATCGAGTCACCTAAAATATTACGCACACTGCTTTGCACACCGCGCAATAAAGCATCACCCAGCAAAGGCCCGGCTACTTTTGTTTCCGGATCATAGCTTGATAAGCCCTTGAGCGCATCAGTCAATGCATTATAAGTTAATGCAAAACGCTTCACTTTAGCTTCAATAGCACCCGAATCCAATTCAACCGTTAAAGTCTCGGGGGTACCCACAGCCTCTTTCTTCAAATCAATCGTCACACCCGCAATAACATCAGAAAAACTATTACTATCCTTAGTAACTAATTGATTATCCAAATTAAATGTTGCATCTTGCGCGGGCTGCGCAACAATTAAATTTGCCGAATCTAAACGTGCCAAATCAAAACCATCCGCACCATCATCATCAGTAGCAGTAATAGTAATTGTATTAGCAGAGCCATTCGTACTCGAATCCAGTACCAATTGAGGACCACCATCAACATTAATGATCGATGCGGTTAACCCTGGATTATCAGAGGCATTATTAATTGCATCACGAATACCCTCAAGCGTATTATTACTACTACCAACTGCAATTTGAAAAGTGCTTGCACCGAGACTAATATCTAATGTCCCTGTGCCAATAATTTCCGTATCTGAATCAGTAAAACTATTTGAGCGCACTTTAGCAGGCTGCGCTAAAGTTAAAACCTCTATCTCGTAACTTCCTGCAGTAGCAGTCTGATCAGCAGAAGCCGTAAAGAGTGAAGGGTCACTAGAACTAGACGAACGAGGCTGCAATTTATCAACATTACTCAAACTTTCCAAGCTAGTTTGAAACTCGCTTAGCGCAGATTTTAACTGCCCTATTGCTGATAAATCAGATTGATAGACTGCTTCACGCTTGTTCAAACGTAACGAGGGAGCCGATCCTTCAGCCCTCACTAGTTGCGTGACTAAACTATCAATATCAAGCCCAGAACCTATACCAGATGATGTAAGTGCCATAACCGCTCTCCTTATAAATAATTTATCACTTTTTACTTTAAAAACTTATGCTTCTGAAGTGAAAATATTAAATGCTCTCTCCATCGAACCACCTTCAGCTAGCTCACCTAAATCGGCAGCTAATTTAAGTACTTCTTCAGTAGGGTACTGCTTAATCACTTCCTTGCTTTCGGTATCAAATATACTCACCACATCACGACCGCTCGCCTCATCAACAGAAAAGGCTAAGCCTTTCTGATCAACCTTCAGCTGATTATTGATTTTTTCAACCGCAGCATTCAACTCTTCAGAGCTTACTGGATTTTCAGCGACAGTCGATTTTTCTTCAACTACTTCTTTTTGCTTTACAGCCTCTACTTTAGCAGGAACACCATCCACTTTAGCTTTCTGCCCTTCCTGCGGTGCAGAGACACCCTGCGATTTTGAGTCAACAGGGGTGATATTTGTCATGTTTGGATTAATGTCCATAACGTTACTCCTATTTTAACAATAACAAATGGAGCTAGCCTTGTATAAGCTAACTCCTGCTATCAATTAGTTATTTTAACCTAATAAACTCAATACACCTTGCGGAACCTGATTAGCCTGAGCCAACATCGCAGTACCTGCCTGCACCATAATTTGAGACTTAGTTAAGTTAGCTGTTTCTTCCGCAAAATCGGCATCAAGAATTCGACTTCGCGCAGCACTTAAGTTCTCAGAAGTTGCTTGTAAACTGGTAATGGTTGCATCAAACCGGTTTTGCACCGCACCTAAGTCACCTCTAAAGCCACTAACTTGAGCTAATGCAGAATCTAAAATCTGAATCGCCTTTTGCGCACCCTCCGCCGAACTAATATCTACAGTGGCCAACTCTTCTGCTTGCGAACCCTGAATTGCGTCTTGGGTAGAATCATTAAAAATACTCCCTGCAGTATTAGCTACATTAGTACTTACGGTATAAGTTCCAGCGGAATGAAGATCAATTCTACCTGTAATTCTAGTGCTATTATTTGCACCATTACCAGTTATATCAGTAACCGCCTGAGAAAACCGATCTGTTCCATCATCAGCATCTGTATTATATGATCTAACGCTAATATCTGTTTCCGTCCCACTATGAACTATACCTGCAAGGGCAATATCTTTACCATCTGCCTGAGTTAACCGTACCGTACCATCAGTATTTAACTCCGCAGTCACTCCTGTAGTTCCTGATTTTTTATTAATTTCTGAAACAAGCGAGCTATAATCTTCACTACCAGCCGCTCCCGATACCTGCGCCGAAATAGTTTCCCTTGTAGAATCAGTTGCCGACCCATCTCCCGAGAAAATATCAAACGACATTGTTCCTGAACTTATAGATGAAAGTTCCACCTCGGTTATAGCATCTGCAGTTACACCTGTTTCAGCTTCACGGCTAGTTATCTCGGAAGCTACAGTAAATGCTGAATCGTTTGTATTTACACTAAGATTACTAATCTTCCCAAAAGACCCGCTAATTGTTAGTGTTTGCTCTGCTATACCGTTTGTAGCCCCAACACCACCACTTGTTGTGGCACTTTGAACCGCAGTTGTCCCCTGTTGAGCTGACTGGTTAACACCATCAATACGGTTATCCTGCAAATGCTGCGAAGAGGTACCTTCAATAGACACATTAATAGTTTGGTTGGCATTTGCACCTACTTGAAATTTTTGCGATGTAAATGACCCATCCAATAATTTCAAGCCATTAAATTCAGTGGTTGATGAAATTCTATCCACTTCTTGTTTAAGTTGGTTAACCTCTGATTGTAATGCAGCCCTATCTCCTGCAGAGTTAGTTGAGTTAGAAGACTGAATTGATAGCTCACGCATCCGCTGTAACAAATCCGTCGTTTGAGCTAATGCTCCTTCTGCCGTTTGAGCCAATGAAATACCATCATTGGCATTTCTACCCGCCTGATTTAAACCGTTAATTTGTGAAGTCATACGATCTGAAATCGCAAGACCCGCTGCATCATCTTTCGCACTATTAATACGTAAGCCTGATGATAATCGTTGCAATGAAGTTGCTAATCCACTTTGTGATTTACTTAAATTACGCTGTGAATTCAACGATAAAACATTAGTATTAATTACAGAAGCCATGATCGTTCTCCTAGAGGTGTACCGAAAATAAAGTTCATTTAAAATTTTTAGAAACAACTAATTATTGTTCTCTGCTTTAGTTATCGACTTGGTTAAATTAATCTTTAATTTTTTTTAGTTTTTATGACAAACAAAACATAAGGCGTGCAAAATTCATCCGCCTCGCCAACCAGGCTCAATCAAAATATAGGGAGCCTCGAAAAAAATGAAACCTAAGAAAAATAAGTTCTCAATAAAAATTCACTCTATAAATCATAGAATATCCCTCTATTTTGGGGAGAT
>CBDUDV010000012.1:0-68710 GCA_965366065.1 uncultured bacterium | reverse complement strand
GCCCACAGCTTCTCGCATATTTTCGCCGGTGGTTATGCTGCGGGTTATTACAGCTACAAATGGGCAGAAGTCTTATCTAGCGACGCCTATTCTTTATTTGAAGAACAAGGTATTTTTAACCAAGCGGCGGGACTCGCATTTTTAGAGAACATTCTAGAAACCGGTGGTAGTGAAAATGCGATGGATTTATTTATTAAATTTCGTGGCAGAGAACCGAAGATTGATGCTTTGTTAAGGCATAATGGGATTGCTGCTTAAATGACTTATCTCACTCTCAAACTTTATTTGGGAGTGAATATTTACACTGACTAAAAACATCAACAGCTCATAAAACCCGTGACGAGCACTCGTCATGACTTTAATTTACTCTAATCTCATTGATTTTGAGAAACCTAAACTACAATGGCATTGACGCTAAAAATGAAAGCATATAATATAAATTTCTTCTAACTTGATGTACATTTGGAGACTACCTTTGATAATTGAGGTGTACACCGCCGTTAGAAAAGCAGGCGTACCAGAACAAGAAGCACAAGATACTGCTGAAGCCTTAACCAAAGCTGATATTGGCAAAGTAGAAAAACAAATAATTGAAATAAATGGAGAAATTAAAGTTATTAAATGGATGATAGGCTTGGTGATTGTTATTAATGTTATCCCCTTTTTAAAGGGGCTATTTTAAATTAAAGAATAGCCAATATTCACGTTATCATCACACGATTATTTCCACGCTGGGTTTGCATTGATACTATTAATTACAGTAGCATTTACCAATACCGCTACTATCCCAACAGAGGCCATCATCATAGCGCCAAGTTTAATATTGGCGTTTATACTCTAACTCTCACAACCTCATATCTAAGTGATTTTTTGTTAAAAAACTATCGCGCTAAACAAAAAACGCTTTCAAAACCAAAGAAATAACCCCTACTAACATTGCTCCCGTCATCCATTTTAATAAAAGCAACTCTCTATCAATATGGTCAAATCGCTTTTCATGCTCAGCAATCGCTTCCGCTGCTTTTCTCGCCTTTACTTCATCTGCCCCTGCCGAAAGCAATGCATCATAAATTTCAGAAATCATGGTAGTCATCAATATTCCTCTAAAATAATTCTTTAATTTACTCCACCCCCATTTATTACTATACCAATGTAGGTTGTGGGTGAGGAACGAACCCCAACAAAGAGTTGAAGAATCAAAAGGGTAGAATCAACAAAAGAAAAGAAAAGGAAAAGGGTCAGGCTCGATTGGTACTCTTTTCTTTGAACAAATCAGAACGCCTATCTCCCCCACGTGATTTTGGCTGGATCTGCCTATCCATTAAACCATCAATTTCAGCCTTAAACCGATCTCCACCAAGAACCCAAGCTTTATTGGTTGCTTCCCGAATTTCTTCTACTTCCTTTTCGGGTATATGCTCTTTAAATAAGGCATGATAATTTAGCCTACACTTTTCATTACTCACTCCTAATGCATTATAAATGGCATGAGGCGTTATTAACTTATTTTCTCTGCCCAAAGCATTAAAATGATAACTTGACCACGGATAATCTGCAGGGGCTTTCACCATTCCAGCACGTACAGGATTTAATTCAATATACCGACTACACCTTAACAAATAGTCCTCACTATCAATTAAAGTAGCTTTATAGCGTCCTTCCCATAATGTACCCGTCCTTTGGTATTGATAATTAAAATATTGGACATAATACCGACCAATGGTTTGCATAACCTTGCTAATACCATGAGCTGTATTAGGCGTTATCAACAAATGAACATGATTCGTCATTAATACATAAGCATGTAATTCACACTCATATTTCTTACAGGCATCACCTAATTTTTTTAGATAATACTGATAATCCTCATCAGCTACAAAAATCACATCCCTGTTATTTCCACGCTGGATCACATGCTGAGCCTGTCCTGGTATTACAAATCGGGGAAGTCTCGCCATGATATTTAATACCTATAGAATACTGTTGAATAATGGCTAAATTAACCCTTTTAAAAAGGCTATGTCACCGTTAAGTATTGAAAATTTAACTAATAACTTTTGAAAGCCTGATTTCTCTGACTTTGAACCATATATCAGAATATTCTTAAGTTACTGAAAAATTAGATGTTTTTAAAATTCCACACTTAACGGTGACATAGCCTTTAAAAAAGGCAATACCTGAACAGCAATTACAAGGCCAATCATCCATTTAATAATAATGAGTTCTTTTTCTAACTTTCTTATATCGTCTTTAGTCGCTAAACTCTCAGCCGATAGAGCTTCCGCGGCTGATTTTGCTGTTTCTTCTGATACCCCGGCACTTCTAAAAGCTGTATAAACCTCGGAAATCATCGTTGTCATTCATATTCCCCAGAATAATTTAAGTTCATATCATATCATACCAGTTTATATGTCTAATTTTTTGCTAGGGTTCTCGATATCAATGCAGGCCTGCTGCGGATAAGAAACAAAACCCAACAAATAATTGAGATTAAGTAGATCAATCGAGTCTGACCCTATTGAAGTTCTAATCTTAAAGGTCTTGTCATTTATTGAGTCTATCATATAAATATGTAAATATGCGTTACGGAAAGACCTGACCCTATTTTTGTGGAGTCTGACCCCATTGAATTCTTAACAATAGACCAATCGAGTCTGACCCCATTGAAGTTCTCGATATCAATGTAGGCTGCTACGGATAAAGAACAAAACCCAACAAATAATTGAGATTAAGGAGATCAATCGAGTCTGACCCTTTTGATTTATTTGTGTAAAAAACAAGCACACATAAAAAAACCACCTAGCACAATGAAATGGTAGATGGTTTTTATTGACTTAAACGGATGTGAATGCTTAAGCGTTGTGCATGCTGGGGTTCATGCTTCACCCCAATCCTACATACTAAGGAGCAGCACAGCCAGCTGCAACTTTAAGTCCTCTAGTGTTATCACAGATTGTTCCTGATACTACCCATTCCTGAGTACCGCCAGATGGTTGTGAAGGAGTTAAAGTGAAGCCCATGACTGCACCAGCAGATGTAGTGGCTAAACTAGTTCCGGTAATTACACCCGCAGCACTTACAGCTACTGCCGCCGCATTCTTAGAGTTAACAGCAGCAGGTACACCGCCAGTTCCTCCGGCAGCACAAGCAGTTGTCGGCCAGATTCCAGTTTCTTGGGCACATAAAGAAACCGATGTCTTATATGCTCCCAGTTCAGCCATAGTAGAAGCTGCATTAGTCCGTGAAATATAATCACTATAAGCCGGAATCGCAATACTTGCCAAAATACCAATAATCGCAACAACGATCATTAGTTCGATTAAGGTAAAACCTTGTTGTGCTTTTTTCATATTCATATTTTGAATGTTCATAATATTCACCTTTAAAATTAAAAAATAATATTGAGTGGAACTCACAATAACTATAGCATTCACTGTGCCAAAAAATAAACACAGACCATAAAAACCCCTATCCACTTGATATTTAAAGCCTATTTACTTTAAGGCCCTATCATTATCAATCCATCAAAATAACCCACCATTTTACTTGCGTACAAAATTAATAGGACAATCCACACTATGCCACTAAAATAAGTATGACAATCTTTTAAGGAAGCGTATGAAACAGTTTATTAGTGTAAAAAGCTATGCCAATTTATGTGATTTAAGTGAGCGCACTATTCGGCGTTATATGGCGATGAAGTCCATCGACTTTATTACAGAATCATCAAGCCGCACCTTAATTGCCTTTAGCGAGTTGACTAAAAATTGTGTTATTCCTTTGCTCGCTGAGGAGTGTGACTTAATTTTACAAGCCGATACGGGTAGTGCTGAGGCACAAAATGATCTGAGTTTATTGTTGCTAACGCATAACAAACCCACTCTGGCGATTTATTGGTTAAATTTAGCAGCAAAACAGCAACAGGCGGATGCGATGCAATTATTAGGTGATTGTTATGCTTTAGGTAAAGGTGTAGAAAAAGATAGCAATTTAGCGATGATGTGGATTGCTAAAGCGGCTAGCTTGGGCAGTGTGTTGGCCAATCAGCAAATGGATGGGGTTTTTGCGGATTAAATATTTGTTTCTTCGTATAGTTCAACTAATTGTATTTTGCAGTTTAGTCCATCAATGCTAGCAATTTCATCCGCTACAGAATAGCTGCGCAAACTCCAGACTTTATCGTTTTGTCGCGTAAAACAATCTATAGACATTTTTTGTGCATCAATAAGCCAGTATTCTTCTAGACTAGCCAGTTGTTGGTAGTATTTGAATTTATCACCACGGTCGTAGGCTTCTGTTGATGGCGATAGCACTTCGGCAATAAAGCAAGGATGTTCTTTATAATAGTCTTGCGCTTTATCATTTGAATTGCAGCTAACAAAAACATCAGGGTAGAAATAGGCATTAGCAGATGCAACTTTCACCTTCATGTCAGAGATGTAGCTGCGGCAAGATTTACCTTTGAGCTGTTGCCTGAGTAAAAAAGCAAGGTTCATAGAAAGAGTCACATGATTATCGCTTGCACCTGCCATTGCCCAAATTTCGCCGTTTAGATATTCGCTTTTATAGTAAGCTGATTTTTCGTTTTCAAGATATTCTTGTTCGGATAGCGTTGTTTGTTTGAGTGCTATAGACATTGGTGTGCCCTCTTATTTTATAAGTTTATTTGCATCATACCGTAAGTTTTATGTTGCTCACAAAAAATCTGCCAGTGCTTGGGAACGAGAAAGAATGCAAAAGCTTATAATTCATGTGCAAAACCCACCTATTATCAATACAATAAGTAATACGTCTAATACCCTAAAGTTAATATTATGCACACAGTTACTTTAAAAGCAGATAATCAGTTGTATCAACAAATATCACAAATGGCTGAGGAACTTCATCTATCAAAAAGTGAGGTCATACGGAAAGCTTTAGCAGACTATCAAGAAAATTTATATAAAAATAAAGTAAAACACGCATTACAAAGCGCTTCTTTAAAAGTTCGTGATGCTAACGCTAGTTTAAATAGCAAGTTTGATATGCTTACTTTAGATGGCCTAGACAATGTTTAATCGCGGTAGTATTCCGTAGCCCGTATGAAGCTTGCGCAATACGGGGTATTCGACGCATTTTTCACCCTGTATTCCGTACCTCCATACGGGCTACGGAATTAAATATTTGAGTAGAATTGGTATAGCATCTTTTTGCGAAACCTATCTTTATTCACCTGTTTGATGGGTTTCATTACGCGTATAAAAAGCAAAGCGATTCATTTTACCCATTCGACAAAAATCAGATTTCCACACACCCACTCACTCACCCACATCCTCTATGAAATACAAAGACCTGCGAGATTTCATCGCACAACTCGAAAAAATCGGCCAACTCAAACGCATTACGCAAGAAATTGATCCCGTGTTAGAAATGACAGAAATTTGTGATCGCACGTTAAAACAAGGCGGCCCTGCCCTGCTGTTTGAAAACCCTAAAGGTCATAACATTCCCGTATTAGCCAATCTTTTTGGTACGCCTGACCGGGTTGCCATGGGTATGGGCGAAACATCAGTTAAGGCTTTACGCGGTGTAGGTGAATTACTATCACAACTTAAAGAGCCTGAACCACCTAAGGGCATGAAAGATGCGATGGATAAAATTCCGGTGTTTAAAAATGTATTACACATGGCACCTAAAGTGGTTAAAAACCCACCGTGCCAAGAATTAATTCGGCAAGGCGATGAAGTTGATTTAAGTGTTTATCCCATACAGACGTGTTGGCCTGAGGATGTAGCGCCTTTGATTACTTGGCCTTTGGTGATTACTAAGGGGCCTTATAAAGATCGTCATAATCTCGGTATTTATCGTTTACAAGTGATTGGAAAAAATAAGCTGATTATGCGTTGGTTAGCGCATCGCGGTGGTGCTTTGGACTTTAGAGAATGGCAAGAGAAAAATCCTGGCGAGCCTTATCCGGTTTCAGTGGCTTTAGGCGCTGATCCCGCGACTATTTTAGCGGCGGTGACGCCTGTTCCAGACACTTTATCCGAATATGCCTTTGCCGGTTTATTGCGCGGTAGTAAAACCGAGGTCGCCAAATCAATCACTAATGATTTACACGTGCCTGCGAGTGCTGAAATTGTTTTAGAAGGCTTTATTTACCCTGATGATATGGCACCTGAAGGGCCTTTTGGCGATCATACCGGCTATTATAATGAGGTCGATAGCTTTCCTGTATTTACCGTGGAATGCATTACGCAACGCCAAGCACCGATTTATCATAGTACATTCACCGGCAAACCACCTGATGAACCCGCGATTTTAGGCGTGGCTTTAAATGAGGTATTTGTACCGATTTTACAGAAGCAGTTTCCTGAAATTGTTGATTTTTATTTACCACCTGAAGGTTGCTCATACCGCATGGCCGTGATCAGCATGAAAAAGCAATATGCGGGACATGCTAAACGTGTGATGTTAGGCACTTGGTCGTATTTACGTCAATTTATGTACACGAAATTTGTGATTGTGGTGGATGAAGATATTGATGTACATGATTGGCAGGAAGTCATTTGGGCGATTACTACCCGGATGGACCCAGCGCGTGATTTAACCATTTTAGAAAATACACCGATTGATTATTTAGACTTCGCTTCACCTGTCTCAGGCTTAGGCTCTAAGGTTGGCTTTGATGCAACCAATAAATGGCCGGGCGAAACTACGCGTGAATGGGGTCGTACTATAGAAATGTCACCTGAGGTAGTTAAAAAAGTTGATGAACTCTGGGAGAGTTTAGGGATTTAACTAATAAGATGCTCAGTAAGCATTACGTTTTTAATCAGATAGCCAACGTAATGCTTACTTGCCCAGCGATTCCTGATTATTATTTTCTGCTCATCTTATAAAGCACCAAACACATCACAAAAAAACATATGATTGCTTATACAATATGAGCATAATTTTTAATTACCTAAGGACTTGCTCATGCGACCTCTTGCGTTTCCACTAAGCCTTTTAGCAACAGCAATACTCTCTAGTGGTGCTATTGCTGCCCCTGATGAAAACAAAATGTTCGGCGCTGCCGCTTTAGCGGTTACTCTGGATAAATTGCCTACTAGTCGTTTAAAAAATCAACTCGAACAATTACCCGCTCCAGCTCAAGCAAGAGCGCTAAAGTGGTTAAACGGCTTTAGTTTTCCAGCGAGTGATGTGGCTTTTATTCATGCCGATAAACAAGGTGGCATATTTTATCAAGATACGGTATTACCCAAACCTATTAGTCAAGCAGAGCTAGAAGCAAATCCTGCTTTAGAAGGCATCAACCCAACCGATGCGTTTAAACTACACAGCAAGCCTAATGCGGCTAATGTTGTGTATGTTAATTTCAAAGGTTACACCGTTACAGGAACAGCCTGGAATAACGCAACAGGTGCAGCCAGTAGCTATCAAGCGCGCCCCTTTGACAAGGACTCCAATCCCAGCGATTTTTCCAATGCAGAAAAACTAGATATTGCTGAAATTTGGCACCGAATTGCTGAAGATTTAGCCCCTTTTGATATTGATGTAACAACAGAAGCACCTAGCTCATTTGGCCCTAAAGTCGGGCATATTTTAATCACCAGTAAGACCGATGCGAATGGTACTTTCATGCCCCACGAGACCTCTGGTGGTGTTGCGTATGTCGGTGTCTGGGGAAGATCAAACTATGAATATTATCAGCCCGCATTAGTTTATTACGATAATTTGGGTGGCGGATATGCACCCTATGTTGCCGAAGCTTCATCTCATGAATTAGGGCATAACCTCGCCTTATCTCATGATGGCACTAGTACTGTTGGCTATTACACTGGACATGGTGCAGGGTTAACTTCATGGGCACCGATAATGGGCGTAGGCTATTATAATAATGTGACCCAATGGAGCAAAGGCGAATATACGGGTGCTAATAATACGCAAGATGACATCTCCATTATAGGCAACGCGTTACAAGTGAGCTTAGATGACCACAGTAATAGCAAACTATCAGCCAGTCCCTTACTTATCGATTCCAATGGGTTTATTGCGAGTAGCAACCCTGAATTTGATGCACTTAATATACGCCCTGACAATAAAGGTATTATTGAAACCCGTAGCGATATAGATACTTTCTATTTTGATACTGCCGCGGGTGATATTAATCTACTTATTACTCCTGCATGGGATGCTTATACGCGATCAGTTAGACGCGGGGCAAATTTAGACCTACAAGCGACACTCAGTGATGAAGCAGGTAATATTATTAGCTCTTCTGACCCTTTAGATAATACCCAAGCTATTATCATTAAAACCGTGAGTGCAGGTCGATATTTTCTTAGTATCAGTGGCGTTGGTAATGCAACTACCGATGGTAATTATTCTGACTACGGCAGTTTAGGAAAATATTATATTTCTGGTGACGTTGTGGCGGTATCTAATGATACAACAGCACCTAACCCTGATCCTATGTCATGGTCAATAAACCCTTACGCAACCAGTAAATCTACTATTAGTATGGTTGCAACAGAAGCGACTGATGATTCTGGTTTTGTCGAGTATCAATTCATTTGTAGCAATGGTGGTAGCGCTTGTATTGCAAGTGCATGGCAAACTGCTCCAAGCTATTTAGCAACAGGGCTTGATTCTGACACAGCCTATAGCTACCAAGTAAAAGCGCGTGATAACTCGGCAAATGAAACTCAGCTGTCTCCTGTTTCTACCGCGATTACTGACACTAACACAACCCCTATCAGTCAAGATGATAGTATTAACACTGATGAAAACACAGCTAAAACCATTAATGTTTTAAATAACGATAGTGATGCTGATGGAGATGCTTTACAAATAAGTAGTACATCAACGCCGACCTCTGGCGATATCACTATTAATGCTAACAGCATTATTTATACACCTAATGCTAACTATACTGGCACCGATAGCTTTACTTACACGATTACGGATGGCTTTGGTGGCTATTCAAGCAGTAACGTATCGATTGAAGTACTCGCTGTTAATGATGCACCTACCGCGATGGCAGATAGTGCTGAAGTTCTATTAGGTGGCAACATAACGATTGACGTACTCGCTAACGACTCTGACCCTGAAGGCTCTATATTAACAGTTATAGCAGCAAGCAACGGATCAAAAGGGACTACCTCAGTTAATAATAATGGCAGTATCACTTATTCTGTTAGCGGTAACAGTCGTGGCGGCGATAGCTTTAGTTATACCGTATCTGATGGTGAATTAAGCACCACAGCTAACGTAAACATTTCCATTGTACGTAAGCTATCAAGCGGCGGTAATGATGGTGGCGGTACTAAATGTCACCCTAAGCGAGGTTGTTAATCCAAATCTAATTTCAATAGCAAAAAGCCTCTCTTTTCAGAGGCTTTTTTATTTATGACTAAACGATTAATAAATTATTCTTATCTCTACTCTCTCTAACCAATTCATTCCCAGCAAAATCCTGCTCCGATTTTGCCAGACGATCATACAGCACCACATTTACCGTTGCGGCTAAATTCATGCAGCCCACTGTTGGTATATACACCACTGCATCAGCTTGATTAATAATTTCTTGGCT
This sequence comes from uncultured bacterium, assembly GCA_965366065.1. Classification (GTDB taxonomy): domain Bacteria; phylum Pseudomonadota; class Gammaproteobacteria; order Methylococcales; family Methylomonadaceae; genus Methyloprofundus. The sequence continues at coordinate 59,133 of CBDUDV010000012.1, read as the reverse complement.
AATTGAGCCATCTTCAGGGCCAAAAATATACAATGCATTTTCAGGGTGCTGGTAGTCTGGCAGTGAAATTGCATTTTCAGCAAGTTCGATACAAATCACTTGCATACCCTCAGTTACTGCATCCAGTAAATTATCAACGCCGCTTAAGCTAATATTTCTCCCCCATTTACGGCTGGTATCCGCAAGGTCTTTTCTATATTGTAGTGCACGTTCATAGCGCATTCCGGTGTAACACACGCTCTGAGCTCGATAATTCGCTGCCGCGCGCATAACCGAGCCAACATTTTCTGGACTTTTAGGGTTACATAAGCCAATTTTAAGATTTTGTTTTGTCATGGTTTTTATCTAGTAAATACAGGTACGGGGCACAGTCTTTAGACTGCTTTTAATGATGCAATAGAAGGCTAAAGCCTTCGCCCCCAGAGCTATCTCTTATTTTTTATAATGATGTTGTAATACGTTAAACATACAATTCACCAAAATGATCTAAATAGGTTAAATACAAGCGTGTATCAAACTCCAACTGCTGATAATCAGGCTCCATATGCTCACATAATTTATAAAAGGCCTTGTCATGCTGTTTTTCTTTAATATGCGCCAGTTCATGCACACTAATCATGCGTAAAAAATCGATTGGTGCGCGTTTAAATACTGCGCCAATTCTAATTTCATTTTTCGCTTTTAATTTACTGCCCTGCACTCTAACAACAAAGCTATGCAAACCGAGTGCTTGATGCAGCACATCTAACTTATCGTCATAAATCACTTTACTCAATGGGCCTGATTTACGCATAAATTGATTTTTTAAGTCCATAATATAACTATAAAGCGCTTTGCTATTTTGTATCGTATGCGTCTGCGGGTACCGAGTTAATAACAATTCGGCTAATTTATCCTGCGCAATCAACTGTTGAATCTTCGCTTTTATGGGTTCAGGGTAGTTTGCAATATAACGTAAATCATTCATATCAGGTATGCACGTTGCGCTAATTCCAAGGCGGTAATTCGCCACTATAGGCGACAAAGTTTTTATCAGCCGCATGCGTTATCACATCTTGTAATGTTTTTTTTGTGGACGATGGCCTAGCTGTCACTTTAGCAACACTGGTATCTACTAGCCAATTTGCAAACAACGCCTTATCTAAATCGGCAGGCGCATACCATTTTTTTTTTGCAGGATCCCAGCGAGCACCCAATGCTTTTGCAGCATCTTTTTCTGCATAGGGAACGTTTAAGTAATTTTTAGAGTTTGTCATATTGTATTCTGATGAAAGCTATCATTTAAAAAGTGCAGCGGTACACAAACCCTATATTGGTTTGGTTTAACTTACGCGGTGTTAAGTGTTTAAGGGCATTAAAATTTTTTTCTATATAGACGGTATTACCGCCCATTAATAATGCTTTATTTTTTAACTGATTAATAGCCCCTTGTTTAATTTTGCTATCACGCATAAAGTCGCCAGAAACCATCCCCCCTTCTGAAGCGGAAATTTGCCCTAAAAATTCACATATTTTTTCAGCCGGTTCAATATTCACTATTAATATATCTTCCGCCCCTTCTTGTAATGACGTTGCACAAGCCGTTATCAGAAAATAGAGACTAATAATAATTTGTGGCTTAATTTTTATGGCTGGCATATCAGCGTATCTCCAGAAAATAATCAATCTGTCTAATTATAGCTTAGTTAAAACGATAAGCGCTGTGCCTCAGTGCATTACAATTTTCTAGCTGCCCAACAAGCTATGCTTTGTTATAATTGTAAAGATTGAAACTGTACTTTGTGGGCTAGTATTCAAGCACATACAGGTCAGTTTGTTTTTATACTTTCTAATTCACAGGATACCTAATGCTCTTACTCTCTAACAAACAAGACTGGTTCGGAAACATTCGCGGGGATGTTTTAGCCGGCCTTGTTGTTGCGCTTGCTCTTATTCCCGAAGCAATCGCTTTTTCCATTATTGCAGGGGTTGATCCAAAAATCGGCCTATATGCCTCTTTTTGCATTGCTCTCATCACAGCCATTGTCGGTGGTCGACCTGGAATGATTAGCGCTGCAACGGGGGCAATGGCACTATTAATGGTTACTTTAGTAAAAGAGCATGGTTTGCAATACTTATTAGCTGCCACTTTATTAACCGGTGTTCTGCAAATAATTGCGGGTTATTTAAAACTTGGAAGTTTAATGAGTTTTATTTCTCGCTCGGTAGTAACCGGCTTTGTTAATGCGCTTGCCATTCTTATTTTTATGGCGCAATTGCCTGAATTAACCAATGTTTCTTGGCATGTTTATGCAATGACGGCAGGTGGATTAGGCATTATTTATTTATTTCCTTATGTGCCATTTATTGGTAAATCACTACCCTCGCCACTGATTTGTATTTTAGTGCTCACGGGGATTGCAATTTACCTAAACTTGGATATTCGTACCGTCGGTGATATGGGCGAACTACCAGACACTTTACCTATTTTTCTTTGGCCAGAAGTTCCTTTGACCTTAGAAACCTTATACATTATTTTGCCTTATTCTTTGCCTTTAGCCGTGGTTGGTTTATTAGAGTCTCTAATGACTGCGACAATTGTTGATGATTTAACCGATACAGAAAGTGATAAAAATCGCGAATGTAAAGGTCAAGGTATCGCTAATATTGGCGCAGGATTACTAGGCGGTATGGCAGGTTGCGCTATGATTGGACAATCAATCATCAATGTTAAATCAGGTGGACGCGGACGACTTTCAACACTCTGTGCCGGTGTATTTTTACTGATTATGGTGGTATTTATGTCTGACTGGATTAGTTTAATTCCGATGGCTGCCTTAGTTGCCGTTATGATTATGGTTTCTATCGGTACTTTTAGTTGGGAATCGATTATCCATCTAAAAACACACCCGCTGTCTGCTAATATCATTATGCTCGCAACCGTTACCGTTGTTGTATGGACACATAATTTAGCGATTGGCGTGTTTGTTGGAGTTTTACTCGCCTCTCTGTTTTTTGCAAACAAAATCAGTCATTTTATGTATGTTGACTCTACATTTGATGAAGCGAGCGAAGCGCGAACTTATCACGTACACGGACAAATATTTTTTAACTCAGCCGATGCGTTTATGAACCATTTTGATTTTAAAGAAGCGGCCGATAAAATCATTATTGATTTAACTCACGCACATTTTTGGGATATTTCCGCGGTGTCAGCTTTAGATAAAGCAGTGATTAAATTTCGTAGAGAAGGAGCTGACGTTGAGTTACTCGGTTTAAATGAAGCCAGCGCAACCATTGTTGATCGCTTTGGAATACATGATAATCCTGAAGAAATTGAAAAAGTAATGGGAGGTCACTAATGAATAACCAACAAACTAACGTGCTCGCTTGTATTGATGGTGCAGCACTCACTGAAGCTGTCTGCGATTATGCCGCATGGGTTGCACTAGGTATAGCTGCACCACTGGAATTATTACATACCATTGACCATCACCATGAAACAGCAATTACCTCTGACCTGTCTGGCAATATTGGCTTAGGTAGCCAAGCGCATTTGCTAGAGGAAATTAGCGCGCTTGAGCAACAACAAAGCAAATTGCAATTACAAAAAGCAAAAGCCTTGTTACAAGCCGCAAAAGAACATGTGATAACTGCCGGTATTGCTGAGCCTATTTGCAGCAAACGCCACGGCGGTTTAATTGAGTCACTCGTTGAACTGGAAGAAAACATACGTGTGTTAGTTCTGGGAGTTCGCGGCTTATCACATGATAAGAAAAACAATAAAATTGGTGCAGAACTGGAAGCAATCATCCGCTCCTTACACCAGCCTATTTTGATTGTTAATGGAGAATTTAAGCAGCCTGAACGCATTATGATTGCTTATGATGGCAGTAAAGCCGCCGATAAAGCGGTTGATATGGTCGCTGCTAGTCCGCTTTATAAAGGCTTAGCATGTCACCTTGTTTGCGTGAATGATAAACAAGACACTGCGCATGAATTACTAGAGCAAGCCGCTGGAAAATTACAAGCGGCAGGCCACTTAGATATTACCAGTAGTAAGCTCACCGGCAAAGCGGATGAGGCCCTATGCGCTTACCAGCAACAACATGCAATTGATTTAACGGTAATGGGCGCATTTAGCCATACCCGTTTGCACGATATGGTATTAGGAAGCTTCACTCATAAAATGCTGCTTAACACCAATAAGCCATTACTTTTACTTAGGTAATTGTTTTAAATTGCGAGGGTGGCTTGAGTAACTGATGTTACGCAGAGCCCCTATTTTTCAGTCCTGATTACATAGCACCAAGTAGCCCGTATGAAGCTTGCGCAATACGGGAATTTTACGCACTGTTTATCCCGTATTCCGTACCTCCATACGGGCTACGATGGCTACGGGTACTTTGTTTTTAGCATCGGTGAAAAAACTATTTTCACACGGCATGATATAAAGCAGACTGAAGAGGCTGTGAAAGTATTCAATAAAGCGACTAAAAACAGCAAAATATATGCCGTAACTTATTGATTTCTCGTTGCCGAAGTAGGCTTTTTAACCTAATTTCGGAATACTTTCACAGCCTCTAAAGTTCTGCGCCCCATTGTGTTCAAGTTATTTCGTACACATTCTTAAGCCCCTCCTCCTCTTATCGCTCCAAAAAAATCATCGCCATTCGAGTGATGATTTATTCTATTTATATTCGTTTTCACTAAAAAACTGTCGCTTTCATCTCCTAGCGCTTAATTATTACGCAGAAAAATACTGCATTAACTGCGGTTAATTTAGCGATACACAAAAAGTCATATTTTTTATATTCTTAGCTAATCATCTCAATAACACTCACAACAGGTGATATCACTTACACGCACGGGTTATATGACTCAAAAATAATTACAAATGATGTGTAAACCTCACATTTAGCGCTATTTATAGAAGGCAAACCTATAATTACAATCAATATTCATGCCAAGCCAAGCGACAAATTGTCGCGTGACAATTTGTCACATTTTCATTCCGTTTCAAGCTTGTAAACTGAACCCAGATTTTGTTAATAATCTGTTTTTAAATGCATACCTTCCCTCTATGTGGTTACTTTAATCACACTCTTTATTGCGGCTTTATAGCCGCATTTTTTTTCATTTTCAGAAAGCCCCATGCCTATAAATAGTGCTATCATCCTACTTTTATGCTCATTGGTTTTGCTTTTACTCTACCAACGACAAAAACAGCTAACAATAGATAAACGCAATAAACAAACGAAAAAAATAATCCAATTATTGCAGGCCTATCCTGTGCATGAATATACTATGCCGCATATGTTAGAACGCTGCTTGGTGATGCTTTTTTCCGCACCACAGTCACACTTCTTAGCTGCCGGTGCTTTTTTCATCTTTAAAGATAATCAGCTTAGCTTAAACGCACAACGTGGTTTTAATTCGCTATCCGAATCACATCAAGCAAAATGGTTTGTTTCTTTACAGCAAGCTCTCAACCACTCAACTGATAGTCAATTTTTTCCATTAGAGCAATCCTCACACCCTCAATTAGCTGCATTTCATTCAGAACAAAAATCTTATTATTTACTTCCTTTAGTCAGGCAAAAAAAACTGATTGCCGCCCTAGTCTTAAGTAGTTCAGAATCTACATGTAATACACCTAATATCAGCTTCCTTAAATCCGTTAGCGGCCCTCTTGCTACTTTGATTGAAAATAAGCATTTTTCAGATGAATTAAGGCTCGGTAATAACGTAATGCAACTCAGTCACCAGTCTATTTTTATAACCAATACTGACTATAAAATCATTCGCTGTAATAAAGCCTGTGAAGAAGCGACCGGTTACTTACAAGAAAATTTATTAGGCTTGCCTCCACTCTTTTTTCAGCAAGAGCAAGACTCAAATATTTTTTTTACTGACTTATGTAACGCAGTCGATAAAAGTGAAATATGGCAAGGCGAAGTTTGGAGCACGCACAAAGACAAAACAAGCACTCCCGAATGGCTGACACTTTCTAGAATTAAAGATTCTGAAGAAGAAACCATTCAGTATTTAGCTATTTTCACCAATTTAAGCTCCATAAAAGAAGCTGAAAAAGAAATCCAAAAACTCTCTTATTTTGACCCTTTAACTAATCTGGCAAACCGCAGTTTATTTGATGACCGATTGCAGCAATCAATCACTCAAGCAGAACGGAAAAAATACACTTGTAGTTTATTATGCGTGGATATAGACCACTTTAAAAAAGTAAATGACTCTTTAGGACACAAACAGGGCGATCAATTACTTATGCTATTTGCGCAACGTATTCAAGACGCGTTGCGTAAAGCAGATACTGTATCCCGTTTAAGCGGTGATGAATTTGCAATCATCATAAATGATTGCGATACCTATCACTCAGCCTATATTGCTAAAAAAATAATGCGTAGTTTAAAAGAACCTATACAGCTCAATGATCAAAACTTCGCTATCACAGCGAGTATTGGTATTAGCTGCTACCCTAATGACGCTAATAATCATATTGATTTGATTAAATATGCAGGCATGGCACTGTTTCAAGCGAAAAAAAATGGTGGAAATAGCTTCCAATTTTATACGCAAAAATTCAACCAACAATCTTTACAGAAACTTCAGATAGAGTCAGCATTACGCTTAGCACTTAATAATGATTATTTTGAACTGCATTTCCAACCTCAGTTTCACTTAGATTCCAATAAATTAATCGGTGCAGAAGCATTACTACGTGCCTCTCAAGGAGAATTAAAAACTCTATCTCCAGGCATTTATATTCCTATTGCCGAAGAAACAGGGCTTATTACAGAGATAGGTAACTGGGTCTTTAAACAAGCCTGCTTACAGGTAAAAAACTGGCAAATGCTAAACTTAATTCCAAATGACTTTAAGCGCTTTGCAATCAATATTTCTCCACTACAATTTCAGCACGATGATTTTATAGAAACGATTCAACAAACACTCCGTAGCACTGGTGTTAATGTGAAACACATAGAAATTGAACTCACTGAAAGCTCTTTGCAAAGCTCTGAAAGTGATGTTTTAGAAAAACTATTAGCACTAAAAGCCTTAGGTATTAATATTGCTATTGATGATTTTGGAACAGGCTATTCGTCTTTAAGCCGGTTAAAAAATTTCCCCATTGACTTGTTAAAAATAGACCGCTCTTTTGTGCTGGATATTTGTCATAACAAAAGTGATTTGGCTATTATCAAAGCCATCATTAATATGTCAACTGCCTTGGACATAAACACCTTAGCAGAAGGCATTGAAAATGAGAATCAAGCCAATGTGCTAAATATGCTTTCTTGCCAATATGGCCAAGGATTCTTGTTTTCTAAAGCAATCAATGGCAAGCAATTTCAATTATTATTAAGTGAATCACCCGCCGATAATTAAACATAGCGTTGTAATACATATTTTTAATTACACATAATCTGTCAGTGTTATACTTGGAATTTACATTAGGGCAAGATCCAATATCACTATTGCACAGCAAACACTATAAATTTATGACTAAATTATTAATCGCAATAATCACTCTCTCATCAGCCGCTATTGGGAGCTTTATTATTAATTATTTCGGTGGCAATTTTAGCCTTCCCGTATTTACATTTACCCTTGTTTATGGACTTATTATTAGTACCATTGCGCTCTTATGTAGTTATCAACTATTACAATCACAGCTACAAAAACAAATTGATGCTCTAAGTAAGTGCACAAAAAACAATACGGTTAACCTTGCATGGCGCGCCCCAGAAGAAGGTCTTCTTAAAGCTTATGCCAGTAAACTTAATCAAACCTTTATTCGCTTAGATGACCATATGGGCGGTATTCGTAACTCTTCTTCACGCTTAATTCCCATGGCTCAAGAACTAGTTGATGTTTTTAGTAATGTTAATCAAAAAACAGTGTTACAAGCGCAATACGGACAAACCATGTCTACTATTTTGCAACAAATTGAAGAAACCAATCATTTAATCACTCGACACACTGATGCCATTGAATCCTCTGTGCATGACGGCGTTAACTCTGTAGAAAGCAGCCAGCAAGTGGTCGCTGATGCGGTTGACAGTATTAATCAACTCGCTAGTCGCCTTGAGTCCGCTTCAAACGAGATCGTTACACTTAATAATAATAGTGAAAATATTGTCAGTGTTATTGAAGTCATTGATGGTATTGCCGAGCAAACCAATCTACTTGCACTCAATGCGGCAATTGAAGCAGCAAGAGCCGGAGAACATGGCCGAGGCTTCGCTGTTGTCGCTGATGAGGTACGCTCTTTAGCCGAAAGAACACGTAACTCAACCTTAGAAGTTCGTACCATGATTGAAGAAATTCATGCAAGTACACAGCAAGTTGTCAAATCAATGGATGCGGGACAGGAGGCAATGAAAGTGACCATGGATAAGTCACAACAAACAACCGCACAACTAGATAAAGTGCATGGTGCAGTACAGTTAATTAACTCAGCATCTCAGTCTATTGTGCAATCCAGCACATCACAAACATCAACCATTTCTCAAGCACATGACTCCATTCGTAATATTACAGAAATGAACTCAAACTTATTAGGCAGCACTGATAGCGAAGCTTTACAGTCAGACGACCTAAAGGGCTTAGGCGATGTGTTACATGAAAAACTCGATTTATTACCCGGCTCCCATTCAAATTGGGAAATGAAGAAACGCACTAAACCACGTAACGTTATTGCCAGTAAAAGTAGCACAAGCTCTAGTGACGATGTAGATCTTTGGTAAGGCATTGATTAATAATCAGTACAACTTGAAGCTTAGTTTCAAGTTGTACTGGTTTTTCATTATTCAAATACAGCTTTAATTAAGCCCGCTTCAACCTACAAGCCCTTCCCGTTTTACATCAAACCTTTTATTTTGTATTGCCCTCTCGTTTTCAACGTAATTCGTACATTTTCTGCTGTTTTATTTTTCCAATACCAGCCATGCGAACCCGTAAATGGCATTTTTTCAGAACCGGCTGCTTTACTTAGTGTACTAATTTGATAGCTTTTGAAATACCCCGTGGTATCACCTTTAGGCTCACCATGAAAATCAAAATAAAGCATAGCGCCATCGGTGCTCCATTCATAATTCAATAGCTCATCCGCAGCAATAAAAAATTTATACTCCAACTCTGAATGAGCGGGAACGGTTATTACCACTATATCTTGCCAGTTAACCGCCTGAGCACCTGTAGGGCACTGCATAATACTTTTTTTAATAGTTGCCTCAGGCTTCTGAGCTAATGCCATTAAGCCTAATCTCTTACCCAATCCTGTTGGGTCAATCCCATATTCAGCTGGCGCTATAAAAGCAATTAAAACAAAAAAAGCACTTAAACTCGCAATAACAGAGCTAATAATGATGGTTTTTAAAGACTGCACGGGAATGTTTACTTCATTCATAACTCACTTACTACTTCCATTAATATAAAGAAAATAAAATTATACTGCTTTATTTAACTGTTGGATTAAAAACGCTGGAATTCTGCTGTCTAACCAATAATCAAACTTAAATAAGCCACCTGATTGCATAAACCCAACATGCCCACCAGCGACGGTTAATTCCAAACTTACACTTGCGGATAATTCTTGCTTACTAGGAATAATGTCCGCGCTCATAAAGGGGTCGTCCTGCGATTGAATAAGCAAGGTTGGCACTTTGATCTCCGCTAAAAATTGTCGTGAGCTAGAGCGTTGATAATAATCTTCCGCACTGGAAAAATCGTACAGTTGTGCAATAACACGCTGATCATATTGCCAAAAAGAGCGCACCTTATGCAAACTACCAATTTGCTTAATATGCTCAAGCTGCTCTTTGGCACCGATACGCTCTAAGTGTTGCCGCTTTAAGTGAATATAGTCTTTTAATTCACGTATTAGCCGCTTGCGATAAATTTTAGAAAACCCTATATCTAACTGCGTTGCACATTTTCCTAAATCAAAAGGCACTGAAATGGCTACTGCGGCAAATAAATCCAGCGCATTACCCTGTTCACCTAGCCACTTTAATAAGACATTTCCACCGATAGAAAAACCAACAACAGCAATGGGTGTCTGCGGCTCTCGCGCACGTAAAGTACGGTATAAAAAATGAATATCGCCGGTCTCTCCAGAATGGTAACACCGAGACGTTTGGTTTAATTCACCACTACAACCTCTAAAATTAAGCGCTACACTGCGTAAGCCTTGTTCTAATAAGCTATTCTGTAATCCGAGTATGTAATTCGACTGCGAGCTTCCTGTTAAGCCATGCAATAAAATAATTAACGGCTTCTCACCCTCCCCGCAAAAGTCGACATCGATAAAATCACCATCTTCGGTTATTAATCGTTCGCGCTTGAGTTTAGCTGGCGTTACCTTTCTAAAGAGTGAGGGAATAATGGTCTGTAAATGCCGATTACGGCACCACCATACGGGTTTAAAGCTCGATTTAATTAACATGATTAAGGCTGATGAAGTAAGCGCTGTCTATTTTGTATGCATTTTAACTAAAAAACTCAACAATTAATGACTTATGTACTCTTATGACATAAAGCGCACAGAGTTATGCACAGATTTTGTGGATAAAATTCAGGCTTATCAGTGTTATAATTAACGCATTTACTACCTTATAATTTTCCCTTTGAGCCCTTATGACCACAGCTAATAAAGATAAACTTTCCAGCGCCCGATTCTCTCAAGCCACTGATTCCTTTGTGGAGATTTTCACTGCATCTGTCGATTTTGACCAACGCATGGCACAGCAAGATATAGAGGGCTCGGTTGCGCATGCGACGATGCTTTGCAAAATTGGCATTTTAACGGAAGCTGAGCGTGACAGTATTTTTACGGGTTTAAAACAAATTAGTGAAGAAATCGAAGCCGGCGATTTTCAATGGTCTATTCCGCAAGAAGATGTGCACATGAATATTGAAGCGCGTCTCACTGATTTAATCGGCATGGCGGGTAAAAAGTTACATACGGGACGCTCACGCAACGACCAAGTCGCTACCGATATTCGTCTGTACTTGCGTAGTGAAATTAAAGCGATTATCGCGGTTACTCAGCGTTTACAACTGGCCTTATTAGATTTAGCTGAAAAAGAAGCTGATACAATCATGCCCGGTTTCACTCATTTACAAGTGGCTCAACCGGTTACTTTTGGCCATCATTTAATGGCTTGGTACGAAATGCTAGTACGCGATAAAGAACGTTTAGAAGACTGTTTAAAGCGCGTTAATATTATGCCTTTAGGTGCCGCTGCTTTAGCCGGAACCAGCTACCCAATTGATAGACATTTAACCGCTGAATTACTTGGTTTTTCACGCCCGTCTAATAACTCATTAGATTCTGTCAGTGATCGTGATTTTGCCATTGAATTTACCGCTGATGCGAGCATTATTATGATGCACTTATCACGTTTTTCAGAAGAGCTAGTTTTATGGGCGAGTGCTCAATTTGCATTTATTGAGTTACCAGATGCTTTTTGCACCGGTTCATCAATCATGCCGCAAAAGAAAAATCCTGATGTTCCTGAGTTAGTACGTGGAAAATCTGGTCGTGTCACAGGGCATTTAATGTCTTTATTAATGTTAATGAAAAGTCAGCCATTAGCTTATAACAAAGATAATCAAGAAGACAAAGAACCCCTTTTTGATACCGTGGATACACTGATTAACTGCTTACGTGCGTTTGCAGATATGGTTCCCCATATAGAAGCAAAACGCGACAATATGTTCAATGCAGCTAAAAAAGGCTTCGCGACAGCAACGGATTTAGCTGATTATCTGGTTAAAAAAGGCATGGCTTTTCGTGACGCGCATGAGGTGGTAGGTTTAGCCGTTAAATTAGGCATAGAAACAGAGCGTGACTTATCTGAGCTGAGTTTAAGTGAGCTACAAGGATTTTCAGAAATGATTACTGATGATATATTTGGCGTTTTATCCCTAGAAGGATCGGTGGCTGCTCGTCAACATATTGGTGGCACAGCACCTGATACCGTTCGTAAAGCGATAACAACAGCACGCGCGACTTTATAAGTGCCATCAAGCTCTATTATAAGCACCACTTCAATTAGCCTTTTACGCCATGGCGATGTTGAAGGCGGTGCTTGTTATCGAGGAATAACCGATGATCCACTCACTGATTTAGGCTGGCAACAAATGCAATACAGCATAGAGCAACGTAATTCAAATTGGGATATTATTATTAGCTCCCCTTTGCTGCGTTGCTTTGCCTTTGCTCAGCATTTGTCCAGCAGCTTAAATATCCCGGCTATCAGCCACCCTGAATTACAAGAAATAAATTTTGGTGACTGGGAAGGAAAAACAGCTGAGCAAATCGACGCGCAATCTTTAGCGCTATTTTATGCTGCCCCCAGTAAAAACCCTCCCCCTAATGGCGAAACATTTACTGCATTTCAGGCACGTATTTTATTGACTTGGCAAAGCTTATTACAGCGCCATAGCGGTAAGAATATATTGCTCATCAGTCATGCTGGCGTTATACGTGTAATTTTAGCTAATATTTTAGCCTTAGACACTGAGCACAGCTTTAAACTAAAAATAGGCCATGCCTGTGTATCCCGTGTAGAATGTATCCATAGCAATGAGTCTAAAGACTTTTTTCAGTTAATAAGCCACGGTTAATTACTCAGTAATGAACACCTCTGCAATTCTGTACTCCCCCAGCAAACAGCCCAGTTTGGATACTACTTTACAAATTAAACAACGCTTCACTGAATTTAATCAAAAACGTTTATTACGCATTCAATCTTTTTTATTAGATTCACAACAAGAATTTTTAGACTTATTACCGTTATTATTTCACCTAAACCACCCTGCTTTACCAGCCTATACATCTGATAAAACACCCTGCGGTATTGCTAATTACACTCCGAATAAGACAACATTAGACTTAGCAAACAAATACCAACATCAATTTTCTTACCCAAGCTCTGGTGAGAAAAATCTAGCGTTACAAGGCATCTATTTAATGGGTAGCGTCAGTAGTTTAGCTTTTTCTGAACATAGTGATATTGATGTCTGGTTATGCCATGAGCATCATTTATCTAAAGCAGAAAAATCACTACTACAGGATAAAGCCACTGCAATTGAACATTGGGCTGACAAATTGCAGCTCGAAGTACATATATTTTTAGTCGATAGTCTGGTTTTCTTAAAAGGCAAGAAAACTCCACTATCTTCTGATAGTAGTGGTCAAATGCAGCATTATTTATTGTTAGAAGAGTTTTATCGTACGGCTATTTATATTGCTGGTCGTACCCCAATCTGGTGGCTAGTTCCCCCTGAAGAAGAAGAAAATTACACGCAGTATATAACGCATTTAGAAAAATCGCAGTGTATCAATACACAAGATTATATTGACTTTGGTGGCTTAGAACATATTCCCGCAGATGAGTTTATTGGTTCGACGCTTTGGCATTTATATAAATCACTTAATGCACCTTATAAATCGTTATTAAAGCTATTACTCATGGAGTGCTATGAAAGTGAATATCCAAAACCACAATGGATATCATTAGAATTAAAAAAAACTATCTACCAAGGCAGTTATGAGCTTGATGCACTCGACCCTTATGTGCTTATCTACAATAAAATTGATCCTTATTTACAAAAAAGTAATAACACTGAGCGCCTTAATTATGCGCGCCAATGCTTTTATTTAAAAATTATGGGGGATATGGAAGAGAACCCTCAACAACAGAAATTAAGCGATCGACTCGCGCTATTAAATAAAATTACCACGCAATACGCTTGGGATAAAAATTTACTGATCGAATTAAGTAAGAATTCTGTTTGGGATATTAAAAAAGCCAGCCAAGAAAATGACCCTATTATTCAGCAATTAAAGCAGTACTATTTAATGGTCAGCCGCTTTGCCGAAACCAATAGTTTATCGAGTAAAAATCAAGACATTCAGCTCATTGGTCGCAAGCTAAAATCTTTTTTACAAAAAAAACCTGGGAAGATTGATGTTATTACCACTCGCTCATCCATACGCTGTAAATCTAATGTACTCAGTTTAATTGAATCCCCCCCCTCATTAAACCGCCCTGTTTGGAGCTTGTATCCTGGTATTGTTGAGCAAGATAATCCGAATAAAACCGAACCCTTTAAAGCGGATTCTCGCAGCTTAATAGAGTTACTAACTTGGTTAGTATCTAATGATTTATACATACAAAAGCTACAATTGCATATACGCTCTCAGCACCTGTTTTTATCCAATGAAAGCATTAGTCAGACACTCAGTGCTATACAAAGTTTTTTATTAGAGCACCGGGCAAATACCTCTCCCTCGGTACAAAGTTTTCAATACCCGAATAGAATGATGACAACCCTCTTGTTATTAAATTTAGGGGATAGCTCACTTATAAAATACAAAAATACTCAGTTTTCTAATTCAAAAGCAATTAATATTTTTAGCTACGGCACGACACAAGAAAACTTTATTAAAACTGTTGATCAAATATCAATTAGTTCATGGGGCGAAGTCACCACCATCCGTTTTACGGGGCTAGAAGGACTATTTGACTGTCTTATTGCGCGTTATAACTTACAATCTCAGCCTGTACATCTCCAATTTACTTGTGATAGTGCTTTAGAGCATACGGGCATTACGCAAGGCGTTGAACAACTCGCTAAACAAATCGACCAGCTTTTTGGGCAACCAAGCAATACAGTTTCTCCACGCCTGATTGTTGCTGGTGGCAATAATTTTTATATTTTTCAGTACACTGCATCGGGCTTAACTTATTCACGTATTAATAACCTAAAAGCACTGATTGCAGACTTATCTAAAGCACAAAAAAACTTTAGCCCAACGCATTTTGCTGATGCAGTTTTATCTAACACCCCTTATCCTTTTCTATTTTCCTTATCTAAAGAAGATAATTTACAAGTCTTTTTTCAAAATATAGGGCACCATATTAATCTGTATATCATTGATGAAAAAGGCAGTTTATTTTATCAGTGCCATTACAATACGCGTTTTCAGCAATTATTAACCTCATATGCGACATTTTTAGAGATTTTATATAATAAGGGAATTCTCGATACTAACTTAAATATAGAATATTATGAGCTGCAAAGTAGTGATGACTATCATTACTCTGCAAGCCCTATTAACCCGCCACAAACATTTACTTGGGATTATTTTAATATTCGCATTACCGGTGAGATTTATGGCACCGATATGGATATTGTTTACACATTGTATTGCAATGATTTAGAGTTCTTTTCAATCAACTCTGAGGAAGATGTGTTTAAATCAGTCGCTAAACATATCTATAGCCTACGCCAAAATAATGAAAAGTATCCCATTCATGTCACTGAGATAGATGTCCCTATGCAGGCACTCGGTATTGAAAATTACACGCAACTCCAATCGATCCATTTCTTGCGTTATAAACAAGCGATGGAGTTGCGTTTAAATTCAGACAAATAGTCTTGCGCTTACTTTACTAATAATTCGACCAAGATTTGCTCGTATATTTCAGATAATACCTCTAAATCATCAATGCTCACGTTTTCATTAATTTTATGAATACTCTCATTCAAAGGCCCTAGCTCGATTACTTCGGCGCCAGTCGGTGCAATAAAGCGACCATCTGATGTACCACCACCGGTATCATCCAGTGTTTCACGTCCGGTTATTTTTTTAATCGCCGTATGCATTGCAGTGAGTAAATCACCACCTGAGGTTAAAAATGGGTTACCTGAGAGACGCCACACAAGTTCATAATCTAATTCAAAAGGCGCTAAAATATCTTTGACACGCTGCTTAATAGTTTTTTCATCTAATTCCGTACAAAAACGTAAATTAAACTGTACTTCCAGCTCACCCGGAATAATATTCTCTGCCCCTGTACCTGAATTAATATTAGACACTTGTAAGCTAGTCGGCGGGAAAAATGCATTCCCTTGATCCCACACTTCATCCGTTAACGCTTTTAAAGCCGGTGCAAATTTATGAATTGGATTATCCGCTATATCAGGATAAGCCACATGCCCCTGTACGCCCTTAACCGTTAATTTCGCACATAAAGACCCGCGCCTACCCACACGAATCACATCAGCGATTTGTTTATCACTCGAAGGTTCGCCCACCAAACAGCAATCAATTTTTTCATTACGTTGCTCTAATACCTCAACCACTTTAACCACGCCATGAGTAGCCGGCCCTTCTTCATCACTGGTAATCATTAATGCAATCGCACCTTGATGATCAGGATATTTAGCAACAAAACGCTCAACTGCAGTAACAAAACACGCAATTCCGCCTTTCATATCTGCCGCACCACGTCCATAAAGATGCCCATCGCGAATGGTTGGCTCAAAAGGAGGTGAATCCCATCGTTCCAGCGCACCGGTAGGCACAACATCGGTATGCCCTAAAAAACAGAACAAAGGCTTAGCTGTACCGCGTTTTAACCAGATATTTTTAGTATCCTCAAAATTTAGCTCTTCGGTGATAAAACCGACTTTTTCTAAGCGGTCACTTAATAATTTTTGGCAGTCCGCATCTTCAGGGGTAATTGATTGTCGACTGATGAGTTCTTTAAGCAGTGTTAAGGTTTCGCTCATAATAA
Organism: uncultured bacterium; assembly: GCA_965366065.1. GTDB lineage: Bacteria > Pseudomonadota > Gammaproteobacteria > Methylococcales > Methylomonadaceae > Methyloprofundus. The sequence continues at coordinate 42,538 of CBDUDV010000012.1, read as the reverse complement.
ATTTTTATAATTCTCTGGGTTAAATCCAACAAAAAAATGATTTTCTGCAACCAACACAGGGCGTTTAATCAATGTCGGAGTTGCTAAAAATAAGGCGATTGCTTTCTCTTCCGTGATATTGTCTTTACCAGCCGCATCCAATTGCTTCCAACTGGTACTGCGTTTATTCAGCAAACTTTCCCAGCCGCCTTGTGCAATAAAACTTTGTACTAACGCCTCCGTAATACCATCACTACGAAAATCATGAAATTGATAATCAACACCATTTTCCGTTAAGTACTTACGCGCCTTTTTAACGCTATCGCAATTTTTTATGCCATATAAAGTAATCATAACAGCGTCAAGCTAAAGCTCTGCGGTCAATAATTCATTAATATCTGGCAAAGTATTATCGGCATGGCGATACGGTTTATAGCATTCCACAAATTCCATAAACGCTTGTTCTAAGTCCTCTAAAATCCCTTCTTCATTCTCACGTTCTTCTGGGGTGACATCAGAAGAAGCTAAGTATTCTTTTTGCAGTGACACTTCACTATTAATAGAAAGAATGGCGTAAATAATGGCGTTACTGGATAGTGATTCTGGCATTTTCTTATCTCCTAGTCATAAAAAAAGCCGAACTAAATAAATTTAGCTCGGCTTATAAGCAATACAGCTAATGATTAATCACGTAATAAATCATTTAAGCTAGTTTTGCTGCGTGTTCTTTCATCAACATGCTTGATGATAACCGCACAGTACAAGCTGTGGCTACCGTCTTTTGATGGTAAGTTACCTGAAACAACCACTGACCCTGCTGGAACGCGACCGTAAGTTACTTCGCCGGTCATACGGTTGAAGATTTTTGTGCTTTGGCCTATGTAAACACCCATTGAAATAACAGACCCTTCTTCAACCACAACACCTTCTACAACTTCTGAACGCGCACCGATGAAACAGTTATCTTCGATAATGGTTGGGCCCGCTTGTAAAGGCTCTAATACACCACCAATACCTACACCACCTGATAAATGCACGTTTTTACCAATTTGCGCACAAGAACCAACAGTTACCCATGTATCTACCATTGTTCCTTCACCAACATACGCACCAATATTTACGTAAGAAGGCATTAAGATTGCGCCAGGAGCAACATATGATCCATGACGAGCAACAGCATTAGGCACAACACGTACACCCGCTTCTGCGAAATCTTCTGGTGTGTAAGAAGCAAATTTAGTTTCTACTTTATCGTAGTAACGTGAAGCACCGCCATCCATTACACGGTTTTCATTAATTCTAAACGACAATAAAACCGCTTTCTTTAACCACTGGTTAACAACCCACTCGCCACTTGCTTTATCAGCAACACGCGCTTTTCCAGAATCTAATAAGTTAATAGATTCTTTTACCGCGTTACGCACTTCATCAGATACGCTTGCAGGTGAAATATCAGCACGATTTTCAAAGGCTTCATTAATGATTTTTTCTAATTCGTTCATTTTTTTCTCTATATTAATGTAAATTGTTAATAAAATTTTTGATGCGTTGTGCTGCTTCTACACATTCTTCAGTGGTTGCCACTAATGCCATGCGCACATGATTTTTTCCTGGGTTCACGCCATCCACTTCACGCGATAAATAACTGCCGGGTAAAACCGTTACGTTTTCTTGTGCAAATAACTGTTGTGCAAATTCGGTTTCATCTATGCTTGTTTTTAACCACAGATAAAAACTCGCTTCGGGTTGTTTTACATCACAAACCTCAGCCAAGATTTCTGTCACCGCGGCAAATTTCTCACGATAAAAGTCACGATTTTCACGTACATGTTTTTCATCCTGCCAGCCAGCAATACTGGCATATTGCGTAGGCACTGGCATAGCGCAACCATGATACGTTCTGTATTGGAAAAATTTTGCAATTATTTCTGCATCGCCTGCGACAAAACCTGAGCGTAAGCCTGGCGCATTGGAGCGTTTAGAAAGACTATGAAATACAACGCAATTTTTAAAATCATTATGCCCCATTGCCTCAGCAGATTGTAACAAGCCTTGTGGTGGATTCGTTTCATCAGCGTAAATTTCGCTATAACATTCATCCGAGGCAATAATAAAATCATATTCCATTGCTAGATGAATCAACTTTTCATGCGTTGCTTGGCTCATCACCGCGCCAGTGGGATTGCCCGGAGAACAAATGTAAAGCAACTGACATTGCTGCCAAGTTTTTTCCGAGACACGGTCAAAATCAGGAAGGTAAGCATTATCTTCTAGCGTATTGAGATAATACGGCTGTGCACCAGCCAAAAAAGCCGCCCCTTCATAAATTTGATAAAAAGGATTAGGCATCAAGACTAAAGCATCTGGTTTACTGTCATCAATTACACATTGAGCGAAAGCAAATAAAGCTTCTCTTGTCCCGTTCACCGGTAAAACTTGCGTTTCCGCATTAGTTTTCGCATTAAAACGTTGTGCTATCCATGCACTAATTGCCCTACGCAACTCAGGAATTCCTTTCGTTGTAGGGTAGTTACCTAAGGCCTTAATATTTTGTAACACGCCTTGCTGAATAACTTCAGGTGTTGCATGTTTAGGCTCACCTATCGACAATGCGATATGTTTTTTATCGCTAGGTGGCGTAATCCCCGCTTTTAATTGTGCTAATTTTTCAAAGGGATAGGGATGTAATTTTCGTATATTTGCATTCATATGCACATTTTATCATACCAAAGGTCTTATACTACTATGCAGCGCCACTTTTTAAAAAAGTACTTTAGCCGCAGTAAAACCCGCTAAAATACCCCTTTAAAAATTCACTCTATAGAGCACCATGTTAACTCGATTATTACTCATCTCTTTTTTGATCAACCTTTTTACTTTTTCCTCTGTTTTTGCTCATGCTGGCGTTGATCATGGTGATAATTGCCAAATTAACTTGAGTGGCTTTGAGCTAAGCTTAGGTGGATTTCAATCTGAAGATAAAATTGGCGGAGGCAAACATTATTGCCATATCTTTCCCGCTGTTGGTAATGTGATTTTTACCTTTGATGAAGTTGCTAAAAATTACTTACAAAACAAAAAATTAAACTTAAAATTCTCAGCAGTGGATTCGTATTGGGATGTACTATTTGATTATGACAATGCCTTTAACACTACCTTAGCAGAACAACAAAACAGCTTAAGTATTCGTCATATTTTTCCTAAAGCAGGTTTATACGCCTTAGATATTAGTTTACCTTCGACTGAGTTAGAACCCAGCATTAACAATCAGCATCGCTTATTATTTTTAGTAGGTTACCCTATTATCAAATTATTAATTTTTACTGCTTTAGGCTTTTTACTGATGCTTATATTTATTCTCTTAAACCAAGCAAGAGAAAACAAAAAACATCAATAAGGACACGCTATTATTTTAGCGCTTTAAACGGTAATAGTAGGCTTTTAAAAAAGCCTACTTGTTTGGCCTCTCTATACTGATCTAACCCGACAGGAAACTGCTCTTGTGATTGCTTTGGGTTAGCAGTATAGCTATTGAACAAACGATCCCAAATAGAAACAGAAAAACCGTAATTGCTATCCCGCTCTTCAAGAAGACAAGAATGATGTATGCGATGCATGTCGGGCGTAACAATAAGCCATCTTAAAATTTTGTCTAATTTTAAAGGTAACTTAATATTACTGTGATTAAAGGTCGCAGAACCGTTTAAAAGAATCTCAAAAACAATCACCGCTAGTGGGTTAGCCCCTAGCGCATACACACAAGCCACTTTAACCAGTAAAGAAAACATAATTTCCAAGGGATGAAAGCGCACCGCCGTACTGGCATCAAAATCTAAATCGGTATGATGTACTTGATGTAAGCGCCAAAGCGGTTTCCAACGATGTGCTATGCGATGTTGAAAATAAATAACTACATCCAGCACCAATAGAGTAATTAATATTGTTAGCCATTGCGGCAAAACAACAAGGTTTAATAGTCCCCATTGGTTATTCATGGCATCAATCGCAGAAAGGTAAGCAATACCACCAAGCGTAAAACGAATAATCGCCATATTAAGTAATGCTAAACCCAGATTAACCGGCCAGCGTTGCTTGCGAGTTAAGCTTAAGCTACGCCTAGGTGAGAAATATTCCCAACTCACCATTAATAAAAAAATACCGAGGGAGATACTTATTCTTAATATGGCTTCCACCAACTAACCTCATTCGTGCTTAATGCGCGTCTATTACTGCTTGATAGTGGCTACGTGCTTTTTCAACACTCGCTGAAAAAGCGTAGTTCTGTGCTTTAGCTAAATACTGAGTTTTAGCTGACTTTAATTCTGCTTCATGCTCAACCCAATAATCCAGTTTTGTATGCAAATCTTGCAAATTACCCGCTTTAAATAAAAAGTCATCATTTAACGCAAACTGTGCCGAGGCACTTTGCTTTGAATCACTAATCAATGCAGGTAATCCACAACCAATTGCTTCTAAAACAGCCATACCTTCTAGTTCTATATCTGAAGCATGTATAAATAAATCCGCCGTATTGAACAGCTCAATTAACTTTTCTTGTGTGACATATTCAAAGATAGCAGGATTAGCTAGAGTCTCCCCTAAAGCCATTAATTCACCCTTTAAAGCGCCCTCTCCAGTAACAAACAGTTGAATGTTTTTTTGAAATTTAGATTGCTTAATCGCTTCCATCACTAAAGCATGACGCTTCTCTTTAGCTAATCGCCCAACCATTAAGATAACAAATTTATCTTTTAATCTCGGGTCACGATCATAATCTTGCGCTTTAAATTGCTCAGGCAACCCGTTAGAAACAATTTCTATCGGCGTTTGTAATTCAAAATTTTGCAGCTTTTCCTTACCAAACGCACTAGGCGATAAAATTAAATCCGCTTTACTATAAAAAGTGCGAATAAAAAATCGATATAAAAAAGCATTCAGCCAGTCAAAATCAAGCCCAATATTCCACATAAGATTTTCTGGCTGCACATGAAAACCAAAGACCACCGGTTTATTCAGTTCGCGAGCAATTTTCAAAGCCTGGTAGCCTAAAAAGAAAGGAAATTGTATATGCACAACATCGGCTTTCTGTATCACCTCACGTAGAACTTTTTTATCTGGCTTAGCAAATAAAAAATCCATTTCTTGCATTTGTTTTTTAGCAAAGGGGAGATAAAAAGCAGGAAATACCACTTTATTTTCAGCCTCCTTACCTGTACTGACAACCGTTAAATCATCTGTTTTTGATAGGTACTCAATAAAGCGTTTAGTTGTTACTACGCCGCCTGATTTTTCGCTGTCTACATTATCTGCAACAAATACAATTTTCAATTTATTAAACGTCTCTTGATAAGGATACAATCTATGGTTTAGATTATAAGGTAATTCGGGGGATTAAGAAATTTCTATCACGCTTAGCTAATGCTAGCCAAAGCGTCATACGCTTTCTTTTGCTCTTTCATCTTCATGATAAACGCAGGATGTTTAGGGTCGATTTTAATGGCGATCGCTTTATTTAAAAAAGGCCGCGCTTCATCCGCTTTTCCTTGCTCAATCAAAAACTCAGCATAATAATAATTTGTATCAACCCCTTGTGGATTAACTTTCAATGCTTGCAATAAATATTCTTCAGCTTTAGCGTTATCACCAAATGCAATAGGCCACGCGGGTACTTTATAATATAAAACACCCAAAGTAACCAAAGCAGAGCCTTCACTTGCCGTTGGGTTGATACCCACTGCTTTCTGCAATAATTTTTTAGCTTGCTTAACTAAACCTAAAGAAGAGTAATTAGCCGCATCTTCAGCAAGTGTCAATAAAATAGCTGACTTCAAAATAAGTGGTTCAGCATACCCCGGAAATTCAACAACCACGTCAGTCACATCATCCACTAATTGTAAAAAAATATTTTTACGTTCAGTCTGCGCTTCTTTTTCATCGACATTCATCCAGGTAGATTCAATTTCCGATACGCGCGCTTGCATCACCTCAGCAAAACTAAGCTGAGAAAAAAGTAGCAAAAAAACAACAAATATTAATTTTTTCATGCTTAAATTATATCCATCTAAACAAATAACTCAAGGAAAGCATCTTTAATTCCCTAAAAATTAACTCGATTAAAACACATAACCACATGATAATAAAAAATTAAACACATTTAACCACTAAAAAACTAATGTTAATTTTTGTGATATCATCGCAATTTTTCAAGCATGTTGTATAATTACAACTAATTTAAATAAAAGCCATTAAATCGCTCTTAATAGAAAACGCTTATGTCGCATCAAAAATCACACCAGGCTCTTTGGCAGTTACTAACCAAAAATGGTCGCCAAATTTGGGCATATAAACCAGATTCTAACCCTATTGAAGAGCACCTAAGTAATGCGCATAATTTCTCGGAACAAGAGCTTGCTTCTTTCGCAAAAGACTTTTTATTCGATCGCGAAAAAAATCCCTCAGCAAGTGACGCAATTTTTAGAGCACAAATGCAGGCTAATAACCCGCGCCTTGAAGCACAACAAAAACCCAGCTCAAAAAATCCTGAAGAGCAAAAGCTAATTGATAGCATTATTAATGGCATAGAGTATTTTTCTCAACTACAAAGCGACGAAGGCCACTGGGCAGGTGACTATGGCGGCCCTTTATTCTTATTACCTGGTTTATTAATTGCTTCTTATCTATCTGATACACCCTTCCCAAAACCACATCAAACAATGATGCAGGTATACCTCTTTAACCACCAGCATACGGATGGCGGTTGGGGTATGCATATTGAAGGTGAACCCACCATGTTTGGTACGGTTATGCAGTATGTTTCATTGCGTATTTTGGGAGTTGATAAAGAGGATGCCAGATTAAGTAAAGCGCGCACATGGATTAAAGAAAACGGTGGTGCAACAGGCATTCCGTCGTGGGGGAAATTTTATTTATCTTTATTAAACCTATACGATTGGGATGGTTTTAATAGCTTATTGCCTGAAATGTGGTTATTGCCAACGTGGTTACCTTTTCACCCGTCTCGTTACTGGTGTCATAGCCGCATGGTTTACCTGCCTATGGCGTACTGCTATGCAGAGCGTATTCAAGCCCCTGAAAATGAATTAATCCTCGCTTTACGTGAAGAAATTTATTGTGAAGATTTTGCAAGCATCAACTGGAAAAAGCAAAGAAACACAGTTTGTGAAAAAGATATTTATACCGTGCAATCGCCTATTTTAAAGTGGACGAATCTTATTAATAATGGCTATGAACAAATCAAATCTCAGTGGCTCAGAAAAAAAACTACCGCTTACCTATTAAGCTATATTAATGCGGAAGATGCACAAACAGAATATCTCGATATTGGCCCTGTTAGTAAAGCAATTAATTCGGTTTGCATTTGGCACGCTTATGGTAAAAAATCTGAGTCTTTTAAAAAACATGTAACTCGCTGGTATGATTATTTATGGGTCGCTGAAGACGGCATGAAAATGAGTGGTTATAACGGTTCCCAACTTTGGGATACCGCATTTACCATGCGCGCCATGCTAGAAAGTGACTTAGGTTTACTGTTCCCCAAAACGCTAGAAAAGGGCGAGCAGTTTATTGATGCTATGCAAATTCAGGCTGAACACGAAACTCATCACGAATTTTTTCGCCACCCCATGATAGGTAGCTGGCCCTTTTCGACTGCCGAACAAGGCTGGCCTGTGGCTGATTGCACCTCTGAAGGACTCAGCGCTACTTTAGCACTACAAAAAACCGGAATTTTCAAACAAAACATCAATGACGAGCGCCTTAAACAAGCCGTTGATATTATTTTATCGTATCAAAATAAAGATGGTGGCTGGCCCACGTATGAATTACAGCGCGCGCCTAAATGGCTAGAAAAGCTTAACCCTTCGGAAATTTTTGCCGATATTATGGCTGATTATTCTTGGACTGAATGCAGTGCCGCATGCAGTATTGCCTTATTAGATTTTCAAGAACGTTTTCCGAATTATAAAAAAGCTGAAATCAAGCAAGCCTTATCATCAGGGCTGAATTATATTATTAAAAAACAAAAGCAAGATGGCTCTTGGTATGGCGGCTGGGCTGTCTGCTTCACCTATGCAACTTGGTTTTCTATAGAAGCACTGATGCAAGGACAGGCTTATATTGATAGCAATGAGCATAAGCAATGCATACAAAAAGCGAGCGATTTTTTACTTAATAAACAGATGACTGATGGTGGCTGGGGAGAAACCTACGAGTCCTGTGCTAAAATGACATATACGCAAGCAGATAGCTCCCAAGTAGTGAATACTGCATGGGCTGTTCTTGGCTTACAAGCAGCTAACTCAGATAACAAACAAGCCATTCAACAAGGCGTTAACTTGTTACTCAATCGCCAACTGGATAATGGTGACTGGGCGCAAGAAAATATCTCTGGTGTTTTTAACTATAACTGCATGATTACTTATAGCTCTTACCGAAATATTTTTCCTATTTGGGCTTTAAACCGTTTTTATAAAAACTCTATCACTTCTGAAAAATAGCTTTACCAATTGATGACACTTATATGGATAAAATAGATAACTCAACACAACAAGAATCATTCGATATTTGTATCGTTGGCGCAGGAATGGCAGGAGCAACCATTGCATCCTACCTAGCACCCAAAGGTATAAAAATTGCTTTATTTGATCGTGATTTTTCTAAAAAAGATCGTATTGTGGGTGAATTATTACAACCAGGAGCGGTTGAAACATTAAGAAAAATGGATCTAGAGCACCTGCTTGAAGGGTTCGACTCACAACCTGTTTATGGTTACGCCCTTTTTCAAAATGATAAAAAATTCACCATTGCTTATAACAAAAGTAGCGATACGCAATATCATGGTACCGGCTTACATAATGGACGATTCTTACAAACCATTAGAAATAATGCGTTAGAAAGCGACAATGTCACACAATTTAATGGCACGGTTACTGATTTAATTGAAGATGAAAACCAAGTCGTTACAGGCATTCAATACCGTGAAAAACAGACACGTGAAATAAAAAGTGTCTCAGCAAAATTAACCATTATGAGTGATGGTTTTTTCTCTAGTTTTCGTAAAGATTTAAGCAATAATGTTAAGCAAGTCACCTCCTTCTTTATCGGCCTTGTTTTAAAAGACTGCCTATTACCTTACCCTAACCATGGTCACGTCTTTTTATCCGCGCCTACGCCATTTATTTGCTATCCGATATCTAGCACAGAAACACGCTTATTAATCGATTTCCCTGGCACTAAAGCACCCAAGCGAGACGAAATAAAAGAGCACATCACCACTAAAGTCCTGCCTTTTATTCCTGATGAGTTCCTAGAATGCGTTAAGACATCAGTGGAAACCAATGATTTCAAAGTCATGCCTAATCATTTCATGCCTGCTAAACCGGTATTAAAAAAGGGCGCTGTTCTGTTAGGCGATGCTTTAAATATGCGCCACCCTATTACCGGCGGCGGATTAACTGCTGTGTTTAATGACGTGTACCTATTAAGTTCCCACCTACTCTCTATGCAAAATTTTGACGACCCTGATTTATTGCATAAAAAAATAGCACTGTATTACCAAGATCGTTTTCATGCGAACACTAATGTAAATATCATGGCTAACTCTCTTTACGGTGTTATGTCGAATGATAATTTAAAAGTTGCCGTCTTCGACTACCTAGCAAAAGGGGGGGATAGCTCGAACGGCCCTATTTCACTATTATCTGGCCTCAATAGAAATCCAGCCGTTTTAATGAAACACTTTATTTATGTTGCCCTACTTTGTATTGCTAACCTATTTAAAGGCGAAGGAAGAAGTGTTAGAAAAGCATTCCGCGTTGTAAAAGATACCTTTTGCATTATTTGGCCACTTGCAGTGAGTGAGTTACGCTTTAGTTCATTTTGCAAGAAAAACAGAGAGCATTAAAATGCAACGAATTAGTAAGCATATTAGAGATATTCCAGACTTCCCGAAGCCTGGCATTATGTTTAAAGATATCACCCCGCTACTTAAAGATCCTGTTGCATTACAGTTTGCTGTTAAACAATTAGCGTTACCGTTTTTAGACAGTAATATTACCGCCATTGCGGGCATGGAAGCGCGCGGTTTTATTTTTGGCTCACTCGTTGCCAATGAAATGCAACTACCTTTTATTCCTTTAAGAAAACCAGGAAAACTCCCTTACGACAAAAAAAGCGTCTCTTATGATTTAGAATATGGCTCTGCAAGCCTAGAAATTCATAATGATGCCCTAAATAAAAATGATCGTGTGTTATTAGTTGATGATTTACTAGCGACAGGCGGAACTGCACAAGCTAGCTGCCAATTAATTGAACAACTAGGTGCAACCGTTGCGGCTTTAGCCTTTGTTATCGAACTCGACTTTTTACAAGGAAATAATCAGCTTAAGGGGTATGAAGTCCACTCCTTATTACATTATTAAACCCACTCAATTCTCCAACGACTAACGATAGCCGATAACAATGCCTGAGTTACCAGAAGTTGAAACCACACTGCGTGGTATCACTCCGCATATAAAAAACCAAACCGTTAGTCAGGTGATTATTCGCCACCCTACTCTACGCTGGCCCATACCCACAGATCTTCCTCAGCTAATTGAACAACAAACACTGAATCAATTAAGCCGTAGAGCAAAATATTTATTATTACACTTCGATACCGGTACGCTGCTTATCCATTTGGGCATGTCTGGAAGCTTACGTATTCTTGAGGGAGACATCCCTGCACAAAAACATGATCACTTTGAAATCCGCTTTAATAATAACAAAGGCGTTCGCTTAACAGATCCACGCCGTTTTGGCGCAGTTTTATGGTTAGGCAGCTCCCCTGAAAACCATTCCTTACTTGCTAAACTCGGCCCCGAGCCTTTAAGTGATACATTGACAGGGGATTACCTATATCAAAAATCTCGCGATAAAAAAGTTAATATCAAACAGTTTTTAATGAATCAGCAAATTGTGACCGGCGTAGGAAACATATACTGCACAGAAGTTTTATTTGATTCGGGTATTAACCCACAGCGAGCTGCAGGCAACATATCCTTAGTTCGCTACCAAAAACTGGCTAATAACATAAAAACAACACTTGCCAATGCTATTGATAAAGGGGGGACCAGCTTACGTGATTTCGTGGGTAGTGATGGTAAACCCGGCTATTTCAAACAAGAACTCAATGCATATGGTCGCTCTGGATTACCTTGTATCCATTGCGGAGAAATTTTAATTGATATCAAACAAGCACAACGCACAACTGTTTATTGCAAGCACTGCCAAACTTAATATTTTTAACTTCCCCGATAAAATAATGACTCAAGAAGACCTTAGCCCAGAAAAAGTAAATCAAGAAACCTCTAAAATCGAGTGGTCAGCATTACAGCGATTTTTTGCCAGTGGTGCAGCGGTTTATATTTCACCGCAATTAGATTTAGTGCTCGCTGCTGAAGCATTTGCCAAAGATAATAAAGCACAAGTATCTGAGTGGATGCAGAATAATCAAGTACATCTTGTGTCAGATCAACAAGCAAGCGAGTGGATAAAAAACGATCATATTATGTGGTCTGTTGTCATTAAACCTTGGGTATTAGTCCAGCCGACTTAATAGCCTTTCATTTTCTTGCAAATTTGCTGCGCTTATTGCACACTGAGCTTTAATAACCCTACTTACTCACATCCCGGAATTCCACGATGGAAAAAAAAGAAGCGATGACCTTTATCCTTAAATTATTAAGGCTAATGATCGAAAAAGATGGCTCTGATTTATTTATTACCGCAGCTTTCCCGCCGGCGATTAAAGTAAAGGGCGTCATGTCACCGGTATCTAAGCAAAATTTATCTGCAAATGATGCAAAAGCACTCACTCAGTGTATTATGAATGATAAGCAGCTCAAAGAGTTTGAAGAAACCAAAGAATGTAACTTTGCTATTGCTCCCGCTGGCCTGTGCCGCTTTCGTGTTAATGCTTTCGTACAACAAGGTATGCAAGGATTAGTGCTGCGTACCATTGCTTCCACAATTCCCACATTAGACTCGCTTGATCTACCTCCCGTATTAAAAGAAATTATCAGCGCTAAAAATGGCTTAATTATTATGGTAGGGGCAACAGGCTCGGGTAAATCAACAACCATGGCAGCCATGATTGACCATCGTAATGAAACCAGTCATGGCCATATCATTACTATTGAAGACCCTATCGAATATGTACACCCACATAAAAACTGCGTCATTATGCAGCGTGAAGTCGGTGTTGATACCGATGACTGGGAAATAGCCCTGCATAACACCTTGCGTCAAGCACCTGATGTTATTGTTTTAGGTGAGATTCGTGACAAATCGATTATGAACTTTGGTTTAGAATTTGCACAAACAGGTCATTTAGCGATGGCAACCTTGCATGCCAATAACGCCAACCAAGCCATTGACCGCGTACTTGGATTTTTTCCTGTAGAAACACAGAAAAAGCTAAAGCAAGATATATCCTTAAATCTAAAAGCAATTATTTCTCAACGTCTCATCAAAACTGTCGATGGCGGGCGCTGTGCGGCAATAGAAATATTAATCAATACACCGCTTATTGCTGATTTAATCGCCAAAGGGGATGTTTCTGGTATGAAACCGATCATGGCTAAATCACGTGAACTCGGTATGCAAACCTTCGATCAATCACTTTTTGCTTTATTCCAAGAAGGTAAAATCAGCTATGAAGCAGCGCTTAAAAATGCCGATTCTGCCAATGAGTTACGTTTAGAAATTAAATTAGCGGGTGGCGTTGCTGATGAAGACAGCGGTCTCTCTTTAGAGGCCACAGATGACCATGAATATTAAGTCAGCTAACCAATAACCTCACTACCATTTCAATTAATTAAGTTACCGGTACACTTATGGATATTAACCCTTACATCAAATTAATGGTCGAAAAGAATGCCGATTGCTTATATCTCGGCCCTCACTCGGCACCTCGTTTACGTTTAAACAAGCAAGTCAAAGCGGTCGGCAATGCCTTATTAAGCGACGATGACCTACAGCGTATTTTCAAGTCTTTGACCAATGATAACCAACGCCTTAAATTTTCCTCACAAAAAAAACTCACTTTTACTGCGACTTTATTAGATAAGATTAAGTGCACGATTGAAGTTAATGATCAGTCTTCTGGCATCTCAATTTTAATCACCCCTATCATCGTTGAAAAAGATATTATTAAGCAAACTGGGGCAGGCTCGCAGGACACGCAAGTCCTAGGTTTAGAGCCGATGATTGCTTTAGATATTTTTCCTTATTTACACAAACTAGTTGAAATTGATGCCTCTGACTTATTTATCACAGCAGACTCACCTGTAAAAGCAAAAGTACATGGTGAAGCAATTGAGCTAGATCACTTTTTACTGACACCTCAGCTCACCAAATCAGCCGCCTATGGCATTATGAATGAAGAACAAATTGCTGAGTTTGAAGCGAATAAAGATTTAGATTTCGCCATCAGTTTGCATGATAATAGCGCGCGTTTTCGGGTTAACGTATTTTATCAGCGCCGTACAGTGGGTATGGTTTTACGTCTAATTCCATCAGAAATTCCTACCGCCAAAGATCTAGGTCTTCCTGAAGTGTTATCTGAGCTGATCATGGAAAAACGCGGTTTGCTACTAATGGTCGGCGGGACAGGCTCAGGAAAATCAACGTCTTTGGCAGCGATGATTAACCACCGCAATATGAATGCGGCAGGACATATTTTAACCATTGAAGATCCTGTTGAATTTTCTCACCCAAACCTAAAATCTATCGTTAACCAGCGTGAAGTGGGTGTAGATACTAGCTCTTATGCGCGTGCATTAAAAGCAAGCTTACGTGAAGCGCCCGATGTTATTTTAGTCGGCGAGATTCGTGATAGAGAAACCATGGAATCTGCTTTAGAGCTCGCTAACACGGGGCATTTATGTATTTCCACCTTACATGCGAATAATGCCAACCAAGCGATGGAACGTATCATTAATATGTTCCCTAATGTACAACACAAACAGCTGTTCATGGACTTATCCATCAACCTTAATGCAGTGGTTTCACAGCGTTTAATTCCAGATTCCAGAGGTAAACGCTGTGCTGCAATCGAAGTAATGATTAACACACCGCATATCTCTAATTTAATTCTCAAGGGTGACTTAAACGAAATTAAAGAAGCGATGAAAACTAGTGGAAGCAAAGGGATGCGCGCTTTTGATGATGCTCTATTAGAGCTTTATAAAGCAAAAAGAATCACCTTAGAAGAGGCACTCAAAAATGCGGATTCAAGCAATGATTTAGAGGCTAAAATAAACTTTGGTTAAGCATTAAAACATCAGCAATAGGTACTAAGTGCTCTATCACTTAGTACCTAACTCACTGCAAGTATTTGCAGTACACCCACCGCACTCCTCCCATTCAAGTCTCATGCAAAAAAAATTATCACTTACTAATAAAATACTCATTGCTATGATTCTAGGTTTGACTCTAGGTAGCTTAATTAATAGTTTCGCAGCAGAGCAAGCTTTCATCCAAGACTACCTCGTACATGGCCTATTCCATGTCATTGGCTCAGCTTTCATCAATGCATTAAAAATGCTTGTCGTGCCCTTAGTCACTTTTTCACTTATTTGTGGTGTTTGCGGTATTGGTGACATCAATGCCTTAGGCCGTATCGGTTTAAAATCTTTTTTACTGTATTTAAGCACTACGGGTTTAGCAATCACTTTAGCGTTAGTAGTAGCCATTGCTATCGCCCCTGGGAAAGACTTTCAATCCCCTAGCCTAAGCACAGAGTTTGTTGCCAAACAAAGCCCAGCAATCAGCGACGTTTTTATTAACCTCATACCTAGCAACCCTATTAATGCCTTTGCCGAAGGCAATATGTTACAAATTATCTTTTTTGTGATTTTATTTGCGATTGCCATGCTCATGAGTGGTGAAATCGGCAAACAACTTGCGGAAACAGCAGAAAAACTTAATGAAGTGATGATGAATGTCGTCACGCTAGTCATGGACTTCGCCCCGATAGGCGTGTTCTTTTTAATGGCAAAGACTTTTTCTGAACAGGGCTTTAGTTTGATATTGCCCATGCTCGGCTACTTTTCCGTGGTTGTACTCTGCTTATTACTACATGCTCTAGGTACATTTTCAGTTTTACTCATCTTTTTAGCGAAACTAAACCCACTTATTTTTCTTAAAAAAATGCGCTCGGCACATATTTTTGCCTTTAGTACTGCCAGCTCTAATGCAACCATTCCTATTACCTTGCAAGCAGTAGAAAAACGCATTGGCGTTAACAATACTACTGCCGCTTTCACTGTTCCTTTAGGCGCCACCATTAATATGGATGGCACGGCAATTATGCAAGGTGTTGCCACTGTTTTTATCGCCAACGTGTACCAAATAGACTTAAGTATAGTTCAATATATAACCATTATCGGCATGTCTATCCTTGCTTCAATTGGTACAGCCGGTGTTCCTGGTGTCGGCTTAATTATGCTCGCTATGGTATTTAATCAAGTTGGCTTACCCGTAGAAGGTATTGGTTTGATTATCGGTGTTGATCGCCTATTAGACATGATGCGTACTGTGGTGAATATTACCGGCGATGCGACAGTGACCTGCATCGTTGCACGTAGTGAAAATACCATTGATGATAAGCTATTTAATGATCCTGACGCCGGTGTTATCAGTGATGTACATTTACCGCATAAGCCATGATAAAAATACAGCAACTTGCGGTTTTAAATGATAATTATATTTACCTGATTCATGACACTGAATCGGGTGATACTGCCGTAGTCGATCCAGCACTTGCAGAGCCGGTATTAAGCGCGTTGAAAAACAATCATTGGCAGCTAAAGTATATTCTCAATACCCACCACCACAACGACCATGTGGGGGGAAATATTGCTTTAAAAAGCGCGACTCATTGCAAAATTGCTGGTTCGGCTGCTGATCATGCCCGTATTCCCGCTATCGATCTAAAACTACAACAAAACGATACCCTGAACTTAGGTAACTATTCAATTAAGATTATAGAGTGCTCTGGCCATACTTTAGGGCATATCGCTTTTTATATACCAGAAGCTCATGCTCTTTTTTGTGGCGATACTTTATTTTCTATGGGTTGTGGCCGGTTATTTGAAGGTTCTGCAGAACAAATGTGGCAATCATTAAAAAAGTTTATGCAACTACCCTTAGACACACAAATTTATTGTGCTCATGAATATAGCCTTGCCAATGCGCAATTTGCATTAAGTGTGGAGCCGAATAACCAAGATTTGATTAAGACTAATCAACAGATCACTCAATTACGCGCTGATAACCGTCCTACTGTTCCCGCCAGTTTAGAAACTGAACTTGCGACTAACCCTTTTTTGCGCCCTGATAGTACAGATATTCGCTCTACTCTTAACATGAATAATGCCAGTAATTTAGAGGTGTTTACTGAATTAAGAAAACGTAAAGATACTTTTTAGCGAATATTTTTTTGTAGAACTAAAGAGTTCTAATTTTTCTTACTAAATAAAATTCAATCGAATCTAAGCCTTTTTATTTTCTGGCTGATCCCTTTTTTCAATATTGACTATTAAAATACTTTATTAAATCAGTCATTGTAACAATACCAACTACTTCTTCTTGTTCATTAATAACAGGCAGAGAGTGAAAATTACTTTCAGCAAGTATTTCTGAGGCCTCTCTTATACTGTGGGTATTTTTTACCGTTGTCAGCTTAGTCGTCATAATCTCTTGAATAGTGAACTGTTGATCAACGATAGAATCAATTGTGCGTTCATCCGCCCCACTAATGACAACATTTAGCTTCATAAGATCAGTAAAGCTTATCAAGCCAACTAATTTTTTCCCATCGACAACGGGAACATGATGAATGTTGGACTCAACAATTACATGACGCACATCACTTAGCTTTTGGCCCTGATGAACTGTAATCATATTTGTAGTCATTATTTTTGATATAGAATCGTTCTTTTTCATATTATTTGATTACTTAATAAAAGATATTGTTAATTAAAAAGGCCTGTAATAGATAATATATACTTTTCTTATTGAAATGCCAGCACTCTAAAAGTGGCTGATTAATACAATAGTACTCTAGCAGTAGCTAATACAGACATAGCCCTTAAAGTATTCAGGCTATCCACTTAAATCTAATTTAAGCGGATAGCCTGTTAAGGAGCCATTGATATATTCAGCTGTCCAATTACTTCTTCTCATTGCAATATAAGAGATTAAATTGCAATGCTAAATAGTAATCGGCCTGCTCCTTTTATACTTGTTATTTTTAGTGTAAAAGTGCTTTTGTAGCTGATGTAGCGCCCATTGCATCGATTGAGAAAGATATAGCCGCTTCCGCATGCTTTTCAGCGTTTCCATCATGACTTTTTCTGTACATATCTGCTGCTTTTTTATGTTGCTCTGCAGCAAGAGTATGCGCATTAGCTGCAGTTTCATGCAGTGATGAACCTCTGAATCTATGATGCACTGTCGTATCAATAGCGTCACCTTTAGATTTAGATAAATGCATTCCTCCCATACCGCCGGATTCTGCTTGAGCATTAGCGATTGTAAGCAAAGAAATGATGATTGTTGATGCTAGAATATTTAGTTTCATTTTTAACCTTGAAGTAAGTTTTTTTAAAATTATTTTTATAAAATACTTTGTAATATATAAATATATTACGATGGTGCAACAGCTCTAAACACACTGTTTTTTCTCTTCTCCTTGAGATGTCATAATTGATTCATGATTAATACCAATAGATTCAATTATTTGACAGAAACAATCGCCACCATGAATTCCATTCGACATAGAATCCCAGCTTGTGAGTGTTTGTTCCATACGTACTTGAAGTTCCATGAGTTGTTCCATACGCGCACGGTTTACCTTAATCCGATGCTCCATCAGGTCACGAACCAACGAGCAAGGAGAGTTCCCTTTCTGACATTCCACTAAAATTAGCTCAATTTCATTTAAGCTAAACCCTAGGTTTTTTGCCCTTCGAATAAAACTCAACCTTTTTGTATCGTTATCACTAAACAGCTTATAACCATTAACCGGGTTGCGGGCTGGCTGGAGAAGGCCAATCCTAGCATAGTGGCGAATCGTATCTGGAGGCACATCGCAGCGCTGAGCCAACTCTTTTACTTGAAATAACATTTTTAACGTCTCCTTATTTCTTATTCTAAAACCTGTGTGCTACTCATAGGTCAAGCCCTGATTTGTTATTTTTCTTACCTAACACAAACTATCGAAAATAATTAGTTTAATAACTATTAAGATTTAAGTGTAACTCCTCACATTTTGTTGCGTTTAGAACAAAAGAATTGGGAATGGGAAGATAAAGTACCTTCAAGTGCAATTAAAAAACCAATGATTGTCTATGTATTCAAATACACAAAGCAAAGCAAAGAAAAGAAAACCAATTCAGAACCTAGTCTCATTGATTCGCTTAATTTCTCTTTTTACCTAACACTTAGCTAGGAGTGTTATAAAGTGTTTTATCGGTAGAACTCAACATAAAACTTAACTCTCCCTATCGGTTCTACTTCATGAAACAAAGTGGGTTCAACTACTCCAAAAATGCCATCATTTAGTATAATTTCTTCCTCAGGTTCGGTCATCTTATATCTTAGCCGCCCTTCTAATACAACAATCTTCCCCCAAACGCCCTCTTTAGTTTGATGTGCTTTCAATAGACCTTTAGGAATACTGGTTTCATCGAATTTTGGTGTTTTCTTATAGGGTGCAACATGGCTCGGTAATGTCTTCATTTCTAAGTATCCTTTTAACGCCTTGCTCAACAGAGCCAAAAATGGCGTGTTTTTTGTTAAAATGCAACGGAGCGAAATAGTTTAAAATGTACCTATAAATTGAATCAGCTTATCTAAAAAAATGCAGAGAACGTAATCACACTACCTTATCAGATCACGTACTAGGCAAAGCCTTAAAGCTCTGCCCAGAAAACTAACTTACGCTAAACTGCTTTATTCATATTGATTTCCATTCTTTTTATTTCATCAGCACCATTCAATAAAATACTCTCGTCTTCCTGTAAATGCTCATCAGAAATTTTATTAGGATAATCCACGTGCGATAAAATATGTTTAATACAGTTAATACGTGCTTTTTTCTTATTATCCGATTTTATAACGCTCCACTCGGCATAAGGTGTATGCGTGGATAGCAACATGGAATATTTTGCAATGGTATATCTATCCCATAACCTTTGTGCTTCTTGATCAACTGGCGAAATTTTATACTGCTTAAGTGGGTCAGTGGTCCTTTTTTCAAAACGTCTAGCCTGTTCTTTTTTACTGACCGAAAAGTAAAATTTAATAAAAATAATATCTGAATTAACAATCATCTTTTCAAATTCAGGCGCTTCCCTTAAAAACTCCTTATGCTCCGCTCCAGAACAAAAACCCATCACTGGCTCTACTCCGCCACGGTTATACCAAGAGCGGTCAAATAACACCATCTCACCTGCCGAAGGAAGATTACTAATATATCGCTGAAAATACCATTGTGTTCTTTCTGTATCTGAGGGTTTTTCCAGCGCAACAACCTTGGCACCCCGTGGGTTTAAGTGCTCAGTAATGCGTTTAATAGTACCTCCTTTCCCTGCAGCATCACGCCCTTCAAACAACATTAAGACTTTTAAACCTTTATCCTTAACATGATTTTGAAACTTCAATAATTCCACCTGAAGCCGATGCAACTCCTGCTCATAAGCGAGGGTTTCTTCCTTTACCCAAACCTGAACCTTCCCTTCTTTATTTACTTTAGGATTATTTTTATTATTACGTTTATTACTGCTTTTTACAGCCATTCTGCTTTCCTTTATATTTCGTTATGAATGGGTTAATTATAGTCCTATGGCCTACCTATAAACATGATTTTCATCAGTTCACTTAGACCTATTATTATCTATATTTTCAAGTTTCATAACGGCATATAAATACCATAATAAGACGTTTTAACAGACCTTAATAATTCGTTTTTCAGTCTTTGCACAAGGAATTAAGCAAGCGCTAGAAAAGCGACCCAGAAGGCTTTATTGTCAGGCTAAAATAATCTAAAAAAATGACAATATAGCCCGTGCACACCGCCTTTGTTGCGCCTAATTTATTAAAATTAACAACTTAAACAAAAAAAATCCGCCACCTATTATTTGAGAGGGATTATTTACATCCCTCGACAACCAATAAGACTACCTTTCCCTAGTTGTTATCATTGGTGAGCACTTTATAAAATAGCCCGCCGGCCAATAGCTATTCAATAATACTTTATTAATATAATGGTTAGCTAGAAACGCAATCTTGACAAAAGGATTGTTTACCATACAAACCAAGGAAAACAGTACGCATCATAAATGCTGCCTGAGTTACGTTATAAGCGAGAAAAATCATTCTACTTAGATTATTATCACTAGTAGCGTAATAACCCCTTAGAATGGCTAGAGATGACCCCGAAACTTTGTTGCTCCGCTTTAGTTGAACTGAGGTGCTCACTAAAACGAAGAGGTTCACTATCAGCTAAAATTGCTAGGCAACCTTTTTCGAGACAGAATTTACAACCGAATTGATGTACGCATGAGGGTAGTCCGGTTCACGATTTTGGAATGTTAGAATAGAAGGGGTTGAATCACACCACTATCTATAGTGATCGCCTTTCTAATAGCCTCACCCTTCTGCCAACTATCACGTCCCGCCAGTACAGTTGGTAAATAAACAATAAGAGCGGCAGAAATTTCTCGTGTGGCACTTCCCCAAAGATAGCTAGGCGTGTGATCCACCGCATAATAATCGATGGTTTTATATTTAAACATCGGACTCTTAAAGGTGGTTGGTTTGGCAAAAAAGAATCCCATTCCTTCGTCACAACTAACATCAATAATTAGCCCATTAGACTTGAGGCATGCACTTTCTGCTTGGATCACAAAGTCGGTAGGGTTTTCTGTATTTTGAACAATTCCGTTTATGATGATATCTGCTTCACTAGCAAGCTTAATCAGTGGCAACGTGATCCATTGTTGTTCACTACCACCATACCTGTCTCGCCCTCACAGCCTTCTCGAATTCTCACATAGTCACAATCGAGCACCTCTTCACGCACCTCATGATCTGGATGCTGGTGGTGATGCATCTAAATCCATGCGCCTTAAGAGCGTATATCGCACCATGACTGACTGCACCAAAACCGAAAAGACGGTTTTGCGTTGATTACCGTAATGGCCATCAATACCTTTAAGTTGCAAAGCATGTATAACTTCGTAATAGTCGGCCATTTCGTTCCTGCAGGTTTTCATCAGGAACCTATATGTATAGATTCCCGATTAAAAATTTCGGGAAGGACGATTACTAAAGTGATTACTTACTGGGATTGGGATTAGCTAGGTAAAATAATGTCCTAACCTTCTCCCTTTTGAACATCCTCAACCCACTCTTCAATACTAATAATACCGCCCTCTTTTTCAGGTCTACCCTGATCTTTAGGAGGCAAAACATCTTGCATTAAATCAATTCGCTTCCATCCTGCTAACGGGGTTTCTTCTTTTTGACCTGGAACATAATGCGATAACTCTTTTAACTCATACCTATGAATATAGCGCGGGCAATTGACCCACATCTTGCTCAACTTCACGCGGACGATCAATTCTGCTTCATTAAATTCAGCCATCAAAGGGTCGTCTTTTGAAACGCTGGCTTCACCATGAAAACGAATACGGTGCGGTGTTTCAAAATCGATAAATAAAATACCCACTTTTGCTGTTTCTTGAATATTTCCCATTGAATAAAACATGCCATTGCCATCATACGAAGGAAATGCAATGGTTGTGCTATCAACCACTGTTACAAAGCCGGGCGCGCCACCTTTATAAGAAACCGTGGGCTGTCCATTTTGATCAACGCTAGAAAGAAAAAACATCGGGCGACTTTCAATAAAAGCTTGTTCTTGCTCACCGATTTCCTGCTGAATAATCACCTCTTCCATTCGATCTGCTAACTTCCGTGTTTCAAATGTATCTTGTAAAATACGGTGTTCATCACCAAATAGTTCAGTCATTACTTTTCCTTATAGATTTAATGTAAATTAAAATTTAAAGCCACCTCCAGCAAGAGGGGGAAGCAGTTGAACACTATAACTCATTGTTTTTTTTAGCAGTAAAAAGTTAAATACATTAAAGGTAACAGAGTTAAATTAAATTATTTATTTAAATTTTTCAACGGATTACTTTAATAGTCAAGCTAGCTGAGCCCTTGATTTTTTGTAGCCGTTCACGTCCCCCTATAAAAAATATAAACTCAACCTAAGATGTATTATAAGCTATTGATATTTGTTTTTTTGTACTGCCAAAATTAATAAATTTCGCTTAAAAACAACAATTGTTGGTTAAATTTAGAGGTACGTGAACGGTTACGATTTTTTTAGGCTTATCTTACTCCTCGCGCAGCTTCTTTATAAGCACGTTTAAAAAGAGCATCTTTTTCATGTTTAGGCATATTTCTTAAAACTTCCAATGTATGCTTTGCCTCTGCCCTCTCTCTTGAATTAGTAGAGTATTTCACTTTATTTGATAGACTATTTTCTTGACGATACATCGCAGCTTCCAACCCTGTTATATGTTTCTCGTCTCGATTATTCTTAGGAAGACTTAAATAACGTGAGGTTAATCTTTTCTCTAGAGGAGCTTTCTTTGGTACTCGTTTAGCATAAATACCATTGAGCTCTAAAAAACATTTTTTTCTAGAGGCTTCTTGTTTATAGCTATCACAGACCACAAAATCAAAACGATTGAAAACATGATTTTTTTGTTTTTCTTCTGCCAACCGTCTTACTTTGTTTTGCTTTTCTTCTGCCAATCGTGTTGCCTTCTTTCTTAACTGTCTCTCACTCTCTAGTTCAGCTAATATTCTTTTATCATTAGCAATTTTTTCTTCTTTATCTTTCTTTTTTTTCGTAAAAATAAAATCCACTTGCTTTGCTGAAAAACCAATTCTATTTAAATCATTACTTATGGTGTTTATGGTAATAAACTCTAAAGATGGAGCCTGTGCAGACATAAGCTTACCATTAAAAATAATAGTTAATTTACCCATAGTTCTTTCAGAAATAAAGTTCACAACACATTTTTTCCCATATTTTTCTACGAGTTGCTTTTCTGTTAGAGCATGAGAAACTCCAGAAAATAGCATCAATAAAATAAACCATTTCACATTTAACTTCCTACCTTTAATTATACAAAAAAATATAACCCCAAAATTAGCACGCCACTATTTTTCGCGAAAGCTGCGAGGGGGCGTCCGATCTCCGCGGCGAAAAATTTCGTGGCGTCTATGCCTTCGGCGGCCCACGCTCGTCCTGCGTCCGTACCGCTTCGCCATACCAGTGCAAGCTCGGTACTGGCTTCGCAGCACTACCTCATCGACTCTAAAATCATTCTATATTCTTCGACTTTAGGTCGGTATAAAAACATCGCTAAGCCCGCCAAAACGGAGAATATATAAAGCGTATTAAATCCATCGCCTAAGCTAAACATGACTACGCCATACAAACCGATTGTTTCTGCTATCGCCATAGAGACAATAATTGTTTTTAAATAACGTGATTTTGCTGATTTATCGCTGGACTTCATATTTAATTGCAATGAAACATGGCGTATAAATTTCATCACTAAGAAAGTCAGCATCGCCACACTATATAAAACCGTTCTTATAATCACTCTATCTTGTTCTGCCCAGTGAATTTGTATCGCATCCGCATAAACATGGCAAAGCGTAATCAAGACACCTAAAAACAATAAACTCCCCCCTCTAACAACACCGGCTAATAATAAGTCGGCTTGTTCTTGTTGCTCAGATAATTCCATTACTTCGTCCTCTTTTTTAGTTCTAATCGATAGCCATGCAAAATAACAATAAATGCAAAAAAGTCATATAAGCCATGAATAATAATCGGCGTCACTAAGTTACGGGTAGTTTCATAATCCAAATATAAACCTAGGTAAAAGCTTACACTCGCTGCCAGTATAAAATAGAGTAAAGTCACCGCATGCACTAAGCCAAAAATAATACTGCTAATAATTAAGCCAGCAACAATGCCCCATGAGTTTTCCAACCACGGCTGAATAACGCCTCTAAATAATAGCTCTTCAGAAACACCGGCGACCATAGCTAAAATAAATAAGTCAGTCCAATGCAAATGCAACAAACTTTCACCAAGCGTGTCGTACAATACCTGACGAATTTTTAATAAGGCATTCGTTTTTATATGGTTGAGTGCTAAAAAAATAATGCATAAAGGTAAGGTTCCGATAATCCCATTCAGCAAAACACGCTCATTAAAAATCATAAACTCGAAAGGATTAATTTCTGCGATAGCACCTAAAATAATAGCCACGAGGATTAGTGAGCTTTCAAATATAAAAGCGGTTTTAAAAAATTTTTGAGGGTCGATTACAGGTTCATTCATAGGCACTTTGATGCGATAATGTTCTTTTATTGATGTTTTAGAGGTCTTTTTTCGTGCAATGCTTTATTTATAAAAGTAATAAAAAAACAGAGTTGTATCTATATTTGGCAATTCAAGATGATTTTTCCGGCATACCCGATACATTACTCAAAAGTATTGGGCAACCTGAGTATGTAATGGAGCTTGATATTACACCTGAACGAAAACTTGCCCGTGAAAATGCGACTGATGTTTTAAACGGTATCACAGAACATGGTTTTTATATTCAAATGCCACCTAGCACAGAATCTTTATTACAAAAACCAAACTAAAATACCGTTTATAAAGCTCGGCCTCTCATTTAAGCAGGGACAAGTATGTAGCAAATTTTGTAAGATGTACAAAGGAGGCACGACGTGCCCATCATTACTCCCAATAATTATGATGGGCACGGGATAAAGCCCCTTTGCCCACCCTACTTATTTTTGTGTCGGCTTAAAAGCGAAGCCTAAAACTTAATCTATGCCAGTTTAAGCTTTAGGTAATGTTACACCTTCTTGACCTTGATATTTGCCACCGCGATCTTTATAGGAGGTCTCACATACTTCATCACCCCCAAAAAACAGCATTTGTGCAACCCCTTCATTGGCATAAATCTTCGCGGGTAACGGTGTGGTATTTGAAAACTCTAAAGTTACATGCCCTTCCCATTCAGGTTCTAAAGGGGTGACATTAACAATAATTCCGCAGCGAGCATAAGTCGATTTACCTAAACAAATGGTTAACACATCACGTGGAATACGGAATTTTTCAACCGTTCTAGCTAAGGCAAATGAGTTTGGCGGGATAATACACACATCTGATTGCACATCGACAAAACTGGCTTCATTAAAATTTTTAGGGTCAACAATTACCGAACTAATATTAGTAAAAATCTTAAACTCATCCGAACAACGCACATCGTAACCATAACTTGAAGTACCGTAAGAGATCACTTTACCTTGTTCAGAATGACGAACCTGTCCTGATTCAAATGGCGAAATCATGTCCTGTTCTTCCGCCATACGACGAATCCATTTATCTGATTTTATGCTCATATATTTACACTAAATTGTTTCAAATCGGATAATTTTATCCTATGTCGGCCCTCAAGTGAAAATAAGTTCAGGCAGCAATAAAATCCTTACCTTATAATACGCGCTTAATTAATTTCTTAATCACCTATTTCATTACGCATGATTGCTATCCGAAATCTCACTTTTTATCGTGGAAACCGAAAAATATTTGACGATATTTCTCTCGATATCATGCCACATAAAATTACCGCAATCATGGGGCCTAGCGGCGCAGGAAAAACTACCTTATTAAAACTCATCGGTGGACAGTTAACACCGGATAGTGGCTCCATTAGTGTTGATGGACAAAACATTCACCAACTCTCACGCACCGATTTATATAGTTTGCGTAAAAAAATGGGTATGTTGTTTCAAAGTGGTGCTTTACTCACTGATATGAGTGTATTTGATAACATCGCTTTTCCCATCAGGGAACATACCCAACTGCCAGAAAGTTTAATTCGCACCATTGTCTTATTAAAACTCAATGCTGTTGGCTTACGCGGCGCACGCGATTTAATGCCCAGCGAACTATCCGGCGGCATGGCGCGCCGTGTCGCTATGGCTCGCGCTATTGCACTCGACCCTGAAATGATTATGTACGATGAGCCTTTTACCGGCCAAGACCCTATTTCTTTAGGTGTATTAGTCAGCTTAATTCAAACCCTTAACCAAACACTGCATTTAACCAGCATCATTGTGTCTCATGATGTACAAGAAACGGCGAGTATTGCGGATTATATTTATGTGCTCTCTCAAGGTAAAGTGGCTGGCCAAGGAAGCCCTGAGCAATTAGCAAACTCCGATTCAGAATGGGTACAACAATTTATGCACGGTAAAGCAGATGGTCCTGTCCCCTTTCACTATCCTGCTAACACGTTTAGCAACGATGTATTAGGCTCATAACGGATGAATTTACTACAACTCCTCGGTCATAACAGCTTAAAAGCACTTGCTAAGCTAGGTCGCGCCACACTCTTTATTATTGCCATCATCAGTGCGCTTCCTTATGTACTACGCCGCCCTAAACTATTAGTTAAACAACTCTATTCCGTGGGTGTACTGAGTTTTTGGTTAATCATTATTTCAGGTTTATTTGTGGGGATGGTCATTGGCTTGCAAGGCGTTTACATCTTATCGACTTATGGCGCTGAAGCTTCTCTTGGAATTATGGTCGCCGCCTCGCTAGTTAGAGAACTTGGCCCGGTTGTTAGCGCCTTATTATTTGCTGGACGTGCGGGCTCCGCTTTAACTGCTGAAGTTGGTTTAATGAAAACCACTGAGCAGTTATCCGGCATGGAAATGATGGCCATCGACCCGATTAAGTACATTATTGCTCCGCGCTTTTTAGCGGGGTTTATCTCCCTTCCTTTACTTGCCTTATTATTTAGTAGCTTAGGTGTTCTAGGTGGGCACCTTACGGGTGTAGAACTACTGAATGTAGATACTGGTTCTTATTGGGCACAAATGCAAAGTGCCATCGACTTTTATGATGATATTGTTAACGGCATTATCAAAAGTATCATTTTTGCATGGATCGTCTCGTGGATTGCCTTATTTGAAGGCTATGATGCACTTCCTACTTCAGCCGGTGTTAGCCGCGCGACGACTCGCACTGTTGTTAATTCAGCCTTTGCGATACTCTTTTTCGATTTCTTATTAACCGCTATTATGTTTGGATCTGCTTAATCATGAACACAAAATCAACCGAAATATTAGTTGGACTCTTTGTTAGTACAGGTATCATCGCGCTGTTTTTTATGGCTTTACAAGTGAGTAATTTTCAAAGCTTACAAAGTAAATCTAGCTATACCATTACTGCAAATTTTGAAAATGTAAGCGGCTTAACCAATAAGGCGCTGGTCTCCATGGCAGGTGTTCCTATCGGCCGCGTTAGCAAAATACAATTTAATAGCGAAGATTACAACGCTATCGTCAGCATGCAGATTGATAAACAATACGCCAATATTTTACCCACTGACACCTCTGCTAGCATTTTTACTGCAGGCCTATTAGGTGAAAAATATATCGGCTTAACTGCGGGTGGAATGGATGAATACTTACAAGAAGGGGACGCTATCGATCTCACCCAATCCTCTTTGGTTTTAGAACAGCTTATCAGCCAGTTTTTATTTAGCTCTACTGATAAAAAATAAGGGACTAAAACAGTGGCTCAACTAGAGGTTATTAAAACACCTGAAAATAATTATCGCCTATCCGGTGATTTAATTTTCAGTACTATTGATAACAATATCATCAATAAATTAGAATTGGCTCCGAACAAGTCTCCCATTCATATAGATTTACAGGCTCTACAGAAAATTGATAGCGCAGGAGTCGCTTTGCTTATAGAATGGGTAAAATTTGCTAGGACACATCAACTAGAATTATTATTTGATGCAATTCCACCGCAATTAACTGCCCTTGCAAAACTGAGTTACCTTTCAGAGTGCGGCCTATTTACAACGCAGGACCCAAAAATCAATGGATAAACTATTAATCACAGGTGGACAAACACTCTCAGGCGAGTTGACTGTTTCAGGTGCTAAAAATGCAGCGCTTCCTATTCTTGCAGCGACACTGCTAAGTGATAAACCAGTATGCGTTGGTAACATCCCACATTTACATGATATTACGACCACTTTAGAATTATTAGGTTGCATGGGGGTAGAGCTCACTATTGACGAAAAGCTTAATGTTGACATCAATAGCAGTACCATTACAAAATTAGAAGCACCATACGAACTCGTTCGTACCATGCGTTCCTCTATTTTAGTCTTAGGCCCGCTATTAGCTCGTTTTGGAGAAGCCCATGTGGCTTTACCAGGCGGCTGTGCCATTGGTGCACGCCCTATCGATCTACATTTGTCGGGGCTTAAAAAAATGGGCGCAGATATTACTGTCGAAAACGGTTATATCCATGCCAAAGCAACGCGCCTTAAAGCCTGCCATTTAGTGTTTGAGCAAGTCACCGTAACAGGAACTGAAAACCTGTTAATGGCCGCTGTATTAGCTGAAGGCACGAGCATTTTAGAAAATTCAGCGCGTGAACCTGAAGTGAATGACTTAGCGCACTTTTTAAATAAAATGGGCGCTAAAATCACAGGCATCGGTACTTCAACTTTAACTGTTGAAGGGGTAGCTCGATTAGGTGTTGAAAACTTACATTATAATGTGCTCGCTGACCGTATTGAAGCCGGTACTTATTTAGTTGCGGCCGCTATTACACGCGGAAGAATTAAACTTAATAAAATTCAGCCGATTTTGCTAGACGCCGTTTTAGACAAGCTCATCGAAGCAGGTGCCAGCATTACCACAGGCGAAGACTGGATTGAACTCGACATGCAAGGGCGACGTCCTAAAGCTGTATCAATACGCACAGCGCCTTTTCCTGCCTTCCCTACCGACATGCAAGCACAATTCACCGCTATGAATTGTATTGCCGAAGGGGTTGGCACAGTAACCGAAACTATTTTTGAAAACCGTTTTATGCACATTCAAGAACTACAACGCATGGGCGCAGACCTAAAAGTCGAATCCAATACGGTTATTTGCACAGGGGTTGAACAGCTAACATCCGCTCCTGTTATGGCAACAGATTTACGTGCTTCTGCCAGCTTAGTTATTGCAGGGCTTATTGCCGAAGGCGAAACACTAGTCGACCGTATCTATCATATTGATCGTGGTTACGACCACATTGAAGAAAAACTATCCCAACTTGGCGCTACTATTCGCCGAATTCCTAGATAAAACAGGTTTTATTATGCTTACTATTGCTGTTTCCAAAGGCAGAATATACGATGACGCGCTCCCTTTATTGGAAGAGGCGAATATCATCCCTCTTGATAACCCTAAAACGAGCCGCAAACTCATTTTAAGAACCAATCAAGAGAATGTGCAATTAGTCATCATCCGTGCGACTGATGTACCTACTTTTGTAGAGTACGGGGCTGCCGACTTAGGTATTGCGGGTAAAGATGTACTTATCGAACATGATTCTGATAATTTATATGAGCCACTCGATTTAAAAATTGCTTGTTGTAAATTAATGACCGCAGCACCGACGGGAGCGCCTAATATCTCTGGCCGGGTCCGTGTAGCGACTAAATACATAAAAACAGCGGAACGTTATTTTGCTAGCCAAGGCATACAAGCGGAAATCATTAAACTATATGGCGCAATGGAACTAGCGCCTATTGTTGGCTTAGCTGACTGTATTGTGGACGTGGTCGACACGGGAAATACATTACGCGCCAATGGCTTAGAGCCACGCGAATTAATTATGGATATTAGCTCGCGTCTTGTGGTTAATAAGGCTTCAATGAAAATGAAGCACCACATTATTCAACCTCTAATAGATCAATTCGAAAAAACACTAGCTCAACGATAAAATTATGACACAACCTATCACTCGCCTTAATAGCACAGACTCAAATTTTTCTGCTCAACTACAAAACCTATTGGCTTGGGAAGAATCTTCCGATCATGAAATTCATCAACGTGTATTAGATATTATTGCTAATGTACGTCAAAAAGGTGATCAAGCCGTTATTGATTACACCAATCAATTTGACCATTGCAATGTTTCCAATTCAAGCGAGCTAGAAATCTCTCAAGATACGCTAAAAGCGGCTTGGGATAATTTAGCTAAAGATAAAGCCGATGCCTTAGAGGTTGCTGCGGAACGCGTACGCGCCTACGCTGATAAGCAAAAAATGGAATCATGGCAATATACTGAAGCAGATGGCACCATGCTAGGCCAAAAAATCACTCCCTTAGATCGTGCTGGTTTATACGTTCCAGGTGGCAAAGCAGCTTACCCTTCGTCTGTATTAATGAACGCTATCCCTGCAAAAGTTGCCGGTGTACGTGAGTTAATCATGGTTGTCCCTACACCGAATGGTGTTGTAAATGAATTAGTTTTAGCGGCGGCTTACCTTTCCGGTGTTGATCGTGTCTTTGCTATTGGTGGCGCACAAGCTGTTGCTGCATTAGCTTATGGTACAGAAACAATTCCCGCTGTGGAAAAAATTGTAGGACCAGGGAATATTTACGTTGCAACGGCTAAAAAGTTAGTTTTTGGCAAAGTGGGTATCGATATGATTGCCGGCCCTTCTGAAATCTTAATTATTTGTGATGGTAAAACAGATCCTGATTGGATTGCTATGGATTTATTTTCACAAGCAGAACATGATGAAGATGCACAAGCCATTCTTTTATCAGATGATGCCGACTTTTTAGACGCGGTAGCCAATAGCATCGATAAGTTACTACCGACAATGGAACGTGCTGAAATTATCAAAGCCTCACTATCGGCCCGCGGCGCACTTATCAAAGTTAACTCTTTAGAAGAAGCCGCCGAGGTTTCTAATACTATTGCGCCTGAACATTTAGAGCTATCGGTTGAAGATCCTAACGCACTATGCGAACACATACGCAATGCGGGTGCTATTTTCATGGGTCGTTACACAGCTGAAGCTTTAGGTGATTACTGCGCTGGACCTAACCATGTTCTACCCACCTCAGGGACTGCTCGTTTCTCATCACCTTTAGGTGTTTACGATTTCCAAAAACGCTCTAGCTTAATTTTTTGTTCTGCTGAGGGCGCCAATACTTTAGGCAAAACTGCTTCTGTTTTAGCGCGTGGCGAAAGCCTTACTGCACATGCTCGCTCTGCTGAGTATCGTTTAAAATAACCTAACCCAATAAGAGAAAAACATGACTGATTATCCTGAAAAAACTTGTGATATTGACCGCTTAGTTCGTCACCCAAAATTAGTTGAGTCGGCTTTAGCGGGTAGAAAGACACAACAACGCCGTGATGGTGTTTACGCCTACCCTAATGAAACTTTTGAATTAGATGGCGTTGCTTTTATTGTGACTGACCTGACCCGTGAAACAATTGGTGATATGACCGATGCATCCGCTCAAGCAGAAGGCTACCCTAGCTTAGATATGTATAAAAACCTTATTTTAAGCATGCATGCCGGCATGGAATGGGATGAAAGCGCACCAGTTTGGGTTCATCATTTCAAACGTGTAGATGCCGAATAAAATGCCAGAAAAAGATTTAATAAGCACTGTTATACGCTCAGAAATCAGGGCGCTCAGTGCTTATAAAGTTGCTGATGCAACAGGTTATATTAAATTAGATGCGATGGAAAATCCTTATACTTGGCCTGAAGAGGTTAAAGCTAAATGGCTAAAAGTCGTTCATGATGCAGAAATTAATCGCTACCCAGATCCTGAAGCAAAATCTTTATGCCGTGTATTAAAGCAATATAATAATATACCGGATACTAGCGATATTCTATTAGGCAATGGCTCGGATGAAATTATCCAACTGCTATTAATGGCTTTACCTGCAGAATCGACTGTTATGGCTCCCGAGCCAAGTTTTGTAATGTACAAGCAAATCGCACAATGCTTGGGACTTAATTACCAAGGGCTACCTTTACTAGCTGATAGTTTTGATTTAAACCTACCTGTGCTTTTAGAATCTATAAAAATACAGCAGCCTGCTATTATTTTTCTTGCCTACCCCAATAACCCTACGGGCAATTTATTTGATGTGGAAGCAATAAAGGAAATCATTACTGCTGCGCCTGGACTCGTTATTCTCGATGAGGCTTACGCACCTTTTACAAATGCAAGCTTTATGGCCGAACTGCCGAACTATAAAAACCTATTGGTAATGCGTACCGTTTCCAAGTTGGGTTTAGCGGGTTTGCGTCTAGGTTTTATAGCTGGTGATCATCAAGTTATTGAAGAATTAAATAAAGTAAGGCTTCCTTACAATATTAATAGCCTCACGCAATGTAGTACAGAGTTTGCCTTATCTCAACCCGAGATGTTTGCAGAGCAAACCACTATCTTACGCAATGAACGTGCGAGAGTTTTTTTACAACTCAGTACTATTTCAGGATTTAAACCCTTCCCTAGTTCGGCCAACTTTATTTTATTTAAAACGCCAACGAACAAGGCAACTGAAATATTTAACGCCTTAAAAGACAAAGGTGTTTTAATCAAAAATTTAGCGCCGCAAAAAGGCCTTTTGAGTGATTGCTTACGCGTTACCATTGGCAAGCCAGAGGAAAATAATGCTTTTTTAAACGCATTAAAAAGTACAATCTAAACTATAATATAATTTAATGATAAATATGAGGCTTCAAAAGCCCACGGCTCTACTGTAATATTGAGCACAATAATAAATTAATAAGCTGTAAAAATAACGAGGAGTGTTATACATGAGCGAGCAAGGCGTAGATAGATCTAAACGCCAATTTCTAACAACCGCATTAAGTGTCGTTGGCGCTGTAGGTACCGGTTATATTGCCGTACCTTTTTTATCACAAATGCAGCCAAGTACTAAAGCCAAAGCGGCTGGTGCTCCCGTAGAAATTGATATTAGCAAACTAGAAACTGGGCAATTATTACGTGTCGCATGGCGTGGAAAACCTGTTTGGATTCTTAACCGTACTCCAGAAGTACTTGAGATTCTTAGCTCAGATACCGCAAAACTCAGTGACCCAATGTCACAAGAGTCTGAGCAACCTGAATATGCAACAAATGAATTTCGCTCAATCAAACCAGAAATTTTTATTGCTGTCGGCCTTTGTACTCACTTAGGTTGCTCGCCTACTTTCCGCCCTGAAATTGCGCCTAATGATTTAGGTGACGAATGGAACGGTGGTTTTTTCTGCCCATGTCATGGCTCTGGATTTGATCTAGCAGGCCGTGTCGTTAGTGGCGTACCAGCACCTACCAACTTAGTTGTTCCCCCTCATCGCTATATATCAGAATCACGCATTATCATTGGCGAAAATAATAAGGAGGAAAGCACATGAAATCAAAATTCACAGGCTGTGGTGACTGGGTAGTCAACCGATTCCCACTGACCAAGTTATGGAACGACCATATGGCGCAATACTATGCGCCAAAAAACTTTAATTTTTGGTACTTTTTTGGCTCATTAGCGCTACTTGTACTCGTCAACCAATTAGTCACCGGCATTTTACTTACCATGAACTACAAGCCAGATGCTGGGTTAGCATTTGACTCTGTTGAATATATCATGCGTGAGGTCCCTTGGGGATGGCTAGTACGTTACATGCACTCAACTGGCGCATCAGCCTTCTTTATCGTTGTTTATCTACATATGTTTAGAGGCCTTGTTTATGGCTCTTATAAGCAACCAAGAGAACTGGTATGGATCTTTGGGATGCTATTATTTGTTGCCTTAATGGCAGAAGCATTCATGGGCTATCTACTTCCATGGGGACAAATGTCCTACTGGGGTGCTCAAGTAATTATTTCACTATTTAGTGCGATTCCAATTATTGGTGAAGACTTATCACTTTGGGTTCGTGGTGATTACGTTATCTCTGATGCAACGCTAAACCGCTTCTTTGCATTTCATGTTATCGCAATTCCACTGATTCTAATCATGCTGGTTTTTCTACACATTGTTGCATTACATGAAGTTGGGTCTAATAACCCTGACGGTATCAACATTAAAGAATCAAAAGATCCTTGGGGACATCCTGTCGATGGTATCCCTTTTCACCCTTATTATAC
This sequence comes from uncultured bacterium, assembly GCA_965366065.1. Taxonomy (GTDB): domain Bacteria; phylum Pseudomonadota; class Gammaproteobacteria; order Methylococcales; family Methylomonadaceae; genus Methyloprofundus. Next base: position 8,383 of record CBDUDV010000012.1, on the reverse strand, counting down.
GGTTAAAGATATAGTCGGTGTCTCAGTGTTCTTATTTTTCTTTGCCACTGTTATCTTTTATATGCCAGAAATGGGCGGATACTTTTTAGAGCATGCTAACTTCATCCCTGCTAACCCATTAGCAACGCCTGAACACATTGCGCCAGTTTGGTATTTCACGCCGTTCTACGCCATTTTAAGAGCAATTCCTGATAAGTTTGCAGGGGTTATCGCAATGGGCGGTGCAATCTGCATTTTATTCGTACTCCCTTGGTTGGATCGTAGCCCGGTTAAGTCAATCCGTTACCGTGGCGGTATCTACAAAAAAGCGATTTTATTATTTGTTATCAGTTTTGTTGGCTTAGGCTACTTAGGTATGCAAGCACCAACAGCAACAGCAACAATAATGGCGCGTATTTGTACTGCTGTATATTTTGGCTTCTTCCTATTAATGCCAATTTATACACGCTGGGAAAAAACCAAGCCTATTCCTAAGCGCTTAACAGAACAACCTTCAATTGAAGATCGCATTCCTGGCTGGGTAGATACTGCGAACGAAATGATTAAAGACGTTCCTGTTGAACAAGAAGGAAAAATCGTTACTAAAAAACGCCCTGATCCTGCAGGTATTGCTAACGTGCTAATACGTACGTTAAAAAGATTAAAAGCGAGCTTAGACTAATATGAAAAAATTACTACAAATCTGTCTACTGCTAATGCCTCTAAGTACATTTGCTTCAGCTGGGATTAGCTTAGAATCAGCTGATACAAGTTTATCTGACTCTAAATCATTGGCTAATGGCGCTAAACTTTATGTTGAGTACTGCCTAGGCTGTCATTCTGTTAAATACATTCGCTATCTAAATATTGCTGATGATTTTGACATTAAAGAATCCACTGTTTTAAAAGATATCGCGCCGGAAGGCGCAGGTATTTATGACAAAATGCTGGCTGCGATGAACGAACGAGATGCTAAAAAATGGTTTGGTACTACACCACCTGATTTATCATTAATTGCACGTTCTCGTGGTGCTGACTGGCTGTTCACTTACCTTAAAAGCTTCTATGTTGACTCTTCCCGTCCTTTTGGCGTGAATAACGCTGTTTTCCCTGATGTAGGAATGCCAAACCCACTTTGGCAATTACAAGGCGAACAAGCCGCTGTATTTAAAACAGAGCATGGCCAAGAAGTGATTGATAAGCTGGTTATTCAAGAAAAAGGCACAATGACACCAGCGCAGTTTGATAAAGCTTTGAATGACATTGTTACTTTCCTCGTTTACACCGGTGAACCAAGCCAAATGGAACGACGCAGCATGGGAAAATATGTACTGCTATATATTCTATTATTTGGTGTTATTGGTTATTTACTGAAAAAAGAGTACTGGAGAGACGTACATTAATCCTCACACTCTTTAAACTAAAAAAGCGCAACTTCCATGAAGTTTGCGCTTTTTTTATGTCTGTTTACAATCCTATCAAGCATAGCCAACAAGACTAGCATATATCTATACAAGCTAATTATCGACTCACCACACGTTCAATCAATACCGCCCGGGGTATAGCACTACATCCGATAACTCACTCCCCTACAGCTCTTCAGAATGAATTCCCTTACTGAACAAACCTTACCTCGTAAAGCAGCCTCTCCTAATTCCCGTAACCTTACTGAAAGCCAACTAAAACAAAGCAAACTTTATACCTTATCGAAAAACGACTAGAACACCAATAGCGAGCCAGTATTCATTCCTGCAATAGATATCTATATTTTGTTATTTAGGACTAGCAACAAGCACTAAAGAGCCGCTCAATCAAAGAAATCCTAATCTCACCCTTTAGCCCTCTAATACGCCATCACTATGTAATAAATTTTAGGCAAAAAAAAGCCGCAATATTAATTGCGGCTTTTTTTCAAAACTCGTAAGAGCTTTTAGTCTTCAGCAACAATAGAAACAGTAACTGCTTCTGTTACATCTGCATGAAGGTTTATGTCAATTTGGAATTCTCCAATATGACGAATAATACCTTCAGGCAAACGCACTTCATGCTTGCTTACTTCTGCGCCAGCCGCTGTTATTGCTTCTGCAATATCAGCTGTACCAACAGAACCGAAAAGTTTACCTTCGTCACCCGCTTTATGTGGAATAACAACTGAAACTTTTGCAATAGCTGCTGCTCTTTTTGTAGCGGCCGCTAATTTTTCTGCCGCTAATTTTTCTAGCTCGGCTCTACGCTGCTCAAATTCAGCAACTTTTTCTTTTGTAGCCATAACAGCTTTTAGCTGTGGAACTAGGAAATTTCGTGCATATCCTGATTTCACACTTACTTTATCGCCTAGGTCACCTAGGTTTACAACTTTTTCAAGAAGGATGATTTCCATCTTATAGTCCTCAATAATTTATCAATTAAAAATTGATACTCAGTACCTATTCGGTACCCGTTGGGGGTTTAATGTGTTTACGTAAGTTCAACCATGTATCTGTTAGGCCAATTATTGCAACAGGTATAACTATATGAGGAATAACAAAAACCAACATATAAAACGCAGGTAATAAAAAGCGTTTCGCTTTCATATTTGCTATTAAGCTATGCGCTACCGCCATACCAATAAAGCTATATAGCATAAATAAGATAACCGCCACATTTGACGCTACCTCAGCAATGCTACCACTGGTTAAAAAAGCAATTAAAAACACTAGCAATGTCGCAAAGGTGAAGCGTTGCGACATCTGTAGTGATAGGTACTCAGCTTTAAAACCACCAGGGTTATAAAGCTTAGATTGCCACCACCGTGCTAACAATAAGCCTAATAACAAGCCCGTAACAGAGCCTGCCGCTAGAATGCCTGTCATGTATTTTGACACGGTTTTAATTGTTGCTTCTATTTGCTCTAGTGGTATATCCTGCGCTTGACGCATAGGCTCTATCATTAATGCCAAAATCTCTTGCCAATAAGTAACCGGAGATGAAACAAATAAATAAAAACCTAATACAGCAAGTACACCTAATACAGCCGCTATTTCTATCGCAAGCGACAGATGCTTACCTTCCCTTAAAGCAATAGATAACAACCAAACCGGCAACCACAATATTAATGCATAAGCGAGTGCAAATTGATAATCACCCAGAACAATAATACCTAATGCTGCCGATGCAACACTTGCACTCATTAACACCCATAAACCTTCAATGGCTCCACGGCGTAATGTAACAAGTGCTACTGCAGCTGAACTTACAATACTAATAGGTGGCATAAGAATAGATAACAAAGCAAGTGAAGAAGCGACTGCCATTGCTGACATTCTATTTTTCATTATGAATTTTGCTATAAATTCCACTTTATCCGCCTAGTTAATATTTAATTAGTCGTGCGCATCGCAAAAAGGCATTAATGCAATATAACGTGCACGCTTAACAGCGTTGGTTATTTGTCTTTGTGCTTTTGCTTTTGTACCTGTAATACGGCTTGGTACAATTTTTCCTGTTTCAGTAACAAATTCACCTAATAATTCGATGTTTTTATAATCGATTGCAGTTTCAACGGTTCCAGAATTAAAAGAATACGTCTTTTTGCGTCTCATTTGACGAGCCATAGCTAACCTCTAATATTAGTTAAAATTATTCAGACCCAGCTACAACTGTTTCTTCAGTTGCTGGTGCTTTTGCTGCTTCTATTTTTGCTGCTTCTGCTTTTGCTGCTTCGTCCGCTGCTCTTTTTGCAACTTCTGCTGCTTTTTCAGCTGCAACTTTATTTTCTTCTGCTGTTGCAGAAGCAATAATAGAAGCTTCAGTTACTGCTTCTTTCATAACTAAAGTCATGCTACGCAATACTGCATCGTTGAAACGAAATGTACTTTCAAGCTCATCTAATGTTGCTTGATCGCATTCGATATTCATTAATACATAATGTGCTTTTTGAAGTTTTTTAATAGGGTATGCTAAGTGTCTGCGTCCCCAATCTTCTACACGGTGAATCGATCCTGATGCCGCTTCAATACTAGTACGATAACGATCTATCATTCCAGGTACTTGAGCGCTTTGATCAGGATGAACTAAAAAGACAATTTCATAATGTCGCATAATTTTCCTTTCGGTTTAAAGCCTTCTATTTATAGAATAGTAAGGCAAGGAGGGTAAAATACCCAATAAGACTCACCATTATATTTTATATTCTTCTTCTTGAAAAGAAAAAGTCTGGTAAGTTTTGTATATAATTACTTTTAACAAGCGAAATCAAGTCGGCTAGCCATCTTCTAATGCCTTAATGCATGTATCAAAATCATCAAACAGTTGATCTTCAGCAACCAAGTTAGGAATTAAGTTAATTTGCTTCAACATATCTTTAGGCTGCTCTTGAGTACCTGTCAGCATCACTTTAATATTTTTTTCTTGCATTACCATAATTGCATCTTCTATAGCATACATACCCGACTGATCTATATACGGAACATTTTTCATACGTAAAATAACCACATCTACTTCCGGCAGCACAGCTGTCATCTGTTGAAATTTTGCAGCAAAACCAAAAAAGATAGGGCCGTCAAAATGCTTGATATAGGTTCTTTTTTGTACAGACTCACTTAAATCTAACTCGTCCACCCATTTTTCTTCTAATGCAAAGTCAGCCACCGAACCAACTGATGAATTACCCTCCGCAACATCACTCATTTTCTTCATAAATAATACAGACGCCATCACCATCCCTACCGCAACCGCCTCCAATAAATTAACAAACACAGTCATCAGCAAAACCACTATCATCACAACCGCGTCTGCTTTAGGCACACTATCTATATGCTTTAAGCCTTTGTAATCAATAATACCTAGGCCCACAGTAATTAAAATCCCCGCTAAAACAGGCAATGGAATCAAGCTGGCATATTCGCCCGCACCTAATAAAACAATTAGCAGCGCCAAGCCGTGAATAACACCAGATAACCTAGTTTTTCCACCCGAATTAATATTCACGACAGTACGCATGGTCGCGCCTGCGCCAGGAATCCCTCCAATGGCTGCAGCTGCCATATTTCCTAAACCTTGGCCAATTAATTCTTTATTGGAATCATGCTGTGTTTTAGTCATATTGTCAGCAACAACCGAGGTCAACAAGGAATCAATTGTCCCGAGTGCCGCCAGCGTTAAAGCGGGAAAAATAATAAGCATCGGTTTCATATAGTCAACGCCCCCCAAAGTATCTAACTGTAAAGCCGGTAGCCCTTCTGGAATATCACCAATAATCGCAACATCTAACGTTAATAAAGTAGAAACAATAGTCAACAAAACTAAAGCGACTAAAGCACTAGGAATTAATTTAGTGATACGTGGAAATAGATAAATAATGGTAATCGTAGCAAGCGAAAGCAAGACCGCATCAACATTTAACTGCGGTAATGCTTGTGGTAATTGCACAAAAATATCAATAATTTTTTTAGGTGAACTTTGACCTAAAAAAGGGAAAATTTGTAATACGATAATAATCACACCGATGCCACTCATAAAGCCAGAAACGACTGGATATGGCATATAACGAATATATTGTCCTATTTTTAAGACACCTAACAATATTTGTATAACACTTGCTAAAAGAAAAATAGCAATAATACTACCCATGGCGGCATTTAAGCTGCCATGTAACTCTATCGCAGCGGCAATAACCACAGCAGATACCACTGTCATAGGCCCGGTAGGACCACTAATTTGTGTTGCGGTTCCACCAAACCAAGCAGCAAGCATACCTATCGCAATCGCGCCATAAATCCCAGCAATAGCACCCATCCCCGATTGCACACCAAAAGCCAATGCTAATGGCAAGGCGACCACGCCCGCTGTTAAACCACCAAAAAAGTCACCTCGAAGATTTGAGGTATCGATTATTTTATCTAAGTTCATTTATTTACTCTTTTAAGTATTTTATGAGTCACACCTAAGTCAATTTAAAACCAACTTCCAGTAAGTCACCATCCCATTTATAAGCATTTTCGCTTAACTTCCGCATAGCTATCGGTTAATTTTAACGTAACTTTTTACTAAATATAAGCTTTAGTATGAATAGACAACTAGCATTCATCTATTCGCCATACCAAGTAAGTTATAATGCCTCTTTAGTTTTAAAAAAAACATTAATCATTCAAAATAAACACACCAACTCAGCTTGCCATGCACTTAGAAAACAACACGCTCTATTATATTTACGATCCTATGTGCAGCTGGTGTTATGCATTTGAAGCCTCTTTAACTGAAATAAAAGCGACACTGCCCTCATTACTCACGTTTAAAAGTGTTCTAGGAGGATTAGCACCCGACAGCAATCACACCATGCCGATTGAGACACAAACTATGGTGCAACGAGCTTGGCATAAAATTGAACAGTCTGTACCTAGCATTCAATTTAATTTTGATTTCTGGAGTAAAAACACACCTATACGCTCAACGTATCCCGCTTGCCGTGCTATTTTAGCAGCCGAATTACAAGGTTCAGGTTTTGCTGATGCCATGCGCAAATCTATTCAGCAAACTTATTACCAAGATGCTCAAAACCCCTCTTTGAATTCAGTTTTATTACGCTGCGCTGAGTCTACTCAATTAAATAAGCTGCAGTTTACTGATGATTTTTTCCATGCAGACACTCAGCAAGCACTCACTGATCATATTCAGTTTTCACACACTTTATCCGCAAGATCCTATCCTTCTTTGCGCTTAGTTATTAACCAGGAAATTCATACCATTCCTATTAATTACACGCAAGCACAGGTCTCTATACAAAAAATCCAGCAATTACTTAATCAGTACAAAACACACGCTATCGCTTCGCCCTGCATAAGAAACTGCTGTTTAAATGAGCAAGATATGTGTTTGGGCTGCTATCGCCTACTAAATGAAATTACTGCTTGGTCACAAATGAGTGAAGTTGACAAACAGCAGTGCTTAGATCAATGTGCGCAAAGAAAATCTTCATTCATTATTACTTAATTGACACTTACTATGACAACACCGACTCTCAGCTGCATTGAAATACCAGCCCCACAAACCGCACATTATTCTATTATTTGGCTACATGGCTTAGGCGCTGATGGGCATGATTTTGAAGGTCTCGCACCCGAACTAAAGTTAAACCAAGCAAATCATATTAATTTTATTTTTCCAAATGCTCCGATACAAGCAGTGACCATTAATGGCGGCATGAAAATGCGCTCTTGGTACGATATTCTGGTTGCTGATTTAGACAGAGAGGTCGCCGTTGATGATATTTATCAATCAGCCGAGGCGATTAATTTATTGATAGAGCAAGAACTTGCTAAAGGCATTAAAGCAGAACATATTTTATTAGCTGGCTTCTCTCAAGGCGGTGTCATTGCGTTACATGCAGGCTTACGTTTTGCACAAAGACTAGCAGGAGTTGTTGCTTTATCTACCTACTTACCTACTATAGGGCAGTTAAAAACAGAACGCAGTACTAATAACAATAATACACCCATTTTTATGGCACATGGCACCTTAGACTCGGTTGTGGCACCTAGCACCGCAAACACTGCTTTCAAGCAATTACAGGCATTGGATTACCCAATTAGTTGGCATGAATACTCCATGCAACATTCTGTTTGTTTAGAGGAAATTTCTGATATTGCTGATTTTATTAATCAATGCTTTAGCTAATCAAGCATTTCTTCATTAAAAACAGCCACTTGGTTTTTACCGCGCGCTTTTGCAGCATACATTGCTAAATCAGCATAATGAATATATTGGTCAATCGTGTGCTCTTCGCCTTTCAGCTTTTGAGCCGCGCTGCCGCAGAGCACACAACAAAGCCCAATACTCGCGGTAATGGAAGTGGTATTACCATCAAACTCCCATTGCAATGCCTCCAGCGCTTTACGTATTCTTTCAGCAAAGAACATCCCTTTACCATTGTCTGTATTAGTGAACCCAATAATAAACTCTTCTCCACCAAAACGTGCTAACACATCCTCTTCTCGCACTGTCTTTTTTAAAGTCTCAGCAACATCGATTAACACCTCATCACCTGCCGCATGACCATAATCATCATTTATCGCTTTAAAAAAATCTAAATCAATCAATAAAAAACACAAGGGATCGTCATAACGCTTTGTCTTAGCAAAAGGAACCGCAATTTGCTCATAAAAAAATCGGCGGTTATACAGGCTAGTTAAACTATCAACCATCGATAAACTCACATAACGCTCTTTTAAGGTTTCAGCTTCTTTCAGTGCTTTTTCTAAATGCTGTGTTTTATCCGCAATCTTCTGCTCCATCTCTTTAATTAAACGAAAATTACTAATTAGCTGCCCCAGCATATTTTTATAAATTTCTAGGGGCTGTTGCCGTTTCACATAGGCAACCATAAAAAAGCACAAACTAGGGCCACAGCCCCTTCAAAATTCCGCTT
>CBDUDV010000011.1:0-69655 GCA_965366065.1 uncultured bacterium | reverse complement strand
CCATAGAAAACCGGTACTCGTACCGCGGTAGGATTGACTTGAATGTTTTCATCCCCCATAATTTTTTTAGTTTCCCAAACCATTTTCATTTCTTCTTTGGTATAACCGTTATCCATGAATACATCAATTTGCGGCAATACGTTAAAAGCAATTTGCTTAGGATAAACTTTAGTCGTAATCGGCTTACCATTTAGCAATTGCGCGGTTTGACCAACCACTTCCTCAACCCCTTCCTTACCAGAACCAGAGACGGCCTGATAAGTGCAAACATTAATACGCTCAATACCCACTGCATCATAAATAGGTTTCAGTGCGACTAACATCTGAATCGTTGAACAATTAGGGTTAGCAATAATGCCACGCGTTGTATGCTCAGCAATACTCTCTGGATTCACTTCCGGTACAACTAAAGGAATATCATCGTCATATCTAAATTGTGAGGTATTATCAATCACCACACACCCAGCTGCTGCTGCAATAGGCGCATACTTTTCAGATAATGAAGCACCCGCAGAAAATAAGCCAATTTGTGCCTGCGAAAAATCAAAATTTTCTAAATCTTGAACAACAAGACTGCCACCATTAAAAGCGATGCGCTTACCTGCTGAACGAGAACTTGCTAATGCATAAACAGTATCAACCGGAAACTTACGCTCTTCTAAAATAGAAAGCATTGCTTCTCCCACTGCACCTGTTGCACCAACAACAGCAATATTGTATTTTTTAGTCACCCTTATGCTCCTGCCCTTAATGCATTAACGACTGCATCGCCCATTTCTGAAGTATTTACTTTTTTCATTCCTTCAGAATAAATATCTGCGGTGCGTGCATTTGAATCCAATGCACTATTAACTGCAGCTTCAATACGATCAGCTGCCTCAGCCATATCAAAAGTATAACGCAACATCATCGCCGTAGATAAAATGGTCGCCAAAGGATTTGCTAAGCCTTTTCCTGCAATATCTGGAGCAGAGCCATGAATAGGTTCGTACATCCCTTTACCATTAATGTCTAATGAGGCTGATGGTAACATACCAATTGAACCTGTTAACATTGATGCTGTATCCGATAAAATATCGCCAAACATATTCGTTGTTACCATCACATCAAACTGTTTAGGTGCACGCACCAATTGCATAGAAGCATTATCAACATACATGTGGCTTAATTCAACATCAGGATAGTCTTTAGCAACCTCTTCCATCACTTCGCGCCATAACTCTGTACATTCTAATACATTTGCTTTATCTACTGAGCATAAACGTTTATCACGTTTTTGTGCAATTTTAAATGCAGAGTGCGCAATGCGACGAATTTCCGATTCAGAATAAACTAAGGTGTTATAACCTTGTTTCTCGCCATTTTCCAACACTCTTACGCCACGTGGCTGGCCAAAATAAATACCACCGGTTAATTCACGTACAATCATTAAGTCTAAACCAGACACAACTTCAGGCTTTAACGTCGACGCATCCGCTAACTGAGGGTAAAGAATGGCTGGGCGTAAATTAGAAAATAACTCTAGCTCTGAGCGTAAGCCTAATAAACCTTTTTCAGGACGTACAGCAATATCTAAAGATTCCCATTTATAACCACCTACAGCACCTAATAAAATCGCATCAGCCGCCTTTGTTAGTGCTAATGTTGCATCAGGAAAAGGCGACCCCGTTTCATCGTATGCAGCACCGCCAATTAAACCGTTTTCAAATTCTAGGCCTAATGCCATATCTTCATTTAAAAATTCTAATACTTTAACGGCTTCTTCAACAATTTCAGGGCCAATTCCATCACCCGCCAATACTGCAATTTTATGTGTCATTTTTGTCTCTTATTCTCTAACTAAATTTTATATTCGATTATATCCATACATAACTATTACATACGGAAGTATTATTTATGCAAACAACCAAGGTGCTCGCTTTGCTCGCTCTACTTCATAAGCTTTTATTTTATCTGCTTGTAACAAAGTTAAAGCAATATCATCTAAACCATTATATAGACGATACTTACGCGTTTCATCTACCTCAAATTTAATAACTTCTTCCTTAGGCGTTGTAATTGTCTGCGTGTCTAAGTCAATTGTGATTTGATATCCCGCTTCTACTTCCTTAAATAAACTATCAACGATCTCTGCTGGCAAAGCAATCGGCAAAACACCGTTCTTAAAACAGTTATTAAAGAAGATATCTGCAAAACTAGGTGCAATAATTGCCCTAAAACCATAATCTTCGAGAGCCCAAGGCGCATGTTCCCGTGAAGAGCCACAGCCAAAATTCTCACGTGTTAATAAAATTTTTGCACCTTGATAATCTGGATTATTGAGTACAAAATCTTTCTTTATCGGGCGCTGACTGCAATCCATTTCTGGTTCACCGACATCTTCATAACGCCATTCATCAAAGAGATAAGGTCCAAAACCTGCACGGCGTATCGACTTTAAAAACTGTTTAGGAATAATAGCATCCGTATCCACGTTCGCTCTATCCAAAGGCATAATTTTTGCTGTTATTTTTTTAAATGCTTCCATGATATTTACACCCAATCTCTAACATCAACAAAATGACCCGCCACACCTGCTGCCGCAGCCATAGCTGGACTCACAAGATGTGTTCGCCCGCCATAGCCTTGTCGGCCTTCAAAGTTGCGGTTTGATGTAGAAGCACAACGTTCACCTGCCTGTAATTTATCAGCATTCATTGCCAAGCACATAGAGCAACCTGGCTCACGCCATTCAAACCCTGCCGCAATAAAAACTTTATCTAAGCCTTCTTTCTCAGCCTGCTGCTTAACCAAACCAGAACCTGGAACAACCATAGCTAAAGCAACACTATCAGATTTTTTCTTGCCTTGAACCACAGCCGCTGCAGCGCGTAAATCTTCAATACGTGAATTAGTACATGAGCCAATAAAAACTTTATCAATTTTTATTTCATTAATAGGCTGATCTGCTATTAATCCCATGTATTCTAATGCATTTTCCATGCTTTTTTGCTTAACCGGATCAAATTCGTCAGCAGGATTAGGCACTTTCGCTTCAATATCAACAACCATTTCAGGTGAAGTTCCCCAAGTCACTTGAGGTTTTATTGCTGCGGCATCTAATTCCACCACTTTATCAAATTCAGCATCCGTATCAGAATGTAATTTTTGCCATTCTCTCTCTGCCATAAACCAGTGTTCGCCTTTAGGCGAATAAGGTCGATCACGATAATAATCAATAGTTATCTCATCGACAGCAATAAGCCCAGCACGTGCTCCTGCTTCTATCGCCATATTACATACAGTCATACGGCCTTCCATCGATAAATCAGTAATTGCACTGCCTGCAAATTCAATCGCGTAACCTGTACCACCTGCCGTACCAATTTCACCAATAATTGCTAAAACAATATCTTTCGCTGTTACACCGGCACCAACTGAACCATTCACTTTAATTAAAAAGTTTTTCGATTTCTTTTGCGTTAAACATTGTGTTGCAAGTGCAAGCTCAACTTCAGACGTCCCTATACCAAACGCCAAAGCACCTGATGCGCCATGCGTTGAGGTATGTGAATCACCACACACAATCGTCATACCCGGTAAAGTTGCACCTTGCTCAGGCCCCATGACATGAACAATACCTTGACGTATATCATCCATATCAAACTCAGTAATGCCGAACTCTGTACAATTTTTATCTAGCGTTTCAACTTGTAAGCGCGCAATAGGATCTGCAATTTTTTCATTTCTATTCGTTGTTGGCACATTATGGTCAGCAACGGCTAAATTACGCTGTATATTCCAAGGCTTTCTGCCAGCTAAACGCAAACTTTCAAATGCTTGAGGCGAAGTCACTTCATGAATTAATTGCTTATCAATATAGATAAGCGAAGCGCCATCATCTTCGGTATGAACAACATGATCATCCCAAAGCTTGTCATATAAGGTTTTTTCTGACATTTTTTCTATTCCGTATTCGTTATTATTTTTCAACTAACTGAGCAACTTGCTTTTCTAATGCTTTCAAACGCGACCAAACTTCTGTTAACCGTTGAAAAATAGCAATGTTTTTAGTATATTTTTTAAAGGGTTGCGCTGGTCCATAAGCATAAATTCCTGATTCTTTAATACTGCTATGCACACCGGCACGATGCAATAACATCGTATCATCCGGTATATTGACATGATCCAGCACCCCAGTTTGGCCTGATGCGACCACACGCTTACCAAAATGACTAGATCCCGCTATTCCTGTTTGCGCCACTAATATACAATCTTCTTCAATCACAACATTGTGTGCTAAATGACACTGCGCATCGATAATCGTACCATCATGTACTTTTGTCTCTGTGTAGGTTGCCCTATCTATAGTTGTAACAGAACCAATCACCACTTTATTACCAACCACCACACGTCCTGTTTGCGGTATTCTATGATGATGAAAATCAGCATCCTGCGCAAATCCTTGCCCATCACTACCGATAACACAGCCTGCTTTTAAAATACAATCGTCACCAATATAACAATCATAAGCAACAACACAACTAGGGTAAATTACTGTCCGAGCGCCAATTCTGGCATCAAATTCAATCACTGAATTAGCCATAATAACCGCGGCTGAGCCTATTTGAACATTAGCGCCAATCACAACATTTGGCCCAATCACAGCATCCGCGGGAATTTTTACCGACTCATGAATAACGGCCGAAGCATGAACCTGCCCCCATTCTGAATCATAGACATTGCGATCCGTATATTTCTGCCTTAAATAAGCCATTGCCATACGTACACTAGGGGCAACTAATACAGCCATATTTTCAGGCTGTATTGTTTCAGCAATCGCTGCGGTTGTAACGATAGCTGCAACTTTAGATTCGATAGCTGAAGCTAAATATTTTTCATGCTCAACAAAAACCAAATCACCTGCGCCTGCTAATTCCGCAGGAACGATATTGTACACCCGAGTATCATCACCAAAATGTGCGCTAATTAACCCTTGAGCTTTAAAGTCTTGATAAATTGCAGAACTTAAAATATCCACGTCTTCTCCTAAGCGCTTATGATAATGCAGTAAAAACTTTTTCAGTAATTTCCGCCACCGCTCCAACACCTGCTACAGAAGAAAATTTAAGTTGCCCCTGTTTTGCGCGTTCAGAATAAAAAGTAACCAGTGGCATAGTTTGCTTATGATAAACCTGCAAACGCTTTTGCACGGTTGCTTCTTTATCATCATCACGCTGAATAAGCGCTTCACCAGTCACATCGTCCTTACCTGCAACTTTAGGTGGATTAAATTCTATATGGTAACTACGTCCTGATTCTAAATGAACACGTCGCCCACCCATCCGCTTAATGATTTGTTCATCTTCTACAGCAATTTCAATGACGGCATCAATTTCCACACCCATTGCAATCAAGCCTTCTGCTTGCACAATCGTACGTGGGAATCCATCTAATAGAAAACCATTAACGCAATCAGCCTCAGTAATTCTATCTTTTATTAAGCCTAAGATAATATCATCAGAAATCAGACCACCTTCATCCATAATTTTCTTCGCTGCAACACCTAGCTCAGTACCAGCCCTTACTGCTGCACGTAGCATATCGCCCGTTGATATTTGAGGAATACTATATTTTTCGGTAATAAATTGTGCTTGAGTTCCCTTACCAGAACCCGGACTTCCTAAAAGAATAACGCGCATAATAACTCCAATAACTAAGCAATAAGAATAGGTAATTATTGCCTTCTATAAAATACAACCTAATATTTTATAACATTCAGCAATATATCTCTTGTAAATTTACAGATACTTGCCTATTCTCTGTTAACAAGAAGATTACTTATGCAGCAGTAAAAAATCGCAAGGAATTGCTAGACTAGCTATGAGACTATTTCACGCATTAAAGTACCTAACGATTGACCCCGTTAATTTTAGCTTAAAGGCTAAAATAATTTCATTACTCGCCTGTTTTTGCTCTATTTTCTTTATCGCACTTATTAGCAAAATTTTTTCACCCTGGCCTAGCTACCCGCTTATTGTTGCTTCCATGGGCGCCTCAGTGATCATTTTATTCTTTATCCCTAACAGCCCCTTAGCCCAACCTTGGCCATTTGTAGGCGGGCAAATCATTTCTGCCTATACAGGTGTCTTTTGCGCTTTAAATATAGCTGACCCCGGCACTGCTCAGGCTTCTGCTGTAGGTGGCTCTATTTTATTAATGTTACTGTTTCGCTGCTTACACCCGCCCGGCGCCGCCACCAGCCTAACACCCGTCATGGCAGGCCCAGCTATCACTTCTTTAGGTTATTCTTTTGTACTTATTCCTGTTGCTATTAATGTTTTTAGCCTACTAGTACTCGCTATTATAATAAATCGCTTAGTTTTAAAACGAAATTACCCTAGCCCCTTAACAATAGAAAAAGAAACACGCCAACGGCATTTAAGCTTGGAGCCCAGCCATAAAATTGGCTTCTCAGAACAAGATATAGCAAGCGCACTCAAAAATACCGATGTTTTTATTGATACAACCCCTTCCGATCTCAAGCAATTACTTGCTCATGTGGAATCCAGCGCGTTTAAAAGAATTAAAGGTAACTTATCTTGTGCAGATATTATGATTAAAAATATCATAACAGTTGAGTATGGAACTGAAGCAGAACAAGCATGGAATCTTATGCGAGAACATAAGCTTAAAGCCATTCCAGTAATAGACAGAGCCAACAGAGTGATTGGTATCATCACTTGGAATGATTTTTTTAAATTTATAGATCTATCGGCTTACGCAACTATTCAAGAAAGGTTTCGCCAATTTATTCAGAGAACTACTGATACAAGCACTTCCAAACCTGAATTTGTTGGCCATATAATGACTAGCTCTGCCATTACACTAAGCGATACCAGTCATATTGTCGAACTCATTACACTAATGTCCGCACAAGGGTATCGTCAAATCCCCATTGTGAACGATGAAGAACGCCTTGTTGGCATGGTATACCAGTCCAATTTAATTGCCGCACTTTATAACCAACAATTAGCAAAAAACGCCTAAATAAACCAATAATATAGCCCATATATTTTATATACACGGGCTATATTTATATAAGATTAGCTCTCTTATCCTTTTGGTCTCATTTGTGGAAACAACAATACATCACGAATAGAAGGCGCATCGGTAAATAACATCACTAAGCGATCAATACCAATTCCCTCACCCGCTGTTGGCGGCATTCCATGCTCTAAGGCTGTAATATAATCGGCATCAAAATGCATCGCCTCATCATCACCCGCATCTTTCTCTTCAACTTGCTTAGAAAAACGTTCCGCTTGATCTTCTGAATCATTTAACTCTGTAAAACCATTTGCAATTTCACGTCCACCGACAAAAAACTCAAAACGATCCGTTACATGCGGGTCATCATCATTTCTACGTGCTAAAGGCGAGACTTCAACAGGGTATGCAGTAATAAATGTAGGGTTCATTAAGCGACTTTCTACTGTCTTCTCAAAAATCTCAATTTGAACTTTACCTAAGCCATAGCCGTCTTTAACAGGGATATGTAATTCTTCAGCAACCTTTACTGCTGCTTCACGCGTATTTAAATTATCTAGCGTTAGATTTGGATTAAAATGTAAAATCGATTCTACTACCGTCATGCGATCAAACGGCTTACCAAAGTCATATTCTTCGCCTTGATAAGTGACCACAGAATTACCTAATAAATCTTCAGCAATCCCTTTTAACATCGCTTCAGTTAAATCCATCAAATCACCATATTCCGCGTACGCTTGGTAGAATTCGATCATGGTGAACTCTGGATTATGGCGCGAAGATAAACCTTCGTTACGAAAATTACGGTTAATCTCAAACACACGCTCGAAACCACCAACAACCAAACGCTTCAAATAAAGCTCTGGTGCAATTCGTAAATACAAACCCATATCCAGTGCATTATGATGTGTTTCAAATGGCTTAGCTGTTGCACCACCTGGTATTGCTTGCATCATAGGTGTTTCTACTTCTAAAAACTGCCTTTCTGTTAAAAATTGGCGTATATAAGCAACGATTTTAGAGCGCATTAAAAAAGTATTACGCGACTCTTCGCTCATGATTAAATCTAAATAACGCTGTCTGTATTTAATTTCTTGGTCTGCAATACCATGAAATTTCTCAGGTAATGGGCGCAATGCTTTGGTTAATAAACGAATATCATCAACACGCACACTTAACTCGCCTACTTTTGTTTTAAACAAGACACCTTCAGCACCGACAATATCGCCAATATCCCATTTTTTAAATTGCGTGTTATAAAAACCTTCTGCCAAAGTATCTCGTGTTACATAAAGCTGAATCTTGCCTGACATATCTTGTATATGTGCAAAACTTGCCTTACCCATAATACGACGTGTCATTAGTCGCCCACCTAACTTTACTCGAATAGGTGCTTCTTCAAGCTCTTCTTTAGTTTTTTCTTCATAAGCTGCAATCAACTCTTCTACCACAGCATCACGACGAAAATCAGTTGGAAAAGCAATGCCCCCATCTTCACGTAAAGCAGCTAATTTTGTACGGCGTTGCGTAATTTGTTCTTGTTCGTCGCGTTCTAGTTCTGACATATTTCTTTTATTTAATTGAGTCTAAAGGCTTAACTATTTGCATCATTACAAATAGCTTTAATATTTTTATACGATGATTTATTTCAAACCACTTTTCAAGCTGGCTTCAATAAATTGATCTAAATCACCATCTAATACTGCTTGTGTATTTCCGGTTTCCACATTGGTGCGTAAATCTTTAATACGTGATTGATCTAATACATACGAGCGAATTTGGCTTCCCCAGCCAATATCAGATTTATTATCTTCTACTTCTTGCTGAGATTCCGAGCGATTACGCAACTCCAGCTCATAAAGCTTTGATTTTAACTGCTTCATCGCTTCATCTTTATTTTTATGCTGAGATCGACCATTTTGACATTGCACAACCGTATTTGTCGGAAGATGGGTAATACGTACAGCAGACTCCGTTTTATTGACATGCTGCCCGCCTGCACCACTCGCGCGGTAAACATCAATACGCAAATCAGCTGGGTTAATCTCAATCTCTATATCATCATCAATTTCTGGCGAAACAAACACTGATGCAAATGAAGTATGACGCCGATTTCCTGAATCAAAAGGCGATTTTCGCACCAAACGATGAACACCAGTTTCCGTACGCAACCAGCCGAATGCATAATCACCGGTAAATTTAATAGTCGCCGATTTAATGCCTGCCACATCACCTTTGGATTCCTCCATTAGCTCAGTTTTAAACCCTTTACGCTCACCCCAGCGTAAAAACATGCGCTCAATCATAGCAGCCCAATCTTGCGCTTCGGTACCACCTGAACCAGATTGAATATCTAAGAATGCATTATTTGCATCCATTTCACCCGCAAACATACGCCTAAATTCTAAACCAGCGACTTGCTCTTCAAAATCCACTAAATCAGCAACAACGCTATCAACCGTTTCTTCATCGCCTTCCTCTACTGCCATTTCTAAAAGATCAGCAGCATCAATTAAGCCTGACTCCAAATTATTAATTGTATTGACGACAACTTCCAGCAAGCCTCTTTCTTTACCTAAGGCTTGTGCTTCAGCAGGGTTATTCCATATATCAGGGCTTTCCAATTCTCTTAAAACTTCAGTTAAACGCTCACTTTTAACATCAAAGTCAAAGATACCCCCTAAGCGTATCTGCTCTTTTACTTAAATCAGTAATTTTTTGAGTGATTGGATTTATTTCTTGCATTTTGTAATTATTTTATTCCAAAAAGAATCTTATTAACGGTAAATTGATCATTATATACTATATATAGATAGCTTTAGTTCACAAATAATTCCATTGTTGTTTTTTATTCTTATGCTAGAATAATCTGGAATACGCGGCTTTTAAGCGTGTTAATGACCCTTCTTCTCTTTAAAAAGAATGCATAATACGGTCAAAATAACTACAAAAATAATGAGGATTACATGAAAATTTTAAAACCACTATTATTATCTGCAGTACTAGGCGCATCAATGGGCGTTTTCTCAACAGCTGCTGTTTCTGGTGAGTGTGCTGAAGATAAAGGAAGAACTTGCTACGAGCCACAAGAAGCGATTGACTTAACTGTTGAATTAATCATGGAAGCCCGTCATGCAATTGATAATGGTAATGATCAAGCAGGCATACTAAATCTTATCAAAGCAGCTAAAAACATGGGCAAAGAAATCAATGCAAATGACACGCTTGATAGAAACCGCGCAAAAGCTGCTGGTTACTTGAAAAAAGCTAAAAAAGCAATGAAAGCTAGCGATAATCAAGGCGCTCACGCTCTTTTATTGACAGCTGAAGAAAAATACAAAGGACTTAAAAACTTACTATAAGTTTTATAGCTTTGCTATTAACAACGGAGTAGCCTGTCTACTCCGTTGTTTTATATAGCAAGCAGTTTAATCCAACTCTCTAAGCTTCACCCTTCCTAGCTCTATCTTCACTTCAAAAGCTTCTATATCCTCATAAGCAGGCGCACATTTTACTTGCCCTGTTTTAATACAAAATTTCGCGCCATGTCGCGGACAAATTATTTCATCCCCTTCAACGATACCACTCGCAATTTCAGCTCCATCATGTGTACACACATCTTCTAGCGCATAAAACCCATCTTCCAGCTTAAACACAGCAACATCTACACCGTCTACATCGACAACAATATGCTCACCTACTTGCAATGCTGTTTCGGCAATTACATCAATCCATTCAGACATTTTTTACCCTTTCAAATATACATCGTAACGCAATAATTTACTGCCAAAGCTTTCTGTCGGCGTCCCACCTAAAGGTTCAGCATGGTCAGGACATTTTACGACCACTTTTTTAGCGGTCGCAGAAAAGGCTGCATCAAATAAAGTTTCTCTATCTAGATCATCACCCAATAAATCACGCAAAATTAACATAGATTTTTTAGGTAATGCTGATTTTTTACGTTTTGGAGGAAACATCGGGTCGATATAAATACAATCAGGTGCAGACTCCAAATTAGCTAAAACATCAATCGCATTACCTGCTAATAACTGCGGTGCGGATAAATTTAATCGCTGCACCCAGTCCACTTGCTCTAAACGCAAAAAAGCATCCTGTAATAAGGCTAACATAATAGGAGAGCGCTCTATACAGCGTAAGTCATAGCCCATACGAAAAATATGTAAACTATCTTGCGCCCAACCAGTGGTCGCATCAATTACCGTTTTAGTTTTTCTACCGATAGCTTGTGCAAGCGCCCCCTCTTTAGGTGCAGGCCAAGATCGCTGTTCACCATGACGCGGCGCAATATCAACACTTAAACCGCCTTTTTTAAGCAACTCTTTATCTAATAACTTAAGCTCACCGTTACGCCAAGTTAAAAAAAAATCTTCCGCTGTTTTTTTATTGACAGTTTCATACAAAGGAACCGCCAGCTGTCGTGCAAATTCCTGAGCAATCGCTAGCGAAACCTCATCACTTTGTACTACAGCTAACTTACCTAAATATTGAGGGTTCACTCGTTACTCTGTAGAAATTGCTTCTTGTTCATTTTTAAGCGCTGCATCTAAAGTATGCCATGCCAATGTTGCACATTTAACACGCGCAGGGTACTCACGTACACCGGCTAAAACCGCTAATTTACCAATCGCTTCTAAATCAATATCATCTTCTTTACCCGTAGTCATCGCATGAAACTGAGTAAATAAGCTTTCCGCTTCCACTTCCGTTAAACCCTTCACTATTTCCGTCATTAAAGAAACGGAGGCAGTCGAAATAGCACAACCGGAGCCTTGAAAACTGGCATCGGTAATTTTATCGCCATCCATTTTCAAAAATAATGTGAGCCGATCGCCACATAAAGGATTAAACCCCTCTACTTTGCGGTCAGCATTTTCCATCACATGAAAATTACGTGGATTTCTATTGTGGTCAAATATCACCTCTTGATAGAGGTCGCGTAAATCATCAAACATGTTTTTCTCTGTATTTATAAAATTTCTGTTATTTTTTATCGCTTAGACTTAATATTATTCGTTGTAACACGACAATAAGTTCTGGAATATCCTGTTGAATAATACTCCATAAAATATCATTATCTATCCCTAAGTAACCATGAATTAAGCGATTACGCGTTGCAATAAGCTGTCGCCACGGAATTTCATTCTTATAGAATCTTGTATCTCTTCAGGAATATGATTTGCAGCCTCGCCAATCAACTCTAAATTTCGCACTGTTGCATCATAATTTAGCCCTGAACCAACAAACGTTTCCAGATTTAAACCGTCACAATAGACAATAACATTTTCAGAAAATGTCAGCATATCATCCAGATAAAACTTCCACTCCCTCTTAGACATAGACCGCTTCTTGCTCAACAAACGATTTCAATTCTGCACGGAGCGCTTTTTCTGTCACTAAATCAACAACCAGTCCAAGCTCATCTTCTAGCAAAAACTGCACACTAAAATATTGCTTTGCATTGGCGGGCGAATTAAAACCCACCATGATATCGATATCACTATCAGCTCGCGCTTCATTACGAATAGTAGAGCCAAACAACGCTAAGCGTGTAACACCAAAACGACTAACAAGCTCAGATTTTAATCGCGTTAAAATATCCAATGCTTGCTGCCGTTCCATATATTCACCTTATTTAGCCAAAAATCTTAATTAAGTCTTCAATCCCTGCCATTAAGACATCGATTTCTTCTTTGGTATTGTACATAGCAAACGAGGCTCTTGCTGTTGCCGGCACTTCAAAAAAGTCCATAACAGGCATAGCACAATGATGCCCTGCACGAATAGCAATACCTAAGCTATCTAACATGGTACCAATATCATGCGGATGAATTTTATCGAGTACAAATGATAGAATAGCGCCTTTATCTTGCGTATCACCAATAATTCTTAAGCCTTCAATTTTCAACGCTTTTTCTGTTGCATAATCTAATAACTCAGCTTCATACGCTGCGATATTATCCATACCAATTTCATTTAGATAATCAACCGCAGCACCTAAACCTATCACATCAGCAATATTCGGCGTGCCTGCTTCAAATTTATACGGCAAAGTATTGTATTCAGTTTCTTCAAAAGTGACTTTACGAATCATATCGCCGCCACCTTGATACGGAGGCATCGCCTCTAATAAGGCTTGCTTGCCATACAGCACACCAATACCCGATGGCGCATACAGTTTATGCCCAGAAAACACATAAAAATCACAATCTAAGGCCTGCACATCAACTGACATATGCGGAATCGCTTGCGCACCATCCAATAATACAGGAATATTTTTCGCTTTTGCTGCTGCAATAATCTCTTTAACTGGGTTAATCGTACCCAAGGCATTCGACATATGCACAACGGAAACTAATTTAGTTTTATCACTAATCAGCTTTTCAAACTCATCAAAAATAAGTTTACCGTGCAAATCAATCGGCGCTACTTTTAAAATAGCCCCCGTTTCTTCACATAACATTTGCCAAGGCACAATATTTGAATGATGTTCCATCGCAGTAATGAGAATTTCATCGCCCGCTTTAATATTCGCTTTACCAAAGGTTTGTGCGATTAAATTAATCGCCTCCGTTGCACCGCGCACAAAAATAATTTCTTTAGTACTTTTGGCATTAATAAACTGCTGAATTTTTTCCCGCGCGCCTTCATAGCGGTCGGTCGCTCTTACGCTGAGCGTATGTACACCACGATGCACATTTGCATATTCATGACTATAACAATGCACTATGCTATCGATTACTTGCTGTGGCTTTTGGCAACTCGCAGCATTATCCAAATAAACCAAAGGCTTATTACGGATTTTTTCTTGCAAGATAGGAAAGTCAGCGCGAATTTTTTCTACGGGAAATGTGCTCATATATTTAACTATTCTCTATAACCAAGACTGATCAATACCAGCCTGAGGAAATCTATTTAATACTTGCGTTAAAAGTTGATCATGTAACGCTTTAAGTTTGATCTTGCCTACCATTTCATTGGCGAAAGCAAAAGTCAGCATATTTTTTGCTGTCACTTCATCTAAACCACGCGACTGCAATGCAAAGATCGATTTATCATCTAATTGTCCTACGGTAATACCATGCGCACATTTCACATCATCCGCATAAATTTCTAATTGCGGTTTCGTGTCTGCTTCGGCATTATCTGACAATAATAAATTATGATTATGCATATCAGAATCGGTTTTTTGCGCTTGCTCAGCAACAATTACCCGCCCTTGAAATACACCACGCGCCTTATCGTTTAAAACGCCTTTATACAGCTCTTTGCTTATCGCATGCGGCTGTAGATGATTAATACGCGTGTGGTTATCTAAATGCTGACGCTTAACACCTAAATACAATCCATTTAGATCACATTCAGCTGCCTGCTCTAAATCTGTATGCACATCACTACGCGCTAATAAAGCACCTAAAGAAAAATTGTGATGATTAAAACGACTATCTCGCGCCTGTTTAACGTAAACACCGCCTAAATGTACCGCTTTATCGCCTTCTAACTGAGTTTTATACAGTGTCAAACCTGCATTCTGCTCAACAAACACTTCTGTTACAGCAACACCGGCATATTGTTCATCACAACCCACAAACGTTTCGATTACTTGTGCTTCTGAGCTATTCTCTAAAACAATAATATGTCGTGTATTCGCTAAAATTTCAGCACTTGTCACCACATGAAGTATCTGCAACGGTTTTTCTAAAGCAATATTAGCGGGTACTTTGATAAAAGAACCATCACTAAACCATGCATTATTAAAAGCAGAAAAACCGGGGATATCGATATCAACTGCACGTCCCAAATAACTTTGCACTTGCTCCGCTTGTTGCTGCAAAGCCTCAACCATACTCATAATAACAACAGAGTCTGGCACGCCCTCTAAATCAGATAAACTCGCTGAATAATGCCCATCAACCAAGACTAATGTCCAGCAATCAGCGATTTTGTATTGATTCAAATCGTCAACATCTATATGCCCCAGCTCTGAAGCCGCTACAGGCATAAATTTCTTTTTCTCTAAAACTGCAAGATTACTATAACGCCACTCTTCATCTCTTTGAGTAGGAAAGCCTTGCGCAGTAAATTTTTCTGCGGCGTTTAATCTAAATGCATTCAACCATGCAATAGATGATCCCGCTAAAGAATCATTTATCTTGGCATAAGCCTCTGGATATTGACTACTCATCAGGCAACCTGCTCTTCTACCCAATGATAGCCTTTTGCTTCTAACTCTAAAGCAAGCTCAGGACCACCGGATTTTACAATCTTTCCATCCGCTAAAACATGTACAAAATCAGGCTTGATGTAATCCAATAGACGCTGATAATGGGTAATCATTAAAAAAGAACGTGCCTCATCACGTAAGGCATTTACGCCTGCCGCAACCACTTTCAGTGCATCAATATCTAAACCAGAATCTGTTTCATCTAAAATACATAAGCTAGGCTCTAAAATAGCCGCTTGCAGAATTTCATTACGTTTTTTCTCACCACCAGAAAAACCTTCATTAACCGCACGATATAAAAACTTTTCATCCATTTCTAGGCGTTTAATTTTATCTTTTACTAGCGTTAAAAAATCTAGCGCATCTACTTCCTCTTCGCCACGATGTTTGCGCATTGCATTTAACGCCGCTTTTAATAGATAAATATTACTTACACCTGGGATTTCTACAGGATATTGAAAAGCAAGAAAAACGCCTTCACGTGCGCGCATTTCTGGCTCTAAAGCTAATAAATCTTGTCCTTTGTAAGTTACAGTACCTTCGGTAACCGTGTAACCTGCTTTGCCCGAAAGCACATGAGATAAGGTACTTTTCCCTGCGCCATTAGGCCCCATAATCGCATGTACTTCACCTGCGGGAATTTCTAAATTAACACCTTTCAAGATAGGCTTATCACCTACGCTAACATGAAGATTTTTTATGCTGATCATGAGTTATTCCTACTTACTTTTAACTATTATTTATAAAATAGATTTTTACATCTACTTTAGATTATTTTATTCAGATAAAGCCTTAGCTTTTACCCTACCGAGCCTTCTAAACTAAGCCCCAATAAAGCCTGCGCTTCAACCGCAAATTCCATCGGCAGTTCTTTAAATACGCTCTTACAAAAACCATTAACAATCATAGACACCGCATCTTCAGCAGAAATCCCTCGTTGCTGACAGAAAAACAATTGATCTTCACTGATTTTAGACGTGGTCGCCTCATGCTCAACTTGTGCAGAGGGCTGCTTCACTTCTACATAAGGGAACGTATGCGCTGCACATTTATCACCTACTAACAACGAATCACACTGCGTATAATTTCGTGCGTTCTCTGCATTTTTGGAAACACTAACTAAGCCACGGTAAGTATTTTGCGATCGCCCTGCCGAAATACCTTTAGAGATAATCGTGCTACTGGTATTTTTACCAACATGAATCATTTTGGTACCGGTATCCGCTTGCTGACAATTATTAGTCACCGCAACCGAATAAAATTCACCCACAGAATTATCACCTAATAAAACACAACTCGGATATTTCCACGTAATCGCAGAACCTGTTTCTACCTGCGTCCATGATACTTTTGCATTATTACCTCGGCATTCCGCACGTTTGGTAACAAAGTTATAAATTCCACCCACGCCATTTTCATCACCGGGGTACCAATTCTGTACCGTCGAGTACTTAACTTCCGCATTATTCATCACAACCAATTCAACCACTGCCGCATGCAATTGATTTTCATCACGCATCGGTGCAGTACAGCCCTCTAAATAACTGACATGGCTATCATCATCCGCAATAATCAAAGTACGTTCAAACTGACCGGTATTGGCTGCATTAATTCTAAAATACGTGGATAACTCCATCGGACAACGCACGCCTTTAGGAATATAAACAAATGAACCATCAGTAAACACAGCCGCATTTAAAGCGGCAAAGAAATTATCTCTATCAGAAACAACCGTACCTAAATATTGTTTAACCAACTCAGGATATTCTTGCAAGGCTTCAGAAATAGGGCAAAAAATCACTCCCACATCGTGTAATTTACCTTTAAATGTGGTTGCCACAGAAACACTATCAAATACCGCATCCACAGCAACACCCGCTAAGCGCTCTTGCTCATCTAATGGTATGCCAAGTTTCTTATAGGTTTCTAATAATTCAGGATCAACCTCATCTAAGCTTTGCGGCTTATCGGAATCTTTTTTAGGCGCGGAATAATAACTAATCGATTGGTAATCAATCGGCTCGATATTCAATTGCGCCCAATTTGGCTCTTCCATCGTTTGCCAATGCCTAAAGGCTTGCAAACGATATTCCAACATAAATTCAGGCTCCCCTTTTATCGCCGATAAACGAGCAATAATATCCTCATTTAATCCCGGTTCAAAAGTATCAACCTCAATATCGGTAACAAAACCTTCTTTATATTTTTGCCCGATAACTTTTTCTATTTCTATTTCTTCTGCGCTTGATGACATAAAAACTCTTCGACAAATTTAATGATACAAACTGGCCACTGGCACAGTAATTTCTTGCGGTGTTTGCATAGGCGACATCATATCTGCCAGCGTAACCGACTCTAACGCTTTTTGTACACTTTGGTTAACCACTTGCCAATTACTACCAATCGTACAGCCTGACACGTGGTCACATTGATTATCAGAAGAACTACATTCTGTTAATGCAATCGGCCCTTCCAGTGCAGTAATCACACTCGCTACGGTAATCTTTTCAGGGGTTCCCACTAAGCTATACCCCCCTTTAGCACCACGAATAGAACTTAAAACGCGCGCTTTAACCAATAATTTCAAAATTTTACTCACCGAAGGCAAAGCAATTCCTGTTGCCTTCGATATTTCTATAGCTGCATGCACAGGCGCTTTATTATTTCCCATAAAACTTAAAATAACTGTCGCATAATCCGTCATTTTACCTAAACGTAACATGTCCTCTCCTTTATTTAGGACTATTTTAGTACTATTTAATTCCATAGTAAATAGCTAGGTTATTATTTTTATACAGTATCAAATCAACCTTTCCCTACTCCACCCTTTTGTTCCAGTAGCTTCCCGCTAATTCCCTATACCGATCCATAGTAACGCCTTCTGCTAATAACTCAACTGTAATAGCGCCTTCATTACCCGTTATTAAGTGCTCTGCTTGTATTTTTTCATACCGCTCCAACACCGCTTTATGCGGAAAACCAAATCGATTAGGTGCGCCGGCTGGAATTAATATTATTTCAGGCCTTACTGCGCTTAAAAAAGATAATGTTGATGAGGTTTTACTGCCATGATGTGGAGCAACTAGAACTTTAGACTGCAATTCATCTGGGTAAATCTTCACTAAAGTAGCTTCAGCATCTTTTTCTATATCTCCCGTTAATAAAATACTGCCATGCGCAGTACTGATTTTTAATACACAGGAATTATTGTTTTCATCATTAAATAAGCTCGTGGGTGGCGATAACATTTTAAATAGCACGCCATCCCACAGCCATTCTTGCCCAGCTATGCAACTTATTGCTGAATAAGGATTAAGCTGTTCAGGCACGCTACTCAGAATTTCATTGGCGTTGATTGTAGATAATATCGCTTTAGCGCCGCCGATATGATCATTATCTGCATGGCTAATAATGACTTTATCCAATACTTTTATATACCTAAAATGCAAAAAAGGCAGTACGACATTTCTGCCCATATCCATTTCATTTGAAAACCGTGCGCCCGCATCAAACAACAAACTATAATTTTGAGTTTCTACTACCGTTGCCAGGCCCTGCCCTACATCCAATAAAGTCATTCTGACTTCACCGTGCTCCGGCTTATCAATCCTGCCAAAGAATAACGGTAAAATTAACACCAGGCCTAACAGTTTAGCCGGAACACCTTTGGGAGCAAGCACGATCAACAAACCTAACATTGCCAATAGTACGATCGATATATCCGCTTGCGGCATGATAATGCTTGCAAAAGTGGTACTGGTTAAATAACTCAGATATCCCCACAAATACTGAAAAATGCTATCCACAAGAGCAAATAATAAGATCCCAGAACTAGGCCAAATAAACAATAAAAGCAAAGCTAATAAAGAAGCAGGTAACAAAATAAAACTGACGACTGGCACAGCAACAATATTGGCTAACGGCGCGATGAGCGATGCCGACTGAAAAAAGTAAAATAAAACCGGTAGCAATGCCACTGCCATTAATAGATGTAATTTAATTGCACCACGCCATGCACCTTCTAAACCTAAGCGTGCAGAAAATACATATAAAATATAAAAAACAGCCAGAAAAGAAAGATAAAAACCGATAGATAAAACAGCTAACGGATCAATACACAGCACTAACAACAAAGCGACTGCCAATATATTCAATGGCTTTGCTTGCCTCTGCAATAAGACCGTTAAAACCACTAAACTCAGCATAATTAAGGCGCGTTGCGTCGGAATTGAGAAGCCTGCTAATGCAGCATAAAGCACTGCGGCTATCCATGACATGACTGCTGCAACTTGTGGTGCCGAATACAAACTAACGGGGAAACGTAACCACAAACGAAAAACGACGGCATAAATCATCGCGGCAATCAGGCCGATATGCAATCCTGAAATTGCCATCAAATGATTAGTGCCACTTTTCGCCATCACTTGCCATTGCGTAGAGGAAATGTGACTTTTATCACCAATAATTAATGCCTTAATTAAGGCTAGACTTTCGCTTGATATACCCAGCGCATCTAAGCGCTTTAATAACTGATAGCGAAAATAATCAATACTCTTTTTATGCGTTTCTGCTGATAACAACCGCGCTAATTCAGCTTTGCGTATATATCCCGTTGCACCAATATTCTTAGCATACAGCCATTTTTCATAATCAAATGCAGCCGGATTAAAGGTGCCATGCGGTTGCTTTAATTTCAGCCAAAACTGCCATTGTTGACCGGGTTTAATTTCTGTTTTTGGATAATACCAACTCAAACGCAATTTATCAGGCAAAGCAACACTCGCTTTGCTTACTTTAAAGTCAAAACGTACCCGTCGTTTATTTACCGAGGTTAAGCCAACCACTTCACCTTGAACTAATAACTCTTTCCCTTGTAACTCAGGAGAAAGTCGTTGGTTTGAATAATTTAATGCAACGATACTTGCCCATAAAAAACCGAGTAAAAAATAAGCGATACGCTTGTAGCTAAAATATAAACTGAGCACAACCAATATCACAACGATAAGCAAAAGGAATGCACTCGGCAAATCAGCCCATTGCTGTAAAAATAAAATTCCTACAAAAAAAGATAAAACAGAAAAAGGCATACTTAAAACCTGCTAAAATTAAGTTATTCACCCTACGGCCCCAAGGATAATTGCTATGCCAAGAAAGCTATTAAAAAAATACACACCGACGCCAGAGTCTATTAAAGCCAACAAAAATTTACAATTTTTAGGTGATAAACTGCATGATCCTAACCTTTGGCACCTTAATCGTCGCTCAGTTTCTTTAGCGTTTGCCATAGGCTTACTGGTTGCTTGGGTTCCAACGCCAGGGCAAATGGCTATCTCTGCCTGCATTGCACTTTACTTCCGCGCCAACTTACCGATTTCTATTGCACTGGTTTGGATTACCAACCCACTTACGATGCCACCGATGTTTTATTTTGCTTATCGCTTGGGCTTATGGTCACTTAATCAACCCGCGCCCGATGCTGATTTTGAATTCTCTATCGATAGCATCATGGCAAGTCTCGGCGAAATAGGCGGTCCTTTTCTATTTGGTTGCGGCCTTCTCGGCATTGTTTCAGCGGTGATTGGTTATTTTGGAATTCAGCTATTTTGGCGCTGGAATGTAACCCAACAATGGAAAAAACGCGCTCACCGCTAAGCTCATTTCTTACGCTCTGCTTTATCTATATATAGTAGAGCTTAAGAAAACTCAATAAACCGATCCGCAAGCAACATTGCTTCTACCCACAAGCCCAAACCGGCAATACGAAACCCCTGCGCAACATCACTATCCGCTTTCCCCTGCCTTTTTGCTTCAACCGCCTCTAATAAGCCTCGCCTTTGAGCTGCTGAAATACACACCACTAAATCTAAGTCATATTGTTCAGCTAACTCACTCCAACGCTTTGCTGAATTAATTTCATCGTCCGGCGGTGTTATATAACGAAAAGCATGATAAACCCCTTCTTTATAGAAGAACACCCGCACAATCTCATTGCCCATTTCTAATGCCGTCTTAATAAATTGGTAGGCAGTTTCACTACCATTAGATTGATTAGGGCTGGCATTAATTTGAATGGCGTATTTCATAAATAATAAAGTGAGTAAAAGAAAGTTTAAGTACAATAACACATAGCCTAATTATTTTTCGATTGACCCGATAAAACCCTCATTTTATTTCTTTGCTTACACTATGAAACTAGCTCCGTTGCTACTCACTTTGTGCCTTATTAATTCACCCACATCGGCTGACCCTATTATCTTGCCGGATATGGGCGATTCAACGGGGACACTCATCTCCCCTGCACAAGAAAAAGCACTCGGCGCTTCTTTTTTCCGTAGTATTCAGTCGCAACTAGATATCAGTAATGACCCAGAAGTACAAAACTATATTCAATCGATAGGTCAGCACTTAGTCAAAAATAGCGATGCACCTAATCAAGCCTTTTATTTTTTTGTGGTACTTGCTAATGACATCAATGCCTTTGCTGGCCCAGGTGGCTTTATCGGCATTAATTCTGGGTTGATATTGAATAGTGAAAATGAAAGTGAATTAGCCTCAGTTATGTCGCACGAAATTGCACATGTCACGCAACGTCACATCTACCGTTCTTACGAAGCCGCAACACAACTCAGCTTACCCGCTGCAGCAGCCCTAATTGCAGCGATTGTTGTTGCCACACAAGCACCCGATGTCGGTATTGGTGCCATTTCAGCCGTTCAAGCCGGCAGCATACAAGCGCAAATTAACTTTACGCGCAGTAACGAACAAGAAGCCGATAGAGTAGGTATAAAAACGCTAGCCAAAGCGCAGTTTGACCCGCGCAGCATGCCTTCTTTTTTTGAGAAACTACAACAAGCGAGCCGTTATTATGGCTCAGCCGCACCTGAATATTTACGCACTCACCCAATCACATCGTCTCGCATTGCCGATACCCGTGGCAGAGCAGAAACGTATGGCTATCGACAAGTTGCTGACTCACAAAGCTATCGTTTAATTAAAGCCAAATTACGCACGCTAGCAAATTACTCCCCTGAAGATTTGATTAGCTATTTCAATAACCGGTTAAACTTGGGTACTGAAGAGCAAAAAGCCGTCATGCATTATGGATTAGCCTTAAGTTACGCCAAGCAGGAACGCTACCAAACAGCACAAAAACTACTCGCCCAGCTTATTAAGCATCATCCAAAACAGGCGCATTACCTTAATGCTTCTGCTAAAATTTTTACCTTAGCGGGTGATTATAAAAATGCGAAAAATGTTTATGCTCAATTAGAATCTAGCTATCCTTATAATGATTTTTATAAATTCGCCAGCGTTTCACTACTACTTAAATCTAATCAAGCAAAGCTCGCCTTACAGCGTTTAAAAGCAATTCCTTACAACAGACAAAATACCCCTGACTATTTTTTAACACTAGCCAGTACTTACGAAAAACTAGGCGATCCACTTAATTTCCACCGCTATATGGCTGAATTTCATTATGCAACCGGGCAAACTAACCAAGCTATTTTACAAATTAAATTAGCGCAAAAATCAAAAAATAATAATTTCTATTTATCCGCTATATTAGAAGATCGTTACATTTTTTTTACTAATGAAATTCTTGCACTCAAACAACTACAAGAGTAATCATGCAGCCTACAAAAACACTGGGATTTATTGGTATTGGATTAATGGGCGAACCCATGACTTTACGTTTATTAGCCGCCGGCTATACAGTTAATGTATGGAATCGTAGCCCTGAAAAGCTAAGCACAGTAATCAAAGCCGGAGCCATTGCGCCCGAATCACTGAATAGTTTAGTTCAACAATCCGATATTATCTTATTATGCTTGGCCGATAGCCCCATCGTAGAAAACATTGTTAAACAGCATATTTTAGCTAATGGCAGTACCGGCAAGTTATTAATTGATTTATCTAGCACTCACCCTGAAACCACACAGCAATTAGCACGCTTATTAAAACAAGCTTGCAATATGGAATGGGTTGATGCACCTGTTTCTGGCGGTGTTGCCGGTGCAAAAGAAGGCTCATTAGCAATTATGGCCGGAGGAACAGAAGAGAATATCGCTATCGCCAGAGAGATACTTAAACCTTTATATAAGCAACTCACGCATATGGGGCAAGTCGGCAGCGGCCAAGTGACTAAAGTTTGCAATCAAATGATTGTCAGTTGCAATGTCCTCGTTATTGCAGAAATGATGGCTTTAGCAGAAAAATCAGGCGTTGATACGCATAAAATAGCGCCCGCCTTAGCCGGTGGTTTTGCTGACTCCAAACCCCTACAAATTGTTGCCCCTGAAATGGCCGAAAGACGCTTTACGCCCATAAAATGGCGAGTAAAAACACTATTAAAGGATTTGAATATGGCAACGGATCTAGCGAATAAACAAAAAACAGCAACGCCGCTCTCCGCTTTAGCGGCTCAATTATTACAGTTACACGGCAGTCATGATTTTTTAGAGCAAGATCCTGCAACGCTAATTAAGTTATATGACACTAAATCAAAAAACAAATAGGTTATTTGACCGCAACTAGCACCCTCACCTTAAAAAAAATTTCAGATACAAAACCTCCAAGTAGTTGTTTTTACAAAACACTTTCGAGGCGATACTATTTAATATTGAAAATCATTATTTTTGATAGACAGTTCACATTTATTTGATATAAACTTTGTCCCACTTGAAGGAGATAAGGCTATAAAAACAGGGATCGAGAAACAATAAACTTGAACTAATAATAAAAACAAATTGAGTTTATACAAGGGATCGAAGAGCGCATTTAATAATAAAAATAACAAAAGAAACACTACTAAAGCCCGCTTATGCGGGTTTTTTATTGCCTAAAATTTACCATCGCCCCTGCAAAAAATGCTTGTTATCAAAGCCAGCTTATATAATGCAGCGTTGAAACTCACTATTCCTAACTCCTCATGAAATTAATCAGCTTTAATCATAATAATATTACTCGTGTTGGCGCGGTGATTGGCAATACAGTTATTGATAGCTTAAATCAGCCACACATTCCACAAAACATGCTTGATTTTTTGGAAGCTGGCCAACCTGCACTTGATGCATTGCAAGCACTCAGTAACAATAAACAAGCGCACCTTGCCCTACAAGATGTTACTTTATTAGCCCCTGTACCCCGCCCTAATAAATTTCTTGGCGTTGGTTTAAATTACGCAGACCATATCGCCGAAACGGTGTATGAAAAACCTGAATACCCTACTTTTTTTACCAAACAAAATTCTTGTGTTATTGCGGCTGAAGAAGCGATTCATTTACCTAGCGTATCTGAAAAATTAGACTATGAAGCAGAGCTCGCCTTTGTCATTGGTACGCGCTGCCGCAATGTACCTCTAGAGAAAGCCCACGAAGTGATTGCTGGCTACACTATAGTAAATGACGTCACCGTTCGCGATTGGCAAATGCGTACGCCTACGTGGATGATTGGTAAATCATTTGATACTCATGGACCTATGGGCCCTTGGATTATTACTAAAGATGAAATTGCCGATCCACATAATTTAGAGATAAAAACTTGGGTTGATGGTGAATTACGCCAATCATCTAACACACAACACATGGTATTTAATTGCTATGAAATGATTGCTTATTTGAGCCAAGCTATGACACTTGAACCCGGCGATGTTATATCTACTGGAACACCGAGCGGCGTTGGTGTCAGTATGAAGCCACGCGGCTATATGAAAGCAGGACAGCGAGTAAAAATCGAAATTGAGAAAATTGGCAGCTTAAGCAATTATGTCATTAATACGCCCGAAGGATTTATTGCAAACAATAAATAAAAGTCAGCAAAATGACATTCCTTATTTCCCATGTTAAAATCGACGGGATTTACTAACGGTTTTGTTAATTACAGATTAAAACAGAGTATTGAATAGTTTGCCTTAAAAAGGTTAATTTATAACCAATTCAATTACTTGCTAAAACAAAATCCTATACCTTGATTCTAAATGAGTTGAAGAATGAATAAAAACTCCAGTGCACATAAAAAAGACCAAATGCTATATAACGCAGAAACATCACAAGATAGCTGTGGCGTTGGCTTTATTACACACAAACAAAACAAACAAACCCATGATTTATTAAATAAATCTCATGAAGCTTTATGTACAATTCCTCATCGCGGCGGTATGAGTGCTGAAGGGATTGGTGATGGAGCTGGGGTTAATATTGATTTATCACTCAACTTTTTTCGTAAAATTACTGAAAACTCTGCATTAGAACTCGGAGATTTTGCTGTTGCTAACTTCTTTTTCCCAGAAGATCACAGCCACTACGATTCTGCTGCACACAATCTAGTTGATGAGCACCTTAAACAATTTGATTTACCTATTATTAAGTGGCGCGATGTTCCCGTTGACAATAGCGCACTCAATGCGGCTTCGGTACAAGCTCAACTGCCGATCAAACAAGTCGTGTTCGGCCGCCCTGCTAAATTAAAAGAAGCAAGTCATGCTGAATTTGAACACTACATTCAAGATGCATTACTTACGATTGAAGAAGAAGGTTTTACACGTCATGAATTAGATGGCTTTTACCCGCTATCGATGAGTTCACGCACCCAAGTTTACAAAGGTCGCCTAAACTCGTTTGAAGTAATCCCTTATTTCGTCGATTTATACGATACAGACCATCAAATTAGCACCTTATTTTTCCACACGCGTTTCTCTACCAATACTGCACCCGCAACTATGATGGCTCAGCCATTTCGTTACATGGCGCATAATGGCGAATTGAATACCGATAAGAAAAATCGCTTAAGTGAAAAAGCGATTGCTCGCCAACATGGTAAACATTTAGTATTTCCTATTGGTCAATCCGATTCGAGTCGTTTAGATCAAACCTTATCTCGTCGTATTCATGAAGATAGCTTAGATATCGTAACTGCTATCCTAGCAATGATGCCACCTGCTTGGGAAAACGACACGACATTAAGTGACGACGTTCGTGCGATGCTTGAATACTTCAGTTTATATGAAGAAAAAAATGATGGCCCAGCCGCGCTTATTTTTAATGACGGTATTCGCGTTGGTGCACGATTAGATCGCTTAGGCTTACGCCCGTTACGCTCAGTTGAGACTAATGATTATTTAGCAGTAATGTCTGAAGCAGGGCAAATTGATTTCCCTTCTAAAGACGTACTAAAACGTGGCCGTATTGAAGCCGGTGGTATGATTTATTTTGATCATGCAACAGGCGAATCATACGACAGTCATCAAGTAATGACGCGTTTAGCCAAAGAAATAGACTATAAAGCCTTATTAAAAGAAAAAGCGATTCACCTTGATGAACTAGAGGCTATTGCATTAGATAGCATCAATAATCAACACGAATTAAGTACAGAACAACAACACACCGCTTATTCATTAAACCAAGAAAGCTTCAAGTTCTTACTTGATCCGATGCTTAATAGCGGTTTAGAAAAAATCTCTGCAATGGGTTACGGCCTTGCTCCAAATGCCTTATCTAAGGCTGAGGGTGGCATGTCTCGTTACTTTAGCCAACGTTTTGCTCAAGTAACCAATCCGCCACTTGATTCTTTACGTGAAAGTGATGGCATGACTTTACGTGTTGCCTTGGGTGCGAAACCTAATTTTTCTGGCGAAACATCGCAACAATTAGTGATTAATTCACCAATTTTACAGCGCACTCAACTAGAACAAATTCGTAGGCAAAATGCAGTCAGCGTTATCAGCATTGATGCCTTGTACACGCCAGCGGAATATTCATCACAAAACGAAAAAAACATACAAACTGCTTTAGAGAATGTTTGCCAACAAGTAATTAACGCAGCAGAGAATAATACTGGCATCATTATCCTTAGCGATATTAATATCAGTAAAGATAAAGCCGCTCTTCCTGCTTTATTATTGATCTCTGCAGCAAACCAAGCCTTGGTTAAAGAAGGCTTACGCTTTAGTTCATCAATAATTTCAGAAACAGGGCAAGCGGTTAGCGCACATGATGTAGCCACTATTTTAGGTTTTGGTGCTTCTGCCATTTGCTTATTAAGTGTACATAATCGTGTACTTTCTGAATTCACAGAAGACAAACAACAAGCAGCATTAAGCAACTTCCAAAAAGCAGTCGAAAAATCACTCATGAAAACCATGGGTAAATTCGGTTTATGTACTGCTGAAAGTTATATTGGCGGTGAGTTTTTTGAGTCTAACTATATAGATACCGACGAACCTCGCTTAAAAGATTATTTTCCTAATATCCATTCATCGGTGGGCGGTATCCGCTTTGCTGATATTGCGGCCAGTGCAACTGAATGGCATTACAAATCATTAGCGATTGAATCGGAAGCGGACATTCCATTTTTAGGTTTATTTAAAGAACGTAATGATGGTGCAGGTCATACCTTTGGTAATACCTCTGTACGTGAATACATCAACATGACAGATGAAGCGATTCTGTATGTTGATACTGAAAAATCACCTGCCGTCAGCGATACCGCTTATACTGATTTTGGCTACGAAAAACGTACGCCAGCACAAATTGATAATTTTGGTATTACCCCTGCTTATCGTAACTTTAGCAGTTCATTAAGCGTTGAACGTGATAATCGTCCTGCTGCTTTACGCGATGTGATGAGCTATCCTGCAGATATTTCTCGCGCCAAAGAAACGACTGAATTCGATGCGCTTTTAGGCAAACAAGATTTAACCGGTAACATCAGCTTTTGCATACGCGGTTTAAGCCTTACTCAAAACGAAACTCACTTTATTGTTGCACTGAGTAATGACAACACTAAAACACGCTTAGATAACTTAGCAAGCCACTTCATCAGTCGTTTCTCGCTTAGCGAATCTGTATTAAGTGTCAGTGATGCTAATATCAGCGTCTACATTAATAATGACTGTGCTTTATCTAACTACTTAGAAAAAATAGTGATTGCACGTGATGCTATCTGCCTAAGTTCGGTACAAGCCGCGCATGAAATTACCGCCACTTTAGCAACCGGCGCAATGAGCCATGGTGCATTATTAGCCGAAGCGCATGAAGCCGTTGCCCAAGGAACGAATATTGCCGGTGCAATTAGTAACTCTGGTGAAGGCGGTGAACACTCTAGCCGCTTCAACACATTAAGATCAAGCAAAGTAAAACAGTTTGCTTCAGGTCGCTTTGGTGTTTGGGCTGGCTATTTAGCTGACTTAAATATTGAAGAAATTGAAATCAAAATTGCACAAGGTGCAAAACCTGGTGAAGGTGGTCAATTACCCGCCATGAAAGTGTCAGTAGAAATTGCTGCTGCACGGGGTGGTACGCCTAAAGTTGAATTAATCAGCCCTCCTCCACATCATGATACTTATTCAATTGAAGATTTAGGCCAATTAATT
This sequence comes from uncultured bacterium, assembly GCA_965366065.1. Taxonomy (GTDB): domain Bacteria; phylum Pseudomonadota; class Gammaproteobacteria; order Methylococcales; family Methylomonadaceae; genus Methyloprofundus. The sequence goes on along the minus strand of CBDUDV010000011.1, from coordinate 41,015 downwards.
CACGATGCCAAAGCCGCTCGTGTAAAAGTGGTTGTAAAACTGGTCTCTTCAGAAGGTATTGGTACGATTGCTGTTGGTGTTGCCAAAGCGGGTGCTGATGTCATTAACGTTGCGGGTAATACAGGTGGTACAGGTGCCGCCGCAGTAACCAGCTTAAAAAACACGGGGCGTTCACCTGAAATTGGTATTTCTGAAGTACATCAAGCACTGTCAGTTAATGGTTTACGCGATAAAGTTGTCTTACGTTGTAGTGCCGCTCACCAAAATGGGTCTGATGTTATCAAATCAGCTATTTTAGGTGGAGACTCATTTGAGTTTGGTACAACCGCCTTAATGATGTTGCGCTGTGTTATGGCTAAAAACTGTAACGTACGTTGCCCTGCTGGATTAACTACGACGCATGAAGAATTTAAAGGTGATCCTCGCGTTTTAGCACAATACTTTATGAACCTAGCTCATGAAGTACGCGAAATATTAGCGGCACTGGGTTATAACAGCCTAAGCGACATTCGTGGTAAAACTGACTTATTACATTTAATTAATCATGATTGCATGGTTGGCCAAATGGACTTCAGTAAATTATTACAACCCGTTGATGTGGTTAAAATTGAAAACCCTATCTACTTAGAAGCTGACTTTTCTATCGACGATAAAATTATCGAGCAATTTAAATCAGGAATCATCAATGATAAACAGCAACAAATCATTGTTGAAGGACCTGAGTTTAAATTAACCAATCGCCACAAAACGGTTGGTGGGCAAGCTGCGATTGATGTTGAGCGCATTTTATCTTATGAGTTAAGCGCAGAACAGATTACGGCTAACCCTGTGATTTATACCAACCAACACAAACGCAACTACCTTGCAGCCGACAGCTTAGTTGTACGCACAACAGGCTCAGCAGGACAAAGCTACGGTGCCTTTAATAATGATGGTATTCGTTTAGAGCACACCGGAACTTGTAATGATGGCGTGGGTAAAACAGCCTGCGGTGGTACTATCATTATCAAATCACCCGGTGGTGGTCATAAAGTTCCAGGTGAAAATGTTTTAGTGGGTAACTTCACTTTATTTGGCGCGACCGGCGGTAAAACCTTTATCAACGGTGAAGCTGGCGATCGTTTTGCTGTACGTAACTCGGGCGCGATGGCCGTGGTTGAAGGTGTAGGGGATTTTGCCTGCGAATATATGACTAATGGTGCAGTACTTAACCTAGGTAGTTTTGGTAAAGGTTTTTGCAATGGGATGTCGGGCGGTAATGCCTACCAATATGACCCTGATAATAAATTAGAAAATTTATTTGATGCCTCTTCTGTAGAAATCAGAAAAATTACTGAAGACAGCGATACAGCACGTGCTCATGAGCAGTTTGTTTTATACATGCTAGAACAGCACGCTGAATATGCAGAATCAAGTGTGGCCGCTAATTTGCTCGCTAACTGGCAGGAAGAGCGTCAACATTTCAAATTTGCGATTCCACTATGGCTATACAAAACACAAACCGCGGAATTCATAACAAAATCTGTCGATCGTAAAGCAATGATCGAAGAGCTATCTGTTAATGAAGCACAGCAACAAATAACACGCGTGCAACAAGCCTATCATAACGGCAGCGTATTATTTAATGGTGCAGCACCTACTTTTGGTGAATCCGACAGCCCACTTGCATTTAATCTAATTAATAGCTTTGCTGTACTCAATAAAGCAACCAGTATTGCTGCGTCACAAGCTGTTAATGCGCAACAAACTGAGCAATTAGCACAAGGCCTAATCAGTAATAAAGCAAGAAAACTGCAAGATGCTTTAGTCAAGGAAACGCGTGAAGCTTACGGTAATTATGATGATGCACAACTAGCCAACTTACTTGCTAACAAACGTGTCAATGACTATAAACAAGCCTTAACACTTCGCGATGTGCAGAATATTTATTCAATTGGATCAACTAACTGGATTATTGAGCAATCTGCAATTAATGTAAATGCCTTGGTAGATATTCCTAGCATTGATGCTTATTTAGCGGCATTAAACAGCCAAGCAGTGATCCAAGATATACTTAAAGCAACAGACGGCGCATAAAATTTGTATCACGTGGGTTTGCATTGCAAGCCCACTGAATTCAATGCAATTTACACGAGACCTTTTTAAAGAATAGTCCCATGAAAACAGAAAATAATACTCAAAATATCCCCTTTAACCCAGCGCAACAAGCATGGCTGAGTGGATTTTTTGCTGGAATGCACTCGCATATGCTACAAAGCGCAGGTTCTGGCGATAGCGCAAATGCCCGTCTTATTCATATCTTATACGGCACACAAACAGGTAACTCTGAGTCAGTTGCACATGATGCAGCGACTATGGCTAAAGCGCACGGGCTAAACCCCAGCGTACTTAGCTTAGATGAAATCGATAAAGACAATTTTATTAAAGCAGAATACCTTATTCTTATCACCAGCACTTATGGTGAAGGAGAAATGCCAGATAATTCTCAAATGCTTTGGGATGAGATCAGTAGCGATGACAGCCTTGATCTAAGCAACATGAAATACTCTGTATTAGCTTTAGGCGATACTAGCTACGATCTTTTCTGTAAAGCAGGTATAGACTGGGATGAACGCCTAGAAAAACTCGGTGCAAATCGTTTAGTTGCACGCATTGACTGTGATGTAGATTTTGATGAAGCCGCAGAAGGTTGGATGAGCAGCGTGATTCCGCTTATGGCAGAAGGTGCAGCTAGCGTTACTATTGATACCAATGAATCTGCAGCGGTATCAACTTATAACCGTAAAAACCCATTCCCTGCGACACTCACCGCTAATCGTTTATTGACCAGTGCTGATTCATCGAAAGAAACGCGTCATTACGAAATATCTATTACCGGTTCAGACCTAAGTTACGAAGCAGGCGATGCTTTAAATGTCATCCCAACTAACTGCCCAGAATTAGTCGCCAATATTATTAACGCTATTGGCTGTACTGGTACAGAAGATGAGCCAGTTAATGGCGAATTAATGTCATTAAGCGAAGCATTACGCACGCACTTTGAAATCAAACTGCCAAGTAAAGAGTTATTAACTGAGATTGCTGAACATTCTGGCGATTCGGAGCTAAATGCCGCATTAGCTGATAAAGACAAACTTTCTAGTTATTTATGGGGGCGCGATACTTTAGACTTATTATTGCAATTCCCAAGTATGCAGTTTTCAGCCGCCGAATTTATCCGTTTATTAAAACCATTACAGCATAGAGCTTACTCTATTTCTTCTAGTGGCAAAGCAAACCCTGAAAGCGTACATTTAACCATTGCTAGCGTACGTTACAACAGCCACAACCGTGATCATAAAGGTGTTTGCTCTACGTATTTAGCAGATATTGTTGACGATACAAGCGAAGTGCGTTGTTTCTTTAGCCCTAACAAAGTCTTCCGTGTTCCTGAGAATAACGACCTACCTATGATTATGGTTGGCCCGGGCACAGGCATTGCACCTTTCCGCGCATTCTTACAAGAGCGCGAATTTAGACAAGCAAACGGATTGAATTGGTTATTCTTTGGTGATCGTAATGCAGCAACCGATTATATCTACCAAGATGAAATGACTGCGATGCAAGCAAGTGGCCTACTTAATCGTTTAGACTTAGCTTTTTCTCGCGACCAAGAAGAAAAAATCTACGTACAAGACCGTATGCGCGAACAAGGTGCCGAGTTATTCGCTCAATTAGAACAAGGCGGTTATTTCTTCGTATGTGGTGATGCGTATCGTATGGCTAAAGATGTCGATAAAGCCTTGCACGATGTTATTGCAACACATGGTAACTTATCAGCCGATCAAGCCGCCGATTACGTTAATCAAATGAAAAAAGAGAAACGCTATGTGAGAGATGTTTATTAATTAAGCAAACTCTCTCTTTGTAAAACTAGGGGCGAACTTATCGCGCCTAGTTTTAACTACTCAAAATATAGCCAACAAATCCTGTCCAGCTTACTAGCAATAAACTCCATGCTAAACGACTTTGCTGAACAATAACCTCCTGTTCTGCCTCCCCTTCTTCAGCCGTATCCAACTGATTCAATTTTCCAGACACTCGCTTCAGCTTTTTATTTAGCTCGCGGGACTTTTCCTTTTGCTGTTTTTTATATAGGTCAATCCCTTTTTGTATACCTTGTGCAATCAGCTTAGTCTGCTCTTTGGTTTGTCCCGGCTTTTGTGTTGCTTTCGCCATTTTTAACGCATCATTTTGAGTTTCTACCGACACTTGTGTTTGTTTTTTTGAATACCTAGCCATTGCTCTCGCCCCTTAATTTTCTTTCTCACCTGGAAAAAGTTTATCCGCTATTAATACCGGTAACATCATTAAAAACATTACTGCAATAAACGTGAACGCAGGGTGAATAACATCCCTTAAATAATAAGCCGCTAAAGCCCCCCAAATCATCCGCATAGGACCCGGTAATTTAACGACCGCTTCGGTTTTTTTCTTTTTCTTCTTGTCTTTTTTACTCAAAATACCACCACTGCATTTGATTTAAAATTAACCCAAACACTATCTCCTAACATCAAATTTAAATCCTTTAATGCTTGATAGGTAATAATTGCTTTAAAAATATCCCCTGCCTCAATATTAACACGCACATTGCCCATTTCTTCAGCAATCATCACCACTCGTCCTTTAAAGCGGTTACGCATACTATTTTTGCCCAACTCTTCTATCGATAAAATAATATCCTGCGGTGTAATCGAGGCGTGTTGCCCTTGCGTAATATTACCCGCTAAATGAATACAAATATTAGTAGAACAAAATTGATCGCCCTTTACTTGCCCGTGAAATAAATTAATTAACGGTGTTAATACTTGCTTACCATCCGCGAGTGCAATCACCTCATCCGCCAATGCAAAACCCTGCAAGCGATCATGCGTACTAAATACCAAGGTGTTACCTGTTTGCTGTACATAAGATTGCAAAAACTGCTCTAAGGAATACGCACTGCTTTGATCTAAATAACTAAACGGCTCATCAAGTAATAGTACCGAGGGCTCTAAAACTAACATTCTTGCTAACGCCGCTTTTTGTAACTCGCCACCTGATAATTGCTTAGCGTCTTTTTGCTCACAATGGCTAATTTCTAACTGCGCTAAAACCTGTTTAATTTTTTCAGAACGCTGCTTCTTATGATGTATTCGTAGCGCTAAATCAATATTGTCATACACTGTTCCATACAGCATAAAAGGCTTTTGCGCTAAAAACCCCACCTGCCTACGATAGCGCAGTAAATCTTTCTTATTAACAATTTGCTGATTAAAAAATAAGTCGCCTTCACTTACTGGCGCTAAAAATGCCAGTATATTAAGTAAAGTGCTTTTTCCCGAGCCATTTTCACCAATCAAAGCCGTTGTTTTTCCTGCTGCAATCGAAAGCTTATCTAAAGACAGGCCCTGCTGAGTATTCGCATAAAAAAATTTTGTGTTATCAAACTGATAAGTATTTTGCATACAGGTGATGGCTTATTTCTGTGCTTAAAATAATAATACGGATAAATCTAAGTCCGGCATAATAACACTTCCTGAGCGGCTGGTTTCATAACCTTTTAAGGTCGCGGCACGCTGACTAAATAAATCCCCCTGTAATAACTGTATAAAATGCTTAACGGCACTCTCATTTAATTTTACTTTTGGCAAAACAAACCAATACGCCTCCCAATTCAATGGGATAAAGTCTAAATTAAATTGCGCCGCCGCTGCTTCTAAGCCAAACCCACAGTCAGCCGCACCACTGGCAATTAAGGCCGCAACCGCGCTATGAGTAAACTCCTCATTCTCATAGCCATTGATTAAATGACTATCAATATTTTCCTTACGTAGCATTTCATCTAAGGTAATCCGGCTTCCTGAATTTCTCTGTCGATTAATAAATTTAATTTCGGGTCTAATTAAATCCGTTAAGCCTTGTATATTATTGGGATTATCAACCGGCATCATTAAGCCTTGCTGACGTCGTAATGCATAGATTAAAACGTCTTTTTCTGGGTTAAGAAAGCGCTTAACTTGCGGCAATAGGCTATTACCCAAACTGCCTTCCGGCAAATGGAACCCTGCCATATCGTAATTGCCTGACTTATATTGACGCAAACTATCTAAACTTCCCTGAAACTGTATATCTAACTGTAATTCTTTGTTTTGTTGTTGCGCTAAATCACGTAGGCTGGAAATCACTAATCCATGGCTCGCTGCAATGCGTAAATTATGCGCGGATTCACTTTGCTCCAAGGCCATTAATTCAGCGGATAACTCCGAAGCTAAACTCGCTAACTCGGGCTCTACCCGCGCTGAAATTCGTTGGTATTCCCATAATAATTTTTCACCAAATACAGTTAATTGTGCTTTCTGTCCTCGCCCTCTTTTAAGATCGACTAAAACTTGTGAAAAATGGCCTTGCCACGCCTGCAACATTCCCCATGCATGACGATAAGACATCGCACAGTCATCCGCAGCAGCACGTAAAGTTCCGGCATCAACTATCGCTTGTAATAAACGAAATAAGTCGATAGGTATATCATGCCTATCGCCATCGTTACACGCCCAATGCAAGCCTAGTTGTATCTGCAAAACTTTCTCCTTAATTCATTATGTATGTATTAAAACCCCCATTAGCACCACTACATGACTAACGAAATATTGCAGATCACCCTGTCACAAAAATAATTTTACCACACAGAAAATCACCAATACCCTAGTAAGTAGTTGACCAGAAGTCTTTTAACAAAAAAAGATCTAAAAAACCACGTCATCCCCGCATGCTTTTAGCGGGGATCTTCTACGATCACAAAGATTCCTGCTAAGAGCACGCAGGAATGACGGGTGATTAAAATGTTAAATAACTTATGAGCGCCTACTTACGACCTGAATTCAGTTTATGGGAATAAACAATAACCTTCCAAGCGAGATTCATATTGGCAGTAGCCTCAGAGGTTCAAGCAACGCCTAGTGATTAAATATGAATTGAAGTTTGAAAGTAGAAGTAATCTGAGTCACGTTTATCACTAGGTGCATTAGGTGCATTTTTGGCAAAACTTCCTTTAAATAAGTGCGCCCATCCGCTTTCAAATTGTAATGTTTTAGGGATAGCTTGCCAACGTAAACGCATTTCCATTTGCTGGCCTACATAAGAACCGCTGTTACCTGTACTGTCTCTAATACCAGTCCCCGCCCAACTGTCTTTACTTGATGCTAGCCAATAAGCGCGATGAACAATAAAGCCAGTGATAGTTTTATGCGGTTTGAATTTTAAACGCATACCAGGGGAATTAATATTAGCTCGTGCAAAAGCCCCCCAAATACTGGTTGGGCCAAACTCAAAACGACGTGCACCGTATAAGGTTTCAAAGCGATTATTGTTATTATCATGAGGATTTTTGTCGCCACTCGCATAATCATATTGCAGTATAAGCTGAGGCTGCCAAGGCGCATCAAAACTATAGCCTAGTGCCAAATGACTAAAATAGGCAAAATGATTTAGGCGTTGCATATCGCTTGAGGCACTAGAGGCATAAGAAGTTCCAGCTTGTAGAACCGTTTCTATTTCAAAGTTAAATTGCTTGGGTTTTGCAGCTTTTACCCAACGAACCCCAGGCGTAAATAACTTACGATTCTTAGTGCGTGTTTTTTTAGTGTCATCTTCACTTAAATAATATAAATATAATTCCCCTTTACTATCTAAGAGAAGGTTTTTCATACTGAAAAAAGTACCGGCAAAAATACGTTCAAAGTCTGCTTGATCAAATTCTGTACGGCCTGCTCGAAGTGATGCTTCATCGTTCGGTAAACGCGATACAGGTAATACAACAAAATTACGCAATTGCCAATCACCTTGGCTGAGTGTAGTGTCCAAGCCGGTGAAATTATTTATCGTATTACGAAAACGGTTACGTGCGATTAAGCGACGGCTACCGACATCCATTGTTTGTCGTCCGGCTTTGAACTTAAAATTTAAACCACTTTTTAAGAAATCACTGCTTTGCCAAGCTAAGTAAGCTTGTAATAAATCAGTTTGATTAATTAGGCTGGTACTCATCGGTGTATTACTACCCTCTAACGTAATACGTGAATCAATAAACTCAGTACCGAGTTGAAATTTATGGTAATTGATTCCCATAAATACATTAGTACGAAATGCAATCGTTTGGTCTCCGCCCAATTTATTGCTTTTAAACGCGCGATTATACCCTTCGTAACGAGTTCTATGGTCAATTTTTAGCGTTAACCAATGGGGCAATTTAAGTTGCTGTTGCAGACTAAAGTTCTCTGTTGCCGAGCTAATTCCACTATAAAGAATTAGAGGAATAGCACAGTACTTTAGACTATTTTTATTTTTAATAAAATAGGTTATTTTTTGCATAAATTATTTTTATAGACTTATAAACAAATATTTAAACATGTTTATATTAAAAATAAAATAAGCATAAATTTACATATTAAATGAATTATGGAAGCACTAATTTTTGCTCTTAAAAAAATAATTTCCTATAAAAGTTTAGGTTATAATCGCACCGCTCTCTGAACTTAGGTCTTCGCTATCGTGAACTTAGTTGCAATAGCACAAGTATTGCGATCAAGACTTCAGTTTCAGCATTAACTGACATTTAAATCATGATTCCCACCTAACTTTAATCAGTTAGCTTTTTTAACACTGACACTAATTTAACTATCATGCTTAAAAAAATCATATTATTTAGCTTATTACTTTTTAGCTTTAACTCTTTATATGCTAAAGAGTTGCTCTATCTATCAACCACAACCAGCACAGAAAATTCGGGCTTATTAGACGTGCTTAACCCCACCTTTGAAAAAAAATACGGCGTACAAATTAAGTCTATTGCAGTAGGTACAGGCAAAGCATTACGCTTAGCTGAAAATGGCGATGCTGATGTTTTGTTTGTACACGCACCAGCGGCAGAACGAACCTTCGTAAAAAAAGGTTTTGGTATCGATAGAAAAGCAGTGATGCACAATGATTTTGTATTACTGGGACCAAAAACCAATCCAGCACAAATTCAGCCCGATTTTTCTATCGTAAAAGCACTCAATTATATTTCTAGAACGCAGTCTATTTTTATCTCTAGAGGCGATGACTCAGGAACGCATAAAAAAGAAATGTCTTTATGGGCTAAAGCAAAACTAACCCCACAAGGTGGTTGGTATAATTCCGTAGGGCAAGGCATGGGGGCCGTCTTAAATATCGCGCATGAAAAGAAGGCTTACACCTTAACTGACCGCGGAACTTACTTAGCCTATCAAAATAAATTAGATTTAGTGATACTCAGCCAAGGAGACCCAGAACTGTTTAACCCTTACCATATTATGGCAGTTAACCCTAAAAAGCACCCTCATGTGCGTTATGATTTAGCGAAGAAATATATTGCTTTCATTACCAGCATTCAAGGCCAAGCAATCATTAGCCAATTCAAAAAACAAGGTGAGCAACTTTTTTATCCTGACTCGATAAAGTAATACAGCAGGTCTAAGCTTAATTTTTATTTAAGCACTGGTATTACGCAGGCTTACTTCAATTCTCATTAAGTTAAGCATTCGAGCGGGGCGCAGACTTTAATCTGCTATATATGAAGGCTAAAGCCTTCGCCCCAAGTAGTGGATCGCTGATCTTATTCACCTTTTTAAAAGTAGGTGAAAGCTCTGCCTTTCCAGATTAGCTGTTCTGCGTAACATCAGTTAAGCTGTCACTCGTACTTCTAAACCCAGCCGTCTAATATTTTTTGCCATCATGTCCAATTCTGCCTCAGTCACTTGGGCAATATTCACTGCCTGCGTCTGCATGGATGGCCGCGCCAAACTATACAGCATCACACCTTCTAAATGACTACCCTGCTGCTGCACTTTACCCAGTAAATCCAAATAAGCCGCTTGCTCGGTTTCAGATAACAAGCAGCCCACCTCTTGATCTTTATAATTTAAGACACAAGTTTGCACCCAAGTGGTGCATAAATTAGCCGACAAGATTAAATTATCATACTGCTGCTGTGTACTTAAGGCCGTTTGATTAATCAAACGCCTGCCTTGCTCAGTCGCACTATCAACTTTATACCAAACCTGCCCCTGATATTGATCAAATAAACGCAAACCTGCCTGCACTCTATCTTTATGAATTAAACTACCATTAGTAATCAGTACATATTGAAAAGGATCAGGAATATTCGCTTGCCCAACAACAGCTGTGATTGTCTGTATCGCTAAATAAAAATCTTTTACACTTGTCGGCTCGCCATTTCCAGAGAGTGCAATATCCTTAATAACTCGCTTATCTTCAGCAATATTAAAACGCTCATAAAAATCACCGTGCAACACATCCTGCAAAAATTCACGCAACTCTGCCGCTAACAAGTCTAAATCTAACTCAGGTGCTGCACCTATCGTTAAATCAGGTACCTGACAATAAGCACAAGCCCAATTACAGGCATTATTGGTATTAAAATTGATACCGATGGACAATCCACCTGAACGCCTAGAAATCACAGGGTAAACATATTTAAACCCGATGACATCACGACTATGATCTTTTACAGTTAACTGGGACATTACACAAAAATTGTTGCTAAAAAATGTTATTCTACCCCAACATTTTTCATTTAAATTTTTCTGGAGAAAAAAATGAGCGATAGAATCGTTATGCGCACAGGGGAAGCTCTTGTAGCTGGTGGCCCAGCTGGAACAGCAGCAGAGCCTGAAATTGTTATTGGTGAGTTAGATGGTCCTGTTGGAACAGCGCTTGCTACATTAACAGGTGACCAAGCAAAAGGTCACTCTAAAGTGTTTGCTATTTTAAACACTGACATCCAAGTACGCCCTGTTACATTAATGGTTAGCAAAGTAACGGTTAAAGATAACCGTTATACAAATATCCTTATGGGTACGGTACAAGCAGCGATTGCAAATGGTGTTTTAGATGCAGTTCGTGCGGGCGATATCCCAAAAGAAAAAGCAAATGACTTAGGTATTATTTGCTCAGTTTGGTTAAACCCAAGCGTCGCAACTGATGACAACTTAGATCATCAAATTCTATTTGATATTCACCGTAAAGCGACTGCATTAGCAATCAAAAAAGCGATGAATAACGAGCCAGGTATTGATTGGTTATTAGACAACCAAGACAAAATCACCCATAAATATTTTCAAATGGGATTAGACGGAAAAATTTAATTTTTTCCTTCTAGTAGCTTATAAAAACCCCTTTTAGCTTTGCTGATTGGGGTTTTTTTATGCCCAAAATAAATCGTAAATAATTAGCTCACAGCCTATTAGGCTATAACAACTATTACCTCACAATATCTAAACTATTTTGAATCATCACTATAAGGTAAAATAAAGGTTATTATTAATACACCTTAGTTTTATCTAAATGAAAAAAGTCGAACTTCTCTCGCCTGCCGGTACTTTGAAAAATATGCGTTATGCCTTTGCTTATGGCGCAGATGCTGTATACGCAGGACAACCACGTTACAGTTTGCGCGTTAGAAATAATGATTTTTTAGATGAGAACCTTGCACGAGGTATTGCTGAAGCGCACGGCTTAGGAAAAAAATTCTTTTTAGCCACCAATGTTATTCCGCATAACACCAAAGTAAAAAGCTTTATCAATGATATTGCGCCGATTGTCGCCATGAAGCCTGACGCCTTAATTATGGCTGACCCCGGGCTTATCATGATGGCACGTGAAAAATGGCCTGATATGCCAATTCATTTATCGGTGCAAGCGAATACCGTTAACTTTGCAACCGTGAAATTTTGGCAATCGATGGGCGTCGAACGTATTATCTTATCGCGTGAATTATCCTTAGATGAAATCGCAGAGATTCGCCAAGAATGCCCTGATATTGAGCTGGAAGTCTTTGTTCATGGCGCGCTCTGCATTGCTTATTCTGGACGTTGCTTATTATCCGGTTACTTTAATCATCGTGATCCTAACCAAGGTACTTGCACTAATTCATGCCGTTGGAAATATGATACTAAACCAGCTCATGAAAATGCAGAAGGTGATTTAGTCGCAGAAAGCGACATTCTTTCTATGGACATTTTAAATCCAAGTACGGCTAGCTGTGGTGGCGCTGATCGCCACCCACTTGCTGATAAAACCTACTTTTTAGAAGAAGAAGGCCGTCCCGGTGAATTAATGCCTGTTTCAGAAGATGAGCACGGCACTTACATTATGAACTCCAAAGACTTACGTGCCATTGAGCATGTACAGCGCTTAGTTGATATTGGGGTTGATTGCTTAAAAATTGAAGGACGCACCAAATCACACTATTATGTTGCGCGTACCGCTCAAACTTATCGCCAAGCGATTGATGATGCTATTGCAGGCCGACCCTTTCAGCCTGAACTTCTGGGTGTTTTAGAAAACCTTGCCAGTCGCGGCTATACCGATGGTTTTTATCAACGCCATCATACGCATGAGCAACAAAATTACACCACTGGCTACTCCCAATGCCATAAACAACAATTTTGCGGCGAAATCACCGCTTACGATGAAGCAACAGGACTTGCAGATATTGCTGTAAAAAATAAATTTGCTATCGGTGATAAGCTTGAGTTTATACACCCTGATGGCAATCATGATATTATCGTTGAACATATGGAAGATATGCACGGCAATGCAATGCAGGAAGCCTCTGGCGGCGGTTATGAAGTAAAAATACCCCTGCCTAAATTTAAAAATAACCTTGGCCTACTTTCTCGCTACTACTAACCCACACTAATACATAATTATGAAAATTGAACTTGCTAACCCACGTGGTTTTTGTGCCGGCGTTGACCGTGCTATTGAAATTGTAGATACCGCTATCGAAGCCTTTGGCAGACCTATTTACGTCCGTCATGAAGTAGTCCACAACCGCACCGTTGTAGAAGGCCTAAGAGAAAAAGGCGCTATTTTTATTGAAGAATTAAAAGATGTTCCAGAAGGTTCTTACCTTATTTTTAGTGCGCATGGCGTGTCTAAAAAAGTACAAAGAGAAGCGATAGAGAGAAACCTGACCGTTTTCGATGCAACCTGCCCGCTGGTGACAAAAGTTCATATCCAAGTCGCCAAACATGCAAAAGAAGACAGAGAAATCTTTCTGATTGGACATGAAGGTCACCCAGAAGTTGAAGGCACCATGGGGCAGTATGAAAAAAGCACCGAAAATGGTGCTATTTATCTTGTGGAAACACCTGAAGATGTTAAAAATGCCAAGGTGAATAACCCTAAAAACCTAGCTTATGTAACACAAACCACTTTATCGATGACTGATACGCGGATAATGGTCGATGCATTACATGAGTACTTCCCTGATATTCAAGAACAGAAAAAAGATGATATTTGTTATGCAACGCAAAATCGCCAAGATGCAGTACATGATTTAGCCGAAACGGCTGATATTATTTTAGTCGTCGGCTCACCTAACAGCTCTAATTCAAATCGCTTACGTGAGATTGCCGAACAATTAGGTAAATCCGCTTATTTAATTGATACTGCGGAAGATATGAACAAAGAATGGTTTGATGGCGTGGATACTGTCGGTGTTACTGCAGGTGCATCAGCCCCTGAAGTGCTAGTACAAGCCGTTATCAATCAACTACAAGACTGGGGCGGTGAAACAGCTGTAGAAATCAAAGGGATTGAAGAAAAGGTAGTCTTTACTTTACCTAAAGAATTAAAGCTACATATGAATAAATAGTTAAACTCAACGCCCTTAGCCAAAACTAGGGGCGTGTTAGTTTCAAGAATTCTGCTTCTGAAAAAATATCCCGGTTATTTTCTACACGATCTAAATAAACCAAGCCGTTTAAATGATCATATTCATGTTGAAAAACGCGCGCGACAAAGTCCTCTAATTCACAATTCAATAACAAGCCTTGCGCGTTGGCATAACTCACCTTTATCTTTTTATAACGTGGCACTTTTGCACGGATACTCGGAATACTTAAACAGCCCTCCCAGCCTTTTTCCATTTCATCACTGAACAGATCAAAACTCGGATTTATCATCACCGTTGCTGCCATGATTGGCGCATTCGGGTAGCGCTCAGTCGGTTTTGACGCAATGATAATAATTTGCCACGACTCAGCAATTTGAGGTGCCGCAATACCAACGCCTTCCGTACCCTCCAAAGTACACAGCAAATCATCAATCACTCGCTTTATTTCTGCTGATTCATAGTCCTCAACAAGCTTCGCTGGTACACGTAAGATTTCGTCGCCTAATTGTGCAATCTCTCGTACTGTCATGCGCCTGTAAACTCAACTTCATAGCCCGTAAATTTACGAATATTAATCACTCCAGTATCTAATAATAAATATTGGCCTTTTATGCCTTGTAAAACACCCGCTACTTCTGCAGTTTTATCAAAATTAAATGATTTTACTTTTTCAGGGTATCTCTCTGCAGGGTACTCAATATTAACCACTTCAGCATCTGCTAAAAACTCAAATGCATCCTCACCAAAGCGCTCAGTCACTGCGGCTAATTTTTCTACGCACAAAGCTAATAATTCATCACGTTTTGCAATCAAATCCACCGGTTCTTGCAAGTTTTTCAACATGCGCTGCCAACTGGTTTTATCACTTACATACTCAGCAATCGCAACCTCAACTAAACCAGAAATATGCCGAGACTTAACCTTTAAAATAGGTAAAGCCTGCACTGCCCCCTGATCTATCCAGCGCGTAGGAATTTGTGTATGCCGCGTAATGCCGACTTTAACGCCAGATGAGTTAGCTAAATACACATAATGCGGCTGATAACAAAATGCATCACCCCACTCGGGTTCTCTGCAAGTACCCGCCTCATAATGGCAGGTTTCAGGCTTCATAATACAAAGATCACATTGCGCGAGAGAGGAAAAACAAGGATAACAATAGCCTTGGCTAAAGCTTTTTTTTATTGAACGCTGACAATGAATACAAGAAATATTGCCGGTAAACGATAATTTAATTAGCTTACCAATAAATTGATTTAACTCCACTTTCTCATCACCTAAAGGCAACACATATCTGACTGGCTGTAAAAGCTCAGTTTCCATTTTACGTAACGTTCCTTGCATTCAAACACCTTTTAAAGCAGATTATCAAAAGCCATATTATACCCTTCGCTTAAGCACAAATTGCGTATAATAAGTGAGTATTTTTAATTTTTACTTACGAGAAAAACTATGTCATTTGAAAATGTCACTCCAGGAAAAAACGTTCCTAGCGATATTAACGTTATTATTGAAATCCCCGCTTACAGCGATCCTGTTAAATATGAAGTTGATCACGAGACCGGTGCTTTAACGGTTGATCGTTTCATGGGAACAGCAATGCAATACCCAGCTAACTACGGCTATGTTCCGCACACATTATCTGATGATGGTGATCCGGTTGACGTTTTAGTGATGACACCTGCGCCTATTTTGGCTGGTAGTGTGATTCGTTGCCGTCCTGTTGGCGTATTAAAAATGTCTGATGAAGCAGGCGAAGATGCGAAAATTCTTGCCGTACCGGTACAAAAATTAACCACTTATTACGATAAAGTTGAAACTTACTTAGATTTCCCTGAAATTGACTTAGCTAAAATTTCTCACTTCTTTGAACATTACAAAGATTTAGAAAAAGGCAAGTGGGTTAAAGTTGAAGGCTGGTTTGGTATCGCAGAAGCGGAAGCTGAAATCACCGAAAGTATTGCACGTTACCAAAAGTAATCAGCAACTCAATTATGTGCGCTAATTTGCTATTATACCCATCACACTTGAAGGTGCAGTTTTTTCAACCGTCATCCCCGCATGCTTTTAGCGGGGATCTACAAAATACTAGACTCCCGCTAAAAGCATGCGGGAGTGACGGGGAGTGGGACTTCTGCATCTTCATGTAGCTTGGGTATATACAATCCCAATATGCTTATACTTAAACGCATATAACAAAAATCGTCATTCCTGCGTGCTCTTAGCAGGAATCTAGCGTGTGCATGGATTCCCGATTAAAGACTTCGGGAATGACGATGATTACAATGCGTATTTATTGGGATTGCTATTAGCGCACATTTTCAATTTAGTTGACGTATCCATCAGTATTTTTAGCCACCCAACGCCGCGTATCATCATTTAAGATCTCTTGCTTCCAAAAAGGCACACGCGACTTCAAAGCTTCCATAATAAATCGACACGCATCAAATGCCGCCCCTCGGTGCGCAGACCAAACTGCCACTAGCACTAAAACATCATCTGGAAACACATCCCCTACGCGATGAATCACCAATGCGTCTAATAGCGGCCATTGCTTTTTAGCATCGGCCAGAACATGCTCTAATTGCTTTTCCGTCATTTCAGGATAATGCTCCAAGGTCATCCCTTTTACCGCTTCACCATCATTAAAATCACGCATCGTACCAACAAATACATTCGCGGCGCCTTGCTTACCGGAAAGCTGTGCTTTCTGTTGCAACTGGTATTGTTCTAACTCTCTATAAGGCTCAAATTCGGATGGCGTAATTTTTATCATTGCTAGCCCCCTGTTACTGGTGGAAAAAAAGCGAGTTCATCTTCATTTGTTAGCAACGCATCCAAACTCACGTATTCCATATTAATCGCCGCTAAAATATTATTCGGCATGGATTTATCTGGCACGACAACTTGCCATGCACCTAACACCGTCATACCCGATGTAAATTCACAGACATCACTATCGCGACCTATTAATTCTTTTAAACTGGCAAAATAACGTACTTTTATCGACACAATGTTTCACTCATGGACTAAAAAACGGATAATAGCCTATTCTATTAATAAATTGGCTATCTGATGACACAATTAACACATTTCAACACTTTAGGCGAAGCGCACATGGTCGACGTGGGCGATAAACCCAGTACACAACGTACCGCCATCACCTCTGGCTATATTGAAATGCAGGCAAGTACCTTAGCATTAATTGAAAGTGGCGAACATAAAAAAGGTGATGTACTTTCAATAGCACGCATTGCCGGCATTATGGCCAGCAAACGCACTGCTGACTTAATCCCCTTATGCCACCCTTTAGCTATTAGCCATGTCGATATTAAGCTGACTACTGATGCGATTAATAATCGAGTAAGCTGCGAAACAATTGTCAAAACAACGGGGCAAACTGGCGTAGAAATGGAAGCACTTACCGCAACGCAAATCGCCTTATTAACGATTTATGATATGTGCAAAGCAGTTGACCGAGGTATGTGCATACAAGGCGTGCAGTTACTTGAAAAAGCAGGCGGAAAATCAGGACACTGGAAACAAAGCGATTAATGGATTATTTTTCACAATCGCTTAACTCCGCACTGAGTTTACTTTTTCAGTTTGAGCCTTCCATCTACTTTATTATTTGGACATCACTGAAAATATCCATTATTGCGACTTTTTTTGCCTCTATCATTGCCATCCCTCTAGGTATATTGATTGCTATCAATCAATTTTTTGCTAAACAATTTTTACAGCAATTATTGAACACACTGATGGCCATGCCCACGGTAATGATTGGCCTGATCCTTTACGGCTTCTTAAGTCGCAAAGGCTTATTCGGCCACTACGGGTTACTCTACACCGAAACAGCCATTATTCTGGGTGAAATTTGTCTAATTGTGCCCATTATTATTAATATGACGCTAACCGCTATTCAGTCTAGCGACCCTCGTTTATTACTCACACTTAAATCACTTGGCGCCAATCAAATTCAAATTTTTCTTCCGCTACTAAAAGAACTCAAATTCGTTTTTTTAGCTATCATCATCACTGGGTTTGGGCGTGCGATTGGCGAGGTAGGTGCGGCAATGATGTTAGGCGGAAATATTCATGGCTCTACGCGCACACTTACCACCGCCATTGCTCTGGAGACGAGTAAAGGCGCATTTGAGACGGGATTAGCCCTAGGTATCGCCTTACTTGTTATTGCCTTTATTGTTAATTTTGTATTGCAAAAAATCAACCCCAATTAAACACTTAATTTAGCTAGGTAATATTTGTTTATGGGTGTGAATAGACATCAAAATACCAAAGCCTGCAAACAAGGTCACCATCGAAGTCCCCCCGTAACTAATCAAAGGCAAAGGAATACCCACAACCGGCAAGATACCAATCACCATGCCAATATTAACAAACACATAGATAAAAAAAGTACAGACTAAACTACCTGCTAGCAAACGACTATAGGTATCCTGTGCTTGTACTGCAATATATAAACCACGTGCAATAATAAATAAATAAATCGCCAATAAACATAGACACCCTAACAAACCAAACTCTTCAGCATAAACTGAAAAAATAAAATCGGTCGAGCTTTCAGGTAAAAAATCTAATTGTGATTGAGTATTTTCTTGCCAGCCTTTTCCTGACACACCACCCGAGCCTATCGCAATTTTAGACTGAATTATATGATAGCCTTTACCCATAGGATCAGACTCAGGGTTTAAAAAGGTATTCACCCTATCTTTCTGGTAGCTACGCATAAAATAATGCCAATAAACCGGGGTAAAGGCACTCACGCCTATAACAGCTGAAACAAGGTAGCGCCAAGAAAGACCCGCAAAATACAAAACAGAAAAACCCGAACTTGCAACCAACACTGAGGTACCTAAATCAGGTTGCCGCACAATCAGCAAAGTCGGAATCATAATAAACACTAATGCGATAACAATATGCTTCCATTTGGGGGGAATCTCATGCCCTGCTAAATACCATGCCACCATCATAGGGGTTGAAATCTTCAGCATCTCTGAAGGTTGAAAGCGGAAACCAATATTCAACCAACGCTGCGCACCCTTGCCCACATCGCCAACAGCTAACACAGCAATCAACGCACACACACCCAAAATATAAAAAGCAATCGAATAGCGCTGAAATTGACGCGGCTCTAATTGCGCTAAAAAAATCATTAATACACAAGAAACACTCATTCGTGATGCTTGACGTATCAACAAGCCCCACTCTTGGTTGCCCACGCTATAAAGCATCATAAAGCTCAGAGCTAATAAAATTAGCAGTGCAATTAACAGAGGAATATCAATATGTAGCTGTCTTAATAAATTCCCCAATACAGAGTTTTTATGAAATTGCTCCGCCCTTAACTCTACTTTCATTGCATCGTTTCCTCTGCTAAATATTGTGTTATCACCGCAGCAGCAATGGGCGCAGCTGTCGACCCACCATGACTTCCGTGCTCGGCAATAACAGCGACTGCAATTTTAGGGTTATCCGCTGGTGCATAAGCAATAAATAAGGCATGATCTCGCATATTAAATGCAATTTCTTCTTCATTATATTCTTCATCTTGTTTAACGCTATACACTTGCGCCGTACCGGTTTTTCCGGCTATTTGGTAGTCCCTTTTACCCGCAATAAGACGTGCCGTTCCTCGCGAAGAATAAATCACATCAACCATGGCTTGATGCACAATATCAAGGTTTGCATCACTTAATTGCAATTTTTTATCTTGTGGGTGAATCAATTTTTTAGTGCGATCTTCATACACTAATCGTTCAACTAAAAAAGGCGCGGTAGTCTGTCCATTTTTCGCCATAATGCCAGTTGCATAAGCTAACTGCAAAGGCGTGACTTGAGTAAATCCTTGACCGATACCTGTAATTAAAGTTTCTCCAGGATACCAAACTTGCTCGCGATGAATTCGCTTCCACTCTCTTGATGGCATCAAGCCTTCACTTTCGCCATTTAAGTCGATGCCTGATTTTTCGCCAAAACCAAAATCATGCATAAAACTAGATAAATTATCAATTCCTAAAGCCAGCGCCATATCATAAAAATACACATCACACGATTGCGTAATCGCCTTACTTATATTGACCACACCATGCCCACCTCGTTTCCAATCACGGTATTTATGATCTTTCTTAGGTAATTGATAATACCCAGGACAAAATAATTTTTGTTTTGCGGTGGTCACCTTATGTTCTAAACCCGCGAGGCCAACAAACGGTTTTAAAGTAGATCCTGGCGGGTATAAGCCGCGTAACACGCGATCAAATAAAGGTTTATCTTTAGAATGATTGATACGTTTATAATCTTTATGACTAATACCAGAAACAAACAGGTTAGGATCAAAACTCGCTTTGCTAAGCTGCACCAAGACCCCCCCCGTATCCAAATCTAACGCAACAACTGCGCCATTGTAATCACCCAACGCATCATAGGCGATCTTCTGTAAATCAATATCTAAGGATAAATAAATATCTGCGCCAGGCGTTGGCACGATGCTCGCTAAAGTCTTAATCGGCTTTCCTTGCGCATTGGTTTCAACCTCCGCATAACCGGCATAACCACGCAAGATATCTTCATAAGCAGATTCTAAGCCTGTCTTACCGATAAAATGCATTGAGCGATATTCTACTTCTGAGACGCGTTGCAATTCTTTATTATTAATTCGTCCCAAATAACCAACCACATGCGCTGTCAATTCACTGTAGGGATAATGCCTAATCAACCGCGCTTGAATATCTACTCCAGGGAATGTATGTCGTACCACGGCAAACTTTGCAACATCTTCCGTATTCATTTTTAAAAGCAAAGGAATACTATCAAAACGTTTATAGCGTTTACTCAATTTTTCAAATGTTTGTATGGTTTCTTGCGGAATATTTAAAAGCTGCTGTAAATTTAATAGCGTCTTTTGTAAGTCTTTCACTTGTTCAGGAATAATTTCCAAACTGTAAGAAGGTAAATTCTCAGCCAAAATTTTACCTTTTTTATCATAGATGATCCCCCGCGTAGGCGGAATAGAACTGACCTTGATACGGTTATTGGTTGCCATGCTATGGTATTTATCATGCCCCGACACTTGCAAGTAAACAAGCCTAAAAACCAAGCCCAACATCAAAAACAGCATAGCCACAAAAATGACCACAGTACGACTTAGAAAAATACGATTTTCTAAAAAAACATCTTTAATTACTTGGTGACGGCGCATGATAAAAACTTACGAAAATCTTAGTTTGCTAAATAATAGCACTATGATTGGCCAGCACAGGCCTCCCGTAAGAATAGGCATCCAGAAATAACTAGGCAGGTTGTTATATTCAAGGCGCTCCACCATAAAAAACAGCATCTTAAACAGCAGTAATACGCCGACAATAAATAAGCTTTGCTGAATGATCGGCGCAGCTTTTATACGCTTATATTGCTTTTCCGATAGAAAGATACTTGCCGCATAGCTAATCGCATATTGCCCCAGTAACTGTCCTGTCAATACATCCATTAACAAACCGACAAACCATGCCCTGCCGACACTGACTCGGCCCGCCCCCTGACAAGTCCAATAGATCAAAACCAACAACACCCATTCAGGCATCATTATTTTAAGCAAACTAGGCAAACTAATAACACTCAAGATCATGGCAATAAAAACACTCAGCCAATAATACAGACTTAAAGGTAGGCGGTTACTCCTCATTTTTTACGTCCTCTAATGAGTGTAAAGGAACCACTTGTTTACTATTCCAAACAATAAGGAACTCTCGGCTCGCATTTAATGCTGCTGTTGGTTTAGCGCGTATCATTGCAAACGGCTTACCTGGCTGTTCAGTAATCGACTCAATAATAGCAACCGGATAACCCTGTGGAAAAACCCCACCCAAGCCAGATGTAATTAATAAGTCACCGACTTGAATATCGGTGTTATTCGGTAAAAAAGGAAGGTTGAGCTGATTTAATTGCCCCGTACCTAAGGCAATGGTTTGCAAACCATTACGATTAAGCTGCACAGGAATAGCATGATTTGGATCGGTAATTAAAATCACCTGAGAACTTAAAGGCAAGGCTTTATCGACTTGACCAACAATACCGTTAGCATCCAGTACCGCCTGACCTTCATGCACAGCAAATCGACTGCCTTTATTAACGGTAACAACATGCTCATAAGGTGCCAGACTAACGGCCAATAATTCAGCAATTAAAAATTGCTCACCTAACTTAAAAGAACTATCTAATAAAGACCTTAAGCGAATATTTTCAGTCTCTAAGGCTGAAAATTTTAATAACTTAACTTTATTAACTAATTGCGCATTTTTTAAGTCTTTATTCTCTTTTACTAACTGCTGATAACTATCGATACTTTCCGTGACATCATTCAATACTTCGCTAGGCACACCGGCAATATACTGTACAGGATAGACAATGAGTGAAAGTAACCCACGTAACGGGTTTAACTTATCACTAAATTGATCTGTAAAAATTAATCCTAGCGACAATATTAATACCATCAAAAAACGTGTATTAATCGAAGAACCGGTGGCAAATAAGAAGTTTATAGCGAGAACCCTTTAAGCTGAAATGGATGACACAAGCAGAAAGCGCCCTAATAGTCTAACTAAAACAATAGGACGATTGGTTAATCTATTCCAAAGAAAAAGCCGCGATTCCTTTTTCATCTAACATTTCTAATACCGTGCCTCCGCCTCTTGCAACGCAAGTCAAAGGATCTTCAGCAATATAAACAGGCAAACCCGTTTCTTCAGCAATAAGACGATCAATATCTTTTAATAAAGCGCCACCACCGGTGAGTACAATCCCTCTATTAGCAACATCGGCCCCTAATTCTGGCGGTGTTTGCTCCAAAGCAACTTTAACAGCGCCAACAATACCTGACAGTGGTTCCTGTAAAGCTTCTAAGATTTCATTACTGTTTAATGTAAACCCTCTTGGCACCCCTTCAGCTAAATTACGCCCTTTCACTTCAATTTCTAAAATTTCGCTACCTGGATAGGCTGTACCAACTTCTTTTTTAATTTTTTCAGCCGTCGCCTCACCAATCAAGGTACCGTAATTTCTACGTACATAATTAATAATGGCTTCATCAAAACGATCACCACCAATACGTACTGAGGCAGAATAAACAATGCCACTTAATGAAATAATAGCCACTTCAGACGTACCACCACCAATATCCAGCACCATAGAGCCATGTGCTTCATCAACCGGTAATCCAGCACCAATTGCGGCTGACATCGGCTCATCAATCAAATACACTTCGCGTGCACCCGCCATTGCGGCAGACTCTCTAATCGCTCTACGTTCTACCTGCGTTGAACCACAAGGAACACAGATCAAAATACGTGGACTAGGGCGTAAAAATTTATTTTCATGCACCTTATTAATGAATTCACGTAACATGCGTTCTGTGACTGCAAAATCAGCAATCACACCATCTTTTAAAGGACGAATAGCGGTAATATTTCCTGGCGTACGGCCCAGCATTAACTTAGCATCCGAACCAACCGCAGCAATTGTTTTTGTGCCACGAAGTCTATCTTCTCTAATCGCCACTACCGAAGGTTCATTTAAAACAATTCCTTGCCCCGGCATATAAATCAGCGTGTTAGCGGTTCCTAGATCAATCGACAAATCATTAGAAAACATACCGCGAATTTTTTTAAACATACACTACTAGCCTTGAAAACGTACAAAATTATCGATACTTTATCAATCATTGAGGTATTTGGGCAAGATATAACGTATCATACCTGCCAATAATGGCTTTATTGAAATGCTAAAATACCATGCAAAAAAGCCTGTAATCACACAAAAACCTATTTGTTCATATGGAGTGCAAATGTCATTAACCACTGATGATGTTAATAAAATCGCCTATCTAGCGCGATTAGGTATTAACACCCAAGATACCGAATCGTATACTACAGATTTATCAAACATGCTAAATTTAGTCGCTCAAATGAGCTCGATTGATACCGACAATGTCGCACCCATGGCTCACCCTTTTGACCAAATTCAAGCACTACGCCCGGATGTAATTACAGAAAGTAATCAACGTGATGCTTTTCAATCGATTGCCCCTCAAGTAGAAGAAGGTCTTTACCTTGTTCCTAAAGTATTAGATTAAGGTCATCATGCATACTAAAACCATTAAAGAGCTCAGCCTAGGCTTACAGTCCGGTGACTATTCTAGTGAAGAGCTGACACTTAGCTACTTAAAACGCATCAAACAGCATGAACATTTAAATAGCTTTATTTCCCTAACAGAAGACCGCGCCATTGCCGCCTCTAAACAAGCGGATGCAATGCTTGCCGCCGGTAACGCACCGTTATTAACCGGCATCCCTATGGCGCATAAAGATATCTTTTGCACACAGGGTGTTAAAACCAGTTGTGGCTCAAAAATGCTGGATAATTTTATCGCACCGTATAACGCAACCGTGGTTGATAAGTTTAACCAAGCGGGCATGATTTCACTGGGTAAATTAAATATGGATGAGTTTGCCATGGGCTCATCTAATGAAACTAGCTTTTACGGTGCAGCTCAAAATCCTTGGGCAAACAATACCGTACCGGGCGGTTCATCAGGCGGCTCCGCAGCAGCTGTTGCAGCACGATTAATTCCGGGAGCCACTGGAACCGACACTGGTGGCTCTATTCGCCAACCAGCGGCTTTTTGCGGTATTACAGGCTTAAAACCGACTTATGGTCGTGTTTCACGTTACGGTATGATCGCCTATGCATCTAGCTTAGACCAAGGCGGGCCCATGACACAAACGGCCGAAGATGCTGCTCTCATGCTACAAGCGATGGCCGGATTTGATACTAAAGACTCTACCAGCGCAGAACAAGCCGTTCCAGATTACAGCGCAACACTTAATAACAGCCTAAAAGGTTTAAAAATTGGGCTGCCTAAAGAGTTTTTTGATGAAAGTTTAAATAGCGATATGGCAGCGGCAATAGAAACTGCCATCAATGAATACAAGAAAATGGGCGCAGAAATTGTAGACGTGTCTATGCCTAACCTCAAATTAGCCATCCCCGCTTATTATGTGATTGCACCGGCTGAGTGTTCCGCTAATTTACAACGCATGGATGGTGTTCGCTTTGGACATCGCTGCGATAACCCTGAAGACTTAAATGATCTTTACATACGTTCGCGTGGTGAAGGGTTTGGCACCGAAGTTAAACGCCGCATTCTAGTTGGCACCTATGCCTTATCAGCGGGTTACTACGATGCTTATTATATTAAAGCACAAAAAATTCGTCGTTTAATCACTGAAGACTTCACTAAAGCGTTTGAGTCTGTCGATGTCATTATGGGCCCTGTTACTCCAAGTCCAGCATTTGGTATCGGTGAAAAAACTGCCGACCCTATTCAAATGTATCTTGCGGATATTTATACCATCGCGGTTAACCTTGCAGGTCTTCCTGCTATGTCAGTGCCTGCTGGATTTATTGATAATAAACCCGTTGGATTACAAATTATTGGTAACTATTTTGATGAAGCAAAACTATTAAACGTCGCGCATCAATATCAACAAGTGACTAACTGGCATCAACAAACTCCTAAGGGATTTGAATAAGGAAATGACTATGCAATGGGAAACAGTTATTGGGTTAGAAATTCACACCCAACTTTCAACCAAAACAAAAATATTCTCAGGTGCCTCTACCGCTTATGGCGCAGAGCAAAATACACAAGCGTGTACTGTTGATTTAGGCCTTCCCGGTGTTCTGCCCGTATTAAATGCAGAAGCCGTACGTATGGCAGTTAAATTTGGCATGGCAATAGATGCAGAAATCGCGGATTACTCGGTTTTTGCGCGTAAAAACTATTTCTATCCTGATTTACCTAAGGGCTATCAAATCAGTCAAATGGATCACCCTATTGTCGGTATAGGCCATCTTGACATTGAAGTTGATGGCCATATAAAACGCATCGGTGTAACACGCGCGCATTTAGAAGAAGATGCAGGGAAATCACTGCATGAATCCTTTCATGGTTCAACCGGTATCGATTTAAACCGTGCAGGCACGCCTTTATTAGAAATCGTTTCAGAGCCAGATATGCGCTCGGCAAAAGAAGCCGTCGCCTATATGCGTAAAATTCACGAGCTAGTGCAATATTTAGATATTAGCGATGGCAACATGCAAGAAGGCTCATTTCGTTGTGATGTCAATATCTCCTTACGCCCCAAAGGTCAAGAAGAGTTTGGCACACGCGCTGAATTGAAAAACATCAACTCGTTTAAATTTGTTGAAAAAGCTATTTTTACCGAAGTTGAACGCCAAAAAGAAATTTTAGAGTCCGGCGGCCGCATTGTGCAAGAAACTCGCCTTTATGATCCCGATAAAGATGAAACTCGCTCTATGCGCAGCAAGGAAGAAGCTAATGATTATCGCTACTTTCCTGACCCTGACTTATTGCCTGTCTATATTACGCCTGAACTACGCGCCCAAGTAAAAGCAGATTTACCTGAATTACCTGAAGCAAAAAAACAGCGTTTCTTAGAACAATACAAACTAGAATCTGACGCTGCAAATAACTTAGCTAGCTCCATTGCTTTAGCTGATTATTTTGAAGCCTTAGTTAAATCATCCGGCTGTGAAGCTAAAATCTGTAGCAACTGGGTTAGCGTCGAACTATCTGGCGCACTCAACAAAGAAAACTTAGATATCAGCCAATCACCGATTAACTACGAACGCTTAGCTCAGCTTTTACAACGTATCGCTGACAACACCATTTCAGGAAAAATTGCTAAACAAGTGTTTGAAGCAATGTGGTCTAGCGCAGACAGTGCCGATAAAATCATTGAAGCTCAAGGCTTAAAACAAATCACCGATAGCGGAGCAATTGAAACGATTATTGATAAAATTATCGCCGACAACCCAGGCCAAGTGACACAATACCTTAGCGGTAAAGATAAAGTTTTTGGATTTTTTGTTGGACAAACAATGAAAGCGTCGCAAGGAAAAGCTAATCCTGCCGAAGTAAATAAAATTCTACAAGAAAAACTAAAACGATAAAGTTTTCATCAACTTGTTATCATTTCTCACTAAACTTGTAAGATGGGTAGAGTGCTTTTAGCGAAACCCATCAAATAACCTGGCTAGAAGATAAAACTCTCTGGGCCACACCGGTGGGTTTCGTACCTCAACCCACCCTACAATTCATTACACAGCAATAAATCACTCACGCAACATGACCCTACCTAAGAACAATTTCATTCAACTCTTCTTTCTATTAATCAGTTTGATCAGCAGCTTTGATGCTTTAGCCGCAGACACTAATAAAAGTTCTCATAATTATATTGATGACGCGACCTTAATAAGAACCGAACAATGGCACGCCTTAATGAATGGCGCTCAGCTAGACACCGACGCGCTCAAATTAAAACTAGTGAATGACTTCTTTAATCAAAACATCACATTTGCGGATGACATTAACTTATGGAGTACACCTGATTACTGGGCAACACCGACTGAAGTTTTAACTGCTGGGGCTGGTGATTGTGAAGATTACTCAATTGCTAAATATTTTGCTTTATTAAAACTTGGTATTGATGCAGACAAATTACGCATCACTTACGTCAAAACAAGGCATCATAAACAAGCCCATATGGTTTTGTCGTATTTCGCCTCCCCTGGGGCAACCCCTTTGGTGCTAGACAATCTAATCCCAGAAATAAAACCCGCCGACCAGAGACATGATTTATTAGCACTGTTTTCTTTCAATGACTCTGGATTATGGTTAAGCCAGAGCAATGGTAAGCAACAAAAAATAAGTCACTCTAGCGCATTAACCAAGTGGAAAAACTTAAAAATGCGTATGTTATAACAGCTAGCTTTGACTCACATCAAAGCTAGGCGCTATATTTATGTGGCACTATGACTTACATCACTGCAATAAAAATACTTACTTACCCGCCTCATTACCCCATAAGGTTTTATGCAGCTGTAACTGAAATCGCACCATTAACTGATCTTCAATAATCCACCCAGCTAACTCAGCCGCATTCTGTTGCCCCATAGCAGGTGAAAATAACAGTTCACATTTCCCTTGTAACTGATACTCTTCCATTTTTTGCTTAGACCACTCATAATCTTCACGATTACAAATCACAAACTTCAACTGGTCATCAGCATCCATATATTGCAAATTAGCATATAAATTACGCGATTCTTCAGCAGAAGCAGGCGTTTTTAAATCCATCACTTTACTAATTCGCGTATCCACTTTAGAGACATCTAAGGCACCACTCGTCTCTAAAGAGACTTCATAGCCCTTATCAGCCAACTGACTTAGTAAATCCCAGCAAGCAGGTTGCGCCAATGGCTCACCGCCTGTTACGGTAATATAACGTGTGTTATAGCTAGCTGCTTGTTGAATAATAGCCGCTAACTCCATCATCTTGCCGCCGGAAAAGGCATAACTGGTATCACAGTACTGACAGCGTAGAGGACAACCGGTTAAACGAATAAAAACAGTCGGTAACCCAGTCGTTTTTGACTCCCCTTGCAGTGAATAAAAAATCTCACTAATTCTTAATGCTTTATCGTTCACTAAAGGTCCATTTCTCGTAATTTTTTCTCAGCCATTTTTGCAGAAGTGGAACCTGCATATTGCTTGATTAACTGTTGATAGATTTTTTTTGCTTCAGACTTATTCTTTTCATCGACATAAATATCGGCTAATTTATACAATGAAACCGATGCTTTTTCACTTTTAGGATAATTAACACTGACCGCCTTAAAACCTTTTTTTGCAGCCGGAACATCACGCGTCACTCGATAAACAGAAGCCAGCCAGAATTGGGCATTATCACTGTATTCACCAGCGGGATAGTCAATCAGAAATTGCTTAAACTGCGTAATGGCTTGCTTATAATGATTATCTCTTACATTTGCATAAGCCGCATCAAAGGCCACCTTTTCAGTAACACTGGTTTTTCCTTTCGCTGGCTCTGCCTGTTTAACAAAAGACGCAACGGGTTTCTTCGCTTGCCTTTGTGCAATAGGCACTGCTAAATCACCTGAACTTAATATATTGGTGCTTCCCGCAGTATTCGCTGGCGCTAATTTTTGCAAACGATCATTAATATCCGCATAAATACTTTGTTGGCGCTTTTTTAAATTACCCAGCTCATGTTTTTGCTGTTCAAGCTGTCCACGTAACTGCTGAACCTCAGATTGCAGACTCATAATCTGATTCAACAAACCTAAAGTCGCTTGATTCCCAGAGCCTTGGTTCTTATAAGCCGATTCTTGCGCATAGCTGGAGTGATCAATAATAGGTGGCAAAGGTCGTGGCTCTGCTTGCACTACGCCCGCAAGACATACTCCACTGATTAAAAATAGTTTTTTCATTATTTATATACCACTTCGACACGACGATTCAATTGAAACGCTTGTTCATCCGAACCCATTGCATCCGGCTTTTCCTCACCATAACTCACTACACCCACTTGATGATTCATAACACCAAGAACCTGTAGCATATTGAACACTGATTTAGCTCGCTGCTCTGCCAATGCAATATTATATTCACGTGTGCCACGCTCATCAGAATGCCCCTCTAACGTGATTATTTGATTAGGGTTATTCACCAAATAAACCGCATGCGCTTCAACTACAGGAACAAATTCAGCTTTTACATTACTACTATCATATTCAAAGTAAATAACGCGTTTAGATAAAGGACTATTAGGGTTACTAAAGGTATCGCTTTGCATTAACTCAGTCACTTGATCCATGCCTTGCCCTTGTCCTATCGCGACCGTTTCTACTGATAAATCATTACCGCCATCATAAGCACTATTTTCTGCTACAGAATTCAATGCACCTTGAGTACCCGACTGTGGCTTAACCACTTTATCCGAACAGGCAGATAAAGCTAATATCAACAACAGTGCCATCAAACCTTTACTTTTTATAGTCATCTACTTTCCTTAATAAAATTAATTCAAATACTTTATACAAATACTTTATACAAATATTTATTTTGCTTTTGGAGCCCAAGCGGGCTCTCTTACAAATCCCAAGCTAGATTTTATATCTTGTTTTTTTAAGCCATCCACACTGACCAGCGATAAAATTTCCTTACCCGCCTTACGTCTTGCATAAATAATAATTTGCCCATTAGGAGAAAAGCTTGGCGATTCATCCGATCTCCCTTCACTCAAAATAGTGGTTTGTTGCTTTTCTACATCCAATACCGCGACGCGATAACTCCCCTTTCCCCCCTGAACCATCAATACCTGCTTGCCATCCTTAGAAAAACTTCCTCGTGCATTGTAATCACCCTCAAAGGTTAAGCGTTCAGCCGTCCCTTTGCCATTGCTAGGCATTATATACAACTGCGCGCCTTTCCCTCTATTCGATGTAAATAAAATCGAATCACCATCAGGAGACCACGAAGCTTCAGTATCAATCGCCCAAGAACGCGTCAACTGTTTTACCGAACCATTTGCCAACGTTAAAATGAAAATATCTGAGTTACCTGATTTAGACAAAGTTATCGCTAATTTTTTACCGTTAGGCGACCATGCTGGCGAACCATTAACCCCTTTAAACTTTGCAACACTGCGGCGAGCACCCGTATTTAAAGTTTGCACAAAAATTTCTGACACCTTATTTTCAAACGAGACATAAGCAACATGTAAGCCATTCGGTGACCACGCAGGCGACATTAAAGGCTCATTAGATTTTGTAATTGCAACCGCATTATTACCATCATAATCAGACACAAATAAACTATATTGCTTTTTTTTGTTTGCTAATTCACTAGTGGTGACATACGCAATTCGGCTACTAAAAACGCCATCTATACCCATAATCGCTTTATAAATGGCATCACTTAAATAATGCCCCGCTTTACGCAAAGAACTGCTCTCAACATTGATACGCAGTTCATTTATTTGCTGCTTTTTCACCACATCAAATAATGACATTTTTATCTTGTACAGCTTACCCTGTTTTAGAATCGAACCTATCACCAAATAATCTTGCCCCGTCACCGCCCAATGTCGATATTTTACCTGTTCAGCTTGTGTCGGCGCGGATAGCATTTCATCTTTTTCTAAAACAGAAAAATCACCACTGCTCGCTAAATCTGCGCTAATTATTTGGCTAATCACCTCCGTTTCTTTATCACTTGCAGCAGCATGCAGAGCAAAAGGCACAATCGCTATTTTATGGGTACTTTGTATGCCTTCTGTTATATCGATGATTAATTCTGCACGTAAAGTATTTACATACAAAACACCCACTAGCAATATAAAAATAGAAACTGACTTTTTTAAAAAAAGCATCACCCCACCTATTCCACTGCCATTTAATTTAACTTTTTTGTAGGATGGGTAGAATGAAACGCCTAGCTTTTCGGGCGTGTAATGAAACCCATCATTACACGCAAGCTTGATGGGTTTCGCCAAAAGACGCTCTACCCATCCTACCCAGAAATTAAAAAAATCCTGCCCGCATAACTTTATATCTATACTTTTAGAACTATTCATATTCACTTACTTTTATTTATTTAGGTGCAAAATTAAATCTAAAACTTCTAAAATTCTTCTCAAAAATTGCTGAATCTTTAGGCACAGGTAAAGGCGACGCCTTGTACACCGCACGTTCCGCAGAGGTATCGAATAAAGCATCGCCACTACTTTTTGCTACTTTTGCCGACATCACATCCCCAGACGGCAACAAATTCACTTTAATCGTACACACTAAATTAGTTGCCATATTGACAGGACGATTCCAAGCTTGCGTTACTTTTTTATCAATTAAAATACTGGCGCTCATTACTGCTTTTTTAGCAATTTTGGCATTCTTCGCTTGTAAGACTGCATGTGCCTTAGCTATTCTAGCTTTCTCTACACGTTTTTTATCATCTGCAATATTTTGTAATCTTAATTTTTCAGCTGCCGCAGCGCGTTGTTTTTCAGCTGTGATTTTTTGCTGTTTTTCAGCTTCTTTTTTGATTGCAACGGCTTTTTCTTGCTGTACTTTAAGTCGCTTAGCATCAGACAATCGCTTTTTTTCTTCCGCTATGCGCTGTTGCTTAATCGCCGCTTGTTTTTTCTTTTCTAAAGCCACTGTTTTTTTAATTTCTGCTAAACGCTTCCGCTCAGTTTGTTGCGCTTTTTTTGCTTTTGATTCTGCTTGTTTACGCTTATTCTGCGCGGTTTTTAATCGCTGCTGTTCTTTTTCTATCTGCTGGGATAATTTATCTTTCTGCTGTTTTTGCAAATATTTTTTAGTGACTTGCGCTTGTTTTAATTCCTCAGCTTTTTGCGTAACTCGCGTCTCATCTAAAATAGACGCTTGAATAATTTCTGGTATTTTTTGCTCTTGTTTAACTTCTGTATCAGCAGCAGGCGTATAATTAAGCGCAAATAATCCCAAAATACTCAGGTGCCCTGCTAACGCCAATAGAAAAAACAGACTGTATTTTTTGATTTTCTCCATCTAAAAATCTTCCGTCATTAATCCAACATTCTCAATTCCTGCATTCTTCAATGCCGCCATCACAGTAACCACTTGCCCATATTCCACTTGCTTATCACCGCGAATATAAACGGCTGTTTCCGGTGCATTTTTACGTACTGCCGCCGTTAATAATAAAATTTCTTGCGGACTGACGGCAGACTCTTCTTCGCCTAAGCCTAAATCAATAAAATACTGCCCGGCTTTATCAATACTGATAATAATAGGTGTTGGCTTATCATCCTGCTCAACCGGGTTAGATTCTGCTTGCGGCAAGTCAACCTCTACCCCTGATTGAATCAAAGGAGCGGTAATCATAAAAATAATCAATAAAACCAAGGTCACATCAATGTAAGGCACTACATTAATTTCTGCCATCGGTTTTTTTCGTATTTTACGTTTTAACATTAGCTATGCGCCTGGCGCTGCAATAACACGACAAACTCTTCTATAAATAATTCGTACTGGGTACTTAAATTTTCAATCCCCGAGTTAAATCGGTTATAAGCAATCACCGCTGGAATAGCTGCAAATAAACCAAACGCGGTTGCAATCAATGCTTCTGCAATACCCGGTGCAACTTGTGCTAATGTCGCTTGTTTTACCGTAGATAAAGCGCGAAACGAATTCATAATTCCCCACACAGTACCAAATAATCCGACATAAGGACTGGTTGAGCCAACCGTCGCTAAAAACGGCAAACTCTCTTCTAATTTACTCGTTTCACGCATCATAACAATGCGCATCGCTCTTTCTGCATTCTCCACCTTGGCTGCGGCTGCAACCTCAGCAATACCTTGCATGCGTGAAAATTCCTTATAACCCGCGGTAAAAATAGATTCTATTGCATCCATTTGAGCACCTTTATTATGTGTACTCTGATACAGCTCACTTAAATCCTTACTTGCCCAAAAGCGTTGTTCAAACTCTGACGCTTCTTGCTCCGCTTGCTTAAGCGTCTTACGCTTCGCTAATATAAAGGTCCATGACATCACTGACGCAGCAACTAAAATCAACATAACCAACTGCACCACCAAGCTGGCTTGCGCAATTAAAGAAAAAATCGACATGTCATTATTCATAATTTAAAGCTCTTTTTAAGGTCTCTGGAATATATTTGGGACGCATCGTCTTAGCATCCAAACAAGCAATTTTCACGCTGGCTTTATTTAACAGATCATCGCCGCGTGTGATCGTTTGCTCAAAAACTATACTCGCGCTTTTAACCAAACTTAACTCGGCAGTCACTGAAATTAATTCATTAAATTTAGCCGGCTTTAAATAATCGACTTGCACTGAACGCACCACAAAAATAACCGACTCTTGCATCATTAATTCATCTTGCTCAAAACCCATATCACGCAACATTTCTGTCCGCGCGCGCTCATAGAATTTTAAATAATTCGCATAAAAAACCACCCCGCCCGCATCAGTATCTTCATAATACACACGCACTGGCCACACAAATTTAGTCTGCATAAACATCACCTGTCACTGCATCATCTCGCTTAGGCGCATCTAAACCAAAATGTTGATAGGTTTTATTGGTCACCATTCGTCCGCGCGGCGTACGCATAATAAACCCTTGTTGAATTAAATAAGGCTCTAATACCTCTTCAATCGTGCCGCGTTCTTCACTAATCGCAGCGGCTAAAGTATCTAAGCCTACAGGCCCACCCTCAAAATTATTAATAATCGTTTGCAACAAGCGCCTATCAAGCTGATCAAAACCACAATGGTCGACCTTTAGCATTGCCAAAGCCTGCTGAGCAATCGCTTGATGAATTTCACCATCAGCCCTCACCTCCGCATAATCACGTACACGCCTTAAAAGGCGGTTCGCAATCCGCGGCGTACCGCGAGAACGTTGTGCAATTTCCGTTGCGCCACCGGCATCAATCTTTATTTTTAATAAGCCAGCCGAACGCGTCACAATAAACGCCAACTCCTCAACCGTATAAAACTCTAAACGCTGAATAATACCAAATCGATCTCGCAAAGGAGATGTTAACAGGCCTGCCCGAGTGGTTGCACCCACTAAAGTAAATGGCGGTAAGTCTAATTTAATAGAGCGCGCAGCAGGCCCCTCACCGATCATAATGTCGATTTGATAATCCTCCATCGCCGGATAAAGAATCTCTTCAACTGCCGGGCTTAAACGATGAATTTCATCAATAAAAAGCACATCATGTGCTTCTAAGTTGGTTAACAATGCAGCTAAATCGCCTGCCTTATCTAAAATAGGCCCTGAAGTTTGGCGTAAATTAACCTTCATTTCTGCCGCAATAATATGTGCTAAGGTGGTTTTTCCTAAGCCAGGCGGACCAAAAATTAATACATGATCTAGCGCCTCTTGGCGCTGCACCGAAGCTTGTATGAAAATTTCCATTTGATCACACAAGGCCTCTTGCCCAGTATAGTCTTTTAAACTTTTAGGGCGAATGGCACGGTCTTGTCGCTCTTCATCCCCTTGACCATTGGCAGTGATGACTCTATCCGTTTCTATCACAAGTATTTCCTAAGTATAAAAGCAAGTAGCCCGTATGAAGCTTGCGTAATACGGGACATTCGACGCGGTATTTTCCCGTATTACGTGCCTCCATACGGGCTACATTGATTATTCACTACAACAAAATGAAAAGAGCCTATTTGCGACATATAAAAAAGTCTCAACTAAACTTAATCCAGCTGAGACTTTTATGGGATGAAAAACTAGTCTAATTTAATGATCGCGTTGAATAATATACAAAGACAACTCACGTAAGACATCCGCCTCATCACCAAAATCAGCCAAACTTTCTAAAGCTTGTTCATGTAAATTTTGCGCTTTTTCTTTAGCGCCCGCTAAACCTAATAAAGCAGGATACGTAGGCTTATCGTTTTCTTGGTCTTTTCCTTGCGTTTTACCCAAGGTAGCCGTATCACTCTCTTCATCTAAAATATCATCTTTCACTTGGAAAGAAAGGCCAATGCATTTTGCATAATGATCTAATTTAGACGCAACAGCAGGATCTAAATCCGGTTTAGATAAAGTAGCCAATTGCACCGCAACACGAATCAATGCACCGGTTTTATGAATATGCATATTTTCCAGCTCAGGCAATGTTAATTTTTTGCCTACTGACTCTAAATCAATCGCTTGTCCACCCACCATACCTTGTGAGCCACTTGCTTTAGTCAGTGCCATAATCATTTTTAAACGCGTTTCAGCGCTAGCTTGCATGCTTTCATCGCCCGCTAAAATTTGGAATGCTAAGGTTTGTAATCCATCGCCAGCCAAAATAGCCGTCGCTTCATCATATTGCTTGTGTGATGTCGCTTTACCACGACGCAAATCATCATCATCCATCGCCGGTAAATCATCATGAATGAGTGAATAAACATGAATCATTTCTACCGCACAAGCAGCGCCATCTAGCACTTCCGCAGCTATACCTAATGCTTTTCCTACACTATAAGTTAACATTGGGCGCATACGTTTTCCGCCATCTAATGTACTGTAACGCATCGCATCATGTAACATTTTTGGTAAAACTGTATTTGCAGGTAAGCGTTTATCTAATGCGACTTCTACACGCGCTTGGCTAAGCGTTAAATATTCTTTTAAAGCGTTACTCATCGGTAAAGGACTCCAAAGTTTGTTGACCGTTTGTTTCTAATAAGATTTGTACTTTCTGCTCCGCATCTTGCAAAGCTGTCTGGCAAATTCGAGTTAATTTCACACCCTTTTCAAATGATTTTAACGACTCTTCCAAAGAAATATCTCCTTGCTCTAGTTGTTCAACAAGACCCTCTAAATCTTTGAGAGAATCTTCAAATAATGTCGCGCTTTTTCGTCTAGCCATGTCGATAAAATAATTATAATGATAGGATGTGTTAACTTGAACATTATATATGAAAATACAAAGAATAATTATCAGAAAATGAGTGATTCCTATAACGCCGCCGCAATTGAAGTTTTAAGTGGTTTAGACCCTGTACGCAAACGCCCAGGTATGTACACCGACACCACGCGCCCCAACCATTTAGCACAAGAAGTTATTGATAATAGCGTAGATGAAGCCGTTGCAGGCCATGCCTCTTACATAGAAGTAAATCTATTTAAAGATGGCAGCATCAAAGTGCTCGATGATGGCCGTGGTATGCCCGTTGATATGCATCCCGAACAAAATATGCCCGGTGTTGAAGTCATTTTGACTCAGCTGCATGCCGGTGGTAAATTTTCCAATAAAAACTACCAATTCTCCGGCGGTTTACATGGCGTGGGGATTTCTGTTGTGAATGCGTTATCTAAGCATTTAGACGTAGAAATCAAGCGTGATGGCAAAATCTATCAAATGCAGTTTGCAGATGGTAATAAACTCACCGATCTCGTTGAAACCGGCACGGTTGGCAAGCAAAATACGGGGACATCGGTGCATTTCTGGCCTGATGCCAGTTATTTTGATTCCAATAAAATCTCCATACTCAAACTCAAGCATGTTTTACGCGCCAAAGCGGTTTTATGCCCCGGCTTAAAAATAAAACTGCTTAGCGAACAAACAGATGAATCGTGGGAATGGCATTATCAAAATGGTCTAGAAGAATACCTCATTGACCGTATAGGTGATGTTGAATACTTCCCTAGCGAACCGTTTATGGGAAAAATGAGCTCAACACATGAAGGCGTTGAATGGGGGCTCGTTTGGGCGACTGAATCACTCGCTGAAAACATCACTGAAAGTTACGTTAATCTAGTGCCTACCGCGCAAGGTGGAACGCATGTAAATGGCTTACGCGCCGGATTAACCGAAGCCATGCGTGAATTTTGCGAAATTCGTAACTTACTGCCTCGCGGCGTAAAAATAACACCTGAGGATGTTTGGGAGCTGTGCCATTATGTCTTATCCGTAAAACTAGAAGACCCCCAGTTTTCCGGGCAAACTAAAGAGCGCCTAAGCTCTCGCGAATGTGTCGCTTTTGTTTCTGGCGTGGCCAAAGATAATTTCAGCTTATGGTTAAACCAACACCCGACAGCGGGTGAAAATATCGCTGAATTAATTATTTTAAGTGCGCAAAAACGCCTAAAATCTAATAAAAAAACCATTCGTAAAAAAATCTCTGCAGGCCCTCAATTACCAGGAAAATTGGCTGATTGTGCTTCGCAAGACATAACCCGAAGCGAACTGTTTTTAGTTGAGGGAGATTCAGCGGGTGGCTCTGCCAAACAAGCACGCGAACGTGATTTTCAAGCGATTATGCCGTTACGTGGGAAAATCCTCAACACATGGGAAGTTGAGTCTGCACAAGTGATGGCCTCACAAGAAGTGCATGATATTGCTGTCGCACTGGGCATAGAGCCGGGTGAAGAGGATTTAAGCGGCTTACGCTACGGAAAAATTTGTATTCTAGCTGATGCTGATTCTGATGGTTTACATATCGCCACATTGATTTGCGCCCTATTCTATAAGCACTTTCCTAGCCTAGTACGTGCAGGACATGTATTTGTTGCTATGCCGCCACTTTACCGTATTGATGTGGGTAAAAAAATATTTTATGCACTCGATGAGTACGAACGCCAAGGTGTCTTAGACCGTATCGAATCAGAAAAACTAAAAGGTAAAATCAACGTACAACGTTTTAAAGGACTAGGGGAAATGAACCCAAGTCAATTACGCGTTACTACCATGAATCCAGACACACGCCGCTTAGTACAGCTAACAATAGAGCCAGAAGATAATACCAATGAAAAAATGGATTTATTGCTCGCTAAAAAACGCTCCCAAGATAGAAAGCATTGGTTAGAAGATAAAGGCAATTTAGCGGATATTTAGTTTGTTGTTTTTATTCTCGTTCCCAAGCTCCCGCTTGGGAATGCCTACCTTCAAGCTCTGCTTGACGTGCTAAGACAGAAAAACAATCGGCAACAAACCTTCTCCCCCAAGATAAGACCGCGCACTTGAGTAACGCCAATGCTCAGGAAAATCAACATAACCGCGTTGCACTGGATTGTTATGAATATACTCTAAGCGCTGTTTATTCATAAATTCATTACTCATTTCTTCAGGGTGAGAGCCTTCTTGCCAAAACTGATATTGACTTTCAGTTTTATGTTTACGTTTATAATAAGCAAAATATTTAAGCAGTGTTGTTGCTTTGCGTTGTGCTAATAAATTTAGAATTTGCTTTGCTGTAAATGATTTAAACTGCTGAATCCGCTTACTATGCTGGCTAGCACTTGAGATAAAATGCAAATGATTTTCTAATATAACGTAGGCATGGAGTTTAAAGTCAGTATTTTCTTGTAGCCATATGAAGCTATCAAAAAGTATTTGTACGCTTTCTTTCTGAGTAAAAACAGGTTGCCAGCCTGCAACGGTCAAGGTGTGAAAATAAGGATAAGCTTCATTTAGAATTTTATAGCGGCTGCGTCCCATAGTTTTATGGCTAATGGTTTTGGTGACTATTATTCAAGCAGGGCTTGAAGATAGGCATTCCCAAGCGGGAGCTTGGGAACGAGAAATAAGAAAATAAGAGCTACATAAAAAAGCTTTCAAAACCAAAGAAACAGTACCCGCCAACATAACTCCCATCATCCACTTTAATAAAAGCAATTCATTATCAATATGATCAAATCGATTTTCATGCTCAGCGATTGCTTCAGCCGTCAGCCGCTTTTATAGTTCCCATGCTCCCGCGTGGGAATTCAGCCTTAGACGCTCTGCGTCACTTTAAGAAAAACAGAAATACCGATAAGAATAGGCTTATCCCCCCCCCTCTTTCTGAAACTGAAAGGAACTCTCATCTTCAGTTGATAAATATTTTACATGTAAATTTTTTAATAAAATAACCAACTGAAAGCGATTTGGGATTTCAAATTTATGATAAACCGCACTTAAATGCGCTTTTACCGTGCGTATACTAATACCTAACTTATCAGCAATTGCCTCATTATCTTGACCGGTATAAACCAACTCAACAACAGCTGTTTCTCGCACAGTTAAACACGGCAAAGTATCCATAACACATTTATTTAAAACATCCTCACCTAAGCTCTGCTTCCTTTTCATCATAGAGCCTTTCAGCATCTCAGGAATTAGCCGCCGTTCTAACCAAATTTCGTTGTTAATAACACTTGCAACTGCACGCACAATCATCTGCTCATCAATCAAAATATCCGAATAACCACACGCGCCTTCATAAATAAATTGAATTTTTTCAGTTGATGATAAATTTTCTCCGAACACAATAATCTTACAAAACTTACTACATAAACCAGCAATTTGATTCATTTCTTTAACTAGCATGGCATCAACAACTAATAATGCCAATGGATCACTTTCATCTCTATGCGATAAAAGCGCTTCAATACTTGAAAAACAGAAAACAGGATATAAGCCCCCTAAAGCATCACTCCAGCGACGTATATTATGTTTATTTTCAGATACAATAATTAAGTTAGCCATGAATATTTTTAAGTGCCAACCCCACTATTCTTCGACTAAACCAAGCTTCACCTTTCGCAACCACATCAATAAGCTTATTAAAAAATCGTGATTTATCCGCCCAATTTAAATAACCAAAAGCACCTATAAACAAACAACTTACAACCACATCATCACTTAACTCACGGCCCAATAAAATAATTTTACTATTTGGCGATTCAGCTAATATTGTTTTAATAAAAACCCCTGTATTCTCTTTTTCCAACTCATAGTCAATA
Source organism: uncultured bacterium (assembly GCA_965366065.1). Lineage (GTDB taxonomy): Bacteria > Pseudomonadota > Gammaproteobacteria > Methylococcales > Methylomonadaceae > Methyloprofundus. The sequence continues at coordinate 1,059 of CBDUDV010000011.1, read as the reverse complement.
AAAACAATAGCTGGATGATAATTAATCACATTGTCAAGTGCGTCCGCAGTGTTCTTGGCCGTACTCAACATATCAACTTCAGCTGAAACATCAAAGTCAACTAACTTATCAGTAATTATTTGTATTTTTGTATTCATAGTTTATCTCTAAAACCCAAACGGTTTTTTATTATATAGCTGGCGCCTGAGCAACAGGCACTTTAGTCTTTAATTCTTCCAACAAAGCATTAACTTTGGTTTTTTCTAAAAATTCAGTTTTTTGCTTATCACCATTTTGTAACGCTAATTTTAATATTTTTTCAGCTTCAACATAATTTTTGGCACCAAAATAAGCAAAACCTAAATGGTACTGAAAAACAGCCACATTCGGCATCATTGAATTAACTTTCTTAAATACCTCAACAGACTCTTTAAGTCTATCATTTTTCAACAAAGCCCACCCATAAGTATCTACAAAATAAGCCTGCTTAGAGTCTATAAAGCGTTCTGAAAGTTTTAACCCACGTTGAATATTTTCGGCACTCGGTGCATAATCTAATAATAAAGCCACCAAATTATTAACCGCAATATCTACATCAGGCTTCTTAGCAATTAAATCATCATACACTTCAATTGCTTTAACATAATGTTTATCTCCCTCGTGCGCCGAAGCCAATAAAAGCATTAACTGGTAGCTATTAGGTATTTTTGACAAACCTTTTTCATAGCTTTCAATCACTTTGGCAGGCTGATTTTTTGCTTTGTAAATACTCGCCATAACTGAATAGAATTGCGGTACTTTAGGCCAAGTTACCATGCCTTTATCAAGCGTCGCCAAGGCATTCTTCCAATCTTTTTTAGCCGCATAGACTTTAGCTTTTAATAAGACAGGCTGAAAATTTTCAGGGTGTTTTTGTACGAATTCATCAAAATAAGCAAATAAAGCACCTTGCTGGTTAAGCGCTTGGTAAGAGACTGCAATACTACTCAATGCATCACTTAACGAAGGCGTCACCGCTAATGCCTTTTTATACTTATCAATCGCATCTTGATAATTCTTTTGCCCTTGCGAAATCTTACC
>CBDUDV010000010.1:0-74072 GCA_965366065.1 uncultured bacterium | reverse complement strand
TTTCTAGACATCACTACCATAAAATATGGTTATTATCCTTGATTTTCAATGGATTTTCCTTAACTTAATGGCAGTGAGGCTTAGGGGGGGGTATTTTAGACGGGTAATTTTTGTATATAAAGCTACTAAATATAGCAAATAATAGAGATGTACCATGGCCTAATAAATAAGACTCCCCAAAACATAAAATGAAGTAGAGTAAGGGTAAGGTTACTCCTAATCTAGCGAGAAATTTATCTGGGTTTTTGAGTGCATGTGATATTTGAGAGTAAAAAATCCACAGTATGCTGATCAGCCCTAATAAGCCAAATTGTACCATCTCTAGGGTATACATATTATGTGGGTTATCAGTCGTTACTACGCTTGGAGTGTTTTTGTTATTCATTTTTGCATATTCATTCAGAAAGTCTCCCGTGCCTACGCCAGTCAGAGGATGCTCATAAAAAATATCTAAACTATTTAAGGTAAAAGTAATGCGTTGGCCTGTCGATGTCATTTTATTATTTTCATAATTAGTCGCGGCATGAACTGCCATATTCATTCGTTGATGAAAAATATCGCTAGATGAATAGGCTATGGTGAAAATGCTTATGATAAAACATAAGCTAATCAATACACCTTTTATACGCTGCCCTTGAAAATATTGAAAAGAGAGTACGAAAATGGCAAAAAAGAACATCACTTGCCCCGATCGGCCGCCAGTAATGAACATATTAATCGTCATGGTGGTTAAGAAAATTAAATAGAAAACTTTTTTTAATGAGGAGAGGTTGTTAGAAAAGAGTAGGCTATTGGCTAATAAGTAAATAGAGACTGTTAAAAAGGGATTGTAGGTAATGTGCCCAATAAAAGGAAGAGGGTTTTCTACAGATGCATGTAGGAACGGAGGTATTAGCTCAAACCAAATGCCATAGACAATAAACTCTGAGATTGACATAGATAATATAAAAGCGGATATATAGTAGTGTATATATTCTTTTCTAGCATATAGCATAAAAATTGGAATAATAAAAATACGCCATTCTTTTCTTAGCGTATAAATTCCCCAATCCATATCCTCTGTCCATAATAAACCAATAATATGGAGAGCTATAAATAACCAACAGGCTATTAATACTCTATTTGATTTTAATTCTTTAAAGTCATTTTTGAAATCAGCTATAAAGAGCCATCCAGCTAATATGCTAAGAGATACTACCGTGCCTATAGAAACTGAGAAAGGAATAAAGAAAAATAAAGAAATGAGTAAATAGGTATTGAGTGTTGTTATTTTCTTTCTTAAGGAATTTAGGGGCATAATTTTTATGGGGTGAAATATATTTATAATTGTCCAGACAGTTGGAAGAATTTTTCTAGTACTTTAAAATGAATCCAGTCCTCTATTTTTTTATTTTGAAATTGTTCAATATAGTGATGGGCATTAGTTATAATTTCTTCAGCTTCTTTTGTGTGATGAATGTAGTAATCCACTTTTTGCTCAAGGTCTGAGTAATCATCTTTAATTAACACATAATGGTAATCTGGAATTAATGATCCTTCCATAAACCAAGTTTCATATTTTGGTTTTATCATAAAGCATAATGAATTAGATGACATAATCCACTTCGTATTGGTTGCTACATCATTGCCTTCAATGGCTAAGATAAACTTATTTTGTAATTGCTGATTTATACTCATAAAGGGGACGTGCCATTCTGGGTGTGGGCTTCTTCCTTTACTAAAATCACCTACATTAATCAGTTTAGAACGATTAAAGTGGTTTTGCATAAATTGTACACGATGATCTTGGTATACAGCCCCACGCCAAATAAGTTGGTCTTTTTTATCTTTAAATGGGATGTCATTTTTCACAAAATAAAAATGCCTTACCTTATCCATATTGATTAATATAGCATTGCTATTATTATTGGAAACAGGGCGGCTTTTTACCATGCTAGGTATTTTGGGGACTTCTATTATATCACCAAATAAATAGGGTAACTGGTACTCTTGTGGGAAATAACGCGCATATTCTAGTAAATCTAAAAAATAGATACCATCTTCTATTTCACGCATTTTATTGATGGTGCTTGCGGAATCGGGCAGTGTAAAAGAGCCACACAGTTTATTGTAATAATTAACTCTTTTATATAAGGCTTCTTCATCAAAGTATTTAATTGATTTCTCTAGTTTATTTAAATCAAGATGGAGTAATGAGCTAGGGCATAGCCTTCTTGTATGGGCTTTTATAAAATAAAGTAATCGATTGTTACGGCTTTGAAATAAATGCTTCATTAGTGAGCTGTTCCTAATAAGTGCTTAATGACATCTTGTTTGTATAAAGAAGAAATAGAAATAGATAAAAATAACTCATTCTCTCGAACCGCTTTTCTAAAATAGGTTTGATCTCTAAAAAGTAGTCGGTTGACTAGTGTGTTTTTAAATACTTTAAATGCACCAGAGATACTCAGCCAGTCGGTATCTAAACGTAAATCATTCATGCTATCTAAGGCAAATATCTTTTCCCGATAGTCAGGAGGAGAGTAAGAGTAAATACTATCAAAATAAATCGACTGATTAAAATCAGGTGGAATAGGAGCTAATTCGCCTTGTTGCCCATAAGGAAAATAATTATTCAAATGAAAGTGGTTAGTATAAAGTAATAATTGGCCCTGTGTTAAGTGAAGCTCTTGAATCGCTTCAACTAGGGCGATAGTCGATAGTTTATGATCACTATGTGCATCAATAGCAGGGTAGGGGGCGATAATAATATCAGGTTGAATCTGAAGAAGAAGGTGTTTTAAATCCGTTATTAATGCATTCCATGTGGCTATGCCATTAGACTTTGGAGTCAGTGTGGATATATTTTGCTGACGAAAATGGTTAATATTAGTAATTCCAGAATATAACGAGCTGACAGCTTTATTTTTGTGTTGAAACATTTGTTGTAAAGTGCCATCAAAATAGCCTAAATTAATGGCGCTTTCAGGAGGAATTTGTCCAAGCATTGGTGTGGTAATGCTATTCCAGACCCTGAGTTTGCCTTTTGCTTGATAGTGTTTTTTCTTTTTAGGGTAGATTTCATCATAAGTATGAGGCCCTGCCTCTCCTGCAGTTAGCGTCACAATAACGGAGTTATGTTGGCTATAAAGGTTAAAGGCAGCAATTTCTGCATCATCAGGATGAGGGGAGATAACAAGGACTTTTATTTCTTTATGTAAGGTGGGGTGGTTAAATAAAACAATATTGGCTGTTTGGTCTTCAATGTTTAAATGATGTCCAACGAGCGTTATACTGTTTTGTTGTGAGGTATTAGCTGGGAGGTTAATATAGCGATCACCTGATACTCCGCGCTCAAAGGTTAAAATTGAGCTTTTTTGATGGCTAATAATTTCAACAAAGGGTTCTGCAAAATAGCCTGTTAAGGTGCTTTTGACGGTTAATTTAATAAAGGCAGTATCCCACGGCTGATGAGTACTAGAAAATGTAAACTTGCCTTGTTGTATTTGCGTACTTATTTCTATGTGTTCACTCTTATTGATGGCGTATTGGTAGTCCTGTTGAACGTTATATTTGTATTTTGCGGCCAACGAAAAATAAATAAGGACAGGTGCTAGACACAGCAATAAAAGTAAAAATAGAATTTTTTTAGGCATATTAATCAATGGCTAAAACTTTATGGTAGGCAAGTAAAGTTTGTTGTAATGTGTTATCCCATGACAGAGTATTGGCTTTCATTTTTCCATTACGAGCCAATGTTTGACGTAGTTTGGCATCTTTTTGAAGTGCAATAATATGGCGTGCTATTTCCGATGAATCTTTAGGGTTGTCGATTAATAAAGCTTCATTCGAGCTTAAATGCTCAGAAAAACCACAATAGTTTTTGTTGCTGACAATCACAGGAAGATTATGCGCCATAGCTTCTAACACGACCATGGCATATGTATCAGCTAGGGTTGGGTGAACTAATGCATCTGCGGCGGGGTACAGTGTATTCATATCTTCGCAAGCACCTATGAAATGGATTTGCTCAGTAAGGCTTAACTGATTGATCTGTTCGCTAAACTTTTCTAGTTGGTCGTTCCCTGCAACAATTAAATGTACTTTGGTATTGTTGACTTGATGTATTGCACTTAATAATGAAGTAAGTCCTTTATTTTTATAATCATTAGCAACGAAAAGAAGAGTGAATTTATCATCTGATAGATGTAATAAGTCGCGTTGTTTTGCTCGGTTGATTAATTGAGTATTGAGAGATTGTGTTATATGAATACCGGGGTAAGCGATACTGATATTTTCTACAATATTCGGGTAACTTCTAAGAATATTTCGGGCATGAAATTCAGAAACTACAATAATTTGGCGGTTATCTTTTATGCAAAGTTGCTGCTTTTCTAACCATAAATAACTTAACATTCTAGGGCTCAATAGAGTGTTTAAGTAACGTAAAGCTTTCTTTATCCCAGATGTTTCAGTATATCGACTTAATACGCAGGGGACATGTAAGGTTTGTATATTTGCATGAGGTATTCGTGAGTGAGAGTGAATAATATCAAAATTATGCTCTGTTGCTTTTCGTACCCAGTGTGAGAATAATAAGTCGTTAAGGTATCTAGGCTTAGCTATCCATTGTGGAATGATATGGAATTGAATACCTTCCAGCTTTGTTGTACCAATGTGCTGGCAAAAAACATTAACAGTATGTTGCTTGGCTAACAATTCTGTTAATTCAACACAATACCTTTCGGCTCCACCGATACGGGTGTAATTCTGAATAATAACGGCAATTTTTAAGGGGTTTGAGTGATTAGAGTGCATAAAAACTAAAATTTTAGATATTTAGAAGTAGGGAATTCTTGTAAAAAAGGCGCTGTTTTATTCAAGCTATGGTGGTTGAGTACTTGCTCATATTTAATGAGGTAGTTTTTAGCCATGATTTTTGAGTTGAATAAATCACTTGCATATTCGTGGCATAATTGATGGCTAAAATCATTGGATTGCACTGCTTCAATTAAGGATTGTTGGTTTGTAGCTAAAAAACCTACTTTAGGGTTAACTAATTCAGGAAGCGACCCATAAGGGGTTCCAAAAACAGGGGCTCCAAAATACAAGGACTCAATAATAGCTAGGCCAAATGGCTCATGCCAAAGCACGGGAAAGATAAGCCCTTTTGATATATTTAATAAGGAGTCCTTGCGAACTCCGCCAATCATTCCGTAAAACGATGCTTTTTGTGAAAAGGTAAACCGAATACCCATATTAAAATTAAACCTAACACCACCTAATATATTTATATGCTCATTGGCTTTTTTTGCAATATTAATTGCCGCCGTTACATTCTTTACTTTCCAAGAGGCATTGCCTAAAAAATGATAGGCAGATCTATTTTTTTTAATATCAACTTTTGAGTAATCATCCCAGTTTAAGCCATTTAGGACAAAAGCAGACGAGCCATGTCGCTTAGCATGATCACTAGAAACAAAAATAGTGTTCTGATCTAAAATATTCTGGTTATTAGTATTACCATGCATCGTAATAACATAAGGGGTATTTATCTTTTCCTCCTCTAGTAGGGAATGCAGGTGAATAATGTCCGTATTATGGGGTATCTGAGCATTAAAAGGCATGTTCTCATTATAGTGTATAGTCTTTAGAGAAGTCTTTTTAAGAGTCCCTTTAACGAGTAATGTTACGGAGTGTCCAAGTTTTTTAAGTTCTTGTGCTAGGTAAAACACAACTCTTTCGGTGCCACCATATTTAATGGCTGGAACATACCCATTATAAAAAAGAACAATATTCATAAGAATTTACTTATTGCTTAATAATTAAATAAGGGCCTAGTATTAAGGCATCTAGGTTTGCTTGTTGAAATGCAATAATAGCCTCACCTGCTGTTCGAACAATAGGCTCTTCATGCATGTTAAAACTAGTATTGATTGTACTAGGAGTTCCTGTTATTTTTTCAAATTCAAATAAAATATCATAGTAGCCTGGATTGTCTTCACGCCTTAATACTTGAGGCCGTGCAGTATTGTCTACATGAATAGCCGCAGGAATTTTTTCTTTTGCTAATTCCGATGCATTATAAGTTATGGTCATAAATCGAGAGGCGATATGAGATTCATCCCACTCAGGAAAGTAGGCTTTTGCATGAGATTGCATAATAACAGGGGCAAAAGGCATGAACTCAGTACGTGAAAATTTCTTATTAAGCCATTCATTAATTTTAGGGTCATTACAGGAGGCCATAACGCTACGGTTACCCAATGATCGTGGACCATACTCCATTTTTCCATCGGCTCTGGCGACAACTTTACCATTAGCGAGTAGTTTAGCCGCTTCTTTAGCTAAATTATCAGGCTCTGTATAGCTGATCCCAGCTTGCTGTAGTGCGCTTAATGCCTGCTCTTTATTTATTTCAGTACCTAAGTAAACTTGTTGCTTGAATACAGGAGCGAAACCGTTATTTAGTTGGGAGTAAATTTCACAAGCCGCTCCCGTCGCTAGACCGCCATCTCCCATATTAGGGTGGACATAAATGCTTTTTATTTCAGGTAATTCAAGAATACGTTGGTTTAGCTTTACATTGGCAAAAACTCCGCCCGCCAATGCAAGGTAGTCCACATTTAACTCTTTTGCTTGTTGTTGAATCCAATTACAAATCAGCTGTTCTGTGAAGGCTTGAATGCCTGCGGCAGTGTCTTCTTTAGACAGGCCAGAGCATAGTTCTGCTATGGTGGATTGGCCTGATGGACTATTAAACCCCAATGCTACTTTGGCTAACTTAGGAGAGAATAATTCATTCCAGTTATTGGTATCAACATGTTCTAGTAAACGAGTTAATAGGGGCTCAGGGTTTCCATAAGCTGCTAGCCCTAAAATTTTTCCTTCATGTCTTGTTGCTTTAAAACCTAGATAGATAGTAATTGCGGAGTAAATTAAACCGATGCTGTATATATGTGGGAAGTGAGCTATTTTTGTTAATTCCCCATTTTCCCCCACCCATACAGATCCCCAAGAAAAATCGCCTGCGCCATCTAAAGTGATAACGCCTACTTTTTTATCTTCGAATGGAGATAAATAATAGGCAGAGGCAGCATGGGCTAAGTGGTGCTCAACAGTATAGGTTGGCTTTGTTGCAAGAATCTTATTTTGGGCAGTTTTTCTGCCTCGAAACCTACGGGTAAATCGGTCAAACTGATGCTTCCAAAAATAGGAACGAATATCTTTATCTGTTTTTGATAGTCTAAAAACTTGTTTAAAAAAGACATTAGCATAAGGAGTTTGTTCACTTCTAGGTAGGTTGGCTAGAGCAATAACATCCACGTCATCTAAAGAAATATCGGCTAGGTTTAATACCTCATTAATGGCTTGAGTCGGATAGGCATTGTCCATTTTAATACGTGAGAATCTTTCTTCTTCAGCTGAGGCGATTAGCGTGCCATCACGAAACAGTGCGGCGCTAGTATTGTGATGCCTGCCGTCATTAATTCCTAAAATAATCATTGTATAACCTTGTGAAAAGAAAAATTAAGAGAAGTTTTTAGGGGTATTGTCATTTTTATCGCAGATTTAACCTGCTCAACAGATACATCAGTAAACCCCTTCACACCGTCTAGTGACTTTAGTTTAATTTTATCAACCGAACTATTATTAAACTCAGCTTGTAAAATTGTTGCTTTGTCATTGAGAGGCGGTGTAAATTCTGGAGTGGAACTACGGTAAATGGCTATTTGTGGAATATTAACCGCGGCTGCAATATGCATTAAACCTGAATCATTGCTAATGGCTAAATGTGCACATGAAAGTAAATCAATTGCATCGAGTAAGCGGGTTTTACCGCATAAATTAATTAGATTACAGCCGCTTTTGTGTATGATTTCGTTGGCCGTTTCTGTATCTTTAGGCGAGCCAAGCAATATAACGGTGCAATTTTGTTGGACTAATGTTTGTGCAATAGCTGCATAGTTTTCGGTCGGCCAGCGTTTTGCTGGGCCAAATTCTGCCCCAGGCATTAATGCGACTAGCGTTTTTTCTGGTGATATATTTAATTTTTGCAACCACTGCTGGGCATTATCGGTATCGGTGCTTAAGTGTGGACGTGGAATAGTCTCTAAATTTGGGATAGGGGCAGAATCATCAAGGCCTAAAGCCACATAGCGTTGTACCATATAGGGTAGTTTTTCTTTATCCAAGCACCTTACATCATTAAGTAATCCGTAACGAAATTCCCCTATAAATCCTGTGCGTTTAGGGACTTTACTCCAATATCCAAGCAGTGCTGATTTCCAAGTAATGGGTAAAGTAATGGCCCAGTCGTAGTGATTTTCTTGGAGTGCTTCTGCTAATTGACGACGAACTTTCCATCCAAACTTTCCGCGTTGTACATCGATTTTATAAGCGTTGTTGACCTCTGGCATGCGTTGTAATAAATCATAAGCCCAAGGAGGAGAGACAACATCAAGTACTACATCGGCGTACTCTTGGTGTAAGACTTTAAAGAGCGATTGCGCCATGACCATGTCACCTACCCAAGCAGGCGAAAAGAGAAGTATTTTCATACGTTAAGTTCTTTCATTTTATTTAACACATGGTCAACGGTGATTAAGTTCATCGCCGTTAAACTAGATATCTTTTTTTGCCAGCCTAATTGTTTAGCTGATTGGTTCATAACGGTCTGAGATGTTTGGTTAAACACAGAAATACAGTGAGCGAGTTGATGATATGGTCCAACATATTCTAAACGTGTGACAGCATAGAGACCAATAACTTGTGTAGATACTGCATTAGCGAGATGGAGGGGGCCTGTATCAGGTGAAATAAGTAGCTCGACTTGTTTGAGCACTGAGGCTAATTGACTTAGCGTTGTTTGGGCAATTAGGTTAAGACAAGGGTGATTTATATTTGCTTGAATTTCGTTTCCTAGCTTAATTTCATTTTCACTAGGCCCTCCGGTTAATACGATATGCTTCTCAGGATAAGATTTTTGTACCTCATTAATTAAAGCAATATAGTTTTCTGTTGACCAAGTTTTTTCTTGTGTCGATGCCATTGGGTTTATAGCAACCCAATGTTCGTGTGTTGATAACTGTTGTTGTGCCCAGTTTATATCCGTGTCGTTTAGAGGGAGAGATAAATCGTTTTTGGGTATAGTTACAGCGCTATCAAGGCCTATAAATTTTTGTGCTAATGTATAGAAAATCTCTACTTGGTGTTTTTTTTCAGGGAGAGGGTAGGCCGTATTAATAACAAGTTGATGGCCCTCACGAGCATAAGGTTGGCCAAAGCCAGTTTTGTGCTCAGCAGGGAGTAATGCTGTGAGTATATTACTTCTTAAGCTGGTCTGAAAGCTAATGAGCTGCCCAGTATTTTCCCCTTGCCATTGTTTTTTTAAGCGCCAGTAATCTGCGATTGTACGGGGCTTATCAATGGGAATAATAGTGACTTCGGTTAGTTCGGATAACAGTGAGGCAATAGGCCTATCAATAAGCCAATCTATCTGTGTTGTGGGGTAGTACTTTTTAAGCAAGCGCATCGCAGGCAAAAGCATCAATACATCCCCAATAGCTGATAGCCTGAGTAGGGTGATTTTTTGAGGATATGTTGATTGCATGAGGCTTATTTTGTTAGCTGGCTTAAATACAGTGCGACACCTTCTTGTACAGTCTTAAATGGCGCGCTATAGCCAGCAGCGCGTAGCTTACGCATATCCGCTTGTGTATAGCTTTGGTAGCTTCCTTTTAGGTGATCTGGAAAAGGGATGTATTCAATTTCACCTTTTTGATGGAAAGTAATAACAGAGTCAGCTACATCTTTAAAGGATTGCGCTTTACCTGTACCAACATTAAAAATGCCTCGCACTTCAGGGTGCTTAAATAGCCAAAGATTTACAGCAACAATATCATCAATATAAATAAAATCGCGCAATTGACCTCCATCTTCGTAGCCATCACAGCCAGCAAAAAGTTTTGGGTTCTCCCCTTTTAGTAATTGATTATGTAAGTGGAATGCGACACTAGCCATGCTACCTTTATGCTGCTCTCTTGGGCCATAAACATTAAAATAACGTAAACCAATAACTTGGCTACTATCCTCGGCAAGGTTTAAGTTACGTACATATTGGTCAAATTGCCATTTAGAATAGCCGTAAACATTTAAAGGGCCTTCAAATTCACGGCTTTCAGAAAATGTTTTAGTCTCTCCGTAAGTAGCCGCAGATGAGGCATAGATAAAGGCAATCGAATGATCTAAGCAATAATGTAATAGTGTTTTGGAGTATTCATGATTATTTTGCATCATGAATTTTCCATCCCACTCGGTGGTGGCAGAACACGCGCCTTCATGGAAAATAACATCAATATTAAGCGGCAGCTTGGAATTTGATTGAATTCTTTGGATAAAATCATCTTTATCCCAGTAGTCAGCAATATCGCAATCTACTAAATTACGAAATTTGTGTCCATCAGATAGGTCATCAACCACAATAATATTTGTGTGGCCTTGTTGGTTAAGGGTTTTTACGATGTTACTACCGATAAAACCGGCACCGCCCGTTACAATAATCATATTTATTATCTTTTTTGTTAGTGAAATAAGAGTGTTATTGGCTTTTAATACGTTCAATCATGGTGGTGGTGGATCGACCATCAACAAAATCAAGAATAGCCACTTTGCCGCCCGCTTGAATAACGGCTTCACCGCCAACCACGTCATTGGGCAGGTAGTCTCCACCTTTAACTAAAACTTGTGGGAGAAATTTATGGTAAATGCGCGCAGGCGTTTCTTCGGTAAAAGGAATAACCCAATCAACACACCCTAGTGCGGCAATAATCGTCATGCGATCATCAATCTTATTAATTGGGCGTGTAGCTCCTTTTAATTGGCGTACTGACTCATCGGAGTTAATGGCAACAACTAGTCGGTCACCTAAACGCTTTGCTTGCTCAAGGTAAGCAACGTGCCCTGCGTGTAAGATATCAAAGCAGCCATTAGTCATGACAATTTTCTCGCCATTTTTTTTGCTAAAATCTAACGCAGCACTGAGCTCTTCTTCTGTCACAACACCAAATAGGTGCTCGTTATCTCCGTGTAAAGCACGGTTAAGTTCAATGGAAGAAACGGTGGAGGTACCAAATTTTCCAACAACAATTCCCGCAGCCATATTAGCGAGGTGCATAGCGTGCTGTAATTCTAAACCTGAGGCAACTCCTAAAGCCATGCTGGCAATAACGGTATCTCCTGCGCCAGTGACATCAAATACCTCACGAGCATGCGTGGGTAAAAAACTGGTTTTATTGGGTTCAATAAGCGCCATTCCATGTTCACTTAAGGTGACCAAGAGTGCTCCGATATTAAATTGGGCTAGTAAGGCCTGGCCTTTACTGATGATTTCTTCATTGTTATGACAAATGCCTACAACCTCCTGAAATTCAGAGCGGTTGGGTGTGATGAGCGTAGCGCCTTGGTAACGTGAAAAGTCAGCTCCTTTCGGGTCAACAAAACTTTTGATACCTTGCTTATTAGCAAGGGAAAGTAATTGAGGAATATGGCTTAAAACGCCTTTTGCGTAATCAGAAAAGATGACCACATCCATTCCTGCTAAGGCCGTTTTATAGCAGGCTAAAAATTCAGTATAGTCAAAATTAATCAGGGGCTCTTCAAAATCAAGGCGAATTAGTTGTTGGTGTTGAGCGACAATACGTAATTTTCGAGCAGTAGGATTGTTAGGGCTACTGATAAGCTGACATTTTACGGTTTTATCAGTTAATAGTTGCTGTAGTTCTTGCGCTTCTTGATCTTCGCCGACAATACCGAGTAAAGTGACGCTTGCAGCAAGCGAAGCAATATTGAGTGCGACATTACCTGCGCCACCGGCCCGAGCTTCTTTTTGTGCTATTTTTACGACAGGGACAGGTGCTTCAGGCGAGATACGGTTGGTTTGCCCTGACCAGTAGTAGTCAAGCATCACATCACCAACAACTAGAATGTTTAATCCATTAAAATTGGGGATTGTACTAATCATTCAGAGGCCTCATCGAGCATTTCACACCACCAATGGTAAATGAGCATATGCATTTCTTGAACGCGCGCTGTGGTTTCTGATGGCACAATAACAGGCATATCCACTAGTGCTTTTAAAGCACCTCCATCTCCTCCTGTTAACCCAATAACCATCATATTTTTTTGTTTAGCTTCTTTAACTGCTTCAATGATATTTTGGCTATTGCCTGAAGTAGAGATAGCGATAAGGCAATCGCCTGCATTACCTAAAGCCTCAACTTGGCGAGCGAACAAACTATCAAAAGAGAAATCATTAGGGTGAGCTGTGAGTACTGAGCTGTCCGTGGTCAATGCAATTGCTGGGTAGGCGCGGCGGTTTTTATGGTAGCGCACTAGTAATTCCGCTGCAAAATGCTGACAGTCAGCCGCACTGCCTCCATTACCACAAAGTAATATTTTATTGCCAGCAACGAGGGTAGAAATAATTAGTTTAGAGGCATGGCTAATGAGCTGTTTAGATTTGAGTAGTTGTTCACTCACTTGTTGGTGTTCTTTTACAATATCTGAGAAATCATGTTGTGCTGTCAATTTTAATCGCCCGTGTATTTTTGCCTAATCCGTATTAAAAATATGTTGATACAGTGTTTAAGGCCAGTAAAAATTATTTTTATAATTATAACAGTTTTCAGTTAGATACAAACGAACTGAGATTATGAAATATAGCTATTAGCATTTATGTCTTGAGCGAAATTAACGTTCGGTAATAGATTGTAGTGTCTTATCAATCGCCCCACGGTTGCTAGTAATAAAGTGCTGTGCGTTATGTATTATTTGTATTCGTTTATGTTGATCACGCATTAGTTGGGTAAAGTTTTCTAAAACATCGGCTTCTGATTGGCATTGAATGCATGCTTTAGCCGCAAGCATCTGCTTTACTAATTGGCGGCTATTCGCCATATATGGTCCAAAGAGTACTGGGGTATTTAATAAGGCAGGTTCTAAAATATTGTGCCCACCAATAGGAACTAAGCTACCCGCAACAAAACTGCAGTCTGATGCTGCATACATAAGTTTTAGCTCCCCTATACTATCGAGTAAAAAAATATCTGTTTCTGGTGTACAGGGTAAATTTTGAGAGCGGCAAACGAGGTGAAGTTGTGCCTTTTTACATAGTGCCTTAACAGGTATAAATCGTTCAGGGTGTCGAGGAGCTAAAACCAATAAGAGTGCTGGAAATTTTTGTTTTAATTGCTGATATAAGAAAATGAAAATTTCATCTTCCTCTAGATGTGTGCTGCCAATAACCCAAACTAAGCGGTTTTTAAATAAGGATTGCTTAAGATTTATACCATCTGCTTTGAGTTTAGATGGAATAATCATATCTAGTTTAATATTACCGGTAACTTTGATTTTTTCAGGCGCAAGGCCTAATAATTGATAGCGTGATGAATCTTCAGTTGTTTGTGCTAATAATTGGGTTACATGCGACAAGGTATGTTGGATGAAAGGTTTAATTTTCAGGTAATTTCGCACAGATTTATCAGATAAACGTGCATTAATTATGAATAAGGAGGTTTCATTTTTTGTGCAGTTAGAAAATAAAACAGGCCATATTTCTGTTTCCATAATAATAGCCAGTTTAGGCCGAAAGTGTGCAAAAAAACGATTGACGATAATAGGTAAGTCATAAGGCAAAAAAACATGATTAACGCGCTCTTTGAATAAAAAGCGAACTCGTGCTGAACCTGTTTTTGTAGAGGTAGTAATTAATATTGGGATATTTGGGTTTAACTGCAAAAGTTTTTCAACTAAAGGGCTTACTGCTTCTACCTCTCCGACTGAGACAGCATGTATCCAGGTTGTATTTTTTCGTTTGGCTGTTTTATAAAAACCAAAACATTCTTTCCAGCGGCCCTTTAGTTCAGGGGTGCGATTACTTTCAATAAACCGAACAATGAGTAGTATAGGGCTAATTAGGTGGAATAGAACGATATAAAGTATGCGTGATAGCGTTAACATGACGACAATAGGTAAAAGTAAATTAGCTTATATTGAGGGATAAATTATAGCACCTGAAACGGTAAATAAATTACTTGAAAGATTATCCTGCGACTTATTACGTGCTACTCGGTTAAAATAGCTCAAATTAATGCATTACTTATTTTTATACTGTCCTTTTATCTATGCCCCAAGATTACATAAAAAAAATTCTGCGCGCCAAAGTTTACGATGTCGCAGAAGAAACACCGCTAGACTTTGCACCTAGTTTATCTAAACGAGTTGCCAATCAAATTTTTTTAAAAAGAGAGGACTTACAGCCCGTTTTCTCCTTTAAAATTCGAGGTGCGTATAACAAAATTGCTTTTTTGAGTGATAAGGAAAAGCAAAACGGTGTGATTGCGGCTTCTGCGGGGAATCATGCGCAAGGTGTCGCTTTATCAGCTCAGAAGCTGGGTATTAAAGCACTCATTGTTATGCCTAAAACCACGCCGGAAATTAAAGTGAATTCGGTAAGGGCGTTTGGCGCGAAGGTTGTTTTGATTGGCGATGCGTTTGATGATGCTTATCAGCATGCTAAAGCCTTGGCTAAAGAGCAAAAAATGGCCTTTATTCACCCGTATGATGATGCGGAAGTGATCGCAGGGCAAGGCACCATTGCTATGGAAATATTTCGCCAAAAGACTGATCAAATTGATGCTATTTTTGTGCCTGTCGGTGGGGGGGGATTAATTTCGGGAATTGCGGTGTATGCAAAATTTGTACGCCCCGATATAAAAATTATTGGTGTTGAACCTGATGATTCTGATTGTTTGAACCGCGCTTTAAAAGCAAATAAACGCGTGAGCTTAAAGCAAGTAGGTTTGTTTGCCGATGGCGTTGCAGTTAAACAAATAGGTAAAGAGCCTTTTAGACTTGCGCGGTTATTTGTTGATGAAGTCATCACCGTGAATACCGATGAAATTTGTAGTGCTATTAAAGATATTTTTGAAGACACGCGTTCTGTGACTGAACCTGCCGGTGCTTTATCGGTAGCGGGTTTAAAAAAGTATGTAGAGCGCGAGCAATTAAAGGGTAAAACCTTAGTTGCCATAGAAAGTGGCGCGAATATCAATTTTGATCGTTTACGTTACGTAGCTGAGCGCAGCCAAGTGGGAGAGCATAAAGAAATATTATTGGCGGTGACTATTCCAGAAAAAGCAGGGAGCTTTTTAACCTTTTGTAAATTATTAGGTGGGCGGAATATTACTGAATTTAATTATCGTTATTTTAATGACAGCCAAGCACAGATTTTTGCCGGTATTTCTAGTTCAGGAGAAGAGGGGGATAAATTAAATATTATTTCCCAACTAGAAGAAAAGGGCTTTCACGTTACAGATATGACACAAAATGATCTAGCAAAAGAGCATGTACGTTATATGGTAGGCGGACACGCGCCTTGTGAGTTGGATGAGGTGATCTATAGTTTAGAGTTTCCAGAAAGACCGGCGGCGTTGTTAAAGTTTTTAACGTCGCTCGGTAGCCAGTGGAATATTAGTCTATTTCATTATCGTAATCATGGTGCGGCTTTTGGTAAAGTCTTAATTGGCGTGCAAATTAAGGCTTCTGAGAAAAAGGCATTACAGTTGTGTTTTGATGCCTTAGGCTTCCTTTATGCAGAAGAAACAAAAAACCCAGCTTATCGGCTGTTTAGTGGCGGACAAAGCCAAAAGGTGTAGCTATGGATAGTTTAAAAATTGCTCGGCAAGTCATCAAAACGGAAGCGGAGCAGATCTCTAATTTATTAGCTTCATTGGATGATAACTTTGAAAAAGCCGTAGAGGCTGTTTTGCAGTCCCAAGGTAAGCTGATTATTTCAGGTATGGGAAAGTCAGGTATTATTGGTAAGAAAATTTGTGCCACCTTAGCGAGTACCGGAACACCGAGTTTCTACCTTCATCCTGCTGAGGCCTATCATGGCGATTTAGGCATGATAGAAAAGCAGGATATTGTCTTATTGATTTCAAATTCTGGGGAAACGGACGAAGTATTAAAGTTGATTCCCTTTCTTAAAGAGCAGGGAAATATTACGCTTTCAATGAGCGGAAATGCACTCTCTACGCTGGCAAAAAATACGCATTATCATTTGAATGTTGGCGTTAAAGAAGAGGCTTGCCCGTTACAACTAGCACCTACTTGCTCTACAACTGCTACTTTAGTGATGGGCGATGCGCTGGCGGTAGCCTTAATGCAAATTCGGCAATTTAAAGATGAGCACTTTGCTCGGTTTCATCCAGGTGGAAGTTTGGGGCGGCGGTTATTAATGACAGTTAAAGATGTCATGCGCACACATGATTTACCGCTGTGTACTAAAGAAGCCAAAGTACATGACGTAGTGCATGGAATTACGCAAGGCCAGTGTGGTTTGGTGGTTATTTTGCAAGAAAATAACATTCATGGTGTTGTGACTGATGGCGATATTCGTCGTGCGATGGAAACTAAAGAAAGTACGTTTTTTAGTTTAATCGCGACAGATTTAATGTGTACTCACCCTAAAACGATTCATCAAGATGCACGCTTAACGGAAGTGAGTGACATGATGGAGCGCTACAAAATTAATACGCTACTGGTGACTAATGATAAACAAGCCTTAGTGGGTATTGTGCAAATGTATGATCTAGGAATTTAAAAAATGAAAACAATAGTTGTGATTCCAGCAAGATTAAATTCAAGCCGTTTACCGAATAAAGTATTACTCGATTTAAAAGGTAAAACGGTTGTACAGCGTGTCTATGAACAGTCATTAAAAGCGAAAAATATAGATGCCGTTTATATTGCGACAGATAGCCAAGCCGTGCTTGAGTCGTGTCAAAAGTTTACGCAGAATATTATTTTAACGGATAGCAAGCATGAGTCCGGCACGGATAGAATTGCCGAAGCTGCAAAGCAGATTGATTGTGATTTTGTTATTAATGTACAAGGTGACGAGCCCTTTATCGAACCTGACTTGATTGAACAAGTAGCGGCTGCATTAATCAGTGATCACGCGGTGAAAATGAGTAGTGCAATGCACCGGATAGAGCAAGTGAGTGATTTGGTAAATCCCAATGTGGTTAAAGTCACGGTGACAAAAAATAAAACAGCACTGTATTTTTCTCGCTCAATTATTCCGCATCATAGAGATGAATGGGAGTCGCTTTTAAATCATCACACGCAAATTCCAGAGGCACTCAACTTTTATCGTCACCTGGGGATTTATGGTTATAGCAAAGACTTTTTAATTGAATTCTCCACCATGCAACCCACTTATTTAGAACGCTTAGAAAAGTTAGAGCAGTTGCGTGCATTAGAAAGTGGCTTTGCTATTCAGATGATAGAAACAAACTATAACTCGATTGGTATTGATACCCAGGCGGATTATGAGAAAGCACTACAGTTATTAGACGCTTAAGTCTTTTCTATATACTTCAACCATTGTTGGGCTGATTTTTTAGTTTTAGAAAACTTAACCGCGTGCTTAAACGCTTGTTTAGCTAACGCAGTTTTTTCCATTTCATAATGGCTTAAACCCAATAAAATATAAGCCTCGCCTTTGTTTTTTAAGCCGCCTTTATTCAGTGCCTGCTTGATTGATTTAATTGCTTCAACCCAGCGTTCTTGTTCTACATGAATACGTCCCAGCTGTAAGTACAATTCGCCTTTTTCATTCAGTGCTGATGATTTTTCTAAAGCGTGAATTGCTTTTTTATATTCGCGGGCGCTGGTCCAGGCATGGGCTAGCATTTCCCAATGCTTAGAATTAACTTTAACCTTTTTTGTTTTTAAGGCGAGCTGTAAAAGTTCTGCCGCTTGATAAGGTTCTTGTTTAAAAATGTATAGATTAAATAGCTGTAGCAATTCAGACTCAGAAAATTTAAAGCCTTTTTTATAAGCTAAATGCTGAATGTTGAGCGCTTTAGAAAATTGGTTTAACTGCTGGTAAACCGTACTAAGTTGCTGCCAATAGGTTTTTTTGTTGGGATACTTAGCAATAAGCCTGCGTAATAATTTGGCTGCTGAAGTGTATTTATCTAGTTCATAATAAAGAGCCAAATTAAGTTGTAACCAAGATTCTTGTGGCTTTTTACTTTGTTTGATCGCTTGTTCGATATAGGGTAGGGCTTTTTTGTACTGTTTTAGCTGCGCATGTGCATTCGCTAATAGGGCCAAAATTTGCGCATCTTTTTTACCTTGGTATTGAGCCAGCGTATCAATAGTTTTTTGATACAATTCTGTTGCCATGTAAAGCTGTCCTAGATTAAGTAAGACGTTTTGTTGCTGGCTTTCAGGTAATGCGTGAGTAGATAAGCAGTGTAATAAGTGCTGTGTGGCTTCTTTATATTGATTTTCTAACGCGTATACGGAAGCAAGACTGCGTAAAGTTAAGGCTTGAGAATAACTATTTTCTTTTAAATCCGGTAATAAGGCTTTTAATTTTTTTCGTGCTTGCGGGTAAGCTTGGCTCGCAATGAGTTCTTCAGATTTACTTAGTTGCTTATACAGCCACGGAGAAATCGTCGGTGTTTTTTCTTCTGCTGCTGCATAAGCGATATTTATAGATAAATAAAGCAATAGGCTTAAGCAGAATGACAGTATAAGTTTGCTCATAAGAAATAATTTGAAGCGTAGTAACGTGATTAGTGTATGAATTTAAGTTCTGACAAAGTTAAAAATTTGGCTTCATTGTTGTTTATTTTTTCGGTTCTATTACGAAGAATATCATCATGCCACACAGGCGCTTGATGCTCTACTGGGTCGTTACTGAATGAGTCCCATAGTGCTTCCATTGCTTGTAGCCTTTCGGCAATAGTCATTTGTATCTCCCATGCTTTGAACTGGCCATTTTAACAGAAGCAATAAATTAACGATATGAAGCTTAACGCCCCAACTTAAACTCTAATGTTTGTGAAGCTCTTTGTTCATAAGCTTGACCTTCAATAATCTGGGGCTTAAATTTCCAGCGTTTAATAGCGGATAGAGCTGCATTGTTAAAAATACTATTAGGCATAGATTGAATGACCACCGGGTCTTTAACTAAGCCTTCGGTGGTAATGGTGAATTCGACTTTTACCCAGCCTTGAATGCGGCGGTTAGCGGCGCGGCGCGGATAAATAGGCGGTATTCTGACTAAAGGAATCACTGACGTGCTAATTTTTCCCATGCCCATTTTTATACCGCCAAGTGTTGAGCCATTAAAACTACTGGCTTGAAGCGGCATATCTAATCTTGGAATATCCATGCTCGGTGCTGCTTTTTGGCTGACTTGAGCGACGTGTGTTTTTAGTGTCGGTTGCTTGGGGCGTTGTTTGGGTTTAGGTTTTTTGGGAATTGCACGCTCTTTGGTTTGTAATCGTGAATCACGTTTTAAGCGTACAAATTCTGTCATGACTAAATTGTCAGTTTCTTTTATGCCTTGTAAATTATTGCGGATCATCGCTTGCATGCCCCAAAAAAGAGCTAAAGCAATTGATATTCCGGCAACTAAGGAAATCAGCAGTCGAATCATTATTGTGTGTTTGCTTCAGTGGCGATTGCTGCATTGGTAATGCCTGCCAAGCGTACCTGATCCATAACCTGTACAAGCACATGAGTTTTAGTTTCACGATCAGCCGCGATAATAACCGAACCCAGTGGGTTCTCAGCATGCAATCGGGCGACATTAGGACGTACAGCACGAATATCCACCAAGCGTTTATCGATCCAGACATCGCCATTCGCTTTAATGCCAACGATAATATTACCTTTGGCTTTGGTTTCCGATGTTTGGGCATTTGGACGATTTACATCGATGCCTGATTCTTTGACAAAAGAGGTCGTGACGATAAAGAAGATCAGCATAATAAAAACAATATCCAGCATAGGAGTCATGTCGATATCTGCACTTTGGTCGGTAGAGGAACGGTTAGTTCTGCGGCGCATAATAGGTAATTAGTGGTATTTTAATAAATCAGCCAATTGATGCGATTCATCATTGACGCGTTCTTCAATTAATTTGTTGAAATATAAACCGGCAATCGCGATAACCATCCCCGCCATTGTTGGAATAGTTGCTTTAGATACACCCGCTGCCATAGCACGTGCGTTTCCAGTTCCTGTAACAGCCATGACATCAAATACATGGATCATACCGGTTACCGTACCTAATAATCCTAGTAGCGGGCACAGAGCAATCAAAATTTTTATAACGGATACGCCGCGGCTCATTTCAATCAAGGCTTCCGAAATCAACGCTTGGCGAATAAATAAAGCATGTGCTGAATTTTTATCATCACGCTGTTGCCATTGCTGTAGAGTGCTAAGTCGTAATTCGGGGTAGCTAGCCTTAAAAAATAACAGGCGCTCAATAATTAAGCTCCATAGACCGATGGCAACCATTAAAATCACCCAAAGAATATTTCCGCCTAAGTGCAAGAACTGCCCTAGATCATTGAAAAAATTCATTATTTACCTGCGCGACGGCTCATGATGCCTGCACTTTGCTCGTCTAGAATTTGTACAAGCACTTTGCTACGCGAAGCCACAATGTTGTATAAAAACAGTAGTGGAATCGCAACACATAAACCTAGCATTGTTGTAACAAGGGCTTGCGAAATACCATCGGCCATCAGCTTAGGATCGCCGGTACCAAATAGGCTGATGGATTGAAAGGTCGCTATCATCCCGGTGACAGTTCCCAGTAAACCTAATAATGGCGCAACAGCAGCAAATAATTTAATGATAGACAGGCCTTTTTCCAGATCGGGAACTTCTCGCGTAATGGCTTCATCTAAAATAAGCTCTAAAGTATCAGTATCTTGCTGTGATGCTTGCTCAGTCGCTAATAATACGCGGCCTAGCGGGTTATCGTTACTTGCATTAGAGTTCGTGATTTGTTGCTGCATTTTTTGCCCTGTTTGCATTAAAACAAGCAAACGGAATAACGCAAGCACAAGGCCAATCGCACCTAAGCTTAAAATGATATAGCCCACAATACCGCCTTGCTGAATGCGCTCGCTGGTATTAGGTGACTGAATTAACATACTTAACATCACGCCACGCGTCGGATCAACCGCCAGCGCTGCAATGCCTGCTTTAGTTTCGGCGTAATCGGCAATTAAATTAAGGTATTGGCTACTAGGTTGGCGCGCTAAGCTGACTAATGAATTGGTTTCAGGTGAGTAGCGTAAGTAACCGCCATTGGCAATCGCATTAAAGCTACCAATACGAATGATTTCAGCTGGCTCGCGGATGCCATTAGCCGATTCTATTTGGCCGTTGAAACGTACAATTTTGGCAGACTCAGTCATCTCATGTTGTAGCGTAAACCATAAGTTTTCTAACTGTTCTATGCTAGGCAGTGCTTTGCTATCCGCCATTTTAGTGATGTCTTCAGTGCGGTTCGGGTATTGTGCAGAAATAATCGATTGCATTAGTTCGGCACTTAAATCGCCAGAGGTTTGGCGAGCAACACCGAACAATTCACCTAGAACACCGCTACGCTCTTTTAATTTAGTTTCTAAATTACTTAAAATTTCTTCGTTACTTTGTAAGGTGTTCTTTAACTGCTTGCTACGTTTATCTTGTACAGCCAGAGCAGAATTTGCTGCGCTTAGTAAGGACTGTTGATTTTGTTTCTCAGCTAAAAATTCTGCTTCGCGAGAACTATTTAAGGTGCGCTCTAAACGTTGATTTTTTTTGATATCAGTTAATAACTGGCTAAGGCTTTGTTCGCTAGCCCATAGATTGTTAGTTAACAATAAGCTGATGCAGATGAATAATAATTTCATTATTTAGCCTCCGTTGCAGCTCTGAGAGGTAAGGCTAATAAATTTGGTGCGGTTTCTTTGCGTGCGATACGTAAGCCTTGGCGAATTGCATTCGTATGAGATGAGTCTAGCTTTTCCCAGTGTTTTTCATCTTGGTTCCAAAATCCTGTTTCACTCGCATCAAAACGCTGATAATAAAGAGCGATGCGACCTAAACGTAAAAAATCCACTGAGCTTTCTTGCTCGTCTAATTGAATGTTTCCGCGATAAGCCTCAATAGTATTACCGTAGTTATTTTCAATTTGATAGGCTTCAATTAAGCGGCGAAACTTCTCAGCGGTAGTGACATCGGCACGCGACATCATGGCTTTTAGCTTGCTAATACGTTCTTGGCGTTCTTTGGGTAAGAAGGGTAAATCTAATTCAATAAATTGCTCTAAACCTTTTTGCATATTGATAATTAAAGGCACAATCTCGCGTTGAGTGGTTTCAATTTGCTCTAATTGTTGAGTTAGCGACAGTTTCTCTTGTTCCTGAGAAGAGACCAAGGTATCTAAATGCGAATTATAGGTGAGTAATGTTTTTGTTTGGCGCTTAGCAGAGCGGTATTGCTCTAACATCTTGCGTGTATGGTCATCTAATTGATTAATCTTTTTTTGCGATTGAGCTGCCGCTGCATGGGTACTATTTTCTACTTGAATCGATTGAGATAGGGTATCTGCTGAAGCAACGAGTGGGCTTAAGCTGAGAAAAAACGAGGTGAGGACTACAGTATAATGACGGGGCAAAAAAAGCATAGAAAAGACTTGTTTTTATTAGGCTGAGTGATGTGAGACTTTACCACAGCTAGATAAAAAAACAATGCGGGAGATGACTTACTTGTTGGGTGGAATAACGTTAAGGGATGTTTTATGGAATACTTTATCGTAAGTAATAATAGGCATGGATTCGATTTCAGCTTGAGCCATTAACATTCGATCGAAAGGGTCTCTGTGGTCAACTTCTATGCTTCCAGCTTTTAGTGCGTGCTTAGTAGAAACACTTAATTCTGTAAAGCCTATTTCTTTTAAAAGAATCTCATAGTTTTTCTTTTTCAGGTAAAGCATCAAAAAAACTATTGCTGAGAGAGCCCTTTAGTCTGCCTGCCTTTCTTTCTGCTGTTTTCTCTTTATTAACACCTAAGCAAAAATAATGAATAACATCATGAAGTTCTGCCAGTTTATTTTCTGGAATAGAGTTTAATTCCTGCATAATCTGCTGCTGTAACATAAGCGTTAGTCTCTTGAAAGAGTATAAGCATGAGTGCTAATTCATGCTTATACATAGTTTACGTGGCTGATTATAGGGAATCACTCACCACGCGATTATAAAAAGGCCACGTTTTTACGTGTAAGTATTTCCTAATCGGCGACTTAATAATAGAGACACATAAGGCGATAGAAAATAAGCACCACACGGCGGCAAACTCATTAGGATCATCGGTTAAAGCATCTGACAACAAAGGGCCGACCAAGCAATGGAATAACACAAAACGATAGGAGCCATAAAAGAATGGCAAATAAAACGCAATCCATAAATAGACAAAGCCATGCAAGCCGCCTTCAAAACCTGGGAGCCAAGCATTAGGGGGGGACATGATGTCATTTAACGGTAATTGCCAAGCAATATGCCATGCGCCAGAAGTAGAACAGACTTGCTCGCCACAAACCGCTTCCGTACCAATAGTACAAAGCCCAGCCCATGCAAATGGCATCATTTTAACGATCATTGCTAACGCCGCAATCGCACATAAAGTGTAAACCGTTGTTCTGATTTTAACTTTAACACTTTCAGGGATAAAGTACATTGCCACCATGTTGATGAAAAATGGCTGAAAAGCAATGTGCAAATACCCAAACAGGGTGAGCACCTGATTAACGGGGTTACTACATTCATCAATATAAGCATAAGTAAATGCTTGTAATAACTCCATTAATGCAAAAAACGTTAAGGGAATCCAAAGTTCTTTAGATTCATTCTTCATTGCAACATACGCTGCCGTTCCCAGTCCTACGACTGCTAAAACAGCTGATGCTTCACCACTCCAACACATACAAGCCTCTTGGATAAAATTTGGTTAAATTAAACGTGCGGCTAACACATTATTAGCCGCACGTTTAGTTAGTTAAAGAGAGTCCGCGACTGTGTGTTTATAGCCAGGCCAAGTCTTAACATGTAAATATCTTCTAATCGGCGATTTAATAACCGATACGCATAAAGCAATCGAAAATAAACACCAAACTGCTGAAAATTCATTCGGATCATCAGTTGCAATATCAGCAAGCAGTGGGCCAATTAAATAATGAAAGCCAACAAAACGCCATGAGCCATAAAGTAAAGGCAAAATAAACGCGATTGCTATATAAATAAAGCCATGTAAGCCCCACTCAAAACCTGGGAACCAAGACACCGGAGCGGACATAATGCCGTTCAATGGCATTTTCCAAGCAATATGCCATGCGCCAGAAACAGAGCATGTTTGTGTGCCACAGAAACCTTCTTGACCAATGTTACAAAGACCTGCCCATGCGAATGGAAACATTTTAACAATCATTGCTAAAGCCGCGACCGCACATAAAGTGTAAACCGCCGTTCGAATTCTTAATTTAACGCTTTCAGGGATAAAATACATAGCAACCATGTTGACAAAGAACGGTTGGAACGCAATATGCACATAACCAAACAAGGTTAAGATCTGGTTTTGCGGGGAGGCGCAATCATCTATGTAAACATAGGTTGCTGCCTGTAATAATTCCATTAATGCAAAATACGTTAAGGGAATCCATAATTCTTTTGATTCCCCTTTAATTGCTACGTAAGCCGCCGTTGCTAATCCAACAGTTGCTAAAACAGCAGATGCTTCACCACTCCAACACATACAAATTCCTCTAATTAAACTTTATTATTATTTGGTGTAAAACCTTGGAATTATACCTTAGTTGTGTAGGCTAATAATTTTAAAATTTTTTCTTATCTTTAAGTGGATCTAAAAATATGCTTATGATTTGTTTTTATAAACGCTCAGGGATATTTGTGTGACGGATCTTTGTGACCTACTAGATTAATAATTATTAATTTCTCAACTAAATGTATATTAAACTAACGCTAATTTTATTGATGGACCAAAACAAACCATGTCAGAAAACACTCCCAGCGATAGCCTTATCGCAATGCAGCAATTAAAATCCACCATTAGCGAGCAAATTATTGGCCAAGAGACTTTGGTTGAACGTATGCTGATTGCTTTGTTAGCTGATGGTCATATATTAGTTGAAGGCGCGCCGGGCTTGGCTAAAACGCGTGCGATTAATGCCTTAAGCAAAGGGATTCAAGCAGATTTTCATCGCGTACAGTTTACGCCAGATTTATTGCCCGCTGATTTAACTGGGACGGAAATTTATCGTCCTGAAAAAGGCAGTTTTGAATTTCAAAAAGGGCCTTTGTTCCATAATTTGGTGTTAGCGGATGAGATTAACCGGTCCCCCGCTAAAGTTCAGGCGGCTTTGTTAGAAGCGATGGCGGAAAGGCAAATTACCGTGGGGGGCGAGACCTATCCGCTACCTCCTTTGTTTTTGGTTATGGCAACACAAAACCCGATTGAGCAAGAAGGGACTTATCCTTTACCAGAAGCACAATTGGATCGCTTTTTATTGCATGTGAAAATTGATTATCCGAGTGCCGAGGATGAAAAGAAGATTTTGCATTTATCGCGCAATGAAGCGAAGCAGCAAGCAGGAATAGAGAAGCCAGTAAGTATTCAAACCATTACTCAAGAAAGTCTATTTGCTGCACGACAGGAAGTGCTTGATGTTTATATGGCAGATGCACTGGAAGATTATTTATTACAAATCATTTTAGCAACGAGAAACTCTGAAGCTTATGGTGAAGATTTAGCCGGTTGGCTACAGTATGGTGCCAGTCCAAGAGCCAGTATTGGCTTGGATCGTTGTGCGCGTGCAAAAGCATGGCTGAGTGGTAAGGATTTTGTCTCGCCAGAGGATATTCAAGACGTTGCTTTTGATATTTTACGCCACCGAATCATTTTGTCTTACGAAGCTGAGGCAGAAGGGATTACCACGGATTATTTTATTCAGCAGTTGATTGCGCGGATTGCTGTACCGTAATGGAAGCAAATGAGCGTGTCAGTGTTAATTTGAAAATGCTGATTAATCTAGCAAAGTCTGCTGCGATGCTAAAACTATCGCGTTCGGGCATCAAATCGCAGCAAAGTGGTGGCTACCTTTCCAAGATAAAAGGTCGAGGGATGGAGTTTGATGAGGTGCGTCCTTATCAGGCGGGAGATGATATTCGTAGTATTGATTGGCGCGTAACAGCGCGTACCGGTAAAACGCATACTAAATTATTTAGAGAAGAGCGTGAACGGCCTGTTTTTATTTCGGTTGATTACCGTGCTTCCATGAAATTTGCGACGCGAGGTGTATTTAAGTCGGTGCAGGCGGCTAAAATAGCCAGTTTAATTGCGTGGGTAGCGCAAAGACAAGGGGATCGTATTGGTGGACAGATTTTTACTGATACGCATTGTCGTGAACTAAAGCCGAGTAATGGCAAGCAAGCGGTACTGCACTTTTTAAATGCTTTAGTAAAAGCGGATGCTATAACCGGCATCAATGATTTTGAGCAAGTCGTTGGGCGCTTAAGTCAGCATGTAAAGCCGGGTAGCTTAGTTTATATCATCAGTGATTTTAGAGGCTTAAATAAATCGGTAGAGATGCTATTGGCTAAAATGGCGCGTCATTGCGAGGTAGTGATGATTTTAGTATATGACCCCTTAGAAAGTGCCTTACCCGAAAAGGGGCGGTTTCGTTTTACTGATAAACAGGCCGATGTGGTGGTCGATGCTAGTGATAAAAAGCGTGTCTTAGCGTACCAACAAAAATTTCAACAACATAATGCCGCGCTAGAGGCTTTAGCAACGCAGCTAAATATTCGCTTATTGCAATGTGGCACGCAAGAGTCTGCTAGTGCTGTATTTTTGAGGCCTTAACTCACGCTTATGGAGTTATATCCGCTAAATCTATTGTTAATTGGGCTTTTACTGCTGATAGGTTTATTTGCAGGGCAGCTCATAGGTAAGTGGGGTTTACCGCGGGTTGTTGCTTATGTTCTGGTGGGAGTGTTATTTTCTAGTGATTTTTTAGGGCGATTTTTTCCAGGTAATTCGGTAGAGGTAGTGCGTCCGTTGACTGATATTTCATTGAATATCATTGCCTTTATTATTGGTGGATCTGTGACCTTGCCGCAATTGCAGCGCATGGGGAAATCTATGTTGGGCATTGCTTTTTTTGAAGTCGTAGGCGCAATGCTGATGGTGTTTTTAGCTGTTTTATTGTTTATTCCACAAATTTCCGGTGTCTCGGCCATTTCACTTGCTTTAGCTTTTGCGGCTATTTCATCGACAACTGCACCCGCGGGAACGATTGCGGTTTTGCACCAATATCATTGTAAAGGT
Organism: uncultured bacterium; assembly: GCA_965366065.1. Lineage (GTDB taxonomy): Bacteria > Pseudomonadota > Gammaproteobacteria > Methylococcales > Methylomonadaceae > Methyloprofundus. The sequence goes on along the minus strand of CBDUDV010000010.1, from coordinate 46,823 downwards.
CCTTTTAGCTCTACTTTATTAGGTGTCGTCGCTTTAGATGATGCCTTTGGGATGATTTTTTTTTCTATTGTGATGGCTTTTTTAGTCGGTGGATCATTAGAGCATACATTAGAAATGGCATTGCTACATATTGCAGGTGCTATGGTCTTAGGTTGTGTGGGCGGTTATTGTTTAGCTAAGTTAACCGTACGTGTTGAGAAAAAAGATATGTTGTTGACACTGGCAGTCAGCTGTATTTTTGTGATTTCTAGTGTGGCTGAATTGACTCAGCTATCTGCCCTATTAGCTATAATGAGCTTAGGTTTTTTTGCGCGATTATTTTTATATTCCGCAGGGAATAAATTATTTGGCTCGATTGATTTCTTAGAGGAATCTGTTTTTCTTGCCTTTTTTACATTAGCCGGTACGCATTTTCATATTGCTGTTTTTACCGAGCATTTAGATTTAATTTTAGTGTATTTCTTCGCTAGAATCGTCGGTAAAGTATTGGGCGCGGCATTTGGTAGCAAGATAACAAAATCTCCACTACTGGTAACACGTTGGTTAGGGTTCGCGTTGGTGCCACAAGCAGGGGTGGCTGTAGGTCTTGCGCTTACATTAAGTTATCAAGAGGCCTTTGCGGAGATTGGATTGCTGGTAGTGAACGTGGTATTGGCGACAACACTTATCTATGAGTTGGTTGGGCCATTGAGTGCACGTTTTGCTTTGAAAAAAGCGGGTGAAATTGAGGCAAGAAAAATTTCTAAGTAATGCTTTTTCTTGTGGTCGTTTAAAGCGCTAAGAATGCTGAAATAATCAGCTGGCTTTAAACGACAGATAGTTTATAACTGTTTTACGATTTTTTCTTTAGACTAAAAAGACCGATTATTGCAGGTGCAAATAGCCAGATTGCTGCAGGTAGTGGAACATCTGTAATGCTTGATAAAACTTCCTGTTTAGTCGGGGTATTAAGGTTTTGTAGGGTGGTTGCTGCATTTTTCCAAACAGAACCTTCGGTTGTTATTGCTGGGTTAGTAATGATTAGTCTAGACTTATTATAAGCTTCGGTATCGGAGCTTGCTGCGTTGCTTAGCTGCGGGAAAACTAAGAGTAGTAATAAAAATATTTGGAAATGGGTTTTCATACTCTTCTCCTTGTGATGTGTGTTTTTTAACTTGGGTTCAGTGTATAAAAATTATTGGGTTTTTACCATTGTACCTAGGGGCATAAGGTTATTAGATGGTGTGACTGAGTGCGGTGTGCTGCTGTACTTTGTAACTTTAAATTAAGGAAATGCTTATGTTGGTTTCAGAGTGGTTAAAACTACACCCTATTCATGCGGGAATAGTGCGTAAAGATTGGGGTTTAGACTTAATAATGCAGGCATTATTAAGTAACTCTCGCTTACATGATTTATACGTTTTAGATGCAGAAGATAAAGTGATTGGGCATTTAAGTTATAAGAAGTTAGCAAAATTAACCTTAGCTGATCATTGCGGCTCGCATACGCGTAGTGAGCTTCTGGAGCGCATTACACCGGGTTCAGCTAGCGAGTTAATGGATGTGCATTTTGCCAGTACGAAAGCTGATGAGGAGTTAAGTCAGATTCTGTATCGTCAATTAGATCATTGGGTGGAGGATTTGCCCGTGCTAGATGATCAAGGGAAATTGCAGGGAGTGATTAACTTGTCGGATATATTATTTGCAGTAATGAAGGCGGGTTAATTATGTGGGGTGAAATCACTGGACTTATGTTATTTACGCTGGGTTTTTTGTATTGGCAAAGCTCACAAAAAATTAAAGAAATTGCTTGGGTGGCAACAAAACGACATTGTGATGAGTTAGATTTACAGATGTTGGATGGATATATTGCTTTAACTCGAATAAGATTACAAAAAGTAGAAAATAGGTGGCAGGTAGTCAGGCGCTATCAGTTTGAGTTTTCTGCGACGGGTGGTGATCGTTGCCACGGTGTGATTACGATGGTGGCAAGACGCATTGCTTCAATACAATTAGATCCGTATCGGATACAATAATCCTACTTTATCTAGCTTTACCCTATAAGAAACTATGTTACGTTTAAATAATCTCAAACTTCCGCTAGAACATTCTGAGCAAGCGTTGCGCGCTGAAATTCTAAAACGATTATCAATAAAAGAGACTGAACTACTGAGTTATCATATTTATAAGCGTAGTTATGATGCACGGCAGAAAAGTAAGATTGATTTTATTTATAGTTTAGATGTTGATACCACTGAAAATACGGCGCTTTTAGTGAAATTTGCGGATGATGCGCAAATTAAACAGCGGCCTGATGATACCTATCAATTTGTTGCTGAAGCACCCAAAGACTTGGTTGAGCGGCCTATTATTGTGGGTATGGGGCCGTGTGGTTTATTTGCCGGGCTGATTTTAGCGCAAATGGGTTTTAAGCCGATTATATTAGAGCGCGGTAAAGAGGTGAAAAAACGTACGGTCGATACCTTTGCTTTATGGCGCAAGCGTGAATTAAATGAAGAATCGAATGTGCAGTATGGGGAAGGGGGGGCAGGTACCTTTTCAGACGGCAAGCTCTATACGCAAATAAAAGACCCGCAACATCATGGGCGAAAAGTATTAAATGAATTTGTGGCTGCTGGTGCACCAGATGAGATTTTATATTTAAGTAAGCCGCATATAGGAACCTTTAAGCTGGTTTCTATGGTAGAAAAAATGCGTGAAACGATTGAGTCCTTAGGGGGCGAGATTCGTTTTGAACAGCGCGTAGATGACTTGTTGTTGGAAAATAAGCAAGTACAAGGCGTCGTGCTGAGGAATGGTGAGGTGCTGAAAAGCCAGCATATTGTATTTGCGATTGGCCATAGTGCCCGAGATACATTTAAAATCCTGTTTGATAGAGGTGTGTACATGGAAGCAAAGCCTTTTTCTATCGGATTTAGAATAGAGCATCCTCAGTCAATGATTGATGAGTGCCGTTTTGGTGATTTTGCCGGTAACGAATTATTAGGCGCGGCGGATTATAAGTTGGTACACCATTGTAAGGATGGACGGTCTGTTTATAGTTTTTGTATGTGTCCAGGTGGAACTGTGGTGGCAGCAACCTCGGAAAAGGGGAAGGTGGTTACTAACGGAATGAGCCAATACTCACGTAATGAGCGTAATGCAAATAGTGCGGTTGTCGTGGGTATTGACCCTGAAAAAGATTATCCGGGCAACCCTTTAGCTGGGTTAGAATTGCAAAATGAGCTTGAAGAGCGTGCTTTTGTATTGGGTGGTGAAGATTACAATGCGCCTGCGCAGTTGGTAGGTGATTTTTTAAAGGGTCAGCCGAGTACAGAGTTGGGTGATGTTGAACCCTCTTATAAGCCAGGCGTTAAATTGGTTGATTTGAGTGAGTGTCTACCGGACTATGCTATTCTAGCAATCAAGGAAGCGTTGCCTGCGTTTGATAAAAAGATACGCGGCTTTGCGCGACACGATGCAATTTTAACGGGTGTGGAAACGCGAACTTCTTCACCTGTGCGCATCAAGCGTGATTACCCTTCATTGCAAAGTATTAATACACAAGGATTTTATCCTGCTGGTGAAGGGGCGGGCTATGCGGGAGGAATTTTGTCGGCAGCCGTTGATGGCATCAAAATAGCGGAGGCAGTCGCGCTAGATATGCTGCTTAGTAATCAGCAGTCATAATGATGTGTTTTTATGGCTGTGACTTGAAAGAGAAATTAAAATTTAGTATGATATGCGGCTAACTTGAAATCTTAATAAAAGATATAATTATGAAAACATTTAGCGCAAAACCCGCTGAAGTAAAGCGCGATTGGTACGTAATCGACGCTGAAGGCAAGACTTTAGGTCGCCTAGCTACAGAAGTAGCACGCCGCCTTCGTGGCAAACATAAGCCAGAATATACGCCGCATGTTGATACAGGTGATTATATTATCGTTATTAACGCTGAAAAAATCGGTGTTACAGGTAATAAAGAAAAAGATAAAATGTATTACCATCACACAGGCTATGTTGGTAACTTAAAATCAGTTAGCTTAGGAAAATTAAGACAAACGTTTCCTGATCGTATTATTAGTAATGCGGTTAAAGGAATGTTGCCACGTAACCCTCTAGGTCGTGCAATGTTTACTAAGTTAAAAATTTATGCCGGCCCTGAACATGGTCATCAAGCTCAACAACCTAAAGTTTTAGAACTTTAGGCAACTAACAGGTTAATATCATGGCAGAAGCTCAATATTACGGAACTGGACGACGCAAAAGTGCAACAGCACGAGTTTACGCAACGTCAGGTACTGGTCAATTCACAGTAAATGGTAAAACATTGACTGAATATTTCGGTCGTAAGACTGATGAAATGATTTCATTACAACCATTAGAATTACTGGAATTAACAGCTAAATTCGATGTCAACGTAACAGTTAAAGGTAGCGGTCCTTCAGGACAAGCTGGCGCGATTCGTCATGGTTTGACGCGTGCATTAATGGTTTACGATGAAACTTTACGTCCTCAACTAAGAAAAGCGGGTTTTGTTACTCGTGATTCACGTGAAGTTGAACGTAAAAAAGTTGGTTTACACAAAGCGAGAAAACGTCCTCAGTACTCAAAACGTTAATCGCTTATCGATATGCTGTATTTATTATGAGTTTTCTCATTTTAAATACAGGCATTGTCGATCGCAAAAAAGGGTTGTAATTGTAAAATTGCAGCCCTTTTTTTATGCAAAAAATTTAGTTTTCATTTGAGAGTAAGTAATGGCGAGTAATGATTATCAAGTCCGTGATCGAGCAGTAGATTCATTAAAAGTTCCTCCACATTCAATCCAAGCAGAGCAATCAGTTTTGGGTGGTTTAATGTTAGATAATGAGCGCTGGGATACGGTTGCGGATAAAGTGGTTGATATTGATTTTTACCGCAAAGATCATCGGGTTATCTTTCAAGCGATTTCTGATTTGGCTGAAAAACAAGAACCTTTTGATGTGGTAACTATTTCGGAAGCCTTACGCAAAGTAGGTGAGTTGGAAGAAGCGGGCGGATTGGCCTATTTAAGTGTATTAGCTAAAGAAACGCCGAGTGCCGCTAATATTGTTGCGTATGCCAATATCGTTCGTGATCGATCGGTGCTTAGGCAGCTTATTCATATTGGGACTGATATTTCTGAATCGGTATTTTTACCCGAAGGTCGCACAACCAGTGATCTACTGGAGTCGGCCGAAAAGAATGTTTTTGAGATTGCAGAGCAACGTCAAAAAGGTCAGGCAGGGTTTATTTCAATTAAAGATCTGTTAGGTACGGCAGTAGAAAAAATTGAAACGCTGTTTGAACAAGAAGGCAATATCACCGGTATCAGTACTGGGTTTACCGATTTAGATGAAATGACCTCTGGCTTGCAGCGCGGTGATTTGGTGATTGTTGCGGGGCGTCCATCGATGGGAAAAACCACGATCGCTATGAATATGGCAGAAAATGCAGCGGTCGGGAGTGGTTTGCCGGTTGCTGTGTTTAGTATGGAGATGCCGGGTGATTCATTAGCCATGCGGATGATGTCTTCACTGGGGCGAATCGATCAAAATAAGGTGCGTACCGGAAAACTGGATGATGATGAGTGGCCACGTCTCACATCGGCCATTAATTTACTCGCTGAAACCAAATTATTTATTGATGATACCGCAGCATTAACACCGGGCGAAGTGCGCTCAAGAGCTAGGCGATTAACTAGGGATCATGGGCAACTAGGACTTATTGTTCTGGATTATTTACAGTTGATGCAATCACCTTCTAGTGGTGAAAGCCGAGTTGCGCAAATTTCTGATATTTCCCGTGGTTTAAAGACCTTAGCAAAAGAGCTGAATGTACCGGTTGTCGCCTTATCACAGCTTAACCGTAATTTAGAGCAGCGTCCTAATAAACGTCCTGTTATGTCTGACTTAAGAGAATCAGGAAGTATTGAGCAGGATGCCGATGTCATTATGTTTGTATACCGAGATGAGGTCTATAACGAAGATAGCCCTGATAAAGGAACCGCAGAAATTATTATTGGTAAGCAACGGAATGGGCCGATTGGGACAGCACGCTTAACCTTTTTGGGTAAATACACACGCTTTGAAAACTGTGCACACAATCCTTACTCAGAAGGAGATTATGAGTAATGCTTGCTGCCGCTTCAGTTGAGTTAAATGCTGCGGCATTACTGCATAATGCAAAAAAGGCGCGTGAATATGCACCGAACTCTAAACTCATCGCAGTTATTAAGGCTAATGCTTATGGGCATGGTGCATTAAAAGTAGCGCAAATTTTAGAGCCTGAAGTTGATGGCTTCGCTGTTGCTCGGTTAACTGAGGGATTGGCGCTGAGAGAGGCTGGAAGTAAGGCAAGGATTGTCGTCTTGCAAGGCTTTACTCAGGCGGATGAATTAGTGTTATTTCAACAGCATTGTTTAGATGCCGTTGTGCATGCCGCGCATCAAGTCGAGTTATTAGAAAATACTGATTTAACAGGCGCAATAACGGTGTGGTTAAAAATAGATTCTGGCATGAATCGCTTAGGTATTCATCCTGTAGAATTTAAAACCTTATTAGCTCGCTTGAATGAATGCAAATTTGTTGCTAATGATATTAAATTTATGACGCATTTTGCGAATGCGGATGATCGGTCAGATAATAAAACACAGCAACAAGAGACCTGTTTTTTAGCAACGATTAAGACGGAAATCGGTGAAAAAAGCGCCGCAAATTCCGCTGCTATCATTGCTTTTCCTGCAACGCATTATGATTGGAATCGAGCGGGATTGATGCTTTATGGCGCGTCACCTATAGTCAATGAAACTGCATGCTCGCTAGGACTTATTCCGGTTATGAGTTTTTATGCTCACGTCCTTGCCATCAAGCAGGTCAAAAAAGGTGAAAGCGTCGGTTATGGTGGTAGTTGGCTAGCAGCAAGAGATAGCTTGATAGCTGTTGTGTCTGCTGGTTATGGTGATGGCTACCCACGCAATGTTGAAATGAATACGCCCGTATTAATCAATAAGCAGCGATTCCCTTTGGTGGGGCGAGTCTCGATGGATGCATTAACCGTTGATTTGACTGACTGCCAAACGGTTAATATTGGCGATAAAGTCACGCTATGGGGAGAAGGCTTAGCGATAGAAGAGGTTGCAGAAAAAGCCAATACCATCTCTTATACTTTATTATGCGGTATTACATCAAGAGTCCAAGTGAGTTGGTGTTATTAGTTAGCTAGAATAGTTGAGCTTGCTGAAATTCTTTAGCAGTCTCGTAGATTGATGAAATAAACAGTTATTGAGTGTTTACTCTGTAGAGATAAACTTAACAGTTACTCAAGGAGATTCCTTGTACTAAACCTTAGCTTAAGTTAATAGGTTCTATTCGCATATTTTATGATGGTTTTTATGGGTTTTTGGTTGTTCTCTTGATAATACAGATATAGTTGTTTCAGTATATACTGAAAAGTTGATTGAGGTCGTTAGCATGGGTTTAGGTTATGGGGATGAACAAAAAGAGAAATAAATGGCAGCGTATATTGTTGGTACTAGCTGTTAGTTGTGTGTTCATTATTTCAGATGCGGTACTGATTGGCGTGAATTACATAGGAGCTAAGCAAACCTTAGAGACTTCACTCATGAAGCGTGCAAAGGACCATATGCAAGGGATTGATATTGCTTTAGCAATGACTAAGCGAAATATGTTGCAGCTGGCGACGCATTTTTCAGGAAATGAGGCTTTAAATGCTCTTTTTTTAGAGGGCAAGAAAGCGGTAGAGAAGGAAGGATCAGAAAGTTTGGCGGCGGCTAAAATACGCCAAAAGATGCTAAACAGCGTTAAGCCTGGCTGGGATGAGATGACGTCGGATTTTGATGTTAGGCAGTTACATTATCATTTAGGCCCTGGCAGTTTAAGTTTTTTGCGCGTGCATAAGCCGAGTAAGTTTGGTGACCGGATGGGTGAAATTCGTTATACAGTTGTTGATACCAATGCAGAAAAAATAGCACGCACCGGATTTGAAACAGGGCGAGTTTATAGTGGTATAAGAGGGGTAGTTCCTATTTTTTCTGTTGATCCTGAGACCAATCAAAAGGTTTATGTTGGGGCACTGGAAGTGGGTACGTCTTATTCCGCAATCCTAGCTAATATAGATGAAATTCAAGGAATTGGTAGTGCTGTTTTATTAACTAAGGCGCACACAGAGAGAAATATGTGGCCAGACGCAATACAAAAAAAGATGGGCCATATTATTCAAGGCTGTGAGTGTTTTATTGAAGCAAGCTCTAGAAGTGTAACGGAAACTAAAAATATGCTATCGGCTACCGTTTCACAAGAATTGGTGGTGGGTAGTAATAAACTGAAAATCATTGAGCAGGCAGAGAAGTATTATATTTTGTACAGTGAGCCGCTGAGGGATTATCGAGGCGATTTAAATTCATCCTTACCCGATGCGGGTGTGACTCTTATCTGGGATGACATCACAGAAGAAATTAATAAATTTAACTATGATGTTAAATTAAATATTCTGTATGGTGTGTTGGGTTTTTTAATGATTGAAATTGTCTTATTTTTTGCGTTAAGAGTTGAGCGTAAATTTCATGAAATTGGCGATTTGGTCGGTTTGGATGGCTTGACCAATATTCCTAATCGGCGTGATTTTGAGCTGACTTTAGCGAATGAAATTAACCGAGCAAAACGCTATAAGCAGCCGTTATCAATTGTTATGTGTGATGTTGATTATTTTAAATTATTTAATGATTGTTATGGGCATGTTGAGGGGGATGACTGCTTAAGAAAAGTAGCAACAGCATTAGCAAATTCATTAAAGAGAGGCGGAGATTATGTGGCTCGTTATGGTGGTGAAGAATTTATTATTATTTTACCGAGTACTAGCGTAGAGCAAGCTGAAAAAATAACTGAAAAAGCACGTTTAGCCGTCATGAATTTAGCGATAGAACATCAGGATTCAAAAGTAAATTCAGTTGTTACGATGAGCTTTGGTATTGCAAGTGTGACCTTAACTGAGAAAGATAGCGTGGATATTGTAAGTATTGCCGATGAATGTTTATATCAAGCGAAAGAGCAAGGGCGAAATCGCGTTGTAGCGAGCAAATAAAGGTTAGCTAAATTCAGAAAAATAATAGCAGAAAGGTCAGCTTACTTAGCGGGAAATACTAGTTACACTAAGTAAGCTGATTAACATAACTAGCTGGTTGGGCCGTTAATATCCTCAGGATCACCTTCATACGGCGTTGCGTATTTACACTCTTTTTGTGGACAGACTTTTTCTGGGCCACGACGTTTAGTAGTTTTTAAGGTCAAAATGGGCCAATCACAGGCTGGGCAAGGATCATTAACAGGCACATTCCATAAAGCATAGTCGCATTTTGGGTAGTCTGAACACGAATAAAAAATCTTACCGTAACGTGACTTACGTTTTAAGATGCTACCTTTTTTACATTGTGGGCATTCGACTCCAGTATCCAATGGTTTCTCTAAAGGCTCGATATGTTTACATTTAGGGTAACTACTACAACCGATAAATTTACCGTAACGGCCAGTTTTGATAACTAAATCAGACTCGCAGCTAGGGCATTTTCTATCAGCGACGATTTCTGGTTCATTTGACTCGGTACCATCATCATTTAGATTGCGGGTATAAGAGCAAGTAGGGTAATCAGTGCAACCGATAAAGCGACCATTACGGCCTAAGCGGATAGATAACTGCTTATCACATTCAGGGCACTTTTCATCCAGCGCTTCTTGGGTAACATCTTTACGCTGTACTGATTCCTCTTTTTCATGAATCAGCTTAGTAAACGGTTTCCAGAATGCACTCATGAGTGGAATCCAGTCTTTTTCACCACGCGAGACAGCATCTAAGTTATCTTCAAGTTTAGCGGTAAAGCTGTAGTCGACATATTGCGTAAAATGATCGGTTAAAAATTTTGCGACGATACGCCCTACGTCCGTCGGATAAAAGCGTTTTTTATCTAAAGTAACGTATTCACGGTTTTGTAAGGTAGAAATAATTGAAGCATAAGTAGAAGGGCGGCCAATGCCGTGTTCTTCTAATGATTTAACTAAGCTCGCCTCACTATAGCGGGGTGGTGGCTCGGTGAAATGCTGGTTGGTGACAATGGCATCCAAAGGAATGCTGTCACCTTTTTTCATTGGCGGTAAAAAGGTTTCTTTATCATCCCCTTCTTTATTGTCATCTTTGCCTTCTAGATAAACCGCCATAAACCCTGGTTTTGCGATAACAGAACCTGTGGCACGAAAAACATCTTGCTCACTACCGCAGTTTAAATCAACAGAAACGGTATTAATTGTCGCGTGGATCATTTGACACGCGATAGTACGCTTCCAGATTAGATCATAGAGCTTAAATTGATCGCTGGTTAGGTGTGTTTTTAATTCGGCAGGCGTTTGGTGCGCCAACGTAGGTCGGACGGCCTCATGCGCTTCCTGTGCGTTTTTAGATTTCGTTTTAAAAGAGCGTGGCTCTTTTGGAACTTGGTCTGCTCCATACTTTTCACTAATTAGCGCACGAATATTTTCAAGTGCTTCCCCAGCTAAATTAACCGAGTCGGTACGCATATAGGTAATTAAACCACTGGTTTCACCGCCACCAATGTCAATTCCTTCATAAAGTTGCTGTGCAACCATCATGGTGCGTTTGGTGGTGAAACCTAATTTACGTGCCGCTTCTTGTTGTAGGGTTGATGTAATGAAAGGCGGGGAAGGGTTACGTTTGCGTTGTTTTTTCTCTAAATTAGCAACCTGTAACTCACCGTTAGCAGCCGCTTCTAGTGCTTGTTGTGCGGCGACGGCTTGTGCGTCTTCAGTGATGCTGAATTGACTGAGTTTTTCGCCTTTAAAGTGGGTTAGTTTCGCTTTAAATTCTTGTTTTTCTTGGGTGAGTTTGGCAGTTATCGACCAATATTCTCTGGTTTTGAAGGCTTCAATTTCAAGTTCGCGCTCTACAATCATGCGTAGCGCAGGGCTTTGTACGCGCCCTGCAGATAAGCCACGACGAATTTTTTTCCATAAAAGCGGCGATAAGTTAAACCCCACTAAATAGTCTAAAGCACGGCGTGCTTGTTGCGCATCAACCAAATGAATATCAATTTCACCCGGATTGGCAATCGCATGCGTTACCGCTTTTTTAGTGATTTCATGAAAAACTACGCGGTGAACTTCTTTGTTTTTAAGCAGCTTTTTAGCTTTCAGCATTTCTAATAAATGCCAAGAAATTGCCTCTCCTTCTCTATCAGGATCGGTCGCGAGATATAAGGTGTCGGCACCTTTAAGTGCTTTAGTAATCGCTTGTACATGGCGTTGGTTACGCTCTTGTACTTGGTATTTCATTGCAAAGTCATTTTCAGGGTCGACGGCGCCTTCTTTAGGAATGAGGTCGCGCAAGTGACCGAAAGAGGCAAGCACTTGGAAGTCCTTGCCTAAGTATTTTTCTATGGTTTTTGATTTTGCAGGTGATTCTACAATAATTAAATTTTTGCTCATACGGCGGCTATCTATAATTTAGTTTAAAAGCGCGGAAGCTTCTTGGTAGATGATATTTTCCATGTGCGCAACCGCTATTTCGTCGTCGGGTTGGCTTAAAAGCACAATTAAGGAAATCCATTTTAATTCTTCAATTGATATGGAAGACTCGTCAATAGCCATCGCTCTATCAATAATCAGTTCACGTGTGTTCGGGGTCAGGATGTCTAGGCGCTCTAAAAATAAAATGAAATCACGACACTCTAAATTAAGTTTTTCAATTTCTTGGTCGCAAAAAATACGGAAATTTAGCGGTGATTTGAACTGAGCATCTTCTTGTAAAGCAAGTGAGTCCAGCCAATCAAATGCTTTATTAATACCGCTATTAGTAAAGCCGACCTCTTTGAGTTCGGTTTTTAATTCATCGGAATTAGGGGCGCTTTCAATTTCACTATTCATATAATTTTCAAATAGATAAATTAAAATATCAAAAATATCTTCATTCATTCGGTTACGATCTTTTGCGGCTGTTTAAATAAGAGATGGCTATTTATTTCGTTGATAGCCACCGCCGTGAGTGGGACTAATATACCCTTGTAATTCTAATATGAGCAAGTGTGGGGTGATATTATCTACACTGAGTTGTGTTGATAATACCAGCTGATCAACCAAAGTGGGTGCAAATTGGATATGCTTTAAGATGTTTTTCTGTGCGACAGAAAGGTCACTTGTTTCTGCGGTGCTAGTGTTGTTTGGGTTTGTCGGTTGTTGCTTAAGATACGGTGCTAATTCTTCTAAAATATCTTGGGTTGTTTCCACGAGTTTTGCACCGTTACGAATCAGTGCGTTACAGCCACGGGCGAGTGGGTTATAAATAGAACCGGGAATAGCAAACACTTCTCTGTTTTGTTCTAAAGCCATGCGTGCGGTAATGAGTGAGCCGCTTTTCTGTGCAGCTTCCACGACTAATAAACCCATGCATAAACCACTAATAATGCGATTGCGGCGTGGAAAGTGGTTGGCTTTTGCTAAAGTGCCAGGTGGAAATTCTGAGAGCAATACACCGCTAGCCGCAATTTCAGTGGCTAATTGTTTATGTGCGGCCGGGTAAACTCGATCCAAGCCCGTGCCGGTGACAGCAATAGTCGCACCTTGGGCATGTAATGCGCCTTGATGGCTTGCTGCATCAATTCCTAAAGCGAGGCCGCTGGTGATAGTAAAACCAGATCGGGCAAGGCTTTCGGAAAAGTCATAGGCTATTTGCAAGCCGGTAGACGAAGGGTTGCGACTGCCGACGATAGCGATTTGTGGAAAATGAATTAAATCAATATCACCCCGTGCAAATAAAATCGGCGGTGGATCTGCGATTTCTTTAAGTTGCGACGGATAGTTGTCGTCACACCATAGGATTGCGTGATTATTAGTCTGTTGCAACCAAAGTAGATCGGCTTCGATTAACTCCCATTGAGGATTTTTAAGTGCGTCAATGCTTTTGTTATTCAGCCCCAGTTGAATCAATGATTCGCGCGGTGTTGAAAACAGCGTTTCGGGTGAATAATGCTGTAAGCATTTTAAAAAGGTCTTATTGCCTATGCCGGGTGTGCGCAAAAGCATTAACCAATGCTTTTGCGTGATGAGGCGAGTGGCGTTATTCAGGTGTCTGTGCCTTATCTAAAAGGCGAATATTACGTGTTGAATGCAAAATCAATGCATAGCTGACACGATCAAAAGTACGGAAAATTAATAAAGTACCTGATTTCCGATTAGGCAACTTAACTAACTCATGGCCATTTTTATGGTAAGGGTCCTTAATGAGTTCGCCTTCTTGAAAAATGCTAAGTAAATGACCTAATTTAAGTCCATCCTGTGCACCTTTATTTAAAACCACGATGTCGTATTGACCAATTTCTTGCGAGTCAGTCATGCTTGCAATAATAGTGGCATCTATTTTTGTACTCGGGGCGATAGGGTAGAAATTAAAATTAATTTCATTATCGACGGCAGGCATTACGTGATCGCCTAGACGAACTTCTTGTAATGCTTTGTTAATGCTTAATGTGGCTGGATCACCTAAAGAAATAATAGAGTTGTCAGCAATATGTATCGCTTCATAGCCTAAAATATCATCTGTTTCAGGGTCTTTATAAGTTTCACCTATGCGGTAGGTAGTGTAGTGCATGTAATCTCTGTTTAAAATTGAGCGTACATAAATATTTGAGTCTGTTCCTGCAATTAAATGTTCATCGGCAAAAGCGACAATGTAGGGGGCGTTTTCTAATTCATCTTTATTTAAGACTTTAGGTGAATTTAAGAAGGCGCGAATCGCACCCAGAGGAATCATAGCGATTGCTTCTGGTTTATGATCTTGGTAGCGAATGCGCGGCTGTAAACGGCCTTCTGAGCGTTGACCACTATCAACACAGAGCATGGGTTGATTGTTAATAAAGCAAAGCGTGATGATGTCGCCAGGGTAAATCAAGTGGGGGTTCTTAATTTGCGTGTTATGTCGCCAAATCTTTGGCCACTCCCAAGGGTTCGTTAAGAATTTAGCGGAAATGTCCCAAAGGGTGTCACCTTTAACAACGACGTGCTTTGTTGGGTGATCAGGATTGATCTTTACAACATCGGCCCAGTTAGGCGCGCTGAACGATAAGAAAAAAATTAATCCAATTACGGTACGCATTGTCATATTTCCACCTGAATATATAGACGAGATTTTAGTTAATTATCATGAATGAATATAATTGATATTGCAAAGAAATAAAATATATCAGGGCGAATAAAAGCATAAAAGCATTAAATGGCGTGTTTCATGATAGCTAGATATAAAGGTACAATAAGGAAATAAGCAATGTTATTCATAGGAAGGGATTAATGATAGAAAGAACAGTTAAGATAGCGACGAGACAAAGCCCTTTGGCTTTATGGCAAGCGGAATATGTTGCGGCACGGTTAGAGGAAGCTTATCCTGGAATTAAAACAGAATTAGTGAAAATGGTCACCAAAGGTGACAAAATTCTCGATGCGCCGTTAGCTAAAATTGGCGGAAAAGGCTTGTTTGTAAAAGAGTTAGAGCAAGGAATGCTAGAGGGTACTGCGGATATAGCGGTGCATTCTATGAAGGATGTGCCGGTTGAATTTCCTGAGGGACTGCATTTAGCCGTCGTTTTACCACGTGAAGATCCGCGCGATGCGTTTGTTTCTAATCATTATAAGAGTCTTGAAGATTTGCCTGAAAATGCAAAAATTGGCACGTCGAGTTTACGCCGCCAATGCCAAATTTCAGAGCGCTTCCCTAAGGCTGAAATTTTATCTTTACGTGGCAACGTGAATACACGCCTCGCGAAATTGGATGCGGGTGGGTACGATGCGATTATTTTGGCTGCTGCTGGGTTAAAACGTTTAGGCTTTACCGATAGAATTACGCAAACACTGGATAGCTCGGTAAGCTTGCCTGCAATCGGGCAAGGCGCTGTTGGTATTGAGTGCCGTAGTGATGATGATGAAATAAATGCATTATTAGCACCTTTGGCGGATGAAGATAGCACGATAAGAATTAGCGCAGAGCGTGCAATGAATGAGCGCCTGAATGGTGGCTGCCAGGTACCCATAGCAGGATTTGCTGAATTAAAAGAGGGCAAACTATTTATGCGTGGTTTAGTCGGTAAGCCTGATGGCAGTGTTATCTATCGTGTAGAAAAAACTGGAGCAATACAAGATGCTGAGTTAATTGGCAAATCATTAGCGGATGAGCTGCTTCAAAGTGGCGCAGGTAAAGTGCTGAGTGAACTGTATTCTTAAATCTTTAGCAGGAAAGAAAATAGTTGTAACACGGCCAAAGCATCAAACTGCTGAGCTTTCCCGTCTGATTGAAGCTAAGTCTGGGGTTGGTATTGACTTTCCTCTGATTGATATTCAAGCGAAAAGTTTATCAGCCAAAGAACAGGCGATTTTATTAAACTTAGAGCGCTATGACTTTATTTTCTTTATCAGTGCAAATGCGGTAAATTTTGCCCTCAAGCTAATTGATGGCAAAATAGAACAATTACGGAATATAAATATTGTTGCGGTAGGTAAAGCAACCACTCAAGCTTTAGCTAAGGTAGGGCTTAATAAGGTATTAAGTCCTAAGCAAGGCTTTAATTCTGAAGCAGTTTTAGCGCTACCAGAATGTCAATTAATGACTGAATCTCGCTGTTTAATAGTACGCGGGGATGGCGGGCGTGAGTTATTAGCCGATACGCTGAGAGCAAGAGGGGCAACGGTTGATTATATTGAGGTCTACGAAAAAATAGTACCTCAACAGAATTGTGAGCAAGTGAAGGCTTATCTATGGAATAAGGATGTTGCAGCCATATTAATATATAGTGCGGTTGCACTTGATAATCTCATGCTTTTATTAGCGGACGATAAGTTAAAAGAAAGTTTATTAAGCACGCCTTTAGTGGTGATTAGCTCGCGGGTATCTTTAGCGGCTAAAAAGATTGGATTTAAACAGATCATTGTTGCGGCTGAGTCATCTGATGCTGCAATGGTAAACGCATTATTAAATGGGGACGCATGTGGCTGAAGTAACTGAAGAGCAAATACAAAAACCAGTTAAGGTTAAAAAAGAACGAAGTGGAGGAGCTTGGTTCGGTTTAGTTATTATATTAATTGTTTTAGGGATTTCAGGCGCGGGTTATCTTGTATTGCAACAATTACGTGATAAACAGCAAGATTTGGGGGGTGAAATAAGCAAAGAAACCCAGCAGATGCTAGAGCTCAGCAAACAGATATCAGGCTATCAGTCACAGCTGGTGGCGATTCAAAATCAAATAGCAGGCCTGAGTTCTGATGTGAGTAATAAAGACGATAATTTTGAACATCGCTTAAATGAAGCGATGAAAATACAAAATGAGCGCCTAGAAAATACCGCAAAAGAAGTTAAAGGTTCGATAAAAAAAATTCATCGCCAATTAGGTAAAACGCGGGGTGACTTGTTGGTGTCCGATGCCGAGTACCTTTTAGGAGTGGCTAATCGCCGCTTACATTTAATTGGTGATGTGGCAACAACCTTAGCTGCGTTACAAGCGGCAGATCAACGTTTACGAGAAAGTGGCGATACCGCAGCTTTTAAGATTCGCAAGCAAATTGCCAAAGAAATTTCTACTGTAAAAGAGATCAAAACAGCTGATGTTGTGGGTGTTTATTCTTCAATAGAAGCGTTAGAAGAGCAGGTCGAGCAGTTAAATTTATTTTTACCTTATTCTGGAAAGCATCAAGAGAAATCGACAAATAATAGCGAGCAGAAACAAGCTGATGATGTTAATGATGCGTTAGATGAAGCGTTAATTGAAATTGAAGGAATTGTAACTATTCGTCGTTTAGATACGCCCGTGAATGCAATTATCACACCTGAGCAGAAAATATTTATAAAAGAGCGCTTAAGTAGTAAATTAATGGTTGTGAAAATGGCCTTATTAGAGCGTGATGATCGTCTATATCAATTTAGCCTTGATGATACTTTGCAGTGGTTAAATGCTAACTTTACTAATGATCGCGTACGAGTACGCTTTAGTCATGAGCTAGAAAGACTGAAGGCGATTCAACTACGTAGTAATCTTCCTGATATTAGTCTGTCGTTTAAAATGTTAAAAGATATTGTTAAGTTAAGGCTGGAGACAGATAGAGCATTTCAAAATGAAGACAACGCTCAGACAGCAAGCGAATAATAGGAGATTATGAAGTGAAAAATATTCTATTTTTTTTAGGAACGATTGTTCTTGCGTTGGTTGTTGCTTTTGTCGCGCATGAGTGGATGCTGCAATTTGATGATCCTGGCTATGTTTTAATCGGCGTAGGGCATTGGGCGATGGAAACGTCGCTGATTGTTTTTGTCGTGGCATCAATATTAATTTTTACCGCACTCTATTTTGTTTTCCGCGGCTTAGGCTGGTTAATTCGCTTTCCAAGTAGAATGCGCAATAGAGGCAAGTCAGTTAAATTTAATCGCTCGCAAGATGCGTTAATTTCTGGTTTAGTGGATGCCGCAGAAGGTAACTGGGAAAGAGCCGAAGGGACATTGATCAAACATGCCTCTAATAGTGGCGCGCCATTAATACATTATTTAACGGCTGCGCGAGCGGCACATTCTCGTGGTGCATTAGATAAGCGCGATGAATATTTAAAGCGCGCGACAAAAGATGCGCCGGGTTCGGAAGTTGCGGTGGGTTTAACTCAGGCTGAGTTGCATTTATCACACAAACAATTCGACCAAGCTTTAGGGACCTTAACAAAATTACACTCAATGGATTCAACTCATGCGACTGTTTTAAGGATGTTGCATACAACTTATCATAACTTGGGTGATTGGTCGGCTATTAAGAGTTTGTTGCCAGCGCTACATGAAAATAAAGTATTCATGGAAGCTGAGGTTAAATTACTTGAGGTGGAAACCTATAGTACCTTGTTAAAAGAAGCGTCTGATAAGTCAGATGCGGGAACAATTCAAGATCTATGGGCTGAGATTCCTAAACATATTCAAGAAGTTCAAGGGCTACCTGCTATTTATTTTGCCGCTATGATAGAGGCGGGTGCCGGTGCTAAAATTGAGAATTCTATCGTGAAATCATTGAATAACAAATGGGATATGACGCTGTTATCTCTATTTGGTAGTGTGCAATCGATTGATTTTCGTGGTCAGTTAGAAATTGCTGAAAAATGGTTATTAGAGTACGGAAATGATCCCGTTTTGTTGCGAGTGTTGGGTAAAATTGCAATAAAATGCGAGTTTTCTGATAAAGCGAAAAAGTATCTTGCGAAGAGTATTAGCTTGGAACCGACAGTAGAAGCCTATCGAATATTAGGTAATTATTTGGCGGAAGAGGGTGATAATGAGCGTGCAATGGAGTGTTTTAAACTCGGCTTAGAGCAAGCGTCGAGTGAAGTGATTAGCCATGTGAATATGATGTAAGTTTTTTGAACTTTTTTATATTCAAAGTGTCGCTTATATTAGTGTTTAGCTAATATAAGCGAGGAGTTATTGCTTATTTCATATTGTCTGTTACATGGGGTGCAATTAAGTGATACAGCGCTTGATGCATTTTAGGATTTCCCGCAATGACATTGCCTGATTCTAAATACTGGTCATTAAATCCCAGGTCAGTCACGACACCACCCGCTTCTTTTACGATTAATAAACCAGCGGCAATATCCCAAGGTTTTAAGTCAACTTCCCAAAAACCATCTAAACGTCCCACGGCTAAATAAGCTAAATCGATAGCTGCTGAGCCTGTACGACGAATACCTGAAGTATTGGTGCAAACGTCTTTAAACATTTTAAGATAAGCATCTAAATATTTTTGTTGCTGTGCTTTAAATGGAAAGCCCGTACCAATAAGCGAACCGGCTAAGTTAGCTTGATTAGTTACGCGGATACGTTTGCCATTTAAAGCGGCACCATCACCACGAGAGGCAGTGAATAATTCATCGCTTAGTGGGTCAAACACAACGGCAACGATTAAATTATTTTTATGTTTTAAGGCAATTGAAACCGCGTAATGTGGGAATCCATGCAAGAAATTAGTCGTTCCATCTAACGGATCAATAATCCAAGTATAGTCATTACCTTCGTGCGATCCGCTTTCTTCCGCTAAGATTGCATGCTCAGGGTAAGCCGTTTTTAAAATATTTATGATCTCAGCTTCCGCTTGACGATCAATTTCAGTAACAAAATCATGTTGTTCTTTGTTATCAACTTGAATTCGGGTAACGTTTTCAGAGGCACGAAGAATGATGTCCCCCGCGCTTCTCGCAGCACGGATAGCGATAGTAAGCATTGGATGCATAAGTAAGTTTTATAATGAGCGGTTAGAAATCAATATAGGATAACAAAAATTTTGATAAAATTAATGATTTTCTTCATTGGGATATAACATTGCTGGCAAATATTAGAATTGTATTAGTTGAGACATCACATCCGGGCAACATCGGTGCGGTTGCGCGAGCCATGAAGAATATGTGCCTGACTGAATTATATTTAGTGGAACCTAAGATATTTCCTAGTGCAGAAGCAACTTCACGGGCATCGGGCGCGGATGATATTTTAGCGCAAGCCGTGGTATGTGATTCATTGCAGGAGGCGATTGCCGATTGTGAAATTATCATTGGTGCGAGTGCGCGGACACGTAGTATTTCGGTACCCGAATTATCGCCGAGAGAATGTGCGGAAAATTTAGCCGTTGAAGCGCAAACAAAAAAGATTGCGATCTTATTTGGACGAGAAAATTCCGGGTTAAAAAATCATGAATTAGATTTATGCCAAAGCTTATTATCTATTCCTAGCAATGCTGAATATAGTTCATTAAATATCGCGGCGGCAGTGCAAGTGGTTTGTTATGAATTGATGGTAGCTTCTAATATTGATGTGCCTAAAGTGGATAAAGAGTTAGAAGCACCTTTAGCAAGTTCGGCGCAAATGGAGTCTTTTTTCGATCACTTGTATCAAACTTTAGATGAGATTGGTTTTTTAAACCCAGAAAAATCCACCTCCATTATGCGTCGCTTAAGACGTATTTATCATCGAGCTAATTTAGATACCAAAGAGCTGGATATATTGCGCGGTATTTTGAAAAAATCGACTGCGGTTTTACATAAAAAATATGATTGATTTACTAAAAGAAGATATTGCTAGTGTTTTTGCCAGAGATCCGGCTGCACAGTCCCTGTTAGATGTTATTTTTGTGTACCCGGGATTTCATGCCATCGTTATGCACAGAGTAAGTCATAAATTATGGATTAATGGCATTAAATTTCCGGCGCGATTGCTGGCACATTTTAGTCGCTGGATAACGGGTATAGAAATTCATCCGGGCGCAGTGCTAGGGCGACGTTTTTTTATCGATCATGGCATGGGGGTGGTTATTGGTGAAACCACGATTATTGGCGATGACTGTACCTTGTATCATGGTGTTACTTTGGGTGGGACAAGTAGTAGTGAAGGTAAGCGACATCCTACACTCAATAATGGCGTGGTTGTCGGTGCAGGGGCGAAAATATTAGGCCCTATTGAAATTGGTGACGATGCGCGAATTGGTTCTAATTCAGTGGTTTTAAAACCGGTTTCAGCGGGGTCAACAGTGGTTGGGATTCCTGGGCATGTGGTGAGTGTAAAAGATAACAAAATAACCGATCGTAAAAAAATTGCCAATAAAATGGGCTTTGATGCCTATGGTACAACAGCCGACTCACCAGACCCGGTTGCTTATGCGATTAATCATATGCTGGATCATATACAAGTCATGGATCGGCAAATAGAAAGCATGAAAAAGGTATTAGCTGAATCGGGAATTCAATGCAAAATTGAAGATATTCCTGAGCTGAATGATTGTGAATTAGATAAGCCATAAAATCTGAAGTGCGGCTAAGTCTTTAAAAAGTAGTAAGTTTTCTTAATGGATAATAGTTGACTATTTTACTAGGTTAATTTATATTGTTGCTATTAACTTAATAAAACTAGGAAAATTAATGAGACTAACTACGAAAGGCCGCTACGCAGTAACTGCCATGTTAGATTTGGCTATTAATAGTCAAATTAAACCGGTTACTTTAACTGAAATTGCAACACGTCAAACAATCTCTTTATCTTATTTAGAGCAACTTTTTTCGCGTTTGCGTCGTGCAGGTATGGTTGTTGGAGTAAGAGGCCCTGGTGGCGGCTATAAACTGAGTCGTGAAGCAAACGAAATTAATATCTCGGATATTATTTTGGCGGTAGATGAACAGGTTGATTTAACCAACTGCGAACAAAAAGGTACGTGCCAAGATGGCGAGCCTTGTTTAACGCATGATTTATGGATGGGTTTAAGTGGTGTAGTACGTGATTATTTAGATGGTATTACCTTGGGTGATATCTTAGAGCGTGATTCAGTAAAAGCCGTTGCAGCAAGGCAAAATAACCAGCAAGACCAAGTGGTGAAATTTACAGGGTCAAGTATAGGAATGGCAATAAAATAAGATGATCTACTTTGATCATAATGCAACAACAGCACTCGATGAACGAGTGCTGCAAGACATGTTACCTTATTTAACTCAGCTTTATGGAAACCCTTCAGGGCTTTATCGTTTAGCCCGCATTTCCCGTAGTGCCATTGAGACTGCGCGAGAGCAAATTGCACAACTGGTGAATGCACGTCCAGAGCATATTATTTTCACTAGTGGCGGTACCGAAGCTAATAATTTGGCTTTAAAGTCAGGATTGATTAAGCGTCACTTTATAAGCTCAGCGATTGAACATGCGTCTATTTATGAATCGAGCCCTTCAAGCTTGATAAAAAATACGATCATTAGTGTTAACACGGCTGGCGAGATTAATACACAGCAAATCAGTGATACACCTGCGTTTGATTTTGCCTCCTTTATGTTGGCAAATAATGAAACCGGTGTTATTCAAGATATAAAAAAAATAACTCAGTTGGTTAAAGCGCAAGGTGGCTTAATGCATACTGATGCAGTGCAAGCATTAGGTAAGTTGAGTGTTGATTTTCAACAGCTGGATGTTGATTTGATGTCAATTTCTAGCCACAAGATTTATGGGCCAAAAGGCTGTGGTGCATTAATCGCTAAACAAACTGAACTGATGCAACCTTTATTAACGGGTGGTGGGCAAGAGATTGCTTTACGCTCGGGAACAGAAAATGTTGCTGCCATTGTGGGTTTTGGCAAAGCGGCAGAACTGGCTAGAGTAGAGCTAGAGGTGAGGCAGTTACATAATTTAAAGCTAAAAAATCATTTAGAACAGCAATTACAAAAGATTTCAAATATCAATATTTTTTCCCAAGACAGTGATCGAATAAGTAATACGGTACAAATTGGCGTAGAGGGCTGTATTGGAGAAATGTTGTTGATGCAGTTAGATCAGCAAAATATTGCGGTTTCTAGTGGCTCAGCTTGTGCCAGTAGTGATGAGGCAAGTAGTCATGTCTTAGCCGCAATGGGAGTTAGTTCTAGCTTAGCACAGTCCGCAATACGAATTAGTTTCGGTAAAAATAACACATTAGAAGAAGTTGATAGCTTTGTGGCGAAATTAAAGCAAAATATCATTAAAAATAGGTAAATTATTATGGCAGTTGTCTTAACAGAAAGTGCAGCAAAACAAATTCAAAAACAATTAGAGAGCCGTGGTGAAGGCTTAGGTCTAAAATTAGGTGTAAAAAAATCGGGATGCTCAGGTTTTGCCTATACAATTGCATACGCGGATGCACTTAATGAGGACGATAAGGTTTATGAAACCTTTGGTGTGAAGGTTGTGGTGAGTGCTGATAATGTCGATACCTTAGATGGGCTTGTATTAGACTATGCTAAAGAAGGCATTAATGAAGCATTTAAGTTCAATAATCCTAATGTGAAAGGCACTTGCGGTTGTGGTGAAAGCTTTTCTGTTTAAATCTGTCATAATAGCTAGCTAAAAATAGGACATTTTTAATGTGGGAAAATATAATTATGGGTGTGATGGCATTAGGCTTGGTCGCTTGGATGTTGCCCGGAGTTAAGTCATCAATGCAAAGAAGTAAGGAAGCGCAGTCTGATTGGGCTGGATTTTTACTTCCTATTGCGGGTGTTATTTTATTTGTAGTTTTTTTAATTTCGATGGTTTGAGATGACAGAGTTTATAGAAGATTTTGAAGAAGAATCGTGGGCTATTCGCCCTAATAAATCACAATTAAAACGTGATATTTCCGAAATTAGAGATTTATGTGAAGAAATTACTCAATTAACGGCTAGCCAAATAGAAAAGTTAGGGCTACCTGATAGTATCGTCGTAGCGATTGAGGGCGCTGCTAAAATGCCTGCGAAAAGCGCACGAAAACGTGAGTTAAAATATATTACCTCATTAATGCGTAATGAAGACATCGAACCTATCCAGCAAAGCTTGGATAAAATGAAAACAAAAAGTGCGCATGCTGCACGTGAATTGCATCAAGCTGAGAACTGGCGCGATCGATTGTTATCTGAAGATAACAAGGCATTGACTGAAGTTTTAAATCAATTCCCTAGTGCAAATGCACAACAAATGCGTCAGCTTATTCGTAATGCTAAAAAAGAGATTTCTTTAAGTAAGCCGCCCAAGTCTTCACGACTATTATTTCGTTATTTACGCGATTTAATTGAAGACGCTTCTGAAATCTAAACGTAAGCCCTATTAGTATTGATCATGATGAAATTCTCCCGAACACTCAGTTTTTTTTGTTTTATTTTATTTTCTTTTCAAGTAAGTGCAGCCAATCGTGATGATTTTACTGAATTAGCTGGTGTATTAAAATCAGCAATTGAAGTTAATCAGGAAATCGCAGGTTATGGCGATGATACGGCTGGAGAATTAAAGCTTAAAGAGCTAATTAAAAAAAGAAATATTCACTTTCAAACAATTTTATTAATGGTGCGTAGCTCAGTAGATGACTATGAAGAGACTGCCGTTAATAAGAAAGAAATAGCTTTTTTAAGCTCAAAAATCAATATTAATAAATCGCGAGGTAATTTATTAGCGGCTCAGCGAGATCAATATTTAATCGATACCTATTTGATAAAGCAAAAAGCACGCAACTTTGTTAAATTTTTATCGAATGCCAGTAAGTTTTATAAACCGGAGAAAGAGGTTTTAGATGAAGCTAAAAAGCTATTGGTAGAAATTGAGAAAAAAAGAAATGCTTTAAAAGCGCCTGCAGTGAGAGAGGGCGCTATTTATGAAGCGGCGTTAGAAAACTATCAAACCTTATTGCAAGTTTATTCAGTTTTAATAGACTTTATAAATTATGTTCTCGATCATCCGGAAGAAATTGTTGTAACGAGTTTTTTGCAAAAGATTTCAGTTATTTCTGCAATTTCCTACGTTAATCACATTGGACTATTTGAGGAGGTGAACTACCTTATTTCACCTTTACGCATTGATATGGGCGGCGTACTAGTTTCTATAGGAATATTCTTATTAACCATGGCGGCATTCCCGCTGGTATCAAGAACAAGTTTATATCTTATAGAGCGATTTATTTTAGCCGATGGAAAAGTTGAAAGCATAGAAGCTATTTTACTTAGTACACGTAAGCCCATTTTATACTTAATTGGGTTTTGGGGGATAGACCTTGCTACCAATGCTTTATTATATAAAACCACGTTTAAAGTCTCCGTTGATCAGTTAGGCTTCCTTGTCTATACCGGCTTATACGTTTATTTATTATTTAATTTGATAGACAGTGTGACTAGCGCTCGGTTTGAGCAGATTGATAAACGTAATCAAGAATACAGTAAAGAGTTAGTTTTATTATTTTCTCAGGTACTGAGAATGTTGATTTTCTTACTAGCGCTTACCTTAGGGCTCAGCCATTTTGGTATTAATGTGACCGCCATTGTTTCTACCTTAGGGATTGGGGGCTTAGCTTTTGCGATGGCTGCCAAAGATAGTTTAGCCAATTTTTTTGGTGGGCTAAATATCATGATCGACGGCATCTTCAAAATGGGAGACTGGATTAAGGTCGATAATGTTGAAGGTACAGTGGTCGAAATTGGCCTTCGTAGTACAACGGTCAGAACCTTTGATAATGCTTTAATTACCATGCCTAATTCATTGGTATCAACTGCCAGTGTTTTAAACTGGAGCCGTAGAGCGGTAGGGCGACGTATTAAAATGCATGTGGGAGTAACCTATGAAAGTAATATGCAGGATATTCGTAAAGCATTAGAAGATATTAGAATCATGTTGGCCGAACATCCAGATATTGCTAGCGCCCACCACGATAATTTGAAAAAAAGAAGTATGAAAGGTAAACATCGGTTTTTATCTCATGCTGATTTGCAAGGGGTCAAAGCAACGCAGTTAGTTTTTTTGGATAAGTACAATGACTTTTCTATCGACATTTTGATTTATTGTTTTTCTAAAACGGTTGACTGGGCTGAATGGTTGGAAGTTAAAGAAGATGTATTATTTAAAATATCAGATATTTTAGAGGCAAATAACTTATCGTTTGCGTACCCAACCAATGTACAAATTAATCGAGATGATGAGCAGACTCAAAGCGAGAGTAATCATAGTTTATTAGTTGAGTAATAAGCTGGATAATTTTTAATAGCTTTGATGGTTAGTAAATAGCGTCACTCGTCATTTAAACAGACAAATATTTTTTAGCAGGGAATTTAGCATTAGATTCCCTACTTTTTAGGTCATCAATTATGAAATCACTTATATTTCCTATCGCCGCACTATCTATTGCGCTATCTGCGCCTGTCTTTGCTAAGAAGCCCGACGGTGATGAACGCTTTTATCAGCAGGGTAAATCAGCTGAAGCGAAAGCAAAGCATAAAAAAGCTAAAAAAGAGAAATCTGAACACCATCGGTTAAAAAAAGAAAAAAAACATAAACAGAAAAAACCTCACAACAGACAAGAGCGTGAGCATAAAAAGTCTGATAAATATGATGATAGAGATGACTACTCCTCAGAAAGACGAGAAAAGTTTGAGCGAGATTATGATCAGAAAAGACCGGAAATAACGCATGAAATTCTCCCTCAGGTTGATTCAGCTAAAGACTCCGGTGTAAATAGTGTTGAAGCAACGCGATTAAATTCGCAAATAAATCAGGATATTCCCGTAAGACGAAATGATTTAAACCCTGTTGATATTATCATTGATACTAATGTGAATAGTCTTAAAACAAAAGTTGATAAGTATCATGGGCAAGCGGTTGATGCTATCGATAAAGAAACACTTAAATTAAAAGAGTCTGCTGAGACCTCTAGCCCTTGGTGGGATTTGTTTGGTGATAAATAAGTAATTTTTTCAATGTAGTACGGTTTACAAAGGTAATTTCTTATTACTCACAAGCATGCAGAAATACCCAAACTGGTCATTCCTGCATGTTTTTAGCAGGAATCTATATTGCAAAAAAGCTCGTCATTCCCGAAGTCTTTAATCGGGAATCCATGTGCACAGATAGATTCCTGCTAAGAGCCTGCAGGAATGACGGTTTTAAATGCATTGGTATGGCTTAACAAGCAACATACTCTATTGCTGAGCTCTTAATATGTTTCGCTTTGCTGTTTAAATTCAGTAATATCTAGAATTAAACTAGTGTCTGAAAAATCACTCTCAGTAAACTGAGTCCCTAGAGCATAGCTACGAAATACCTTGGTTTCATCCTTAAGTTGCTGAGCATAAATCGCTAATAGATGGTTTTTATCGATCGTCTTAACTGCGGCGGCAATGCTTTTTCTCGTATCAAAAGCTTTATTATCGCGGTCAATTTCTAGCCAATTCCTATAACTAAGCTTTTGTAGGCTTTTATCTTTCTCTAATAAGCGCGTAATCAAGCCTGATTTATAGTTCTCAAACTCAGCAACTGGCATGGATTGAAGTGTTTTTTCAAAATCTATAATAAATTGCTGTATGCGTTTTTCAAGTTCAACAACAGAGATGACCGGCGATTGTAATATAAATAAAATGCCAGGTGCATCTTTCATTGGCAGTGCTGCGGCACCTATGTTGTAACCAAGTTGTTGGCGAGTGCGTAAATCAGCAAAGAAAGCCGGAGAAAGAATTCGGCCTAAGAGCTGGTTTTCAGCACGCGTAAGAATGGAATCATTAGCGGCTTGGAAGTATAAAGCCAAGGCGGCATCGTGATTATCAATACTGAGTTTTCGTGAATGTAAGCTGCCTTTTTTAAGCTTGATAGTTCTTGAGGCCGGAATGTCTAATGCTCTGCTAGCAACCGGTAATTGTTGCTGAATCGAATCGGCTAGCTCAAGGCTTTCATTGTGAGAAATATTACCTTGGGCTAGCAGCGTAATACGTAAGTCTTGTAAAAATTGCTGTGCAAAGTTTTGTAAATCTTGTACGTTTAAAGGACCTAAGGCTTCAATTTTTTGTTCGTTAGTCCAACGTTTCTCAACCAAACTGCGCTTAAGTTCTGCAAGGACTTGGCTAAACGGTTGTTGTTTTTTCGCATTTTGTAAATCTTGTTGAAAGCGGTTTTTTAAAATCGCAAAGCGCTGTTCAGTGATCTCAGGTTTTTTTAATGCAGCGAGTATGCGATCTAAAAGAACGGTTTGTTTTTCAGAATAACCCGATAAGCTAATGCTTAAACCGCGTTCAGTGCTATAAATTGAATAGCCTAATCCCGCTAAATTAGCAGGGTAAGCATAACTATTTAATTGTTTTTTAATGATGCCGGTTAAAAAAGCACTCAACAGAGCTTCTTTAGGGGATTGATTGGCGATGGGGTTATGCAAAGCAAGGTAAATACTGCTGCGTGGCGCTTTAAATTGCGTATCTAATTGGTGCCACACGGCTATATTATTAGCTTCTTTGATTAGCTCAGGATGCGCTTGTGTGTTGTTACTTGTTTTTAAGTTGAGCTTATTAGGGATAAATGGATTGCGCTCAGGTAGTGCAAGTTCAGGGCTGATATTTGAGTGCTGCCAGCGATTGAGCTGTTCGCTGGAAATCGCTTGAACACCATAATTAACATGGTAATTCTTTTCAGTTTTATCCGTGTCTAAGTTTTGAGTATTCAGTGAAATTAATACGCGCTCAGGTGTTAATAGTTGTAAGAATTGAGCTGTCAATTCAGGTTCAAATTGTTCCATAACAAAATTGCCACGCAACACATCTTCAGCAGGGTAGTAGTGTAAATTGCGTGCTAATCCGGTTACGGTATGGCTTGCATCACGTTTTTCTTGATATAAGAAACGTAAATTTGCCATTTGTTGCTGCTCTTTGAATAGCCACTCTTGCACGCCACTGTTTTGCATTAAGCGTATGTATTGAAAAACGATGTCCACAACGGAATCGGTATGTTTGAGGCCTTCTTGAGTCAGATTGATGCCTAAAAATAAACTAGATTCTTGATCATTATTATTAAAGCCGCTGGATGCGCTCATCTCATCAGCCCAGCCTTTTTCTTTTAGTAAAGCTAGAATGCTACCTTTACCTTCATGCCCGAGTAGTGATTGAAAATAAGCACTGGGTTTGGCTAAATAATGCGAGTGTGTTTCCGGTAAAGTAAAAAGCAAGGCAAGCTCGCGTTTAGCTTGTAGGGATTCAATATTCACCCATGTTGCCATTTCATTTTTGCTTAACAAAGGCTCGGTAAACACCTTCTTTGTCGCTTGAATATTAGGGATTGCGGAAAATTTATCAGTTACCCATTTTTTTAAAGTGGGTAAAGGTTCATTAGCTAAAACCACTAGACGCATTTTATTGGCTGAATAATGGGTCTTATAAAATTTTAATAAATCATCACGGACTAAGTTATTTTCCCTGTCGGCTAGTGTTTCTAGGCTACCTACACTAAATTTTGCATAAGCACTTTTAGGGTTGAAAGCTTGTTGCATAGCCGCATAAAAGCGACGACTATCACTTTTTATTTTGCCTACATATTCAGAATGAACTGCATTTTTTTCGCGCTCTACAAATTCAGGGTTAAATAGTGGCGCAATAAAAAACTGACTAAAGCGATCTAGCATAGGCTCTAAAGAGGCGTTTTCTATGTCAAAAAAATAATTAGTGTGTTCTTTAGCGGTATAAGCATTACGAGAGCCACCATGCTGTGCGATGAACTGTTGATATTCATCTGCATCAGGATATTTTTTGGTGCCTAAAAACAACATATGTTCTAAAAAGTGAGCAAGTCCGGCTCTATCTTCTGGGTCATCAGCACTACCGACAAACACATCAAGCGATGCCGCCGCTTTTTCTTCCTCGGGGTCGGAAATAATCAGTACTTCGAGTTGATTGTCTAAAGTAAAGGATTGATAAAGGCGAGCATCATTTTCACTTTGAATAATAGTTGTTTGGGACATGTAAGAGGGGGTGAGTGCGCAAGCGCTTAAAAAAATAATACTAAGTATTAATAGGGATTTAATCTGTGATTTCATAAATTTATAATAAAGTAACACGGCTAAAGCCGCCGTTTATAGTGCGTAAATTAGTCACTTGCCCTTGGTAGAGTCTAGCGTTAACAGCTAAAATTTGTTTGCGGTAAGTGAATAAGCGAAAGTCAGTTTTAAATTTCTCGCCCTCAGGACTTACAGTGATAGAGGGTTTAATACGTTCCTGAATCAGGGTTTCGTCTGGGTTAAAACTATTAAATTTAGACTTAGTGAGTTTATCACCCACATAGACACCGCGGCTAGCATAGCTATTAAGGGGCTTAAAGACCCATTGCTTGCGCTGTCCCCAGAAGTTATCCTGATTTAACTCACTCAGTAAGTGTGTTTTAGGTAACGCGCTACGTAAGCGCTGAGCGTTTTCTGTTGGTAATAATGATTCAAGAAAGTCAGCTTTACACCAGTCAGTCATGCGCTGCTTATCGGCTAATAAGCCGTAAATTCTTGGGTTGGGTGTAATACAAATAGACTGTTGTTGCCATGCCTTTGCAATAAGTGCCATCTCTGCAGTATGAAAGTAAAAATCGCAATGTCGGTTATAAATAAGGTCAATCGCTTTATCTTCAAAGTATAAACGTGAATTTTTTTCCTCAACTTCACTAGGGTCAATAACAATGCACTCTATACCTACTTGTTCAAATAGCTGTGCAAAAACCTGCATTTCAGGATAAAGAAATTGCTCTTGCGGGTTTTGATCAATAATAGCAATGAGCTGTGGAGTGGCTTCAGGGTCTCGCTGAAATAATCGGTAGTCGGCTAAAAAAGTATTGAGTAAATGTTGCGCTAATTTAGCTGAAAACTGTGTAATAGAAGGGTGATAACTACGATCAGAAAACCATAAACCACCTGCGTTGGTGTTGACTTCAATCAACTTGGCAGTGCCTTCTTCTGTCATATGAAAATCATAGCCCATGAGAACTGAGTAATGAGAGCTGTTGATTTGAGCGTTAGGCGTTAAATTGAGGTGATTGTTGGCATAGTCAGGATGTTCGCAAAGTGTTTGCAAATCACGCACAACGTGAATCATTTGTTTTAATGCGGAACGAGGTAAGTTCGCAATATAAGGGCTAATGCCATGCTTTGTAATATCCATATAACGCCATTTTTACATGGAAACAAGAAAAGTTAAATATGTGAATGGAATTATTACTGCGCTTGTATGAAGGGCCGGTTTATTGCTGAGCTTGAATAGCGGTGAAGCAAGGGCTAAATTGCTAATGAATTATCAATTTAGCCCTTATGACCTACATTATTATAATAAAACGCTGGCGATTGTTATTTCAATGCAATGGTTTCAGTGCGGCCCTTAATCACAATAGTGAGTTTATCTTCGTTTGCTAACCAGCCTAGTGCGCGTTGAGCGACCTTAGCTTCTAACTTGGTTTCTTTAATCATTTTAGATACGCTGCTTTCACCATTTTTATCTAAATAGTTCCAAACTACGCCAGCGGCAGTGCCGATTACATTTTTCATGATATTACCTATAAATTTACATAATGAGCGATGATAGACCCGAGTTCAAATTAATCCGGGTGTTGGACGCTTAAGTTTAGAAAAGTTCTGTTTAAAGATGAAAAAACAAGAAGTTGAACCTTCATCTTTGAATATGATAAATAGATCACGTTTTTATTTCAAGACAATTACAGAATATTATGAAATAAAGGTATTTTTACAATGAAAAGTTTATATTGTATTCAAGTCTACTCAGTTAAGTAGGGGGGGCTGTGGAAGAAAATAGTGATAGCATGAGCCTTGTATTTGCAAGGTGAACGCTTATTTGTAATGCGGAGCAGCAAATGTAAATGCTAAAATTACAGCTTGTAAGGGAAAAACAAGAACACTTAATGCTACAACTGAAATATTGATAGTTTTGAGGCGTCTTTTAATCGTTCAATGGCTTCAATAGCGCTTATAGTTGGTTAGGTTTATATCCATAAAAAGGATGTCTATTTGTTTCTCTTCGACTGTTGTTACGATGATTAAATTAAGCCCTTTTATATATAAAACTAGCTTATCAATTAACTTTAGATAGATCATTTGCAATGTTCTATCGCGCTGAGATCTTCAGCTAGCTATTCTGATAAAGGTAACTCAAACCAGAAGGATGATCCTCTACCAACTTCACTTTCAAAACCAATTTTCCCATGCATTAATTCAATTAACTCTTTACAAACGACAAGCCCGATTCCAGTGCCTTCAATTTCACTATTCTCTGCACCTAATCGACTAAAGGGCGTAAATAATTTTTTTTGTCTTTCTATGCTAATGCCATCACCATTATCAGTAACTGTGATTTTCAGTATATACTCACTTTCAATATTACATTTGACCTGAATTTCACCGCCTTTTTTATTATATTTAGCCGCATTTGATAGTAAGTTTAATAATACTTGCTTTGTACGTAGGTAATCGGCATGAATTTTTAATTCTGTTGATTGTTCGCAGTAACAAACAGGGGTTATCTTGACATTGTACTTATCAATAATGGGTTGAACTAATGTTAGCGTTTCAGTGATTAATAGATTAACAGCTATCGATTCAAAACTAAGATCTACTTTTCCTGATTCTATTTTTGCAAGATCAAGTACATCATTAATTAATTCGAGAAGGTGCTCCCCTCCTAGTATGATTTGTTCTGTATTCTCCCTTTGATCATTGGTTAAAGGTTCCTTTTCATCAAACATGAGTAATTGACTGAAGCCCAAAATAGCATTAAGTGGCGTTCTTAACTCATGACTCATTGAGGAAAGAAATTCAGACTTAGCTTTACTTGCTTTTTCAGCTTTGGCTATCGATTGTTTAAGTACTGTTTCTTTATTTTTTTTGTCAGTGATATCTCGGATAATGCCAATGAAGATGGATTTTCCTTCATGACGAACCTCACTGACGGCAAGATCCATAGGAAAAGTAGTATTATCTTTTCTTAGTCCAGTGACTTCACGTCCAAGCCCAATGATTTTTGCAGTTCCTCCCGACAAATAGTTATTTAAATAGCTATCGTGCTCCCTTTGATAGGGATTAGGCATGAGCATTTTTACATTATTCCCTACTACTTCGATAGAATCGTAACCAAAAAGTCTTTCGGCGGCAGGACTGAACGTTAAGATAATTCCTTTTTGGTCAATAGTGATTAGACCATCCACTATATTCAACATAATATTTTTCAGGTAAGCTTCACTTTTAATTAATAACTGATTTCGTTCGTTAATTTCAGATGTTTTCTGCTTTACTTTTTCTTCCAATGTTTGCTTGTACATTTCCAATTCATCAAATAACTGAGCTTGTTCAGTGGATTCTTTTTGCAAGCTATCGAGCATGTGATTTATAGTTTTGGCTAAAATACCAAATTCATCATTCTTTTTAATCTTAGATCGTGCAGAAAAATTACCTTTTTTGACTTTGTTGCTTAAGTTGACTAATTCAGTTAATGGCTTTGATAGGGTATTAGCCAAACGTAATGAGCTGAATAAGATAATTAAAACAACAAGAAGCGTTCCCCATTGAAGATAAAAAACGATGCGCTCAGTAATTAATTTAGATTTTGTTTTTCTGGTTTTTAAAAGGCTGAATTCAACCTCTTTAAATTCAGTTAGCTTGATGCGCAACAAATCCATTATTTTTTTGCCAACCCTGCTCTCAATTAGAGTGTTTATTTCGGACTGATTTAATAAACCAGTAGTTATTTTTTTTCGAGCATTGATTTCTGGAGTCGCGGCTTTATTTTCCCATTGCTTGATCAGCTCATCAATTTTGACTAGTCGCTCTATTTGAGAAGGGTTGTCATGCACTAGGTATTTAGTTGTAGTGATTATATTGGTTTGACTTCTTTTGCCTGAGTAATAGGGTTCTAAAAAGTCTTCTTTTCCCGTGATCAAAAAACCTCTTTCACCCGTTTCCATATCAACAATGAGTTTTTCAATTTTCTGAACCTGCTCAATAACTTCATGAGTATGGTCAACCCAAAGAACAGTTCTTAATAAATCAGTGATAGTCTTATACGAGATGAAAGAAAGCATAATAACCAAACTTATCTGAAAAATGCTTACTAGAACTAACTTCGATTTAACATTCGTGATTTTCATAAAGTAAATTTAGATCTTTTAAAGTGTTCTTAGGTACGGGCTAGTAAGTGTAGCTCATTTTAGAAACGCATAGAAAAGTAATTTAAAGCCTAGTTTCTCAGCTTATGTCTATGACATCTTTCACGTTTAAAAAGTTCTGAGATAGCAGCAATTAGATTACTTGTCTTAAGTTTTTGTTGTAACAAACTAGGCTGGTATATCAGTAAATTAAAACGGAGAATTTTTTAAATTCCTGACTAGCTCAATGACTGCTATTGCTGTAGGTGAGCATACAAACTTGAGTAAGAATAAGTACCCTCAATAATTACTAGCGACCTACACCAGGCAGCCAAATAGGCGATAATTAGACTACAGATTATAATACAAGGATAATCGTTGCTTATCGGAAGCTACTATAATGAGTCATTGCAGTGTTTAATCCATCAAGATATAAGCTTACAAGCATCTTTGCCTTTTTTTGGTTTGTATGGATTGTATGTTTTGGACTTTTTACATCAGTTTCGGCTAATGCCAAGCCCATGCCCGCTGATGAAATTCCAGATTGGTTAAGTAATTACACTCCCTATAAGGAATGGTTGCAGAGTGACCAGATAAATTATTCAGTGAAGGAAAAGAAAATACAATTACTTCAGCTGGCGATTAACCATTGGTATAAAAAGTTCGAAAATAAAGTATTGGAATTAGATGAAGATGAGCAAAGTTGGCCTATTGCAGATCATACGAATTGCCATATTGGCAGTTGGATTCAACGTGCCAAGCAAGATCCGCAGTTTGATCTCAGTTGGGTAAACATACTGGATAAAAAACATATATCAATGCACAACATGGCCGAAAATATATTAAATGAATACCAGCTTGGAAATAAAGATGACGCAATTAATGAGTTAAAAAAGCTTAAAAAGACTTTTATGCAAATCACATCTATTTTAGATGAGGCAATTCATTCTGATTTTCACTCCACATGATTATGTTGGCGAGTGATGCTTTAATACGAAAGACCGCTTTTCGGCTGTAAGGAGGCAGTTGTTGAAGGTAAATTTTAGGCATAAAAAAAGGCTTTGCGTTTTTGCGCAATGCCTTGATTCATCTATGGTACCGAGGGCCGGAATCGAACCGGCACTTCCGAAGAAATCGGATTTTGAATCCGACGTGTCTACCAGTTTCACCACCCCGGCATAGAAGAGTTGGTAATTATATGTAATTTACGTAGATATTGCCAGATGAA
The DNA here is from genome assembly GCA_965366065.1 of uncultured bacterium. Classification (GTDB taxonomy): domain Bacteria; phylum Pseudomonadota; class Gammaproteobacteria; order Methylococcales; family Methylomonadaceae; genus Methyloprofundus. The sequence continues at coordinate 12,112 of CBDUDV010000010.1, read as the reverse complement.
TTTGTAGAAAAGCCCTTGTTTTGCAGTTAAGCCTCTTCTTCGTCTTCATTATCGTCATGATCTTTGTCGTGATTCAGCTCTGAAATCGCTTTTAAGCGGGAGATAACTTTAAAATTTAAGCTGTCTTCAGGGTATTCGCCGCCTTCATTTTTTTCTCCAATAATTTCACCGGTAAGTAATTCAAGTGCTTCGTTAACGGTTGAAACTGCGTATATCGAAAACAAGCCTTGTTCAACGGCACTAATAATTTCCTGTTTAAGCATTAAGTTGTTAACGTTGGCTTTAGGGATGATACAGCCTTGTTCGCCAGTTAATTCACGTGCAGCACACAGCTTAAAAAAACCTTCAATTTTTTGATTTACGCCACCAATGGCTTGAACCTCTCCATATTGGTTAATTGAACCAGTGACGGCAAAGCTTTGTTTGATGGGGGTTGATGTAAGCGATGAGATTAAGCAGCAAAGTTCAGCTAAAGAGGCGCTATCACCATCAATATGCCCATAAGATTGCTCCATAGCGATGCTGGCTGAAATGGCGAGAGGAAACTCTTGCGCATAGCAATGCCCTAAATAGCCGGTCAGAATAAGCACGCCTTTAGAGTGAATGGATAAGCCTAATTCAGCCTCGCGCTCAATATCGACAATGCCGCGGGAGCCAGGGTAGACGGTAACGGTAATGCGGCTAGGTTCACCAAAGCTGGTGTCGCCAACCTCAAGAACCGTTAGGCCATTTATTTTTCCTACTGCAGTGCCTGTGGTGTTAATTAGGATTGTATCATTAAGCATTTCTTCAAGAATATCTTGGGCGATTCGTCCGCTGCGGTATTCTCTTGCATTGAGTGCGAGCTGTATGTGTTCATCGGTTATTTGATCATTTTTGCAGCATAAATTGGCTTCACCAATAATCTCTAAGGCATCATTTAAGTGAGCTGAAATGCGGTTTTGATGTTCAGCGAGTCGGCAACTATATTCCAGCAGGCTGATGATGGCTGATTGCGATAAAGTTTTGGCGCCGGAATCTTTTGCGTGCTGAGTCATGCGCTGTGCGAACCCTTGCATACTAGATTCTGTGCGTGGAATAATATAATCAAAATCCGCTAAGACACGAAACATTTCATTAAATTCACTGTCATGATCTTGCAGTAAATAATATATTTCGCGTGAGCCTACTAAAATTATTTTTATATCTAAAGGAATGACTTCTGGCTTTAAAGTGACGGTATTGACACCAAATTCTGAGTAGGGTGATTCGATTTCTATGCGTTCGGATTTTAAAGCGCGTTTTAGGCCTTCCCATACAAAAGGGTATTCGAGCAGTTTGTCGGCATCTAAAATTAAATACCCTCCGTTGGCTTTATGTAGCGAGCCGGCGCAAATGCGTTGGTAGGTGGTAGTTAGTGCACCTTGTTCGTTGTTGTATTCAATGCGGCCAAATAAGTTTTGATAGGTTGGGTTGGATTCGTAGGTGACGGGAACGCCAGTAGATTCTTTATGATCAACTAGGATATTGGGTGAATATTGATCTTTAAGTAGTTGTTTTTTTATGGTGTCACTTAAGCTTTCGAGTGATTGCGATTGTAAAAATAGGTCTGTAATCGTCTCGTTTAAGTCTTTTTTAACTTCAGACAAGTAAGTAACAATATGATCGATATTTTGATAGCGCTCCGAAAGCTCTTTAAATATAGGGCTGATTGCTGCGCGAATAGTGGCATTATCGAGCTTGCGATTTTTCTCAACTAAGCTACGGCGCCATTGCGGAAGTTCAATCAGGGCATCACCGAGGGTATCTTCCAGTTTTTCTGTATCTTTGTGGAAGTTATCGCGTTCTATTTGAGGTAGTTGATTGAATTGTTCCTCATTGATTACTTTTTCGTCTTTAATGGGAGAGAAGGTAATGGAATCAGTGTCTCGAAATAGTGCGACGCCTTTTTCTTTAGCTGCTTTCTCAACACCATCAATTGCGCTGTTATATTGTTGAGTAAATGCGCGCTCGAGTGTGGTCTTTTTTTGTTGATAGCTAGGGCTTTCAAAAACGGCAGGAAAAATGGCGATTAAATTATCAATTAACTTGCTGATGTCTTTGCAAAAGTCATGAATTTGATTGGCGGGGACTTCGATGGCAACGGGTTCGCGAGTATTTTCAAAGTTTTCGACATAGGCATAAGCCGGGGGAGTTTCTTGCTCTTGTGAGGTGGGGGTAAGTAGGTTGGTGATCATGGATAACCTACCAGTACCCGGCTCTCCCATGACATATATATTATAGCCAGGAGTTTGCATGGCTATTCCAAAGTCGAATGCAGATTGCGCGCGTTCCTGCCCTAGTATATTGTTGATACGTGTTTCGTTACTTTGGGTGATGGCGCTGTAGTCTGACGGATTAATTTGAAGTTTAAGCTTATTTACAGAAAGTTTTTTTTGGTGTGTCATTTTCAAATTATTTTCGGAATCAAAGTAGCTAACAATTTTAACATTGATAGTTGCTTTGTGTGATAATTATGCCGCTTATCTAGTGAATTTACTGGAGATTTCTTTTATTTTTAAATGAGTTGCAGGGGGTAGGTGTGGAAAAAGAGTCGTGTAAAAAAGTATTAAAAGAGTGTAAAAAGTTTACTGGCGCTTTTGCGTACTTGGTTGCGGATACCACTTTGTTGGCAGAGTTGCATCAAATGTTGATGCGGGTGAATAAATCATTGGATGTGGTGATATTGGAACTCAATAATTGCCAAGCAGATGATTGGCGGGCGCATATACATGAAATGGAAGAAATTGCTTACTTAGATGAAATAGTTGATTTTGATCCAGTCAGTGAGCTAGAAGTGCGGTTTTTTGATATGGCGGGAGCCAAGGAAGAAGGCGCTTTGTCGGTGTTTTTGATGCAAATTTTAGATAGAGTAGAAAAGGCGCATTCAGCACTTATTGGAAAGTTGCATGAGCTGAATGCGCTTTTAGAAGCGTAATACTAAATTAGTAGCTACGTTGTACGGCAAAGCGTGCAAGTAGTATTAATGCTTCTTTGTATTCTGAGTCGGGAAGTGCGACTAAAGCATCAATTGCTTTTTGTGCTTCTTCATCGGCTCGTTGTTCAGTGTAAGTAATTGCCTTGGTTGCTTTTACAATTTCGTAGACTTCATTAAATGAGTCGCGATTTCCTTCTTTTATCGCAGCAATTACGGTATCGGCTTGTTCTTTGCTGCCATTCTCTATGGCATAAATAAGCGGAAGCGTTGGTTTTCCTTCTGCAAGGTCATCGCCCAAGTTTTTACCGAGTTCATCTTGTGTTGATGTGTAGTCTAAAGCATCATCAATTAGTTGAAATGCAATACCAAGGTGTTGTCCATAGTCAGCTAATGCGGCTTCTGTCACTGGATCTGCTTTGGCTAACACTGCGCCAAGCTGAGTTGCAGTGCTGAATAAGATGGCAGTTTTGCGTGAAATAACTTCTAAATATTTTTCTTCTGTTGTTGCTGGGTTGTTGCAGTTAAGCAGCTGTAGTACTTCGCCTTCTGCAATCAAGGTAGTGGTTTTTGATAAGATGCTCATGACACGCATATTATCGGTACGCACCATCATTTCAAACGCGCTGGAATATAAATAATCGCCAACTAATACGCTGGCTGCGTTACCCCAGACTGCGTTTGCAGAGTCTTTGCCTCTACGTAAGTCAGATTCGTCAACGACATCATCGTGTAACAGGGTCGCAGTATGAATGAATTCGATAACAGCCGCTAACAGCAGGTGATTATCATCTTTATAATTGAGTGCCTTTGCCGCAAGTAATAGCAACATAGGGCGTAGACGTTTGCCGCCACTGTTAATTATATAGTGACTGATTTGATTAATGAGTACGACATCAGACGTGAGTTCTTTAATGATTAGGCCGTCAACTGCTTTAGCTTCGGTCTCTGTTAGGCGTTGAATTGATTCGAAATCAATTACTGCTTTATTGGTGTTGGTCGCGTTTTGTGCTGCAGTCATTAATATATAGCCAAAATAAGTACATAGAATCGCTATATTAACAGAAAAGGTTGTGTAAAAAAACTTTTATCATGCTAAGATGAGCGGCTAAAGTTAATTAAGTTGTTTGCTTTTTTTGTTTATTTTTATTGACGAAAAAATGCTTTATCAGCTATAATTCTCTGTTCACTTTTAATAGAATATTGCTTGATGGAGCTGACGCAAATGTATGCGGTAATTCAAACTGGCGGTAAACAATACCGCGTTGAAGAAGGTACTACCTTAAAAATAGAAAAACTTGAGCTTGGCATAGGCGACAGCGTTGAATTCGGCAATGTACTAATGGTGCAAACTGACGATGCTGTAAAAGTCGGCCAACCTTATGTAGACGGAAGTAAAGTTACTGCAACAGTAACAACTCAAGGTCGACATAAAAAAGTTAAAATTATTAAATTTAAAAGACGTAAGCACCATATGAAACAAATGGGTCATCGTCAATATTACACAGAAATCCAGATTACTGGTATTTCTGCTTAACACGAGGATTTGCAATGGCTCATAAGAAAGCTGGTGGTAGTACTAGGAACGGTCGCGATTCTAATGCGAAACGATTAGGCGTTAAACGATACGGTGGCGAAAGCGTTAATGCAGGTAGCATTATTGTTCGTCAGCGTGGTACTCGTTTTCACGCAGGAACAAACGTAGGTTGTGGTAAAGATCACACTCTATTTGCTACAATTACGGGTAAAGTGGTTTTTGAAATTAAAGGCCCTCAAAAACGTAAATTTGTAAGCATTGTTGCAGCATAATTATTTTACACAAAATTTAAGCTAGTCTTTATGTAGGTTAGTTGCTTAATGTGTAAAATAAATAAAAAACCTCGTCCTTAAAGACGGGGTTTTTTTTTGCCTATTTTTTAAAATAAGCAATATGATATTTGATTGAGGTTGTAGGGTTATGAAATTTGTTGATGAAGCGGAAATTCGTGTAGAAGCAGGTAATGGTGGAAATGGGTGTATCGGCTTTCGTCGCGAAAAATATATCCCTAAAGGTGGGCCTGATGGTGGTGATGGTGGTGATGGTGGAAGTGTCTATTTAATCACCACGGAAAATATTAATACCCTAGTAGATTTTAGATTTCACTCTGTGCATCGTGCGCAACGTGGCCAAAATGGTATGGGTAGGCAATGCACAGGTAGAAAAGGAGATGATATTTATATTTCTGTTCCTACGGGTACCTTGGTCTATGACAAAAAAACGGGCGAAAAATTAGGTGACTTAACTGAAGTTGGTGAGACTTTGAAAGTTGCGCAAGGTGGCTGGCATGGTTTAGGCAATACGCGCTTTAAAAGTAGTATTAATCGTGCGCCGCAAAAGGCATCTACGGGGTCAGAAGGTGAGCACCGAATTTTGCAATTAGAGTTAACTTTAATTGCCGATGTGGGTTTGTTAGGCATGCCAAATGCAGGGAAGTCGAGTTTAATTCGTGCGGTTTCTTCAGCAAAACCACGAGTCGCTAACTATCCGTTTACAACATTGGTTCCTAATTTAGGAGTGGTGAGTGTTGATGAACGACGTAGTTTTGTGATCGCCGATATTCCGGGGGTTATTGAAGGTGCTGCAGAAGGTGCGGGACTTGGGCTGCAATTTTTAAAACATTTGGCAAGAACCAAGCTTTTGATGCACTTAGTAGATATTAAGCCTTATGAGTCAACTGAGTTGCCTGTGGATTCAGCTAAAAAAATCATTAAAGAAGTTGAAAAATGGAGTGATGATTTAGCGAATAAGCCGCGCTGGCTAATACTGAATAAAATGGATCGTCTTGGAGAAGATGATAATCAAGAAGAAGTTTGTCAGGCCATTGTCGATGAGTTGGAGTGGAAAGGACCTGTTTATCAAATTTCAGCTTTAAAATCAGCCGGTACGCGTGAGCTAATGTTTGATATTATGGCTTTTTTAGAGAAGCAGACTTTGTTGGAAAAAGAGAATGAGTCGAAGTAATTTTGCTAATGCAAAGCGGGTTGTTATCAAAATTGGCAGCGCGTTATTAACTAATGGTGGAAAAGGTTTAAATTTAGAAGCCATTGCTGTTTGGGTTGAGCAGATAGTGCTTTTAAAGCATCAGGGAATAGAAGTTGTTTTGGTTTCATCGGGTGCAGTAGCAGAAGGAATGGCTAGATTAGGTCTAAAATCGCGCCCAAAATTGTTGCATGAATTGCAAGCGGCAGCTTCGGTAGGGCAGATGGGGCTGGTACAAACATTTGAAAGTAAATTTCAAGCACATGGTTTGCACGCAGGGCAGGTATTGTTAACTCATGATGACTTATCAAATAGACAGCGTTACCTGAATGCACGTAGTACATTATTGGCGCTTTTGGAATTTAATGTCATTCCTGTTATTAATGAGAATGATGCGGTAGCGACGGATGAAATTCGCTTCGGAGATAATGATACTTTAGGCGCATTAGTTGCAAACTTAGTAGAAGCAGATCTATTGATTATTCTGACCGATCAACTGGGCTTATTTAGTGCGGATCCTAGTGTTAATGAAAATGCAGAATTAATCCAAGAAATTGCAGCCAATGATGCTCGTCTGGAAGGCATGGCAGGTGAGAGTCGTAGTGGTCTAGGTCGTGGTGGAATGGCGACAAAAGTAGCTGCAGCTAAATTAGCGTCGCGATCAGGCGCATCAACAGTGATTGCCTCGGGTGATGAGGTGTCGGTTATTTCTAAAGTCATTGCGGGTGAGGAAATTGGTACTTATTTGTATAGCCAACTGGAACCGTTAGCTGCTCGTAAGCAGTGGTTGTTAGCTGGCTTACAAGTTAAAGGGTATTTAAAATTACAGCAAAAATCTATAGTCGCGTTAAAGGCAGCGGAAAGAAGTTTGAGTGCTTTGGATGTCGATGCTGTGGAGGGTGACTTTAGTCGTGGTGAATTGGTGGTTTGCTTAGATGAGCAAGGTAATGAGTTCGCGCGTGGTTTAGTGAACTATAAATCAGATGAAATTGCTTTAATAAAGGGATGTTCTAGTGAGCAGTTTCTTGATGTTTTGGGTTATTGTGATGATGAAGATCTTATTCACGTAGATAATTTAGTCTTAGTATAATTGTATGAGTGCACGTTTTACGTGTTAAATAATCGTTTTAGGTAGGGTATGAGTAAGCAAATCAGAGCAGTGTCTTTAATTTCAGGTGGATTAGATTCTATGTTGGCTACAAAAGCTATCATGGAGCAAGGGGTTCATGTTGAAGGGATTAATTTTTTTACAGGATTTTGTGTTGAAGGCCATACACATGCAATTCGTAAAAAAGATAAAGACAAGCCTAAACGTAACAATTCACTATGGGTTGCCGAAACATTAGGAATTAAACTTCATATAATTGATATTATTGAAGAATATAAAGACGTTTTGATTAACCCTAAGCATGGTTATGGCGCAAATATGAATCCTTGCCTTGACTGTAAAGTTTTTATGGTTAAGAAAGCGAAGCAATGGATGGAAGAAAATGATTTTGATTTCATTATTACAGGTGAAGTCATGGGGCAGCGTCCTATGTCACAACGTCGTGAAACCATGCCGATTATTTCAGCAGAATCAGGGGCGGATGATCGTTTAGTTCGTCCTTTATGTGCACAAAGTCTACCTGCAACTTTGCCTGAGCGGGAAGGTTGGATTCATCGTGATCAATTATTTGATTTTAGTGGGCGTGGTCGTAAGCCTCAAATGGCTTTAGCTAATGAATATGGGTTTACTGATTATTCGCAACCGGCAGGTGGGTGTTGCTTTTTAACAGATGAAAGTTATTCGAATAAATTAGTTGACCTATGGAAGTCTAGAGGCACAAAAGAATACGATTTAGATGATGTGATGTTATTAAAGGTTGGACGACATATCCGACCGAACCGTGATTTTAAAGTGATTGTAGCGCGTGAAGATGGTGAGGCGCGTTTTATGCAAGGCTATAAAAAAAGCTTTATCAATATGAATTGTGCTAGTCATAAAGGGCCATTAGCATTAATTGAAGGTGATCCTAGTGCTGAAGATCTGCATTTAGCGGCACAAATTGTTGCGCGTTATGGGCAAGGACGAGATGCGGAAGAAGTTGATGTTATGGTGAGAGATATGTCTGGAAATGAATCGATTTTACAGGTGAAACCTTTGGGCGTAGATGAGTTACCCAAGGAATGGTTTATATGAGCCAGTTTGAATTAGATGCGAGGCGCTTATTGTGCCCTTTGCCTGTTATACGCACGCAAGATAAAATTAAAACACTGGCTGTCGGCGATGTGTTGGTAGTCACTTGTACTGATCCAGGTGTAATGCAAGATATTCCTGCTTGGTCAAGAATCAATGGACATAAAGTATTGAGCACTGAGTCGGGTGAGTACGAATTTGTTATTACCATAGAGGTAGGGGAGTAATAGTGACTGATATTTATGATGCGCAGCAAATAGCTAGCTTAAAAAATAAAGTAACTATCGTGGGAGCGTTGGTTAATATATTTTTAACAATCATAAAAATTGGTTTTGGTATTTTAGGGCAGTCTGCTGCGTTAATTGCTGATGGAATACACTCACTATCTGACTTGGTTAGTGATTTATTGGTGTTGGTTGCGGTTAAATTGGGTGCGCGTGAAGCGGATCACGATCACCCGTATGGTCATCGGCGTTTTGAGACATTGGCAACCACTATTTTAGGTGTTGGTTTAATTGTTATTGCGTGCGGAATTGCTTGGGATGTTTACGAGCGTATTTTAACGCCAGAACGTTTACTTATTCCTCAGGCTAGTGCGCTTGGGATTGCGGCTATTTCGGTCCTAGCAAATGAGTGGTTGTTCCAATATACCAAGCGAGTTGCTAAAGTTACGCGTTCAAAATTATTATTAGCAAATGCATGGCATCATCGTAGCGATGCAATTTCATCAATTATCGTTTTAATTGGTGTTGCTGGATCTTTGTTGGGCTATATTTGGGCGGATGCCATTGCTGCAGTACTGGTGGCTGTCATGGTTGCTAAGATAGGATTTAATTTGGTGGCCGATAGTATTAAAGAATTAGTTGATACGGGATTGTCGCCAGAGTTGGTAAAAGAAATTCGTAAAGAAATTACAAAAATAGAGGGTGTTAATGAAATACATTTATTGCGCACTCGGCAGATGGGTGAAGATGCTTTAGTTGATGCACATATTGTTGTGGGTTCGCGTATCACGGTATCAGAAGGGCATATGATTGGTGATGTCGTACGCGATGTATTAATTGATAAATTTGATGATGTGCAAGAAGTGTTAGTGCATATTGATCCAGAAAATGATGAGCATAAAGAAGAGGATCATAAGAGTTTATTGAGAAATGAAATAGATGCTTTGTTAAATGAGTATTTAGCTGAGAATTATGGATTAATTGATGAGTTTCGAGTGCATTATATTGATGGTGGCGTTGAGATAGAGGTGATTTTGCCGGATACGCTTTTTAGTTTATCCCAGCAAGTGGGAACAATAAAAAACCGCTGTAAGGTTTTAGCTAAAGAAGTGTCACAAGTTAATAGTGTGATTGTGTTATTTAAAGCATAGAGATAGAAGAGAAAATTATGGCTGTAGGCAATGTAGAGTTTCCTGTAATGCATGCGATTTCTGGTATTCGCTTAGGTACTGCGAATGCGGGTATTAAGCAAACAGAGCGTGATGATATTTTGTGGGTAGAAATGAACGAAGGTGCAACTTGCGCCGCTGTTTTTACGCAAAATGCATTTTGTGCTGCACCGGTAGTAGTGGCGCGTGAAAATTTACAGCAAGAGCCCGCCTGCTTATTAATTAATTCAGGTAATGCCAATGCAGGAACGGGGGCGCAAGGGATGCTTGATGCGCAAGCGACTTGTCACGCGGTCGCTGAGTTGGCACAGAAAAAACCAGCACAAATTTTACCTTTTTCTACCGGTGTTATTGGTGAGCGTTTGCCCGTTACTAAATTAATAGCGGTGCTACCTAAAGCGCAAGCAAAGCTGCAGGAAGATAATTGGCATAATGCGGCAGATGCGATTATGACGACTGATACGTTTGCGAAAGGTTATTCAAAACGTACTGAAATACTGGGGCATACCATTACTATTACGGGCATCTCTAAAGGTGCCGGTATGATTCAACCGAATATGGCGACGATGCTGGGATTTATGGCGACAGATGTCAATATATCGCAGGAGTTGTTGCAATCAAGTTTATCAAGGGCCGCCGATCAGTCGTTTAATCGTATTACTGTTGATGGCGATACCTCGACTAATGATGCTTGTGTGGTGATGGCAAGTGGAAAAAGTAGCTTGCCTGAGTTATTGCCTAATACTGAAGCAATGGATTTATTTCAGCAAGCACTGCAAGATGCGTGTATGCAGTTAGCTGAAGCCATTATTCGCGATGGCGAAGGAGCGACTAAATTAATTAAGATTAATGTGCAGGAAGCAATAAATGAAGCTGAAGCGGTACAAGTTGCTAAAACAATAGCGCATTCCCCTTTGGTTAAAACGGCTTTTTTTGCAAGCGACCCAAATTGGGGACGTATTTTGGCGGCAGTGGGTCGGGCAGGCGTTGAGCAATTGGATGTTGAAAAGATATCTATCTATTTAGATGATGTTTGCATTGTCGAAAATGGTGCTTGCGCTACTACATACACAGAAGCTGCGGGCCAAGAAGTAATGAATCAGCAAGAAATTAATGTAACAGTGGTCTTGGGGCGCGGTGAAGTGATGCAGCAAGTACTGACTTGTGATTTTTCTTATGACTATGTGCGTATTAATGCGGAATATAGAACCTAAAGATGGCTCGATTAGATATAGCGGTTGCGGTTGTTAAAAATGAAAAAGGACAGATTTTAATTTCGCAACGAAAATTGGATGCGCATCAAGGCGGACTATGGGAGTTCCCTGGTGGTAAGTTTGAAAAAAATGAAACTGCGCATCAAGCATTAGTACGAGAACTGAAAGAAGAGTTAAATATAACAGTGGTAACATCGATACCATTAATTAATATTAGTTTCGATTACCCTACTGTTAATGTGCGCCTACATGTCAGGGTAGTTGAGTGCTTTACAGGGAGTGTAAAGAGTCTAGAAGGTCAACTATATAAATGGGTCGATGAAAACCAATTAACAGACTACTCATTTCCAGAAGCAAACCAAAGCATATTGAAAGCCATTGGCTTAACTAGGCATTACCCTATTATTAATAGTTCGGATATTAAAGAAGTATTAATTAGAGTAGATAGCCTTGCCGAGCGGGGTATAGGTTTGCTGCAAATTAGAGCGAAAGAGTTGCTAGAAGGGGATGTGGAGCAATTTTTTAGTCAGCTGGAAGAGAGGTGTGCTCAATTAGGGCTAGACTATTTGATTAATTCTGCAGTTATACGGGGCAATCAATATAAAGGCGGAGTGCATTTAACGTCTTATGATCTAATGAGTGTTAATAGTAAGCCGGAGTGCAAAGGATATGTGGCGGCATCTTGCCACAACTTAAAAGAATTACAGCATGCTGAAGTAATAGGCGTAGATTTTGTTGTTTTATCGCCGATAAAAGAAACAAAATCACACCCTGGTGCAGAATTGCTAGGTTGGGAGCGATTTGAGCAATTAGTTGCACAAGTTAATATACCTGTATTTGCGCTAGGTGGATTGGGTGAATCTGATTTAGATCAATCGCTTGCTGCGGGTTCTCAGGGGCTGTCCGGAATTAGTTTGTATAATTAAAAATAAACGCTTGACGGAAGTTGTGATGGTTGTATAATTACCAGCTCTTCAACGAAGTCTGTCGGGGAGTTGGATTTTAAAGGCGATTTGTTTTTGAGGTTTTGAGCTTAGGTTTTTACCTAATCTTTATTGTCTCTTCTTTATAATGAATTCGAATTTAACGTTTGTGAAAATAAAAGCTTGCTAAATTATTTCTTCTGGTTATAATGGTCGGCTCCTTAAGAGATTAAGGATTGATTCTTCGGAATCAGTTGAGGTTGGTTTTCTTGTTGGTTGAATGTTGATTTTATCGACTCTCAAATAACTTTGAAAATAAACGTTGACGACGAGTCTTTCCTCTGTATAATAGGCGGACTTGGTAGGGTTGAATGACTATTCATTCTGACTCTCAGCTCTTTAAAAACACAATCAAAATAATTTGTGTGGGT
>CBDUDV010000009.1:0-80209 GCA_965366065.1 uncultured bacterium | reverse complement strand
GTCACAGGATATTATAGAGTTTGATTCAATTTCTATGCACTTTACAGAAGCCCTAGCTTCTCAAGCAGCAATGGTTTTAACCAAGCAACGCCTTATTAAAGGTCTTGAGGAAATGTTTGATTCGCTTATCGAACTTATCGCAACGGCAATTGATGATAAGTCACCTTACACCGGCGGGCATTGCCGTAGAGTACCTGAATTAACATCACTCATCGCCGAGGCCGCACATAATTCCCAGTCTGAGTACTTAAAAGATTTTAACTTAACTGATGCAGATCGCTACCAACTAAAAGTAGCAGGGTGGCTACACGATTGCGGGAAGCTAACGACACCTGAATATGTCGTTGATAAAGCCACCAAGCTAGAAACCATTTATGATCGCTTAGAAACCATTGAAACACGCTTTGAAGTCCTTAAGCGTGATGCAGAAATTGAGCTACTCAAACAAAAGGTTGACGCACTACAATCCAACTCCCCTGTTAACACACAAACCTACGATGCAACCCTAAAAAACCTTGATAAAGACCTTGCCTTCATTCAAAGCTGTAATACAGGCAGTGAATTTATGCCGCCCGAAGCACAAGAGCGCATTATTAAAATAGCCCAAAAAACATGGCTAAAAGCAGACAAAGAACAAGCAGCCCTCTCAGCTGATGAGGTATTAAACCTTAATATCTCACGTGGTACACTGACCGAACCAGAAAGAAATACTATTCAGCAACATATTGCCTCTACCATTTCCATGCTGGATAAAATTAACTTCCCAAAACATTTACAAAAGGTTCCCGAATACGCAGGCGCTCATCATGAGCGAATGGATGGCACTGGCTACCCCAATAAGCTAACACGCGAACAAATGTCCATTCCAGCACGCGCCATGGCTATTGCAGATATATTTGAAGCACTAACCGCCGCAGATAGACCCTATAAAGAAGCCAAAAAATTATCCGAAGCCTTATTCATTTTAGGAAAAATGAAACAAGAAAATCATATCGACCCTGATATTTATGATGCCTTTATCCAAGAAAAAGTCTATTTAAGCTATGCAAAAAAATTCCTAAATGACTATCAGATAGATATTGACTAATAAATAGAAACTTTCCCAAAGACTATTAATTTAAGCGGCTAACAGTTAATCACTTAAATTTTAGGCAAAAAAAAGCCCAAGATTAACTTGGGCTTTTTTGTTTCTGACTAAACTCTATTATAAAGAGATAGTGCTAGAAACTTTTTGCTTGCTACCATCTGGATCATCCATACATCCAGTTAATCCGATTAACATTGCAGATACAGCTAATATTGATAATACTTTTTTCATGAGATTCTCCTAAAAGATTTATTATTAATTATTATTATTGTCGTACTAATCAAAAGCACGGGTAATTTATATCATGCGATTAGTTTTGATGCAACACCAATTGATATTCGCTCGACTCAAAATCCTAGCAAGCCATTATATTTAAAAGGATTTAAGATTAATCTCAACCCGCCCTTCTTGCCAAATAGCCGCACCAATGTTTTGCCATTTTCCCGATAAATTATCCTGACGCAAGCTCTTTTTCCACTCAACTGGGGACACTATTTTTTTATGCTTAATAATAAAAGTAGCATCATTCAAATCTAACCCGACCTTTTTTCCCCAAAAAGCGGTTACTTTCATAATAAACTTATTAAGTCGATCAGAATTAATATTAGGGGTAACCGCAATATTTGCCCACATTGAATGCACTCGCCCCCAATTAGGAGCTAACATACGCCCTTGCTCATTTACAAAAGGTAACCACTGCTCATTACCCGCCTTGTCTATATAAGTAATTGCCAAGATATCTTCGTAGCCTTCAAAGTGATCATGAAGATACAAAGCATGTGGGGTAATTCCTATAAATGTTGTCGATAACATTAAAACAGAATTACTCAATGATCGTAGCTGATTCGCAATAGGCGATTCCACTTCAGACAAATCATAAAGTCGATACATTAAACCGTAATGAATACTGCTATTTAACTGCAACACCACCAATAACATAAAAATCTTCGCTAACTTAAAGCGAAATTGCTTTGGCTTTTTCTCTGCATATTGCTCAAATACTTTAGAGTACAAATCAAGTGGATAAGATTTTTTCACTACTTCTGGCAGACAAGCATCATTACAAACAACTCGCTCGCGCCCTTCAGCAATACGCCGATAAACCCGCTTGGCCATTTGATAAATACCTGGGAAACGCAAAACCCAACCAACAATAGCCAAATAACGCATTTTCACAAAAATCTGACTATAAGTATCAACCCCTTGATAAACCGCACCTTGCGTGTCTACTGCATATAAATCAGACAATAATGCCTGCTGATCATAAGCTGATAATTTCGGCTCTTCCGCGGCATAAGTCTGCAAATCCTTAAACACAACACTGCGGAAAACATCAAAATGATGAATAACGATGGCGGTACGATTACATAAAGGACAATCTCCATCATAAAACACCGTTAACAACGGAGAATCATAAACCAATCGATCCCGAAGCCCCTGCCACCAAGAGAAAGGCACCATCAATACATAAATTGACAACATACCCAAGCCAAATGGATAAATATTAAATGTAATGGTTATGCCTGTATGCAAGCCTGCGCCCACCAATAAAAATAGAGGGCGAAAATTTCGGCGATAAAATAAAAAAATAAAACTAAATTGAAAAACAAAAATAATGTAACCGATACTTTTTTGCACCCACTCTATATTCAACAGCCAAGATAAATCTAAGGCTGAAATATAATAGGGCATTGAAGAAGGTAGCCACCCGCCCAAACCATTTCGCCAATGCTCGGCAAATAACTTATGTATCGCCGAATCAAAGTAAAGAAAGCCTAAACAAATCAATACCGGCATCATTAGTACCAGTACACTTACTTCTTTAGGGAGACTAGGCCGGTCCCTATACTTAAACTGTAATTTATATAATAGATTGTCTAGTGATAGCCCCCTACTCAGCGGCATAAACATCATAAATAAGCCCACACCAATCATAAATAGATCAAAGCCGCCATCAAAATCACGCTGCATTGGCGTAAAATTAACAAAGACAATCCAAAAAATATAATTCGCGATAATCGCTATATGACTCTTATAGCCCACCAGCAAACAAGTTGCCACCAGCGCCCACAGCGTTAAAAATAATGGAATCATAGGAAATTCCACATCTATATAAGGGATAGGGTCAAAAATGAGATGACTAAAATACAACAAAAACAGAATTTCTTGCAAAGCAACAAGCGCATATAAAATACGCAATAAGCCAACAATAAAAGCAGGAGCACTACGCTGATGATAGCGCGCAAAAAGGAGAGATAAAGAGCTTAGCATTTCAGACTCACACTAGGGGTTCAAAAAATGCTACAAATTATAATGGAATAAGACAAATGAAGAACAATTAATACCTCGCTAAAATTATACCGAGGAATTTATTAACAGAAACTTTCTTATAGGCATAAAAAAAGCCCGTTAGCTAAAATAGCTACGAGCTTCTTCTTAAGTAGTCGATAAAAAATCGATACTTAGTCTTCTTCAGGCTCAGCAAAAACCCATTTTACGAAGAAGTAACCAGCAGCAACAACGATTGCTGCAACAACCATACCTTCTGGCTCTTTTAACATTTCTGTAACATCTAAGATTGCACCCATGAGTGTTCCTACCTTGTATAATTTATTATAATTAAATATCAGCAAATAAAAGCTAATAAATGAACCTCTTATGATACTAGATGAACATTTTAAGTCAAGACTTTGTTAAGAACAAAATACACTTTTACACCTCAATTTAACCTCCCCCCCCTTCTAAATCATACCTTTGCCTTTTACCTCAAGTTTTACCAGCAAACAGCATAACCGCCTAACCAATCAATTTAACCTGCTCATAAATTGCCATAAGGAAGCCTTGCTGTTTATAATAGAAGTTCCTTTGAATGAGTTTATGCCTAATAAGCATCCTCTCTATTAAAGTAAAAAGAATGACACTTGTCATACCAACGCCAATAAATATAAAAATAGCGTTCTATGACGGCATGTTCATATTCATAAAAAATAATTTAGGGGGAATGACAATGGTTATTGGCGGCTTACTTGCAATTTTTATCGCAATTTGGGTTTTTAGAACAGCAGTTCAAGAAAAAACTGGCAACACATTACTTTGGGTAGCAGGTAGCTTTATTACCTTTCTAGGCACTCAAGTAGCAATGATTTATTTTAACGTCATGATTATTGAGTTTTTTGACGGTGACGTTAGCGCTACTTACGACTCTGCAGGCGGCCTTAATGCTCGTGATAACAGCGACACTGCTGGTCTACAATCAGGAACAGGCGGAACATTCATCGGCATCCTATTTGAACTACTTCCTTATATAGTTCCTTTCGTTGTTGTAGCGGTAATAAGACAAGTACTTATGCTAAAACAAGCTTTCAACATTAAAACCTTATTTAATGGCACAAAAGCAGTTTTATTAGGTATTAAAGACAGCTTTAAAACAGCTGACTAATAAATCCACCTAATAAATAAAGAAGACCCAGATACTCTCTGGGTTTTTTTTTGCCTGCTTTTTAGCTATCACGAGCCTGCTTAATACAATAGACTATTTAAAGAATAAACGAGATAATTGTAAGCAGTGTTAAAATAAAAAGCACAACAGCAATAGCACCAACAATAAGATAAGAAGACAAAGATCCTTCAGCAAAATCTCGCTCTCGGTTCTTATTAGTTTGCACGCCTATTGCCGCCGCTAAAACGCTTTTAATCACTTGTTTAAGAGCAGGTTTTGACATCACTAAATCCTAATAAATTTAAATTGTTTAGCTTTCAAGTAAAGCATTATTCACATTTATTCGCAATTCTATTTGCGACGACGCTTGGTACCTCTTATGAACAAAAAAGACTTTTTATTGCAACAACTCTCGCAACGCATCTTATTTTTAGATGGGGCAATGGGAACGATGATTCAAGGTTACCATTTAGAAGAGCAAGATTACCGTGGAGAGCGATTTAAAAATTGGGAATCTGATTTAAAGGGAAATAATGATCTACTATCATTAACTCAGCCCGATATTATTAAAGCAATTCATAAAGCTTACTTAGACGTCGGTTGCGACATCATTGAAACAAACACATTCAATGCCACTACGATAGCCATGGCTGACTACAACATGGAATCGCTAGCGTATGAAATAAATTTTGCATCTGCAAAAATTGCAAAACAAGCGGCAGAAGAAGCCACGCAACAAACCCCTGAAAAACCACGTTTTGTTGCCGGCACTTTAGGTCCAACTAACAGAACCGCATCAATTTCACCCGATGTAAATGCACCCGCTTTTCGTAACACTAACTTTGATGAATTAGTCACCGCCTACACCGAAGCCGTCAGCGGTTTAGTTGATGGTGGCACTGATATTTTATTAATCGAAACCGTGTTTGATACACTCAATGCAAAAGCCGCTATTTTTGCTATCGATCAATACTTCCAAGAGCATAATATCGAGCTGCCGGTGATGATTTCAGGCACCATTACAGATGCATCAGGCCGTACACTGTCAGGGCAAACTGCACTTGCATTCTGGAATTCACTCAGTCATATCAAGCCTATTTCCATCGGCTTTAACTGTGCCCTTGGCGCACAAGAAATGCGCCAATATATAGAGGAACTATCTACTCATGTCGACACCCATATTTCAGCGCATCCTAATGCGGGGCTACCTAATGAATTTGGAGAATACGACGAAACACCAGAAGAAATGGGCGCTGAAATTGCAGACTGGGCTAAAAACGGTTATTTAAATATTATCGGCGGCTGTTGTGGTACATCCCCTGAATACATTAAAGCGATCATTGACGCTGTCAGCCCTTACGCCGCTAGAAAAATTCCAGAAATAACACCAAGCTGTCAATTAGCGGGTTTAGAACCTTTCAAAATCACCGCCGAGTCACTCTTTGTTAATGTTGGTGAACGCACTAATGTAACAGGCTCCGCTCGATTTAAACGTCTGATTGTTGAAGAGGAATACGACACAGCCTTAGATGTTGCTCGCGAACAAGTAATTAATGGCGCGCAAATCATCGATATTAATATGGATGAAGGCATGCTGGAATCCAAAGAAGCGATGGTGCATTTTTTAAACCTAATTGCTTCTGAGCCAGATATCTCTCGAGTCCCCATTATGATCGATTCATCGAAATGGGATATTATCGAAGCCGGCTTAAAATGCATACAAGGCAAAGGCATTGTTAACTCCATCTCCATGAAAGAAGGCGAAACCGCATTCATTCAGCATGCACATCTTGTACGCCGCTATGGTGCTGCGGTTATTGTGATGGCTTTTGATGAAGACGGCCAAGCCGATACCTTTGCGCGCAAAGTAGAAATTTGCCAACGTGCTTATAAAATCTTAGTCGAACAAGTTAATTTCCCGCCACAAGATATTATCTTCGACCCCAATATCTTTGCCGTTGCCACCGGCATAGAAGAGCACAACAACTACGCCGTTGATTTCATCCAAGCTACAGCAGAAATCAAGCGCACGTGCCCACACGCCATGATTTCTGGCGGGGTTTCCAATGTATCCTTCTCATTCCGTGGAAATAACTTAGTTCGTGAAGCGATTCATGCTGTTTTTCTCTATCATGCCGTACAAGCAGGCATGGATATGGGGATTGTCAACGCAGGCCAACTCGCTATTTATGCCGATATTCCTGACGAATTACGCAATGCGGTTGAAGATGTTGTTTTAAATAAAAATGCAGAAGGCACGGACCGTCTATTAGAAGTGGCTGAAAAATATCGTGGCGATGCCGTGGTAAATAAAAAAACCGACTTAGAGTGGCGCTCATTACCGGTTAATAAACGATTAGAACACGCCTTAGTCAAAGGCATTACTGATTACATTGAAGAAGATTCTGAAGAAGCGCGCTTACAAGCAACTAGAACTCTAGATGTTATTGAAGGCCCTTTAATGGACGGCATGAATGTTGTCGGCGATTTATTTGGTGCTGGTAAAATGTTTTTACCGCAGGTTGTAAAATCAGCCCGCGTGATGAAAAAGTCAGTCGCTTACCTCATGCCGTTTATGGAAGCTGAAAAAGATGGCAACATTCAAAGTAACGGCACCATTCTCATGGCGACCGTTAAAGGCGATGTGCATGACATTGGAAAAAATATTGTTGGCGTAGTTTTACAATGTAATAACTACGAAATTATCGATATCGGCGTCATGGTACCTACCCCGCAAATTCTGCAAGTTGCCAAAGAAAAAAATGTCGACATTATCGGCTTGAGCGGACTCATCACGCCCTCATTAGAAGAAATGGTGCACGTTGCTAAAGAAATGCAACGTCAAAACTTCACCATTCCCTTAATGATTGGTGGCGCAACCACATCGCGCGCGCATACCGCCGTTAAAATTGACGAAAACTATGATGGCCCAACCATCTATGTGCCAGATGCATCGCGTGCTGTTGGTGTTGCTAGTCAACTACTTAGCAAAGATAGAAAGGCCGCTTATATTGCTGAAATCAGCGATGAGTATGAAGTCGTTCGCGAGCGCCATAAAGGACGCAAAGCAAAAACTAAACAACATAACTTAGAAGCGGCACGTGCCAATCGATTTATATCAGACTCGCACGCGCCTATTAGCCCTAAAAAGCTAGGCATTGAAGTACTCGATCGCTTCCCCCTAGAAACGTTAGTTTGGTATATCGACTGGACTCCTTTCTTCCAAACATGGGAATTAGCAGGGAAATATCCGGCTATTTTAGATGACGAATTAGTCGGTAAACATGCTCGTGAGTTGTTTGAAGACGCCCAAGTTATGCTGAAAAAAATCATTTCTGAGCAATGGCTAGAAGCAAAAGCCGTAATCGGTTTTTTCCCTGCCAATAGTCAAGGTGATGATATTGTTTTATATACCGACGAAACACGCAGTGAGCGCTTAGATATTTTGCATCATTTGCGCCAGCAAAACATCAAAGCACCAGGGCGCCCTAATTACTGCCTCTCTGACTTTGTTGCCCCAGAAGAAAGTGGCACAAAAGATTATATTGGTGGTTTTGCGGTCACTACCGGTATCGGCATAGAGAAAAAACTCGCTGAATTTGAAGCTGATCATGATGATTACAACTCTATTATGCTTAAAGCCTTAGCTGATCGCTTAGCCGAGGCATTTGCCGAATATTTACACCAAGATGTGCGCAAGAACCATTGGGGCTATGCCGGTGATGAAGATCTAGATAACCAAGATTTAATTAAAGAAGATTATGCTGGTATTCGTCCTGCACCAGGTTATCCAGCCTGCCCAGATCACACGGAAAAAGCCAAGTTATTTGAGCTACTCAACGTCACTGCCCATACCACTATTGAGCTAACCGAAAGTTACGCAATGACACCGACCGCAGCGGTCAGTGGTTGGTACTTCTCTCATCCTGAGGCACAATATTTTAATGTCGGAAAAATCACCAACGAACAAGTTGAAGATTACGCTAAACGCAAAAGCTTATCTACCGAAGAAATGGAACGCTGGTTAGCAGCCCATATGCATTAAATTAAAGTTTTTCCTGTAATCCTTAGCTCTAATATTAGAGCTAAGGATTACAGCCAATATTCACTAGCCCTTTATTTTTGTATCCTGCATTAGTTTATCTAAAGACAAGCCACAACTCGGCGCAAAAACCCGCATAAAATAAGCAACCTCATCTTGTTCCACCTGCAAAAGCTCCTCACTAATTCGCTTTGCCGCCGTTTCAAATTCCTGATTTCCTGCCTTCAATTCTGCTTGGCACTTTAAATACGCAGAAATTCTATCTGCCGCTTTAATGATCTGCCTGTCAACTTCGGGTTGCTGCTGCTCATTAATCAAAGGCGCATAATCCTGCTGCAACTCTTCGGGCAAAATACTTAATAGTTCCTCTCGTGTTTGCTGTTCAATTGTTTTATAAGCCGATTGAATTGCTGGCGAGTGATATTTTATAGGTGTCGGTAAATCTCCTGTAATAACTTCAGTTACATCATGATACAAAGCCGCTACTGCAATCGCATTGGCATCAACCGCCCCCCCATATTTTCTATTTTTAATTAAAGCCAGTGCATGCGCTATGGTCGCAACCTCCCAAGAATGCTCCATCACATTTTCTTCATACGCATTACGCTTTAGTCCCCAGCGCTTTATCCAGCGTAAACGCGTCAAAAAGGCATAAAAATTACTTTTTTTCATCCTGCTTTCTCAGTCAATTAGTGCAAATGGAATGGTGATAGCTTATATCTAGCAGCATAATTTAATCAAAATTTCTTTAAATTAACCTCGTTGTTGTTTTTTTGCAACAACTGCCGAATATGAAAACAACATTTCACATAAAAGCATAATAATAAATTTATAAAAAAATAAAACAGCTTATAAATCAATAAATTATAAACTTACTGTGATGAATTACTCAAAAATAAGCACACTAAGTAGTTGAAAAGCATCTCCCCTAACTCTATACTTTAAACATGAAAAATTTAATGATTGTTGTTTTTTTACTACTATTCACTCAAGGCGCAGTTGCACGCACTATGGCTGAACGTGTGTCAAAAATCGAAGCTTCTTGGGCGAATACTTCAGAAACTAAGCCTACAACTGAACGTGAAAGTGCATTTTTATCTTTGGTTAATGATATTTCAGATGTCGTCATCGCGTTTCCTGACCAAGCTGAACCTTTGATTATAAAATCAACTATTTTATTAACCATGGCAAAAGATGCATCTAGCTTTGTTGCATTAGGCTTAGTTAATCAAGCAAAAACCTTATTAGATAAAGCGATACAAATTGACCCTGAAGCACGTGAAGGATCGGCTCTCGTGACAATGGGGGTTATCTACCACAAGACACCTGGCTGGCCGATTGCTTTTGGCGATGACAAAGAAGCTAAAAACTATTTATTACGCGCACTTAAAGTTAACCCTAATGGCGTATCTAGTAACTATTACTACGCAGCATTCTTATTAGAACAAGGCAATAAAGAGCAAGCAGCAAGTCACCTAACAAAAGCAGTGAATGCAAAGCTTGACCCTAACAGCCCTTCTTTTAAAATTAAACAAGAGCAACAAAACCAAGCTAAATTAGCTCTCGCAGACTTATCATAAGCTGTATTTAAAGCGATACAAATCGAATAACACACCTGCCTAGGCGTCATTACTCTGTTATAATCTGCTTATATTGTAGAAGGGAATTATTGAGCACCTAAATCTTCAGCCCCCTGTTTAGATCTTTTATATAAAACAGGCATAAAGGTCGCACAATAGGTATTTATATCGGAGATATTTTTGTTTTTTATTTATTGGCCTATCTTTTTAAAACTTATCTCGCGCATGTTTAGCAAGCGCTACTTCCGGCCTAAGTTTATATTTTTTGTTGGCTGCATTATTATCCCTGCCATCTTAACCTTTCGCTTAATCGTCGGCCTGTTTCAAATACTAGACTACCTTCTTTTCCCTGGCTTCTGCCGCCAGGAAGTCAAGCAACCGCTGTTTATTCTAAGTAACCCGCGCAGTGGCTCTACTTTTCTACACCGCATGTTAGAAAAAGATCAGCAATTCACCTACCTTAGCCTTTGGCAGTCACTGTTTAACTCCATCACACTGTATAAATTAGTTGCGCTACTCTCTAAAGCAGATAAGTACTTAGGTAAGCCGCTAACGAAATTAATAGCAAAAATAGATAATTATTTCTTTAAAGGCTGGGATGGTCTGCATAAAGCAGGTTTACGCTACTCAGAAGAAGATGAGTTCTTATTTGTTAGTAGTTTTTTAGCGCCGGGGCTTGTGCTTTTCTTTCCTTATATTCACGAAATCCCTGAGCTTTTTTGTATTGATAATTTGCCTGTCAAAGCACGTAAGAAAATTGCTGATAATTTTCGCTTATCGGTGCAACGTCACGTTTATGCAACAGGTAACAAAACCTTTCTTGCCAAAAATGCCGTCGCGGGTGGCCGACTAGGCATTTACCATGAAGCATTTCCTGATATGCGCGCCATTTACATTCACAGTGATATACTTAAATCAGTTGCATCCTCCTTGAGTGTTTTTTCTAAACCTTGGTCATTTCACTCGCCTGAGAGCTTTCAAAGAAAATATGAAAGCTTAAGTGTTGTAGAAATGATACGCAGTAATTACCAAGGTATTTTGAATTATCAATCGCAGTTTGATGCCAATAACATTTTTGATATTGAATACACCGATTTAGTCAATAACCCTGAAGTTACTGTAAAATCAATTTACACACACTTTCAACTAACATTAAACCCACATTACGAATCTTTACTCAAAAAAGACTGTATTGCGGCTAAATCCTATAAAAGTAGCCATACTTACTCCATCGAAGATTATGGCTTTACTAATGATGAAATTACAGCCTACCTGCAAGGGAATATCAGCACCGAAACCCTTATAGCCAAGCACTAAAATAAAGCAGGCCTATACGGCGCCTTTAAATTTACCCACCTAATCACACCCAATTTTAGTTGAGAAACTTTTGTAAAAATACTATGCCTTACACTTCCGCAATATTATTAGAAAAAGCTCTACATTGGTGGAGCCAAAAAATCCTTCGATTTTCATGGCTAGTTATTTTATTATTCGTCGCAATAAGCGCCTTTAGCGCGTATTACACAAAGAATAACCTAGGCGTAAATACCGACACTTCAACACTATTATCACAAGACCTACCCTTTCAACAAAACCGTATCCGCTGGGAGCAGGCCTTCCCTCAAGATGCAGATACTGTTTTATTGGTTGTCGAATCACCGACAGCTGAGCAAACCAGTATTGCCGCCAATTTATTAGCGCAACAACTGAGCGCTAGTCAGCATTTCTTCGAGCATGTTTATATCCCTGATGATAATGACTTTCTAAAGCAGCAAGGCTTACTCTATCTTAAGACCGATCAGCTTTATGATTTATCAAGCAAACTATCTGACGCCCAACCTTTTATAGGCCATTTAGCGCAAAATTATCACCTCCATGGTTTATTGGAAATTTTAGGCACTGCTCTAGATAAGTCTGAACAAGACCTGCCTATGGATCTAAACCCACTACTAACAGAAATAGATCACGCCATTCTTGCGGTGCAATCTGAGCAAGCGCATTTTTTATCATGGCAAAAACTACTGAATGTTAACCAATCTAGCGATAGAAATACCTTACGCAGTATTGTTAGCGCAAAACCTATTTCTGATTTCAGCAGCTTACAACCCGCTAGGCCATCTTTAGATTTTGCACGCGAAGTCATCAAAAAAATTCAATTACAAGACCCTCAAGTGAGTATTCGCATGACCGGTAAAATTGCATTAGGCGAAGATGAAATGCGGGTTCTGGCTGAAGATACTGTAATTTCAGGAGCTTTCGCACTAGCACTGGTTATTCTTGTGTTATTTATAGCCTTGCGCTCTGTTAAGATCGTGTTATGCACGTTACTGGTATTAATTATCGGCTTAATTTTAACTGCAGGTTTTGCAACTATTGCCGTTGGCCACTTGAATGTTCTATCGGTTGCCTTTGCGATTCTTTACATCGGTTTAGGTGTTGATTTCGCCATTCATATTTGTCTCTGCTTCCGCGAATGCTGGGAAGATAGAATGACCAGCGAAGAAGCCATTCAAAAAAGTGTGCGAATTTTAGGTGCATCGCTATTTTTATGCGCCTTAACCACCTCTATTGGATTTTTTGCTTTTATCCCAACCGATTATGAAGGCGTTTCTGAGTTAGGCCTAATCTCCGGTGGCGGTATGTTTGTGGGCTTAATCACTTCATTAACTTTATTGCCAGCCTTACTGAAAGTTTTTTCTATCAAGCAAGTACCACAGCGCCAATCTAGCAATTTACCTTGCAGCCTTTGTAGCTTCCCGTTTAAATACGCCAAGCCTATTCGTTACTGCTCTATTTTATTAGCCATTGCAGCGACCTTCTCACTTAACTATGTTTATCTGGATTCAAACCCAGTTAATTTAAGAGATCAAAATAGCGAATCTGTGCTCGCTTTTAAAGATTTATTACAATCAAAATATAGGTCCCCCTTTGTCTTAATTGGCTTAAGCGACTCCTTAGAAAATGCGGATAGCTTAGCAGCTCAAGTCAAGCAACTGCCCAGCGTCAATAAAGCGATTACATTAAACAGCTTTGTTGCGGGAAATCAGCAGGAAAAACTAGAGATCATCGAAGACTTAGATATGATTCTTGGCCCCGATTTAAGTAATTTCAACCGCCCTTTAGACAAAGCAGATTCACGCCAAGGTCTGGTCGATCTACAAACTAAATTAAGCCAAGCACTCACTCACCCTGCCGGCAATACTTCCCCTGAACTGTTACAAAAATTACACCAAGATATTGCAGAATTTATTCGCTTTGCTGATGCCACTAGTGATCCAGAAACAAATTACGCGCAACTGGAAAGCAGCCTATTAAAGCTATTACCTTTTACTATGCAGCAACTCAGCACTAGCTTGTTGGCATACGAATTTGCTTTAAGTGATATTCCTAATTCAATTAACGCTAATTGGAAAAGCCAGTCAGGTATCTACAAAGTAATTATTGATCCTAAAAAAGATTTAAATATTAGCGAAAATTTAACTGAATTTGCTACCCAAGTGCAAACTATCGATGATTCCGTCACCGGCCTGCCTGTTTCTGATTTAGCCGCCGGTGCGGTTATCTCTAAAGTATTTGTACAAGCCTTTTCTACCGCATTTTTCATTATCTTTATGGTTTTATTAGTCTTACTCAGAAGTCTACGTAACGCCCTATTAGTCATATGGCCTTTACTGCTCGCTGGCTTATTAACCGCAGCCGTGAATGTATTACTCAACAATCCGTTTAATTTTGCTAATATTATTGCACTGCCTCTACTAATGGGTATGGGCGTTGATAGTGGCATCCACATTATGCACCGCTTACAGTCAGGCTTAGGCAATGATGAAGATTTATTAAAAACCAGCACTGCGCGCGGTGTCTTTTTTAGCTCACTGACCACCTTGCTTAGCTTTACCAGCTTAGCTTTTACCAATCATCAAGGGATTGCTAGCATGGGCTTATTATTGGCGATAGGCATTTCATTTACCTTAATCTGTACACTGATTGTTTTACCTGCATTTAGTGTAAAAAAAGCGGACTTGTAGAGTATTAACACGTTCTCGCAATGAAACATTACCTACTCCTGTTATTAAGTACGATTTTAGTTAATAACTTCGTACTCACTAAGTTCCTTGGCCTATGCCCTTTTTTAGGTGTATCGAAACGCCTAGAATCAGCAATAGGCATGGGCTTAGCCACAACCTTTGTGCTTACACTTGCCTCTGTTAGTAGCTACTTGCTCTACCATTACCTACTCCTACCTTTAGAACTGGGGTATTTGCGTACTATTAGCTTTATTGTAGTGATTGCAGTCGTCGTGCAATTAACCGAAATTGTCTTACATAAACTCAGCCCTAGCTTGCACCGCGTATTAGGAATCTACCTGCCCTTAATTACCACCAACTGCGCGGTATTGGGCGTTGCTTTATTAAATATTCAAGAGCAACATAATTTATTAGAATCCTTTGTGTTTGGTTTCGCCACAGCCATCGGCTTTAGTTTAGTGCTCATTTTATTTGCCGCCTTACGCGAACGCATCGATGCGAGCGATGTACCACAGCCCTTTCAAGGCGCTTCTATCGGATTGATTACAGCCGGTTTAATGTCGATGGCTTTTATGGGATTTATAGGCTTAGCTTAATGTTAATACTCTGCCTACTGTTTGGCTTTTTAGGTTTATTGCTTGGAGTCGCCGCAAAAAAATTTAAAGTACAAGGCGATCCGCTAGTTGATCAAATTGATGCCTTATTGCCGCAAACACAATGCGGTCAGTGCAACTACATTGGTTGCCGCCCTTACGCAGAAGCCATTGCCAATAATGAAGCCGATATTAACCAATGCCCACCCAATGGTGAGGCCGGTATTATTGCGCTCGCTAATTTATTAGGTAAAGAAGCCAAACCATTAAACAGCGAATTTGGTGAACAAAAAGCCGCCGCCGTCGCATTTATTATCGAGCAAGACTGCATAGGCTGCGTAAAGTGCATTCCGCCTTGCCCCGTTGATGCCATTTTAGGTGCATCCAAACAAATGCATACCGTTATTAGCTCAGAATGCACCGGCTGTGAACTGTGTATTAGTCCCTGCCCTGTTGATTGCATCGTGATGGTTCCGGTAGAAACAACACCTGAACATTGGCATTGGTCGCAGCATGTTTAAATTTTCGTGGCTTACAAAAAAGCAGTCATTTCCAGGGGGGTTAAAATTAGCAGGACACAAACAAGTTACCCAAATTATTGAACCCGCCTTACCCAAAGAACTTATTTACCCTTTATTTTTAGCGGCTGATCGTTACGCAAAACCGTGTGTAAACGTAGGTGACACTGTGCTTAAAGGGCAAATTATCGCGACGGCTGATAGCTTGTTAGCAACGCCTATTCATGCCACAAGTTCAGGCACTATCGTTGCGATTGAAAAACGGCCCATTGCCCACCCGTCCGGCTTAAGTGACAGCTGCATTATTTTGCAAACCGATGAATTAGATGAGGCCTTACCCACAGAGCCTTGCATAGCTTACACAGAACAAAACCGTGATTTTTTACGCCATAAAATTCAGCAATCTGGCATTGTGGGCTTAGGCGGTGCCGCATTCCCTACCGCTAAAAAATTACAGCCTTCTCAAGCGATTCATACGCTTATTATTAATGCCGCAGAGTGCGAGCCGTATATTAGTTGTGATGAAATCCTTATGATTGAATCCGCGCCAGAAATCATTCAAGGCGCACTGATTATTCAATATATTTTGCAAGCAGAGCACTGTATTATCGCCATTGAAGATTCAAAACCAGAAGCCTATAGCGCTTTATTATCAGCCACTGAATCCAATCAACTACAAATCAAACAAGTTCCTAGCATTTACCCAACCGGCGGAGAAAAGCAACTGATTCAGGTTATTAGCGGCGTACAAATACCGGTTAAAAATCTACCCTCTGAATACGGCTATATTTGCCAAAATGTCGCAACCGCTTATGCCGTTTATCAAGCGATTAACTTAGGACTGCCCTTAACTGAGCGCATTATTACCTTAACCGGTGACGGCATTAAACAAAACCAGAATTTACGCGCTAGAATCGGCACACCGGTTAAAGATTTAGTCGCGGCCTGCCAAGGCTATACACCACAAGCCGAACAATTAATTATGGGAGGCCCGATGATGGGCATTGCGCTGGCATCGGATGATATCGCCGTAATTAAAGCCAGTAACTGCCTATTAATTAATCAAGTTAATAAACCTATCAGCCAAGCCTGTATCCGCTGCGGCGATTGCGCGGATGTTTGCCCTTCTGAATTATTACCGCAACAGCTATATTGGTACAGCCATACGCAACAATGGGATAACTGCAGTGACTACCAATTAGCCGACTGCATAGAATGTGGCTGCTGTGATGTTATATGTCCCAGTAAGATTCCTTTAGTTCAAGCGTTTCGGGTTGCTAAAGCTGAAATCCAGCAACAACAAAAACAATCCGCCTCGGCCGCACTGGCTAAAAAACGTTTTGATAACCATCAGCAACGCCTACAAAGAATTGAACAAGAAAAGCTCGTAAAACAAGATAAACGTAAAGCCGCGATTGAAAAAATGAAAGCCGCGGCCGCAAAAAGGAAGCTCAGTTAATGCTATTTCCCACCCAAAGCTCGCCTTTCAGCGCAAGTAACAACAGTGTTCAAGCGATCATGCAGCAAGTTTTATTCGCCTTAATTCCTGCCATCCTGACGCTGTTTTACTTTGTTGGTTACAGTGTTTTAATGCAAATCAGTTTAGCGATCATCACTGCGCTAATCGCTGAAAGCCTCTGTCTATATTTAAGAAAAAAACCGATCTTAAGTACACTCGCTGATTTCAGCGCAGTACTAACCGCTGTTTTAATCGCCATCGCCATCCCTAGCATTGCACCTTGGTGGGTTGTTGTTAATGGCACTCTGTTTGCCATTTTAATTGCCAAACAGGTTTACGGCGGCCTCGGTTATAACCCGTTTAACCCTGCAATGGCTGGATATGTTTTTTTATTGATTTCATTTCCTTTGCCGATGACACTGTGGCAAGATGCCTCAATTTTTCTCTCATTCAGTGATGCGATTAATGTACTCTTTGAAGCAGTCGCAATCGATGGCTTAAGCAGTGCAACCGTTTTAGATTATACAAAAATGCAACTGCGCAGTGGCGAAAGCATCAGCACAATACAGGCATCCTCTATTTTTGGTTTTATTGGCGATAACAATAAAGAATTCGTCAGCCTCGCTTATTTAATCGGCGGACTTTTTTTATACCTGAAAAGAACCATTCGCTGGCACATTCCTTTCGCGGTATTAATGGGCGTTTTTATTCCTGCTAGTATTGCTTACGCCATAGACCCGAATATTTATAGCAGCCCCTGGTTTCACTTAGTCACCGGTGCAACTGTCTGCGCTGCTTTTTTTATCGCCACCGACCCTGTTAGTGCTGCCGCCAGTATTAAAGGCCGACTTATCTATGGTTTTTTAATTGGTTTTTTAATTTTTTGTATTCGTACTTGGGGTGGATACCCTGATGCGGTTGCCTTTGCTGTATTATTGGCCAATATTTCAGCACCCAGTATTGATTCTTACTTACGCCCGAAGACTAAAACACAGTAAAACTATGCTTACAGCCCATCCATTTTCAACCGCACTGCGACTGGCGATATTTTCAACCGTCATCATCGGTCTGGTCAGCTTTGTTTTCACACAGACCAAAAATAAAATTCAAGAAAATGAGCATCAAGCCTTATTACAGAGCTTACAAAGCGTACTCTCAACTAATCGCTACGATAATGAGCTCAGTGAAAATAGCATTCAACTGGACGATATCACCTTCTACCGCGCCTATAAAGCCAACAAACCTTCTGCTGTCATTATAAAATCAACAAGCCATCAAGGTTATAGTGGCGATATTCAATTGTTAACCGCTTTAGATATTAACGGCAGTATTATCGCGGTACGCATCTTAAACCATCAAGAAACCCCCGGGCTAGGCGATAAAATAGAACTTAGAAAATCGAATTGGTTGCTCAACTTCTCGCATAAAACCTTAAAAGACATGCAAAGCTCAACTTGGACCGTTAAACGTGATCAAGGCCACTTTGATCAATTTACAGGTGCGACTATTACCCCCCGCGCCGTAGTGAATGAAATCAGAAAAGTAGGACTATTCTTTCAAAATAATAAAACCCAAATATTCCCAAGCTTAAAATGACTTATACACAAATTATCAGCAACGGCTTATGGAAAAACAACCAAGCGTTTGTTGCACTTTTAGGTTTATGTCCCTTACTGGCTGTCAGTAATACGGTTATTAATGGCTTAGCCTTAGGATTAGCCACGACACTGACCTTAGCCTTATCGAACAGCGCTATTTCTTTAGTGCGCCACACTATTCAGCCGGAAATTCGCTTACCGCTATTTGTACTGATTATTGCAGGTATCGTTACTGTTATTGAGTTATTGATGCATGCGTATTTTTACGAGCTTTATAAAACATTAGGAATCTTTATTCCACTCATTGTCACCAACTGCGCCATCATTGGCCGAGCGGAAGTATTTGCCTCTAAAAATAGCGTATTGCCCAGCTTAATTGATGGCTTAGCGATGGGTTTAGGCTTTAGCTTAGCTCTCTTATTACTCGGTGGCTTACGCGAAATACTCAGCTCAGGTAGCCTATTATCACAAGCAGAGCTGTTATTTGGCGATATGGCTAGTCAGTGGGGAATCACCTTATTGAGTGATTATTCCGGCGTTCTATTGGCCGCCTTACCTGCGGGCTCTTTTATCGGATTAGGTTTACTGATTGCCTTAAAAAACAGCCTAGAAAACTATTTTAAATAATTCAGCCTACACACTACTTGCCCCTTATTTAGCTACCTAGCTTTTTCTTATTTTAGGATTGAAAAAACTGACTTTATTGTGTAGATTAACTAAAAAAGGCGCGAATTTAAAATTAAAAGTCAAAATTACTAAGGATGGTATTTATGCGGAACCTATTCAAATCTTACAACTCAACTCATCATACCTATTTATAAGATACTATTATGTCTACGATTCCCACTTCATGCCAGCTACTTGATGATGATATTTTAGATGAAGTCCCTATTTCAGAGGATGAATATAACCATCTATCAGATCTACAATTAAAGATTTTAGAAATGTCGGCCTCTCATGGAAAAGTAGCTGACGTACTCGCACATTTATGCCAATTAGCCGAAAGCCTTTTACCTAATTCGATTGCATCCATTATGCTTAAAGACTCAAAAACTGGGTTAATGAGCGTACTATGTGCTCCTTCTGTTCCTCAAGTGGGTATCGATGCTTTATCCAACCTAAAACCAGGGCCTGGTGGTGGTTCTTGCGGGAATGCCGTTTTCAGGAATGAAGCGCAGTTTGTTAAAAATACCTTTGAAGACTCAAGGTGGGTAGACCTACGTCAATTAGCTTATGACTTTAACCTCTGCTCTTGCTGGTCTCTACCTGTTCGGAACGATAGCAATGAAGCGATCGGCACTTTTGCACTCTCTTCATTTGAACATCGCTCACCAGCGCCTTTCCATAAAAAATTGCTTGAGACAGCGACGGCAATTGTTCGGGTGGTACTTAAAAACCAAGCGAATGAGGAACGCATTCAGTTATTCTCTGCCGCTATCAACAGAGCCTCTGAAGGGATGATCATTACCGATGCCAATAATCATATTATTGAAATCAATCCCTCATTTGAGATGTGTTATGGGTATACAATTCAAGATGTAATTAACCATAACCCAAGTATACTTTCTTCGGGAAAACACAATAAAGCCTATTATAAACAAATGTGGGCAGAGATTAATTCCGTCAATCATTGGGCGGGAGAAATCACTAATAAACGCGCTGACGGCAGTGAAATAACCCAATGGATGAGCGTTAGTCGAATTTTGGATGTCAATAAGCAAGCACAGCATCACCTTGCTGTTTTTACTGACTTAACTGACATCAAAGCGGCGCAGAAAAAAATTGAAACGATGGCATTTATTGATACCATCACAGGGCTACATAACAAAACCTACCTAGAAAAACTACTACCAACACTATCGCCTGAAGCGACCGTTATTTTACTCAATATTAATAACTTCAGTTATATCAATACCGCTTATAGCTTTGAGATGGGTGATAAATTGCTGATTCAAATTGCCAATACCTTAAAATCAAAATTCGAATCATATGAAGTTTGCCGCCTTAATTCTGATGAGTTTGCTTTTATCATCAATAAAAAAATTGATATACCGCAATATATTAAAGAGATCCAAGCATATTTTTACCAACATACATTTAAAATTGATGCTATTAACTTAAATATATCATTTAATTATGGTGCGGCGTACGGCAAAGAAACACTCTTACAGCGTTGTGCACTAGCCCTAAAGCAAGCCAAAGAATTAGGTAAAAATCGCTATCATATTTTTAATGCTAACGAATACAGTATTGATGAGTCTCATCGTAAAGCCTTTATAGCCGCTAATAATATGCTGCACACAGCCCTAGAGAATGATCAAATCATTCCATTTTTTCAAGGCATTCACGATAATAAAACTAATAGAATCACCAAATTTGAAGTCTTAGCACGTATAAAACAAGGTGGGGAAATTATTACGCCTTATCACTTTATAGAGCCGGCTAAGCTATCCGGTTTACTGCCTGACATTACTCAAATTATGATTGATAAAAGCTTTAAAGTCATGGCCAATAATGATTTTAGTTTCTCTATCAATATTACGGAAGATGATTTAAGCAGGGATTATTTAAATGATTTCATTGCCCTCAAATTAAAAGAATATCAAATACAACCCTCTCGTGTCATTTTAGAAGTACTTGAAGGTGTTAGTTCCAGTGGCAAGAAGAATCATATCAAGCAATTAAACACATTAAAAAACCAAGGACTCTCCTTAGCGATTGATGATTTTGGTGCTGAATATTCAAACTTTGAGCGAATTTTAGATTTAGAAATTGATTTCTTGAAAATTGATGCTAAATACATAAAAAATATAGATACTGACCCTAAAAGCTTCGAAATAGTACGTGCAGTCACTTATTTTGCACAAAATTCAAATATTCCCTGTGTTGCTGAGTTTGTCCACAATGAATCCGTACAAAAAATTGTAAACGACCTAGGTATCGATTTTTCTCAAGGCTATTATTTTTCCGAGCCTGACAGCTTGCCACATACTTAATTAACCTTTATTGAGTGCTTACAACTGTTAAGCCTATACGCTCATTTATTAACTACCTTTCTAAACCTAACATTACCCATAGGCGTCCATAATGACAGAAGATATAAATGAATGGGAAAACCGCTACCAGCTTAATCAAACAGGCTGGGATAGAGGTGAAGCAAGCCTTAACTTACTTTACTGGATAGAAAAAGGACTACTAAAGCCTTGTCGTATACTAATACCCGGCTGTGGTAATGGTCATGAAGTGCTCGCTCTAGCTGAGCATGGTTTTGATGTAGTGGCAATCGACATTGCTCCGACTCCCATTAAGAACCTGCAAACTGCACTCGATAGAAAACAGTTAAATGCTAAATTAATCCAAGCAGATTTTTTTACATGGCAGACAGAAAAGTCATTTGATGCGATTTATGAACAAACCAGTTTATGTGCATTGCCACCTGAAAAATGGCAGGATTATGAACAATGCTTAACTCATTGGTTAAAACCTCAAGGACTGGTATTCGCACAATTCATGCAAACGCAACAAGAAGGCGGCCCTCCCTTTCACTGTGACCTTAGTGCAATGAAAGAATTATTTACAGCAGATAAATGGTCATGGAGTGAGCAACACGAAACAACGGTTACTCATTCTGAAGGCCGTAATGAAAAACTATTTTTACTAAGAAAAACTTAATTTTTCTTTAACTTTATATAGCAAAACTAGGCCAGCGCTTTAATGCACTGCCCAGCTTGATGATTACTGTACTTGATTAATCACCAAAGTCAGTTCCTTCGCCGCTTTCACCGCTACCGATTTTTGTTCTACAAATAAATCGCCTGCCTGTGGTCTCGCGGTACCACTTAAAGAAATACGTGCGACGATATCAACTGAATCAACTGATGCAATGGTTGCTGTTGGCATTGCCGCTTTGCTTTCATCTAACACAATACGCTTCGGTAAATCTTTTACTTGAAAGCGTTCGATAGCTAACGGCATACGTCCACCCATAGCACGCGCAAAAACAAACACAGTATGCTCAGGTTTTACCTTTCCTGCTAATTCAGGAGCCAAACTTAAATTGATAATCACCTCAGCTTTTCCTGCGACTTGTTCCTCTGCTTTAGCCGCTACTGGTGCTACCGCCACCATACCCGATTTTAAACGCGCATCTGCAATCGCGGGCTGAATAAAACGCTCTGTTTGAGCTTGTCCGGCTTGTACTTTTGCCTGTTCCCAAAGCGTAATGGCTTGCGTATAATCCGCCTGCGTATAAGCTTGAATACCTTTCAGAATTAATGCGGTGCTTTCTTGCGCATCAGCAGCTAAAGCTTGCTCTATGGCAAGATTCACGTCAGCAGTAAACTTTTCGCCTTGTGCTTGGAATAAAGCCTGCGCATAAGAGCCTTTTACACGCGCATAATCTGCATGTTGCTCACCTAAACTTTTAGCTAAGCGGTCGTACACTTCCACTACTTTATTATATTTCCCTACTGCCATATAGCTATTAGCTAACAAGATAGCTTTCTCAAAATCAGCGGGATTTTCAGCTAATTTCTGTTCTAACATTTTGATAGCTTTGGCAAAGTCAGGAGCCTCATTTTTTCCATTAGCCGTTTGCTGGCTATTTTCACTTTGTGTTTTTAAGGCTAAATAATCGGAATAATCATCACTAGCGCCTAAATGTAAATACACTGCAAGACTGGCGACAACCAAAACAATCGCAGCGGTAAATACGCTTAATGCTTGGGTAACGCTCACAGGCATTACTTTATAGTTCATTTTATTTTTTCCTTCCACATCTTGTAATAAGGTTTTTTCTAATTCTGCTTTTAAAGCAAGGTATGAAGCCTCATCTAAGGTTCCTTGTACTTTTTCAGCGTCTAATTCAGCGAGGCGTTCACGGAAAATATCCACATTATCTTGCTGAATATCAGAGCTTGTTTGTTCTGTTTGTTTATTCGCTCTTAATAAAGGCAGTAATAAAAATAATAAGGCAAGTAGGCTTAATACCGCAATCCACATCCATAAACTACTCATTATTTTTTACCCTTATTTAATACTTGTTTTAAACGTTTTTGTTGTTGTGTATCTAGTTCGACTTCTGCCGAGTCTATCTTGCTATTTTTACTGCGACTACGTACTAAGAAGAGCACCACGAATAAGCCTACAATTAACAATGCAAAAGGGCCTAGCCATAAAATGGAATTTTGCAGACTAAAGCGGGGTTCGTATAAAACAAACTCGCCATAGCGTGCAACCATGAAATCCACAATGTCAGAATCTGACTGATCAGCATCGAGCATTTCATAAACTTTTTGACGTAAATCTTGCGCAATCTCAGAGTTTGAATCTGCTAGGTTTTGGTTTTGGCATTTAGGGCAGCGCAAATCAGCAGTTAACTCATGAAAGCGTGCTTGTTTATCCGCATCTTTAAATTCATAAGTATCAATGGCAGCATGTACTGAATTAAAGGACAGAACAGCCATAATCATTAATAATTTCAACATACTATAACTTCTCCCAGCTTTTTATTATTGCCTGTAACTCTTGCCATGTTTGCTCAGTAACAACACCGACATGACGATGGCGAATAATACCTTGTGCATCTAATAAATAAGTCTCGGGAGCGCCATACACACCTAAATCCAAACCTAACATGCCAGATTCATCATAAATATTAAACTGGTACGGATTACCTAACTGAGTTAACCATTTAGTTGCCGCAGTACGATCATCTTTATAATTTAAACCAATAATCGCAATTTTATTTTCTTGTGCGATACGTAATAGCTGCTCATGCTCTTGACGACATGATGGGCACCACGTTGCCCAAACATTGATCAACACAGGCTTGCCGACTATATCTGCAGTGGTTAATTTACGCTCAGGGCTTAATAACGCTTCAA
Source organism: uncultured bacterium (assembly GCA_965366065.1). Classification (GTDB taxonomy): domain Bacteria; phylum Pseudomonadota; class Gammaproteobacteria; order Methylococcales; family Methylomonadaceae; genus Methyloprofundus. The sequence goes on along the minus strand of CBDUDV010000009.1, from coordinate 55,983 downwards.
CTTTAAAGGCAGGAAAGGGCTTATCAATCAAAGCCGATGGTAGCTCGCGAGGATCAATACTCAAGCCTTTCCATAAAAATAAAATCAATATGCTAAATAACGCGAGTGGGATAAATAATAATAACCTAGGCATTTGCCACTCCTTGTTTTTGAGTGTCATTTTTACGGTAACGCCTATCAAAAACTGTCACTATGCCACCCAATGCCATTAATAACCCACCTAGCCACAACCAACGCACATACGGCTTGTAATGCACACGTACCGCCCATGCGCCATCAGCAAGCGGCTCACCTAAGGCAAGGTATAAATCACGAAATAAACCTGGATCAATCGATGCTTCTGTCATCATAGATTTCTTAACGTTATAGCGGCGTTTTTGAGGGTATAACGTAACCACCGACTCACCGTCTAATGAAATCTCTATCGTGCCTTGGTCAGCAACAAAATTCGCCCCTTTAACGGATTTTGTACCTAAAAATTTGAATTGATAATCCGCCAACTCCATCGTATCTCCCGGAGCCATACGCATATCACGTTCTTCGCTATAAACTGAAACAAGGGTAATCCCAATGGCTGTTACTGCAACACCAATATGCGCCAGCATCATTCCATAATAGCTCGGTGATAATTGTTTTAATTTCTCAGTAATTGAAGTCGTACTACGAAATTTTCCTTTAAATTCACGAAAAACTGTCGTAATAATCCACATACTTAAACTGATACCAATAAATACGCGAACATTAAACCCATCCCCATAAAGGAAAGGGAAAATAAGTCCTGATGCAAGACTAATAATACCCGGAAGCATGAGTTGTTGTTTAACGCTTTCTAACGAGGTATTGCGCCAACGAGCAACAGTTGAAAAGCCCAGTGAAACAACTAACAGCCCCATAATCGGTACGAACAATGCATTAAAATACGGCGGGCCAACTGAAATCTTTCCTGACCCTAAAGCATCAATTAATAAAGGATATAAAGTCCCTAATAAAACCGTTACCGCCATCACCATTAAAAAGACATTATTAATCAGTAATAACATTTCGCGTGAAAACCAACCAAAGCTAGATTCACTTTTTACATTCGGCGCTTTAAATGCATATAAAGTTAAGGAGCCACCAATTGTAAGCACCAATAAAACTAAGATGAAAAAACCACGCTCTGGATCACTCGCAAACGCATGAACCGAAGTTAATACCCCTGAGCGTACTAAGAAGGTGCCTAATAAGCTCAGCGAAAAAGCAAAAATAGCTAATAACAGCGTCCAACTTTTGAATACACCGCGCTTTTCTGTTACTGCTAAAGAATGCATTAATGCGGTACCGACTAACCATGGCATCAATGATGCATTTTCTACTGGATCCCAAAACCACCAGCCGCCCCAGCCTAATTCATAATAAGCCCACCAACTGCCTAATGTGATACCGCCGCCAAGAAAAGCCCATGCCACATTTGTCCAAGGGCGAGACCAGCGTGCCCAAGCGGCATCTAATCGACCCGATAATAAGGCTGCAATGGCAAATGCAAATGCCACTGAAAAACCGACATAGCCCATATAAAGTAACGGCGGATGTACGATTAAGCCAAAATCTTGTAATAATGGATTTAAATCCGCGCCATCTCTAGGGTACCGAGGTAAATAGCGTAGAAAAGGGCTAGATGTCCAAAGTAAAAAAGAAATAAATCCCGTTGCAATAATTCCCATCACCCCTAAAACACGCGCCAGCATATCTAAAGGTAATCCACGGCTAAACAAGCTAACCGCTAAGGTCCAACCGCTTAAAATTAAAGCCCATAATAATAAAGAGCCTTCATGTCCACCCCAAACAGCACTGAGTTTAAACTGCATAGGTAACTGACTATTGGAATGATTCGCTACATATTGCACAGAAAAATCATCCTGGCCAAAAGCATACGCAAGACAGGCAAAACTAATCGCCATAAAGAAAAATTGCGCCTTTGCTAATGGCTTCGCATATTCCATCCATATGGTTTTTAAACTTGCTGCACCATAAAGAGGAACAATCGCTAAAATAACTGAAAAACCTAGCGCTAAAATTAACGCATACTCACCTAACTCTGGAATCATTTAATCGCCTCTTTTTTTGCTTTCATCGTCTCTGCTATTTCCGGTGGCATATAATTTTCATCATGCTTAGCCAACACTTCTATGGCTTGAAATACGCCGTTCTCATCCATTTTTCCTTGCGCAATAATTCCTTGCCCTTCACGAAATAAATCCGGCAGAATTCCTGTAAAAACAACATTCACATTTTTTTCATAATCGGTTAATGTGAATTCCACCCGCAATGAATCGGTAGCGCGTTTAACACTGCCCTCGACCACCATACCACCTACCCGAATTCGTGCGCCTACCGGCGCTTCTCCATTTGAAATCTGGCTTGCTGAATAAAAAAGATTGATGTTTTGATTGAGTGAGTACATCACTAAACCAACAATTAAGCTGGTTCCTAAAACAATACCTAAAATAATGTATAAACGCTTTTGTCTTTTGGGTGTCATGAGGCTTTTTCTTCTCTTTTTAATTGGCGTTTTGCTTTAGCAAAAAAGGCACGCTTTAATAAAATAACTGAAGCAATATTATAAATAAAAATAGTAAAAGCTATGCCGTAACTCAGCCAAACATAGAGTCCATGTTTACCCATCTGTAAAAACTCGCTAAATGAAGCAAAATCACCCATTTCTTATTTCCTTTTTTCTATAACGGCTCGCTAAACTCATATCGAGTATACCGAGTAAATTGACAGCTAACGTATCGCCTGCTGGTTCATAAATATCTTAATGCATATGAAATTATAACGGCTTAATCAATGCTTGTACCCAGCTAGTTTTCATTTCACGTTGTAAAACTTCCAGTCGTGCTCGGTGCATTAAAATAACAGAGAAAAAACAATAAAATCCTAATACCATAATTAATAGAGGAATCCACATTTCCGGGGGCATTGCAGGTTTTTCCGTTACTGTAAAAGTCGCAGGCTGATGCAGGGTATTCCACCATTCAACTGAATATTTAATAATCGGTATATTCACCAAACCGACTAATGATAAAACCGCTGCGGCTTTATCAGCGCTTTGCACATTATCAAAGGCACCACGCAAGGCAATCACCCCGACATATAAAAACAGTAAAACCAACATAGACGTTAAGCGCGCATCCCAAACCCACCAAGCACCCCAGGTAGGTTTACCCCAAATAGCGCCTGTTGCCAGCGACATAACTGCAATTGTTGCGCCAAATGTAGCACAAGATTGCGCGACTATATGTGCCATTTTAATTTTCCATATTAGCCCTACTGCTCCCGCAAAAGCCATCAACATATAACATGACTGGGCTAAGATAGACGCTGGAACATGCACATAAATAATGCGAAAACTATTACCTTGTTGATAATCCGCAGGTGCATAAACCAAGCCCCACACACTACCCGTGACTAATAAAATAAGCGCGGCTATAGAAAACCACGGTAACAGCTTATTACTAAATTCATAAAACCACCGCGGTGAAGCAAGTCGATAAAACCATTGAGGATACTTAAAACTCATACAAACCTATCTTTTTAGTTATTGATATAGCTGAAAAAGCTATCTGTTATTTTGTGCCTATGCCAGAATCGCCTTTAAATATAATTAAGCACTAATATACTACCATTAAAGGCACTACAAACTCTATTACTTCAAATAATCTACACCTATATCTCTCACCTTATCTTTATGGTGATAATATTTATACTTTGATAAGGCTTCAATACCATGACAATCAACGCAAAACGTCCCTGCAACGCCTTTATGACGTAAAAAACTGTTTACAACATTACCTTCAATGTTTTCTTGTTGTTTAAAATCTAATTTGATTGATTTTTTAGCTTTTAACTCAGTTCTTGGCTCCCACGTATGCGGTTCATGGCAAGTAATACAAGCAATCACCCCTTTCTCATGAATGCTTTCATCCTTAATACCAACGACGGGCATAACTGTTTCATCCGAGCTTAAAATCATATCTTGATAAGGATGACCATAGTCTAGAATTTCCTTATCTTTTCCTAAGGCTTCTTTTTGATGACAATTCATACACAATTCATCGCGTTTTAAATGCGGCGCTGTCTCATCTCGCACTTGCTTATCAACACCTAACACAGCACTTAAAAAAGGTAGCTCTGCACTTCCTTTATGCAAGGTATGGCAAGCGCCACATGCACCAGACTGAAGTGGCGTTTCTTCTTGCTGGTTTTGTGATTGCTTTGCTGTTACGCGTAAATCATGATCCGTTCCAACCACTTTTTGCATGCCTTCATGACAGTTCTCACACAACTGACCATTACGATGCTCTTCATGTAATACCGGTGTATTAGGTTTACCTGCATGCACTGAATGACAGCTTAAACAGCCAATTGTTTTAATTTCTTGCCCAGCAATTTTTACCGGATCATCCATTTCTATATTCATCGGATGAATGCCTTTTTTCTTGGCTTCTATATCATCTTTTGCATGTTGGCGCTGATGGCAATCTGCACACAAACTTTCCGCTTGTTTTATTTTATCGGGAAATAGTTCTGTGCCAACAGTTCCAGCATGCACGACGTGACAGCTTTGGCATTGCACTGATTCAACTTTTTTACCACGAATTTCTACAGGCTCTTCAAGATCGACATTAACGGGATGAACGCCTGCTTTACGCGCCGCTTTTGCATCTTTAGGTGCTTGTCGCTGATGACAGCTCGCACATAATTTGCCACTTTCATCAGTTAAGGTTAATAAATTATCCGTTTCACCTTGGTGTATTTGGTGACATGATTGACACACTAAGGCATCATTTTCGCCTAATGCGCCGCCATTATTCAATAATAATTTAGGTAAGCCTTTTTGCAAATGTGGATCCAAGGTTTCTAAATGTTTCGCTTGCTGGGAAGTCGCTTTACGCATCATTACCCCTAAAGGATGATTAAGCCCAAACTGCTTTTCATTTTCTCTACCTGACAATTTTGCATTTTTTTCATGACAGGCTTCACATTGCTCACTGCCATAATCAGTGCCGCGTAACCAAGCATTATGATTTTCTTCATACAAACTCTGCGGTGCTTTATTATCATTATGCGGCGTATGACAACTTGCACAGTTTAAATCTTGTTTATCCGTATGCGGATACAATTCAGGCATTTCATCTTCACGTGGCAATGCATCATAGCGCACCTGTTTTTTATCGTCTGCATCGTAAACCGTAGGGTGCTGTGCTGCATGAGGAATTGCTTGGCGAGAATCCAATACCGCGCCATGGTGACAGCTGTAACACATGTCTAATGCCGCAACCGGTAAAATCCCTTGCTCATCCTTAGCACTTTCTTGCTCAACTTGATCAGCCCACGTGTAATGGCATAACACACAATTTTTACGTGATACTTCACGTAAATTATGCGGGATCTCTTTTAAAATTTGATAGCTTAAATGTAATTGAGTGAGTTCTTGTGTGGTTGAATCCAAAACATATAAATAACCACTCGGGTCATGCTGTATAGCAACCGGGGTTTTAAATTTAAACGCCTCGTCTTTAGAATTATTTAAGCTACCTAAAAAGCGTCCCTGTTGATAGATGTTAATACCACCCAAATAGGCATCACTAATATATTGATAGCCTAAAGCATCAAAACTATTGCCATTAGGTCGATAAAAATTCTCTACCGAAAAGTGCCCCGTTTGTGACGAAAACTGCCCGCTACGATCAAATACTTGTACACGTGCATTCAATACATCTACAACATTGAGATAACCATCGCTATCTTGTGCCATTTGAAAAGGAAACTGAAATTGACCCTCCATTTCCCCACGCTCCCCCATACAGCGTAGCTGCTTGCCCGTTTTAATATCTAAATAACACAGCCTATGCCAACGCCTATCACTATAAATTAGATGATTTTCATCCGCTAATAGCGCGACTGGCTCGGGTAATAAAGTTTCTTTTTCGGGTGCCGCTAATGCAACCGTCTTTTGCCACTTTCCTTGTAATGACAACTGAATAATTTGATGTCGTACAGAATCAGCAATATAAAGTGTTTGCTTATAAATTGCTAAGCCCATCGCCTTAGTAAAATCATGCCCTAGTGATTTAGCGGATATTTCACGTAACTTTTTTCCGCTAGGTGAAAAAACCACGACGCGTGAATTCATGCCATCTAAGACATAGACTAAACCTTCTGAATCAATTGCTAATGCCGTCGCCTGATTAAAATCATCCGAAAAAACAGCACTAACTTCCGCCACGGGAATATTTTGCTCTGCGGCAGCAACCCAGCTTAAAAAAACAATTTGTAATACAAGACAGCCAATAATTAGTGCATAGCGCATCATTTTAAAATTCTCATAATACGAATACGACTGTCTTCATCTTTATAGCGTGCAAAAAATTGTGCAATGATATTGTTATAAATTTTATCCGCTTGATAGTTATTTGCACCTAGCGCGGTTACATCTAAAAATTGTTCATCTTTATCATGACAAGCACTGCACTCAGGGCCTTTTTCTTCTAATGGCGCATGAATAGAAGCACGTCGAATCGCTTTTTCATCTTCTGTCCCGGCTTTCCATAAACGCGCTGTTTCTTGTGCAAACTCATCACTCTTACGTAAAACGACCGCATTAGCTTGATAAAATGGCGTTACCTTATAAAAAGAGTGCAATGCTTTAACTCGTTCTTGTGGTTTTTCTTCTGCATTGGCCACTTGCCGAAATAGTTTTGATTTTGCTTTAATCGGCATACCATCACGCACATCTTCCCACTGATAGTTTAATTGCTTATCTTTAGGACGAAAATGACAAGTTTCACAAGCGATAAACTGCGTATGCATATTCATAAACGTACGTGTACGCTCACTTTTAGTATGTGGTGGCGATAAGTGACAGCCAGTACAAGTACTATATTCTAATGATGCATTTAGCTGACCACGTTGATGAAAAGGCGCTACGTTCAATTTTTCTCGTACCTCTACGTCTTTATGCTCTAGTATTTTTTCCTTAGATTCATTAATCTGCTGCTCGGTTAAAACTGTATTATTAATTTCTTGTAAATACAGCCCTTCCGCCATTACGTGATGGCTCATCGCACTTAATAAGCCGATAATAAATAGTCGGTAATACATATTAAGACTCCGAATCATCTGATTTTTTAGGCGTTTCTGCTGGTTCAGAAATTGACGCCTGTTTTTTAACAACAGCTTCTGTTGTTTCTTTTGCTATATCAGCAACAGTATTGTTCTCCACTTTATTTTCCACATCTGGCTTTTTAGGTGTTTCTTTCATTTCAGCAGTTGCAGCCTTTGCTTTAACAACAGTTTCTGTTGTTTCTTTTAGGGTATCAGCTGCCTCAGTACTCTCTACCTTCTTTGCCACTCGCGGCTTTTTAGCGGCTGCTTTCGCTCGTGCTTTTTTAGGCTTTCTACCGATCATTACACGCTCAAATCGATCCCCACCAAATTTAGCGATAATCTTTTTATCTGTTCTATAAAGTATCCACCACGCTAAACTTCCTATCGCAAGGGCAATGCCTGCGACCATTAAGGGTAACGCGCCACGAAACCAATTAGACTCCCATAAATCAGCATCTTCTAAAGGTTTATCCATACTATGCAAGCCCAATAAAGATAAACTATGCATATCCGTCATAGTAAACCCTTCATTCCCTGGTTTTTTGGTGTAGCCATGACAGTTAGATTGCCCGCAACTTTCACCTAAATTATCTGGGTGTGATGCTGATTTTTCATCCGTATATGCACGAATTTCATGCTTCCACCCCTCTGGTGCATGGCAATCAATACAAGATGCACCAAAGTCAGAATTTGCATCAATTAATCGTCCATGTAATGTTTTTGTATAACTCGCCGAGCTTTGTACAAAACGCTCACTCGGAGGATGTTTTTCATGTGTTTCTTTATCTTCCTGCGTTACATCACGCATCGCTTCAATATCACCATGACATTGAATACACAACTGATTATTCTCAATATTATTCCAGCGTCGTCCAACAAAGCGCCTTAAAATATGTCCACCAAATTGTCCCATCCATGCTTTACCTTGGTGACAATTTCCGCACTCTGTCTCCGCATGATCAAACGCTTCTTTAAATTTTTCTAGCTGTGACTCTGCAATATAAGCGGTATTACTGTGGCAACGGCGACAAGAAGGATCCTGCTCTGTTTCCACTTCTTCCAAACGATTCCCTCCCGTTAAACCTTTATACCAGCCATCCGCATGCACAGATTTGTCCATTTCTTCATGAATCACATCATGACTATATTTCACACCTTCTGATGGTTCTTCAATATGGCATGACGCACCACAATCGACTTCAGTATTCTCAACTTTATGCGGGTAATCTATTACTTCTCGATGGCAATCTTTACATGGCACACTACCATGTAAAGAACTCGCATAATGTTCACTATCAATGGTGGCACTTCTAAAAACACCATTTTCATCTATAAAATTTAATCCCTCGTAAGCATGACAAGATAAACAACCATCAGGATCACTATAGCGAGGACCCGCATCAACATTGAAGCTAAGCAGAAATATAAAAAGTAGGAAAAAAGAACGTATCATTAGCAATTATTTCCTTTATAAAAATGAGCCGACAATAATGACAGAAATAACCGTCAAAAAAACCATTGCATTAAAAATACTCACGCCACTGATTTGAGGCACTGTTCTACCTTCCGCATTCTCTTTAACTGGGTGGATATGAATTGCTTGCCAGTCTGGTAAAGGGAAAATCTCGGTATTCTTTTTGATACGTTTAGGGCTATTATGTTTATGTTTTGGAGGTGCAGTCCAAGCTAAAGCATTCCAATCACAGACATCAACACACTCATGACATGACATACATGACATTTGATCAACAACCGCAATTTTATCAACCATTTTAATTGCGCCACACATACAATTTCGCGCACAAATATTACAACCCGTACAACGCTCTTTTGCCACACGAATACGATGTGCAAAAGGAAGTCTTGCACCGATACGATTAACGATACTATCCGCAGCACCAATAGGGCATAAAAACTGACAATAGGCACGGCCTTTACTGGCAAACACCCCCAATAACAACAAGAGTGCTAAATTCACCAAGCCCACACTAGACACTAGATAAATCATGCCACGATATTCGCCACTCATCGCCTCAATTAATCGCGGAATAGTAATGAAGTTACATAAGCTACAAGCACTAATCCCTAATGCTGGCATAGCTATAAGGTAAAAGCCAAAATAACCATAGCGTATTTGTACTTGCGGTAAAGAACGAAATTCAATTTTCCAGCGATCATTCAGCATGCGTGAACTCAATTCGGCTAATCCACCCACTGGGCATAAATAACCACACCAAATTCGTCCAAAGAATAAAGTAGTGATCAAGATTAAAGCAAATGCCATCACGCCTATCGCCGCTGAATTAACATGCACAAAAAAATCATCCCATGTCATCCCTGGAAAATATAAATAAAACCGACGCATACAAAGTTGACCGCAGAGATCATCATTACCCACTAATTGCGGTAAAAAAGCTAAAGGCCCCAATAAACTCATACTGGCTAGAAGAATCATCCCATATCTAAATTTTTGTACTTTAGGGATGGCTTTTAAATTTTGAATTACGCGCATAAGGCTCTCTATGGTTTAATCTTTAAAATCATGACAAACAAGGCACAGCTGTCCATCTTTAGCAGGTAACCGTATTAATGTTTCCTGCACTATTCTTTGATATGAAAAGGCTACATTCATATTGTGATGCTGGTTAAATTCAGCAAGGCGATCTGCTTTATCAGCGGTTACCACTGTATTCCATGAGTGCGGCTTATAATCCACCCCCGCATCTAAATCTTCTGTTTTTACCTGTTTTCCTGCCGGCTTATTTGGATCAATCACGCCATATTGATGAGGACTATGACAGCTGACACAAACCACTTCATTTTTTTCATTTAATGGCACGATAATGCCTTGTTGCTTACTATTTTTCTCTATGCGCTTCAGCATTTCTTCTTTTGCGGGCTTAACTTGATGCTCTACCGCATTAAAGTGTGGGTCTTTTAAATGACAACCAAGACAAATAGTGGTTAAAGGTAAGCGTAATTTGGCATCTTTTAGCGATTTTACTTTTTCTCGATCAGGCACTTCTTCATGACAAAACTCACACTGCTTCTTCTTAATATCACCATTTTCATCTAGCATAAGATGAATATTATCGCGCTGAGTGTTCTTTTCTTCATGACAGCGATAACAAAATCCTGTGATTTTTCGATACCCACCGCCTACTAAAAAGTCTGTAGATTCAGTATCAACTTCATCAACTGGCGTTTTATCTATATCTTTCAAGCCATGACATGTTGCACAAATAAGCTCTTGATCTTCTCCCAACTTAAATTCGTCAGGAATATGAATATCATCTGAAGCTTGCACGCCCACCAAATGATGCAAAGGGGGAAGTGCCGGTGCATCACCTGCAAAAATAGGCGTTACTATCATCCATAAAAATAAATAACGTAATGAAAACACCTTATAATCCCGTTTGTGCAGCCATGCCATGTGTATGACATTCAATGCAACTGCCACTTGCTTGATGCACGCCACTTAAGCCATTCCCAGTTTCCCGATCAGATTCCTCCACTTTATATTCACTCTTATGACAAGTAACACAAAGTTGAGCATAGTTATTTTCGGGTGTGTCGATAGAAATAGGCGTTAAGCGTAGACTATCTTTTAACAAGCTCATACCTGTATCAGAGCGATCAACAATTAATTTTTTATTATGTGTTCCGTGCATTGCATGGCAATCACTACACTCAACTACTGTTTTATATTCATAAGCTTCACGTAAACCAGTATAAGTTCGGTTGCCTTCACCTTTAGGTTTGCCATGCACATCAATATGCTCATAATTTATTGCCATCACCACTAAGGGGTCGCGCTTAAATCGTGCCTCCATCTCATAGCCTGCCTGCTGCTGGTTACGGTTATGACAACGTAAGCAAAATTCAGAGCCATTTTGATAAGGTAAATCTATCGCACCCACTAAGTTATAGTGTTTTAAATCGACCGCAGGTTCAAAATCACCATCCATATCCGATGCATCATGGCATGCTAGGCAGTCTTTATCATCAAGCACACTATCTTCCTGTAGTGTGAAATTATGGTTTTTTACCTCCTGCATAAGAGGGCTTTTAGGCAATAAGCTATCATTATGACAAAGTACACATTCACGTTTAATTGTTGTCCCATTTTCCCCATGACAGCCAGCACAAGAAGCATATCCAGTATTCTGTACGATATTTTTAATTTTAGGAGCCGTATCATGAATATTTCTTAATACATGACACCCCGCACAATCACCTTGCCCCCAAGCACTGCCATCGCCACCATGATTAGGTGTCAGCAAAATTTGATTGTCTTCAAGTGAAACATCACGCGCAAACGCTTGCGAAATAATACTGCTAAAGCACAGTAAAAAAACGAGAAAAATAGAGGGTTTATTTAGCATAATTATTGGTTGTGGCAGTCTTTACAATAAAAATTATTGTGACATTGGCTACAGTTTGCAGGCATCATTCGCGACTCCAAACCATGCCGATTAATATAGCCAAGCGGATGATATCCCGTCCCTAAGGTATCTCGCCTAAAGTGGCAGTCAGTGCAAAACTTACGATCCACATGACAGGTTTCGCATATTTCAGTATCTTGTTTACTATCTTCACCATGATTTTGGATATAACCTGAATTGTGATCAGCAGGCCAAATCTTTTTATTATCATCATGACAAAGATCACAGCGCCATGGGCCGCGTTTTTCATCGACATGACAATCATGACAAATGCCCATCAAGGGTTCATTCGCAATGGTATTTAACGGTTGTCGCTTAGTTTCCACATGCTCATCATTTTTTTGAAAGGCATGACATAGCAAACAACTATCCCCTTCTTGCTCCATGGTTTCGTAATGTAATTTATGCGGATAATAAATATCACTGCGCGTATCGCGTTCTTCCCACCACGTCTCTTGTAAGGGAGGTAAATCACCTGCAAACGCAGGTACGATACTTAATAGCATTAATGCAATTAAACTAATACGATTCATCATTTTGTATCCTTAGCTACAAAATTATCGAAATACCAGGTCATCTGTAATCCAACCAAATATTCATCATTTAAACGTGAATTTACAATATAACTACCGGCTAAATCCATAAATAAATCTTTGATAATTTTATAACGAAATTTTATTTCAGTCCCTGCCGCTTTATTTTGCTCGTAGAGTGCACCATCATCTAATGAATAAGCTAAATTTAAACTCAGTAACGCATTAGCACTCAATGAATATTCAGAACCAAAATATAGGTTATAACTACTGCTATCGCCAAATTCCAACATATCGAAATCAGCTGTTACACTCCAATCACTAAAGTATTGGCTTTTTACGCCCATATCAAATCCATAACCGATATCTTGCCCTGCTTCTCTAGCCGCTCTTTTCCCACCTAAATGATAACTAAAAGTAGGCGATAAACTTTGGTTAAATGTAATACTTAATAGGTCTTGTTTACCTTGATAATACGTCGTATAAAACTTCTCTTTAAACGTGGGAAAAAATTCCTTGGGTTGGTAAATCGCATAATTAATACGCAAACGACTCTCTTCGCTTATATCCAAAGATAAACTACTGAATAATTCTTCAAATGCACCGCTTTCTGTTTCTAATGTCGCCATAAAAGCCATTTCATAGGCGTGTAAATATTTGTGTTGAAAACGCCCCTCGAGTACATTACCTAAACTCAAGCGTGTTGAAGTATGCTGATCGTGAAACTGCTGAAAACCAAAACGCATACTCCATGTATCTATAGGTAAAACAGCATTTTGCCAATTCACCTGTTGCAAACTATATAATTCCGCACCATAAACCCAGTCACCTGTCACTGAGCGCATATCTTCTTGGCGTACTGGACGACCGCCATACACTTGTAGTGTTAAGCCTTTATTCGGAATTTTGTATTCCACCGTTGCGCCATCCAAACTATAAAAGCCAAGACTATCTGAACGCTGAAACCGACCTGCTTGTATTTTGCTATTGAAATCAGCTAATTCTTTTTGTACATAAAACTGAAATATTTCACCTTCAAATCCATCTTCAATACTTTCCCTAGTGACGAAATCTAAATTTGCATGCCAGCTTTTATTATCAAACGCCTCAAAACTTCCCCATACCTCGCCAAATGCACGCGTATCATCAACGTAACGGGTATACCTATTATCTGCTTGTATCTTTGTTTTTAAGGTACCGCTCCAATTCCATGCACTATAGGCATTAATTGTCGGTAATAATAGACACGAAAATACAACAATACGAGCTAACTTCATTTATAAAAAACTTATTGATTATAAAAATCGTCGCCTTGGCGCTTTTTAAGCATTGCCCAGCCGACTAATGATCCTAGAGCAACAACACACCCACCACATACAGCGCATTTCCCCTGCTGCGGTATCGTACAGCTTGATGCCGTTAATAAATGCCCTGCCGCTATACCCGCTCCAAATAGCCACGGCATACTTTGGTTAAGTAAAGTTTCAGACTCAACTTCTTCAGCTTTGTGCTGATTTTCTTCTATTAATTCACTTATTTTTTTCATCTTTTTTTCAAGTTCGCTAAAACAACAAAAGGAATGTCGCACCGACATTCCTGAGATGTAAACAATCAACCTTCCTCATCCATGATTAGGGTTGTTGTTAAACAGTTAGTTACCACCGAGAATATCGCCTTCTTGGCATTCGGTTCCTTTGCTAATCCTTAATCACATGTATTCGCCACCCTGGCCTGCCGTTGTCCTTTTTCATTAAAATCTAAACAATTAACCTACTCATCCTTAGATTAGGCTTGTTGTTAAACAGTTAGTTACCACCGAGAATATCGCCTTCTTGGCATTCGGTTCCTTTGCTAATCCTTAATTGCATGTATTCGCCACCTTGGCCTGCCATTGTCCCTTCCTTTAAATCTTCCTAATTTACATTTCCCTGCCTATGTATCCTTCGCAGTTGATCCTATTGGACATCCATGTCGCTACACCTCATCCTGTGTGTATTCCTATTTAGTAACTAATTACTCAGCTACAAAATAAAACCCTGTTGCGGCGACTTTGAAGATAACATAACCATCTTCAGTGCCAACCTTAGGTTGAATAGCAACTATATCTGCTTCATCAACCGTATTTACAGCATCCACTTTCCAGTCAATATAAGCAACATTGACAGCAGAAGCATCTGTTTTAGTTCCTTGATAAGGAACTTTTAACAAGACATCACCACCTGTCATTGTGTTTACTAACTTGCGCTGATCATCATGCGCTCTGAAGTAAATAACACTAGAACTTAAGTTACCTAAGTCACTTGCATTCAATACTTCTTTAGCCGCAACAATACCTTTCTCATTAAGTTTCCCTAACATTACTCGGTAACTAGGCAATACTTTCGTATTAACAGACGAGTCAGCATCAGCAATAACAGCTAAACCACGCATATCTTTATTGGTTGCATTAGCTTTAAAAACAAATGCGCGACCACTTTGCAATCTTGCCGCTAGCTTAGTTTTATCAGCTTCGTTCAATCCAAGCTCAGTAAATACAGCTGCATTAGCTGCATCTTCTGCAAAAGAACCAATTGATTCAGCTAATGTATCAATCCCTTTCTTTTGCAATAAAGTCATAAATGGATCAACTTTAGTTGCAAATAAAATATCAGATACATTTTCTGTTACGCTGCCCTCAGCATCGATCTTCATATACTCAAGATCTAAGATGACAATACCCTCATCTACTAAGCGACTATCAGGTAACGTGGTCACTTCTTTACTGTTAGCTTCACCTAACACACCATCAACTGAAAGCAATGAACTAAATGATCCACTTTGCTTTTTAGCATGACAATCACCACAAGGCATAGACTCTGGAGATGGACGAGTATTATGAGAAATAACATACTCATTAGACTCTGTCCAAACCATAACCGCGTTTGGCGCAGCATAGCCTTTAGCTTTCAAGACAGCGTCGTAAGCCTGTTTCACTGCTACGAAACCAGCATAATCTTCTGGGTCACCATATCGAAGACTTCCATGACTTATCCTTGCTGTAACACGCCCAAGTTCTGCACCTGTTTGTGGGTTAAAGATAATCCCATAAGCACTGCCATCTTCATCTTCACCTGCTTTGAAGATTGCATTTCGGTCATTCTTAACTAACACATCCCCTGTTACTGCATCTTTCCAGTAATAACGGTAGCGTGGCTTATAAGGAATGATTTTTTGCTGACCATCTTCTGCTTCGCGGTAACGATACAACATCGCATCATCTACAGATCCACGTTTATTGGTAATATGACAAGTCTGACAACCCACTACATCCAAATGCGTTTGAGTAATTTGAGTTAGGCTATCGGCACTATATCCAGCCATATCGCCATTACCCTTCCACAATTCAAGATGTGCACCTAACATGCCATCCGTATGACCTGATGGTACTACCTTATTAACTGCTGTTTCATGACAATACTCACAAGACAACGCATTCGGTGCGTAATCTAAATCATTACGTACATCCATATCAGAGTTTCCTTTAGGGAAATCATGATTTGCATCTAAGTCTATCGCTGCACCCAACGGCTTGTAGTACTGTTTTGCATGACAACCATTACAGTTATCAATGACTCTTGACTCACCATTGTCATCGGTAAATACTTTTCCTTTATGCACATCATCCTTGTAATCATCAACAATGACACCCGTTGATTCAAGACCTTCTTCAGTTTCTGGAGTCATAACCGCATCATCACCAAAACCATAAAAGCCACGCCGTGAATTACTGGTTCTATGACAAGTCATACAGTTATCATTACCAGGAAAACGTAGCATAGGAATCACAACACGTTTTTCTGCATCAAACGCTGCAGCATTCCAATTTAAAATTGGCTTACCATTCTCGTCTAAATCTAAAGCAACGCCCGTCTCCATTTCACCAGTCATATGGTTATGTACTGACTGCTCAGAACGACTAAAAGTCAGCATATTAACGCCATCTTTATTTTTCATCGCCTCTATAATTGTTGAGCCAGTTTCACTGAAGTAGCCTTCCTCAGCAAAGTCACCACGCTGAGTACGAACCCAACCACCCGGGCCACGTCGGTTGTCTGCAGGCTGCTCAATTAAACTACCTTCAGCTACAGCTAGATCTGCAAATTTAGCATGACAAAGCATACAATCAGCTTCGACTACACCACTTTTTTTCCAGTCATGCGGTACAACTTTTGTTGTCCCATCATGTTGAGTGACTCGATCATAATAATCGCCATCAAATTCTTTAATCGTCGATACATCTTTTTCATCGTAGCGAATACCATCACGATCTAATTCTGCAAAACCACCGCCAGCATGACAGTTTGCACAATCTTTTACCCAACCAGCGGCTCCCCAGTCTCCGAATTCTGCAGCACTTGCATTATTCTTTTTCGCCAATACGATTGGGTTACTCCCTCCCATACAGGTATATCCACCAAAATAACCTGGTGATACTAAATGCGGTAGACCTCGTTTTTTACCAAAATGATCATCCGCTTCATCACGCCCCATTTCAAAATGATAAGCATGATTGATTGTATCGTAATCGTGACAACCACTACCTTCACAGGTTTTTTTAGGGCTATACGGATTACCTGAGTCTAAGACATTTACCCCATCCCCATCAAGCATGGGTATTTTTGGGTGATCAACTAGCTCATCAAAAACGTTAGCTGCCGCATAAGCAGAAAAGCTCCCACTTATCATTAGCAGGAGGCCGATTAAGCTTAGCCTCGTAATTTTATACATTGTTTGCTGCATATTATTTCCCTCCAAGGTTTATGCATGAATAAACACTAGAAGCAAAAGTCATACCACTTATTTAAACTCACTTATTTATTAGTTATTTTTCCCGTGTACATCACATTATTACTAATAATATTCCTTCTCATATTTTATTACTCCCCTTATTCCCGCACTTAAACTAAGCCTATAAAAATATGGCATATCCCTTATTTACCGTGTTATATGCCATATTCAGCGCATTGTTACCTTACAGTCCTTCCTTCCACCTTAGTACTAGCAAAGCTTAATAACCCCCACGCACAGCAAATACCAAACATATTAGGCATGAAAAATGCTTACTTTATTATTTTAGTTTTACCTTGGTAGCCTAATGAACAGTTTTCTAAGATATTATCAGTTGCTATCTACTTATTTTTTCAATTCAAAATTCCCGTACTCACAACACAAAAAGGACTCATTTTTATGCAAAAAAAATACTCACTTCAGCTATCACTTATTTCATTAATTAAAGCTACCGCTCTTAGCCTTATGCTGTTTAATATAACCGCATGCGGAACTAGCTCAGATGACAGCTCTGGCGAAACAACTGGAACTACTGAGACAACCACCCCAGCGCCAGCAACCCTAGACACAGCACTGACTAACTTTAAGTCTGCCACCGATGAAGTCGGACTGACAGAATAGTAAACCCTATAAATTTTAGGCAAAAAAAAGCCCTAGCCAGATTTCTCTAGCTAGGGCTTTTTTATAGGCGCAGAATTAATTAGCTAACTTGCACCAGACTTAATAATACCCCAGCCGCAACAGCTGAACCAATAACACCAGCTACATTTGGCCCCATCGCATGCATAAGTAAAAAGTTATGCGGATTAGATTCCAGCCCAACTTTATTAGCCACACGTGCTGCCATTGGTACTGCAGAAACACCTGCTGCTCCAATTAATGGGTTAATCGGCGTATCACTCATTTTATTCATTAGTTTTGCCATCAATACGCCTGAAGCCGTACCAATACAAAAAGCAATTGCACCTAAGCCTAAAATACCTAAAGTTTCCGTTTTTAAGAAAGCTTCTGCACTCATTTTTGAGCCGACCGATAATCCTAAAAAGATTGTCACAATATTAATTAACTCATTTTGTGCTGTTTTGCTTAATCGCTCTACCACACCACAAATATTCATTAAGTTACCTAAACAAAACATACCGACTAAAGGCGCAGCTGATGGTAATAATAAAGTTGTGATGGTAATTAACATCAAAGGAAAAATAATCTTTTCAGTCTTACTCACATGACGCAACTGCACCATTTCAATACTGCGCTCTTCTTTAGTCGTTAATGCACGCATAATCGGCGGCTGAATTAATGGTACTAACGCCATATAAGAATAAGCAGCTACCGCAATCGCACCTAATAATTCAGGCGCTAATTTAGAGGCAACATAAATCGCTGTCGGACCATCCGCCCCCCCAATAATAGCGATGGCAGCGGCGTCTGATAGAGAAAAATTCATTCCAGGCACTAAATTTAATGCCAAAGCACCCAATAAAGTTACAAAAATACCAAACTGAGCTGCCGCGCCTAATAATAAAGTCTTAGGATTCGCTAGCATCGGACCAAAATCCGTCATTGCCCCAACACCCATAAAAATCAATAGCGGAAAAATACCCGTTTTAATTCCGTAATAAAGGTAATACAACAATCCACCTTCATCAGCCATTCCTGCAACAGGGATATTACTTAAAATAGCACCAAAACCAATAGGTACTAATAATAATGGCTCAAAACCTTTTTTAATCGCTAAATATAGCAATAAAAAACCAACCAACATCATAATGATTTGTGGCCCAGTAAAATTGTATATACCGGTGCTTTCCCACAACAGTTGAATATTTTCCATAAATTATCTCTTTATAGTTTTATACAAAATAACCACACAATAACTAAAAAATTAATGTGTGGTTATCTAATCTTGATACGATGAGCTCTACAAGCTGCTAGCTATAAACTCACTAGAATTTGTCCAACAGTTACCGCATCACCTTCTTTTACATTAACTGAACTCACAGTACCTGAAGCACGCGCACGCACTTCTGTTTCCATTTTCATTGCTTCTAAGATAATAACTACCTCACCTTCTTCAACAACTGAACCCGGCGCTACATTTATTTTGAAAATCGTTCCAGCTAATGGCGACTCAACACCCTCGCCAGTACTCGCAGCCGCAGCTGGCGCAGAACCAGACGCGCCAATTACCAAATCAGCTCCACCCGGCCCAACAGCGACATTAAAGTTTTGCCCATTGACATTAACGGTATAACTTTCCGCGTCTGTTTTAGGTGCATTTTTAGCCGCAAATGCTTCTGGGTTAGGTGCAGGCTCGAACGCATCAGGATTACCGCGGTTAGCAATAAATTTCCAGCCTGTTTGTACAAATAAGCCATTAATTAAAGCATCTTCTTCTACGTTATCCGCTAAAGTCACACCTTCTTCTTGTGCTTTTTGCTGCACTTCAGCAATTAACGCATCCATCTCTGGTGCAATTAAATCTGCAGGACGACAAGTAATGACTTCCGCACCGTCTAAAACGCGTGCTTGTAATTCAGCATTAACCGGTGCAGGTGTTGCGCCATATTCGCCTTTTAAAACGCCAGTCGTTTCTTTGCTAATTGACTTATAGCGCTCGCCCGTCATCACGTTAAGTACCGCTTGTGTACCCACAATTTGCGACGTTGGCGTCACTAATGGTAGAAAACCTAAATCTTCACGTACACGTGGAATTTCTTTTAGAACTTCAGCAAATTTATCTTCTGCGCCTTGTTCTTTTAGCTGGCTTTCCATATTTGTTAGCATACCACCCGGTACTTGCGCTAATAAAATACGTCCATCGACGCCTTTTAGGCTACCTTCATGTTCTGCATATTTTTTACGCACACCACGAAAATAATCAGCAATATCTTCTAATTTTTCTAAATCTAAACCGGTCGCACGTTCTTGCCCTGCCATACTTGCAACAATCGTTTCGGTAGGACTATGACCATAAGTCATACTTAACGATGAAATCGCAGTATCAACATTATCAACACCGGCCTCAATGGCTTTAATTAAGGTTCCAACACTTAAGCCTGTTGTTGCATGGCAATGTAAATGCACAGGAATATCGACTGACGCTTTCAGTGCTGTCACCATATCAAAGGCATCATAAGGCGTTAATAAACCCGCCATGTCTTTAATACAGATAGAGTGCGCACCCATATCTTCAATTTGCTTAGCCTGCACTAACCATTTATCTAGTGTGTGTACTGGACTTTTCGTATAAGAAATAGTGCCTTGCGCATGTGCATCGGTATTTAATACTGCTTTAACCGCATGCTCGATATTACGCATATCATTCATCGCATCAAAAATACGGAAAACATCGATACCATTGACTGCACAACGCTCGACAAATTTATCAACCACATCATCTGCATAGTGACGGTAGCCTAAAATATTTTGTCCACGGAATAACATCTGCTGTGGCGTATTTGGCATTGCTGCTTTTAATAAACGCAAACGTTCCCAAGGATCTTCTCCTAGGTACCGAATACAAGAATCGAAGGTCGCTCCCCCCCAAGATTCGATAGACCAATAACCAATTTGATCTAATTGTTCACAAATCGGCAACATATCTTCAATGCGCAAACGCGTTGCTAAGATAGATTGGTGTGCATCTCGAAGGACGACTTCCGTAATTCCTACGGGCTTATTTATTGCTGTCATGTAACTATCCTATGACGTCTTTTAACGTGTACTTTAACGGTTAAATACTAAACAATTTTTAAAAAATCATTTAGCTCTATGTTGGTGAACAGCTGCCGTAATAGCTGCTGTCACAGTAGGTGTTACACCATTGGAAACAGGTGCTGGTGTGGGTCTTGCCGGTGTAGCAGGCAATTCTTCTGGAAAAAAATTAGTCACCAAATAAGCCACTAATTTTACCGCACCAATTAACATCACAAGAAAAAGGAAGACTATCCCCATGCCAATAAGCATAAGTTCAACTCCCTGCATCATGAATTCTTTCATAATTACAAACCAAAGTTTATTAATATTAACGTCATTATCTCTAAAAAAGTACGATTAAACAACCTAACTGTCTGGATTCAACACTAAAATCAATATGGACTTTCACCTAAGTATTGTGATAACAAAATCCTTTATTTATTTTTATAGCGATAAACTATATACTCCAATAGATAGATATTTCAGAAACATCAAAGATAGAATTTTCACCAGCGAGAATTCTTCCTCTTTACAGGGACGTAGCTTGTGTCATTGCACACTTTCAGCGTAATAGAACTTTCGATTAAACGGTATAACATGATATCAACCATCGCCACAGCTGCCATTTTTATGGTTGCTCTAGGTGCTATTCTGGCAATTATTCTAGCTATTGCTAACAAAAAGCTATTTGTCTATGAAGACCCTAGAATTGCAGAAGTTGACGATATGCTTCCACAAGCACAATGTGGCGCATGCGGAACACCTGGCTGCCGCCCTTTCGCCGAAGCCTTAGTTGACGGCACAAAATCACCTTCCGAATGCACCGTCAATACAGATGAAGGTAATGCTGACATCGCTTTATATTTAGGCGTAGGCATGGGCGATCATGAAAAAGTTGTTGCTCGTTTAGCCTGCGCTGGCGGTACACATGTTGCCTATACGCGTGCAAAATACGAAGGGTTAAAATCTTGCCAAGCCGCCTCTGCCGTTTCTGGCGGAGGCAAAGGCTGCAGTTGGGGTTGCTTAGGTTTAGCCGATTGCGCTGATGTTTGTGACTTTGATGCCATTTATATGAATGAACATGGTTTACCCATTGTTATCGAAGATAAATGCACTGCTTGTAATGATTGTATTGTAGTCTGCCCTAAAGATTTATTTTCACTCATGCCGGTTAGCGAAAAGCTCTATGTAGCCTGCAAAAGCCTCGATGAAGGCGATACCGCGGAGCAAGAATGCGAGGTCGCTTGTACTGCCTGTGAAAAATGCGTTGTTGATGCGCCTTCTGGCTTAATTGAAATTAAAAATAATTTAGCCGTCATTGATTACGCCAAATACTCTGATTTTGAAGTGGATCGCACCCCAATTGATCGCTGCCCAACTGGCGCTATCGTCTGGTTAGACAGCAAACTAGGCTCTACTTACGCAAGTAAAGGTAAAGAAGGTAGCAAGCCACATCGCGAGAACTCATTACCTATTGGTTAGCGCAAACCATTTAGAATTAAAATAAGTAATTACTGAACACCGTATTAAAAAGGAACCCCTATGGCTTTTTTTGGCAAAAAAAAACAAGATAAAGACGTAAAATACCCTGGTATTCGTCAAGCAATGGATGGCAATTCTGCAGTTGTAATGTGTGAGCGAGAAGCAAGTGATGCTGCTGGCGCATTCCCTATCACTCCCTCGACAGACATGGGTGAATACTGGGCAGAAGAAAAAAGCAAAGGTCACATTAATGTCTCTGGTCGCCCACTCATTTTTGTAGAACCTGAAGGTGAGCATGCAGCAGCAGCTATTACTGCAGGTATGTCCATGACGGGCTTACGTTCAACTAACTTTAGCTCATCACAAGGCATCGCCTATATGCATGAGTCTTTGTATACCGCCGTGGGTAAACGCCTGCCTTATGTTTTAAATATTGCCTGCCGTGCTATTACCAAAGCCACACTTAACGTACATTGCGGCCATGATGATTACCACTGTATGGACGATACCGGTTTTATACAGATATTTGCTAAAGACAATCAGTCTGTTGCAGATTTAAATATCATCGCTAGAAAAATTGCTGAATTGAGCTTGAATCCAGCGGCTGTTGGCCAAGATGGGTTCTTAACTTCACACTTAATTGAACCCCTACAACTACCAGAACGCGAATTAATCGAAGAATTTTTAGGCTCGCCAGAAGATATTATTAACTGCCCTACCGCCTCGCAAAAAATTCTTTATGGTGATCTGCGCCGCCGCGTACCTGAGCTTTGGAATGTCGACGAACCGATGATGTCGGGTGCAGTACAAAACCAAGACTCCTATATGCAGTCTGTTGCCGCACAACGCCCCTATTTCTTTGACCACGTGAAACCACATGCCGATGAATGCATGGATGAATGGTTTGAACTCACTGGCCGTCGTTACAACCGTATCGGTCAATATCGCTGTGATGATGCGGAATATCTAATTATTGCACAAGGCAGTGTTACCCAAACAGCGGAAGCAACGGCTGACTACTTGCGTGAAACACGTAATATTAAGGTTGGCGTCGTCAACATGGTTTTCTTCCGCCCTTTTCCTGGTGACCTTATTTCTGCTGTGGCAAAAGGCCGCAAAGGGATCACCGTAATGGAGCGCACCGATCAGCCTTTATCAGAAGATTTACCGCTGATCTCAGAGATTCGCAATGCACTAGCAAAAGCTTTTGAAAATGGTCATTCTAAAGAAATTCCTTTTCCTGAGTACGCGACTTACAACAAAACCACCGATACTTCGCCACTGTATTCTGCTTGCTTTGGCTTAGGTAGTCGCGACTTACAACCTGAAGGCATTATTGCTGCAGTAGAAAATATGCTACCTAAAGGCAAGCATCAAAAATTCTATTATCTCGGTATCGATTTTATTCGTGCACAAGCTTTCAGCCCAAAACAAGAATTACAGCAACAAACGATTTTAGATACTTACCCAGCGATAGCGGATTTAGCCTTAAAAGGCACCGAGAACCCAAATCTAATGCCTAAGGGCGCACTTACCGTGCGTATGCATTCTGTCGGTGGATGGGGTGCAATCACCACAGGTAAGAATTTGGCAATGACCTTATTTGACCTGCTTGATTACAATATTAAAGCCAATCCAAAATATGGCTCAGAGAAAAAAGGCCAACCCACAACCTATTATTTATCCGCCGCGCCAGAGCCTATT
Source organism: uncultured bacterium (assembly GCA_965366065.1). Taxonomy (GTDB): domain Bacteria; phylum Pseudomonadota; class Gammaproteobacteria; order Methylococcales; family Methylomonadaceae; genus Methyloprofundus. The sequence continues at coordinate 32,141 of CBDUDV010000009.1, read as the reverse complement.
CGTATCGCGTGTGAATACGCACATATCGATGTGGTTATCGCGCCCGATCCGAATGTATTTACCCACTCTAATCCATTAGCTGGGCTAAATAAAAATGGCGTATTTATCATTCAAAGTGATGCGGCAACGCCAGAAGAAGTCTGGCGCAGCTTCCCTAAAGCATCGCAACAATATATTGTTGATAAAAACATTAAAGTCGCTTATTTAGATGGATTTAAAATAGCGCGTGAAGAAACAAATCATCCTGACTTACAATTCCGCATGCAAGGAATCACATTCCAAGGTGCGTTTTTTGAATCGACTAGCCTTGCTGAAAATGCAGGTAAAAGTAAAGAAGACATACTTGAAGCGATTCACGACACCATCAAAACAAAATTTGGTAACAAAGGAGAGCAAGTTGTTGAAGATAATTTCCGTACCGTTAAACGCGGATTTACAGAAACTCAACATTTAGATATCAGCGCGATGACGGTTGGCGATATAGCCGAATCGAGTAAGAAAATAGAGCGAACAGCCCCGCTGACTTTATTACAAAAACCTAAAAACGATACCCCGGTTTCTGATATTCACCGTTTCTTTGAACAAACCGGTTCTAACTATATTAATGGCCGCGCTAACGACAACCTTGCCGATCCCTTTTTAGCGCTTAGCATTATGCCTGCCGCTTCGGGTATTTATCGCGACATGACGCAAATTCGTTTTGAGCATCCTGAATGGATTCCTGAAAACTGTACCGCCTGTGGTGATTGCTATACCATCTGTCCTGATAGTGCGATTCCTGGCTTAATCAATAGCGTCAATGAAGTATTTGAAACCAATATTAAGCGCATCGAAAATACCGGAAAAACCGTTAAACACTTACGCCGCGCCATTCGTAACGTAGAGAAAAAATATCATGCTTTAACGGCAGATAAGTCTGAAGGCACTGTACTTGATCCGATCTTTAATAAATCGATCGGCGAAACCATCAAAGAATACCCTGAAGAACAGCAAGCAGAAGTGCGTCAGGAATTTGATTGGTTTAAAGAAGCAATGGGCGACTTTAAATTCGCCATTACTAAGCCTTACCATGATGCCGTTAACAAACGCACACCGAATAATGGCGGATTATTTTCCATCACTATTAACCCAATGACCTGTAAAGGCTGTATGGAATGTGTTGAAGTTTGTCCAGATGAAGCCTTAATCCCTATCAAACAAACCCCTGAAAGCATACAAACCTTACGCAATGATTGGGAATACTGGAATGATTTACCCACGTCTAATCCTAAATACAAACGTATTGATGATTTAGATGAAAAGGCCGGCGCACTCACTACCATGATGCTGGATAAACGTACTTATTCATCGATGAATTGTGGTGATGGTGCGTGTTTAGGTTGCGGTGAAAAAACCATTGTGCATTTATTTACCGGTACGGTAGTTGCACTAATGCAACCGCGCGTGAAAAAGCAAATCGCTAAGATTGAGCAGTTAATTACAGGAATGGAAAAACATATCCGCCTTAAATTAGCTGAAAAATTGGATATTAGTGATATTGAAGCGGTTGAAGCGGCGATTGAAAACAACAAAAATGTTGATTTAACCCTCACCAACCTGAGTAGCGCACTCAGTGATGGCAAGGCTAGCAACCCGATTGATAGTGTTTGGCTAAAATGGGCATCGCAACTGGTTGCTAAGTTAAAACATTTAAAATGGCAATATACGCAGGGCGTTACCGGTAATGGTCGTACTGAAATGGGGATTACTAATAGCACCGGCTGTAGTTCTGTTTGGGGCTCCACCTTCCCATTCAACCCCTACCCATTTCCTTGGGCTAACAACCTATTTCAAGATGCGCCTTCGTTAGCAATGGGGATCTTTGAAGGGCATATGGTCAAAATGACCGAGGGCTTTAAAGCCATTCGTATGGCTGAATTAGAAATTGCAGGTAAATACGATAAACAAGAGCAATCTCACTTCTTTAAATATTTTGATTGGCATCAGTTTAGCGAACAAGAATACTTAATGTGCCCACCGGTTGTAACAGTGGGTGGTGATGGCGCAATGTACGATATCGGTTTCCAAAACTTATCGCGTAGCATTATGTCGGGCATGCCGCTTAAAATATTAATTTTAGACACACAAGTTTATTCGAATACTGGCGGACAGGCCTGCACTTCTGGCTTTATTGGCCAAGTGTCTGATATGGCGCCTTACGGTAAAGAATGGAAAGGTAAAACTGAGCGCCGTAAAGAAATGAGTTTAATTTCTATGGCGCATAGAACAACCTATACATTGCAAAGCTCTATCGCTCACCCCAACCATTTAATTGAAGGCTATATCGACGGACTTAATTACCGTGGGCCAGCTATTTTCAACATTTACGCAGTATGCCAACCAGAGCATGGTGTGGCTGATGATGCGGCCGACATGCAAAGTAAACTCGCGGTTGAATCGCGTGCTTATCCATTAATGACTTACGACCCACGTGAAGATGATACTTGGGAAAAAAGTATGTCACTCAAAGGTAATCCAGCTGTAGAGCAAGACTGGACTACTTACGAACTGCAGTTTGTTGATGAATATGGCATAGAAGATAGAATGACGGTGCCTTTAACCTTTGCTGATTGGGCAATGACGGAAGGTCGTTTTCAAAAGCATTTTAAATTTGTACCACCATCACAGTGGAATGATGACATGGTGCCTTTGCATGAATTTATTGATTTAGAGCATGAGGAAATGGCCGAGAACATTCCTTATATTCATGCAGTCCACCCAGAAAGTAATACCTTAGTCCGTGTCGTGATTGATTCTGAAATTGTTCATTCAACCATTGAAAGACGTAATTTCTGGCGCACATTAAAAGGTTTAGCAGGCGTTGATAGAACAGAAGTGGATGTCAATGCTGTCGCAGCACAAGCAAAAGCAGAAATGGCATCGAGCATCGCTTCTAACTTAATGACCATGGTCGGTGGTGATGACGCCAGCGAGCTTGCATCAGTATTAATGGCCGCACCAGCGGCTAATGTGCCAGCCGTCGCTGTACCAACCGCGACTGCTCCTGCTTCTAGCACTGCAGCTGCACCGGCCGCCGCAGAAAAACCTGCCGGTGGTCATGAGCAAGTTTGGATAGAAACACCTGACTGTACAACCTGCGATGAATGTGTGGACATTAACCCAAAAATCTTCAAATATAATGACGATAAAAAAGCGGTTGTTATTGATCCGACGGCAGGAACGTTTGAGGATATTGTAAAAGCAGCGGAAAAATGTACCGCAGTGATTATTCACCCAGGAACACCGTGGAATCCAAATGAGAAAAACCTAGAAAAACTCATTAAACGCGCTGAAAAATTTCAATAAATGGCTTATTGCCTCGTTATTAGTATCACTCAAATAACGAGGCTTTTATCCCTAATAACGCAACAGGCAAGCCCATGACAGAAATAACAGAAATGACAATGACAACCCCGGCATTATTATTTCCTGCGATTTCAGTACTTTTTTTGGCGTATGCCAATCGCTATCTAGCCATTACTAAAAGAACGCGTGAGTTACACCACTTATACAATGAAACTCACAGCCTGTTTATAAAAAAGCAAGTTAATAGTTTACGCACTCGAATCCGCTTGATTATTGTGATGCAATTACTCGCTGTATCAGGCATCATTTTTTGTGTTATTTCTATGGGCTTAGTCTTTTTAAACTTACAACCCTATGCCACCTATATCTTTTTAAGTGGCATGGTATTGATTGTTTTATCACTGTTATTTTCCATCTGGGAGCTACTTATCTCCACCCAAGCATTGAATATTGAGTTGGAAAATATTATTGATAATAAATCCACCTCAAAATTTAAACCCTAATCTTTGAACAGATCGAAAAACTAAATTAGCGCATAACATGTAAACATACTTTTAGAGTATTTTTGCCCAGGCAAACGGACTGCTTTTTAATATGAAACTATTTAACTTATTCGGCAATAAAACCTTTTCTCATGGCATTCATTTAGAAGAACACAAGGAAGAAACCAACGCAAAAGCGACTCGCCGCTTACCCTTTGCGCCAGAATTTATATTACCCCTAGCACAAAACATTGGTAAACCCGCCAAGCCTATCGTCTTTAAAGGCCAGTTTGTTACCCGCGGCGAACTGATTGCAGAATCCACTGGATTTATGTCTGTGCCTCTTCATGCTCCAGCAACAGGTACGATAAAAGCAATTGAATTAGTTAACGTCGCAGATGGTGGTAAACAACTCGCGATTATCATTACCACCTCCTTAAATTCTGGACAGCATATTATCGCTTCAGATAATACTAATGATTATCAACAAATGTCCCGTGAAGCCCTTGTTAAAGCAGTACAAAACACAGGTATTGTGGGTTTAGGTGGGGCTGCATTTCCCAGCCACGTCAAAATGACCACGCCCGAAGAGTCCCCCATCCATACTATTTTAGTTAATGGCTGTGAGTGCGAACCCTTTATGACCACTGACCACCGTGTCATGTTAGAACGCATCGATCAATTAATTCTCGGCATTCATATTGCAATGAAGTGCTTAGACGCACCTAAGGCAATTATCGGCATAGAAGATAATAAACTGGATGTATTACACGAAATTAAGCCACAACTCCCCAGTGATGGCAGCATTACCATTGAAGCAATTCAAACTAAATACCCACAAGGGGCACAAAAAATGCTCGCCTCTGCCTTATTAGGGATTGAAATCCCTTCAGGCAGCCGTTCATCTTCGGTCGGTTTAGCCATTTTTAATGTGGCCACCTTAGCCAAAATTGGTCTATTACTCCCCACAAGCCACGGCTATACTGAACGTATTATCACTGTTACTGGCGATAACTTAAGTAATCCGGGTAATTATCTAGTGCCTCTGGGTACGCCTCTACAATTTTTATTGGATCACGCAGGATTTACGGGCAGCGGTGACGCCTCTTTAATTCTAGGTGGACCAATGATGGGAATACCCGTACGCTCACTTGATGTACCGATTACCAAAGCTACCGGTGCGGTATTAGTTTTAGACGAACGTGCAACAGGTCATGATGAGATTATGCCGTGCATAAAGTGTACTCACTGCTTGCAAGCCTGCCCTATCCACTTAAACCCCTCTGAAATGGGACAACTCGCAGCAAAGCGCCAATATCAATCTATGGAAGAAAAGTATCACTTAAACGACTGCTTTGAGTGTGGCGCGTGCAGCTATGTTTGCCCTTCAAACATTCCCTTAGTGCAATACTTTAGAATTGCTAAAGCGTTAAACCGTGAAAGACATTTAGCTGACGATTAACTCGCCTTGAAAGCTATAAAAATGCGTCACTTAAGTTATTTTTCACAAAGCATAAAACAGTTTACTCACTTTCCAGTTAAAATAGCTTTATGACTTTATTTAGCTTATTTGGAAAAAAAACCTTTTCGCACGGCATTCACCCTGAAGAGTACAAAGCGGAAACCAGCGCAAAGCCGACACGACGTCTGCCTTTTGCGCCAGAAATCATTGTGCCTTTAGCACAAAGTATCGGCAAGCCCGCTAAAGCCTTAGTCTTTAAAGGACAGCAAGTGACACGCGGTGAAATAATTGCTGAAGCGGATGGCTTTATGTCGGTGCCTATACATGCGCCGGTTACCGGGAAAATCAAGACTATCGATATTTTTATGACGGCGACAGGTCAGAAATTACCTGCCATTAGCATAACAACGTCATTAAATTCTGGACAAGTGATTTTAGATACCGAGTGCCAACAAGATTACTTACAATTATCGCGCGCAGAATTAATTCAAGCGGTAAAAAATACCGGTATGGTCGGCTTAGGTGGTGCGGCATTCCCTACTCATGTAAAAATGAGTATTCCTGATGATAGGAAAATTCATACCATTTTAGTGAATGGCTGTGAATGCGAGCCTTTTCTAACTACTGACCATCGTGTCATGCTTGAAAAAATCGAGCAATTATTATTGGGTATTCGCATTGCCATGAAATGTGTTGATGCGCCTAAAGCCATTATTGGTGTTGAAGATAATAAAACCGATGTTTTAGCAGCGATTAAACCGTATTTGCCAGATGATGGTTCTATTAGCATAGAAGCAATAGAAACCAAGTACCCACAGGGTGCTGAGAAAATGTTGGCTTACTCATTATTAGGCATAGAGATCCCCTCCGGTGGTTTACCCTCTGAAGTAGGTTTAGCCGTTTTTAATGTAGCAACGTTAGCGGAAATCGGTGCATTATTACCCACAGGCCGCGGGCTAATCGAACGCATTATCACTATCACTGGCGATACCGTTGAAAAACCAGGTAACTATTTAGTACCTATCGGGACTCCCATTCGCTATTTATTAGAGTATGCAGGGGTTGTCGGTGATGAATTTGAGTTGATTTTAGGTGGGCCGATGATGGGCATGCCGATACAATCACTGGATGTCCCTATTACCAAAGGTACGGGGGGATTATTAGTTTTAGATAAGCGTGCAACAAAACAAGACGATGTATTACCCTGCATCAAATGTACGCAATGCTTACAAGCCTGCCCTATTCTTTTAAACCCAGCAGAAATGGGACAACTTGCGGCAAAACGTCGCTACGATATCATGGAAGAAGAGTTTCATTTGAATGACTGCTTTGAATGTGGTGCTTGCAGCTACGTATGCCCTTCAAATATTCCACTGGTACAATATTTTAGAATTGCAAAAACCTTAAACCGCGAAAGGCATTTACAAGATGGCTAAACCTTCATTAAAAATTGATTTACGTACCTCACCGTATATTCGTAAAGCACCGAGTGTGCCGCAAATTATGCGCAATGTTGTGTATGCCTTATTACCCTTAGCTGCTTATGCGATCTATCAATTTGGCATTAGTGCTTTGGCTTTAATGTGTACAACCGTCTTAAGCTGTATCGCGACTGAATCACTTTTTAAGCATTTAGCGAATCAAAAAAATACCATTTCAGATTTTAGTGCGGTTGTCACAGGACTGCTATTAGGCATGACCTTACCAGCAGGATTTCCTTTATGGATGGCCGCAGTCGCCGCTTTTACAGCCATCGCCATGGGCAAAACATTGTTTGGGGGTTTAGGCTTTAATGTTTTTAACCCCGCCTTAGTCGGTCGCGCGTTTATTCAAGCCGCTTTTCCTGTTTCTATTACGACATGGACGCCCGCTTTAGCAACAAACCGATTTATTGAATTTATTCCATCGAGCTTAGCAGTGCCTTTTATGAAGCCTGCCGCAACAGCGGAATGGTCAGCACAGGTTGCTATTGATGGCTTTACCGGCGCAACCCCCTTAGCCTTAATGAAATTTCAGGGCATCTTTACCGATAGTTATGATTTGTTTATCGGCTCTATTTCAGGTTCAACTGGCGAAACATCCAGCTTATTGATTTTAATCTGTGGTGCCTATTTAGTCGCACGAAAAATGCTCGATTGGCGTATTCCCGCGGCAGTCTTATTTGGTGCGGCAGTCACCTCTGAATTTTTCTATTTTATTGACCCTAGCCATTACCCTAGCCCTGCGTTTATGCTATTTTCTGGTGGTTTAATGTTTGCCGCTGTTTTTATGGCCAGTGATATGGTCGCCTCTCCCGTCACCCCTTTAGGGATTTTTGTATTTGGCTGCTTGGTCGGATTTTTAACCATTATTATCCGTTTATTTGGCGGTTTAACCGAAGCGGTTATGTATGCCATTTTATTTGCCAATGCCGCCACGCCAATCATAGAGTCTTATACCCAGCCACGGATTTATGGCGAACGTAAAAAAGCCCAGGAGAAATTATGAGTACACCAGAAAACCAAGTCCCTGAATTACCATCAAGCACCAAGCTGATTACCACCTTAGGTTTGGTGGCAATGATTTCTGGCCTATTAGTGGTGCTGGTCTATGAATTCACCAAACCGATTATTGCTGAAAATAAACGTGTCGCAACCGAACGCGCTATTTTCAAGGTATTACCCAAAGCAACGAGCCGCCTTACCTTTAAAGTCACTGCAACCGGTATCACTTTAAGTGATGACAAAGCCAGCGGCCCTTTAATTTATGCTGGCTATGATGATCAGCTTAATTTAGTCGGCGTTGCTTTAAATGCCGCCGCACAAGGCTATCAAGATACCATTCAATTATTATATGGTTATCAACCGAGCACCGGCTGTATCACCGGCTTTGATGTACTAAAAAGCACTGAAACGCCAGGTTTTGGTACAAAAATCACCAGTGATATAGATTTCTTAGCTAATTTTAACTGCTTAGAAGCCAAGGTGAATATTGCGCAGGCGACATTAATGCAGGTCATAAAAACAGTCCGTCATGGCACAAAAACACAGGCATGGGAAATTGATGCTATTTCAGGGTCAACCATTACCTCAAATGCCATTGGACGTATGCTCAACCAAAGTGGGCAAAGCTTACATCCTATTGTGATGCAAAACCTTAACCGTTTAGAAAAAGGCAAGGAGTAAACTATGAGCCAGCCAATTAAAAAAGAAACCCCCTTAACACTTGATGTCTTTACCGCCGGCATTTGGAAAGACAATCCGGTTTTTGTCATGATGCTCGGTTTATGTCCCGTTTTAGCGGTGACTAACTCAGTGCTCAATTCATTGGCGATGGGAATTGCCAGTATTTTTGTTTTAGTCTGTTCAAATGCCTTAGTTTCCATGCTGAGACACTTTATCCCTAAGCAAGTACGCATCACCACTTATATTATTATTATCGCGACTTTTGTCACCTTGGTTGATTACATGATCCAAGCTATTAGCTTAGATTTATACAATCGCCTGGGCGCTTTTATTCAGTTGATTGTGGTTAACTGCCTTATTTTAGGTCGTGCAGAGGCTTATGCCTCTAAAAATGGCGTGATTAAATCTGTTGTCAGTGCATTAGGTATGGGGCTCGGCTTCACACTTGCTTTAGTGATGCTCGGTGGCGTACGTGAATTATTAGGTGCCGGACAACTATTAGGCTACCAAGTATTCAGTACACAATTCGAACCTTGGGTCGTGATGATTTTACCGCCCGGCGGCTTTATTGTTTTAGGCTGTTGGTTATTGCTTATCAACTATATAGCACAACGTAAAACAGCCAAGCTAGTTGCTACAGAAGCGGCTTTGCATAGTACAGTAGGACAATAAATTTCATTATGACAACAGAAACAACACCTTTTTACCAAAAACCAATTTTACTGATCGTTTTAGCGGGTATCCTTTGGTTTGCACTGCTCGGCTACCGTGACTTAATTGATCCTGACGAAGGCAGATATGCTGAAGTCGCACGTGAAATGTTAAGCACAGGTGATTGGGTAACACCGCGTTTAAATGGCTATAAATTTTTCGATAAACCGCCACTGCAATACTGGGGCTCTGCTATTAGCATGGCTATCTTAGGCGAAACCAATGCCGCCGCGCGAATATGGTGTGCGGGCACGGGATTTTTAGGTGCCTTATGGATGGGTTTTGTCGCCTATCGCTTATATGGCAAGCGCGCAGCTCAATATACCTTCTTAATGCTGGTTAGCTCCTTTTTATATTTTGGTATAGGCCATGCCAATGTTCTAGATATGGGCGTCAGCGTGTTTTTATCTGTTGCTATCGGTGCTTTTGCTTTAGCACAAGCCGAACGAAATACGGCCAGTAAAGGTCAACTATGGATGCTATTAAGCTGGGCAGGCTTAGCCGCAGCCGTATTAAGCAAAGGTTTAATCGGTATTGTTTTTCCGGGAGCTGCGATTGTTTTTTATAGCTTATGGCAACGCGACTGGGCGCTATGGAAAAACCTGTTTGTTATTAAAGGACTCAGCTTATTTCTGCTATTAGTTCTACCTTGGTTTATTCTTGTTAGCCAAGCAAATGATCAATTTTTACATTTTTTCTTTATTCATGAACATTTTGAACGCTTCACTTCAACTGTACATAATAGAGATCAACCTTGGTGGTACTTTGCTGTCGTTTTATCGGTGGGATTTTTACCGTGGATAACAAATATTCTCAGCGCTATTTTTAAACCTGAATTCTCTTGGAAAGTCATCAATAAAGGCGAATTTGAAGCATCGCGTTTATTTTGGGTTTACGCCGTATTTATCTTCCTATTTTTCTCACGCTCGCACTCAAAATTAGTACCTTATATCATCCCTATTTTTCCCTTTTTAGCGGTTTTAGCCGGCGAAAAATTAGCCAAACATCAGCAAAGTTTACGCACTATTATTAGTACTGTTGTATTAGCGATTATCGTTGCAATCGTCGCATGGAAAATCACTGATTCAGCCAAACCAGCAACACCTCTACCTATCTTTTTAGAGTTTAGACCTTGGTTGATTGCAGCGTCAATTAGCTTAGCCATTGCCAGTGCAATTGCGTTTTATTATCGTCAAAAACAACACATTGCTTTTACCATTATTGCGATAGGCGCATTGCTCGCTTTTAACTTAGGTGCATCAGGATACCAAAGCCATAGCAGTATCCGCTCAGGAAAAAACATGGCAACTGCTATTCAAAACTACTCAAGTGCTAAAACACTAGCTGTATATAGCGTTAATGATGTTAATTATTCGCTTATTTATTATCTCAACCGCACTATTACCATGGTTGGCTATACCGGTAATATGAGCTTTGGTATTGGTCGTGAAGCAAAAGACTGGATTTCATCGGAGGCTGACTTCATGCCAACCTGGCTATCATCGCAAAAAGCAATTGCCGTGATGACAGCCAAAACCTACCAATCATGGCTAGAGCGCAAAATCCCCATGAAAGTAATTTATCAAGATCCACGCCGTTACGCCGTGGCAAGGAATTAATATGCAAAAAAACACGGAATTACTTTCTATCATCATTCCTTTTTATAACGAACAAGAAGTAATTGAAGAGTGCCAAAGCCGCTTATCTAGTGCTGTAAAAGCTATCGATATGGATGTAGAAATGATCTATATCAACGATGGCAGTAAAGATAATACTTTAAGTATTCTTAGCAAATTATTAGAAAAAGATTCGCGTATAAAAATCATTGATCTCAGCCGTAATTTTGGCAAAGAAATCGCTATGACAGCCGGTATCGATGCTGCAAAAGGCGATGCCGTTATTGTGATTGATGCCGACCTACAGGATCCACCGGAATTAATGGTCGATATGGTAGCTAAGTGGCGCGAAGGTTTTGATGTTGTTTATGCCAAGCGTGTAGAGCGGAAAGGTGAAAGTTTTATGAAAAAACTCACCGCCAGCCTATTTTATAAACTCATCAATAAAATAAGCGATACCGAAATTCCTGCAAACGTTGGTGATTTTCGCCTCATGAGCCGCCAAGCCGTGGATGCACTCAATCAAGTCCGTGAACGCAAACGTTTTATGAAAGGCCTATTTGCGTGGATCGGTTTCCCTCAAACTGCAATCGAATACAGTCGCGACCCTCGTTTTGCAGGAGAAACTAACTGGAATTATGGCAAGTTAATTAAATTTGCAGTGGAAGGTATTTCGTCATTCACTCAGGAACCTTTACGCTTAGCCACCTATGCAGGATTTTTTACCGCGCTAGGAGCTTTTCTATTCGGCCTGTACTTTATTGCTAAAACCTTAATTTTTGGTGAAGTTGTACAAGGTTTTACAACACTCATCACCGTTATTTTATTCTTCTCTGGGGTACAACTTTTATCCATTGGTATTCTTGGCGAATATATTGGTCATATGTTTATTGAATCTAAACAACGCCCTTTATATTTTGTGAAAAAAACATATGGGTCAGATAGTTTAGCTGACTAAAAATAATTTTTGGGGGGGATTACCAGTCGAACGACTCTTTTATTTTGTTTAGCAGAAAATTGGCTTTATACCCAGAATAGACTCAAGCAAGCACTGCAGCATTTCAGTTTCTCAGCCAAAGGCCCATTGTTTAGTTTGTTAAACACATTGCCTTTTTAGCTCAGTGCTATCCCCTAGAGCGACACCTTCGTTTGTCATTCATCCTAAATAGCTGGCTTAGCGCTCAAATACTAGCAGCGCAGTGGCAATGGACTTACAATAATTATCATCCACATTCAGCAATTGACCGCGTTCCACCAAGGTAGTTGCTTGTAATTAATAAGCCCTCTACTTTTGATTTATGTTAATAATGAGGGATTACCTATTTATAATTTAGTTCAATGTATTTTGAATTAGCATTTTCTTTACGCGGGGAACGGCTCATGCTTAGAAAACTTATTTCCATTTTGCTTATGGTTATATTTCTGGCTATTATCAATAGATATTATTTTTCAGACCTTGAATCTCTTAAAAAAGAAAATAATACCCCCCCTCCAGCAATTGAAAAAATAAACTTAGGCGCAGAATTGAGTTTACTTTCTGCTCCCATTTGGATTGCTGAATATCATGGTTATTTTAAGCAACAAGGCCTAGATGTAAATATTATTGAGTTTGATTCGGGTAAAGCCAGTTTTATGGCTATGCTGGAGCAACAGGGGGTAGATATCTCTACTGTGGCTCCAACCCCTATTATGTTTAGTAGTTTTAATCGTCAAGATTTTTCAATTATCGCTACTTTTGTTCATTCTGATGATGATGTTAAGGTTATTGCTCGCAATGATAAGGGAATAATCAAAGCAAAAGATTTAGTTGGTAAAAAAATTGCTACGCCCTCCGGAACTACCGGACAGTTCTTTGTTGATGCATTTTTGACATTTAATAATATCCCTGTTTCCCAAGTTGAAATACTCAATATTAGCCCAGCAAATTTGCCCGAGGCATTACAAAAAGATCGGGTTGATGCCATTGTAATCTGGGAGCCGCATGCTTATGAAGCTCAGCAATTAATGCACGATAAAACCATACGCATACCAAGTAAGAATATTTATATGGAAACATTTAACTTTATGGCTATGAATAGATTCACAAACACACACCCCGAAAGTATTAAAAAGTTTCTATTAGCCATTAGTAAGGCTATCAATTTTATAGATAACAATCAGCAACTGGCACAACAAATTGTGGCACGAAAACTAGTGCTAGATGAGAAAATAGTTAAGCACTTATGGCCAGACTATAATTATGCACTATCCCTGAATCAAGAATTAATCGTGACACTGGAGATGGAGGCAAGGTGGGCAGTCAGAGAAAAGTTAACAGACAAAATAGAAATCCCCAATTATTTTAACTATATATATTTTCAAGCACTTGAACAAATAAATCCAAAAGGAGTAAATATTTTTCAGTAATTTTTACAGCTGAACAAAATTTATTCAGGAGAATTTATAATGACAATCAGAAACCGGATTCGTGTATTGATACTTATTCCAATTATTTTTGGAATAAGTCTAATCAGCATTGAGCACTGGATGACACAACGCGTTAACAAAGTACTTGAAAATGATAGTTTAATAACTGAAATCACCTTATCCATATTCATCATAAATCATTTGTCTGGTGAACTGGTTCGCCACCCTAATGAAAACCGCCCAAAACAACAATGGCAGAAAATGCACAGCACCTTGGGCTCGCAAATATTTTTGCTCACTAAACAAAAAGAAATCTATGAAGATGTCGTTGCCGATCTACAACAAGCACACCTCTCATCAGGGGAACTCTATCAACAAATCTGTCACGAATGCTTAACGACTAGCAATCAAACTCTAAGTATAACTCGCCGTCAAAATTATATTATTGAACGTATATTGCTAATTTCACAAAATATGATGTCTGATGCGATACATCTACGAGAAATAAGTAATCAAAAGGTGGAGATAATACGTCAAGAAGAAAAGCAACTTATTCTCTGGATAAATTTAATATTAATAGCCATCTTAGCTACGTTTACTTTTTTACTAGGCCGCCGTACTACCGCTTCAATCACACGCCTTAAACAAGGGGCTGATATTATTGCCACGGGAGATTTGGATTATCGTGTGGGGAATTTACCTAGTGATGAACTCGGTGAACTTGGTAAGGCTTTTGACCATATGAGCGAGCGCTTGCAACAGTCTCTTGCTTCAAAAGATCAATTAAATGTAGAAATTAATGAGCGTAAAGAAATTGAAAAAAAATTAAAGGATTATCAATTATTCCTGGAAGAAAACGTACAGGAACGCACCAAAGAGTTGTTACTCTCGAAACAACAGGCAGAATCTGCTAACCGTGCAAAAAGTACTTTTTTGGCTAATATGTCCCATGAGTTAAGAACCCCATTGAATGCTGTTATTGGTTTTTCCGAGCTATTGAAACAGGAAAAATCAAATGAAGAGGTACAGCATAACTTGGATACCATTAATCGTAATGGCCAACATTTATTAGCTATGATCAATGATATCTTGGATATGTCCAGGATAGAAGTCGGCCGTATCTTATTAAATAATAAGCCATTTGATATATTAATATTGTGTCTAAGTATTATTGATAATTTTAAGTCCAATGCCGAAGCTAAAGGCTTAGAACTTAAATTTGAACAATCATCAAATTTCCCCCGCTACATAATGGCTGATGCTACTAAAATTCGCCAGATTCTAATTAATTTATTAAGCAATGCTTTGAAGTTTACTGCCAAAGGAACAGTCACTTTACGCTTGGCAGCTATGCCCGGAGAAAATAGTCAAAATATTATTTTGACCTTTGAAGTTGAAGATACAGGTATCGGAGTTTCTAAGGAGTATCAAGCCTCTATTTTTGAGCCCTTTGTTCAATTAGCTGACTTTGGAGGCAGGAATGGGACGGGCTTAGGATTGTCCTTAACTCATAAATTTGTCTCTTTAATGAAGGGCCAAATAGGTATAGAAAGTGATACCGATAGGGGATCTCTATTTAGAGTTCAACTCCCCGTTTGTAAAGCTAGCGATGAAGAAATAGAGATTGTAAACCCAAGTCATGGGCGTATTTTGTCATTACAATCAGGGCAACCTGAATGGCGAATTTTGTGCGTTGATGATAATCCTGATAATAGCCGGCTATTGCAAAATATATTACAACCCGTTGGGTTCAAGGTTAAAACAGCAAATAATGGGAAACAGGCAATACAAACATTTAAGGCATGGCAGCCACATTTTATCTGGATGGACAGGCGTATGCCTTTTATGGATGGCTTGGAAATAACCAAAAAAATTCGAGCCATGCAAGGGCTTCATGCCCCTATTATTGTCTCACTAACGGCCAGTGTTCTTGAGGAAGATGAACCTGAGGTGATGGCTGCTGGATCAGATGATATTCTGCATAAACCGTTTATAGCGAATGAGATTTTTCAATTTCTAGCAAGGTACCTAGGCGCTCGATATGTGTATGAAAAAGAACAATCCAACAATAAAAATAGTGAGCAAGAAGGAACTGTTGATATATCAGCACTCTATAGTGCTTTACCTATAGAGTTAAAACATGAGTTTTGTGAGGCCGTGCTTGCTCTTGATATAGAGCGCTCTCTGGAGCTTATTGTGCATATAGCTAAGATAAACACTGATTTAGCTGCCGCCCTATCCAAGCAGGTAAATGCCATGAACTTTGAAAGCTTGCAGGCGTTATGTTTGTAACTGTATGTTGATTATTAACGCTACAAATTTTGCCAGTATTTTTACCCATTGAATTAATAAAGGTATTAGCTTCATTAATTGATTTTTCCACTGCTGCGATTAAAGTGCTAGCATCCGACTTAGTCCCCCTTAATTCATAAATAAAGAGTTATAATATTCCCTTATGTATTATATGCATACAAAACATAAGCCACTACAAGGAACGTGATGATAGTAACAAACCAAATTCTTATCGTTGATGATGTGATGGACAATATTCAAGTCGCGATGAATATTTTAAAAGAAGATAACTATGATTTTGCATTTGCTAGAGATGGAGCAGAAGCACTACGGTTAGTTGAAACAGAAGTTTTCGACCTAATCCTTTTAGATATCATGATGCCGGGTATGGACGGCTTTGAAGTCTGTCAAAAATTAAAACAAAACCCGCGAGCAAAATCAGTTCCTGTGATTTTTTTAACCGCAAAAACTGATGTCGATTCTATCGCAGAAGGCTTTGAGTTAGGCGCGGTGGATTATGTTACCAAACCTTTTCATCCTAATGAGCTACTGGCCAGAGTCAAAACCCATTTGCAATTATCCAACGCAACTCGCCTATTGCAACAAAATAATATTGAGATGAAAGTTAAAGTTGACTTGGAACATCATCGTATTAATCAGGAAATTGAAAATACCCAGATAGAAATCATACGCATGCTAAGCAGTGTAATGGAGTCTTTTTCTGATGAAACAGGCGGCCATATACGCCGAGTTGCTAACTATTCAAAATTGTTAGCCCAACACTATTGTGGTGTCACAGCAAAAGATGTCGAGATCGTTTATCAAGCCTCGCCTATGCACGATATAGGTAAGATAGCCATAGACAGCAACATATTACATAAACCGGGTAAGCTGACTGGTATGGAATATAAGCTGATGTGTGAACACACCACGCTTGGACATCGAATACTGCAGAATTCAGAACGACAACTTATGAAAGCGGCTGATATTATCGCCTATCAGCATCATGAAAAATGGAATGGTACCGGTTACCCCCAAGGGTTAAAAGGCGAAAATATTCATATCTTTGGCCGCATCGTTGCTCTTGCTGATGTGTTTGATGCATTAACTCAACGCAGAAGCTATAAGAATCCCTGGCCGATTGAAAAAGTTTTTCAATATTTCACAGAACAAAGTGGCGAGCATTTTGACCCTAGATTGGTTGAGATATTAATAGAGCAGCAAGACGAATTTATTCACATTATGAACGCCACTCAATAAAGGCTGAATACTCTATGGTGAGCAGCAAAACATTTAGATTTAGCTGGCTTATTTTTTTATTCCAACTACTGTTATTTGCCAATATTGCTAGCGCATCTCCTGCGGATAAAAACTTAAGCCTGAATCAACAACAGCTTGAATGGCTAAAGCAGCACCCAGTGATTAAAATTGGGGTAGATGCTGGATATGCTCCTTATGCTTTTATCGATCAACAAGGACAGTTTCAAGGCATTTCTGCCGATTTTACCTCACTCATCAGTCAAAAACTGGACGTTGAATTTCAACTTGTTCCAAGGCTGAGCTGGCCGCAAATCATTGATGCTGCAAAAAATCGCAAACTGGATGTTATTACCACGGCCGCAAAAACCAGAGATCGTGAAGAATTTCTAAATTTCAGCCAGATTTACATCCCAACGCCCCTAGTGATCATGTCGCGTTCTGATGATCAACGTATCAACAGTTCAAAAGATTTAAGTTCTTATAAAATAGCCTTAGTAAAAAAATATTCATCTTCACAGCAGGTACTCTCCGAAAACCCCAACCTTGATATCGTCGCAGTCGATACCCCTC
Organism: uncultured bacterium; assembly: GCA_965366065.1. Taxonomy (GTDB): domain Bacteria; phylum Pseudomonadota; class Gammaproteobacteria; order Methylococcales; family Methylomonadaceae; genus Methyloprofundus. Next base: position 14,833 of record CBDUDV010000009.1, on the reverse strand, counting down.
TGGATGGACTGATTGCCGTTTCATCAGGTAGCGCCGATGCCTACATAGGTGTGCTGGGCATTAATACCTATTTAAGTAGTCAACACGGAATCACTAACCTAAAAGTCGCCTCTCGTTATGATATGCGCCATAACGGACAACGCTTTGGAGTGCGTAAAGACTGGCCTGAGCTAAGCGTAATTCTTGATAAAACACTGGACGCCATTCCCATTGTGGAAAAAAATGCTATCTTCCAACGCTGGCTTCCTGTTACTGGCATACAACCATCACCAGTCATCAGCCTGACAAAGCAGGAAATATTATGGCTGAGCAAACACCCAAGCATTAAAGTTGGTGCGGACCAAAACTGGCCGCCCTTTGAGTTTGCCAACAAAGCTCGCCAACATCAAGGCATTTCAGCCGATTACCTACAAATCATTGCGGATCAATTAGGCATACAATTTGAAGTTTACCCCAACGAATGGAAAACTGTATTAAACAGTGCAAAGCAACTTGAATTAGATATCTTAGCTTGTGCGGGCCAAACGGAAGAACGCAAAACCTATTTTGATTTTACCCAACCCTATATAGAAATAGATACCGTGATTGTTATTCCCCACAACAATCAGCACATAAAAGATATTTCAGACTTAGCAGGTAAAAGAGTTGCCCTGCCAAAAAACAATTTTGTACACGAACAACTGCGTAGCCAATTTCCAGAAGTTCAGTATCATTTTACGCTATCTAATGAAGAAGCATTACAAGCCGTGTCTTTAGGGCAAGCAGATGCTTATGTCGGTAACCTAGCCGTCGCGGGGCATTTTATTCAGAAACACCTGCTGACTAATCTGAAAATTGTTAACCAGACCCCTTTTAAAAAAACTAAGCTAAGTCTCGCAATCCGTAAGGATTGGCCTGAATTGACTAGCATGATCAACAAAGTATTAAGTAATGTTGAGATTCAACAACATAGAAAAGTCATGAACAAGTGGTTACCCTCAATCACCCTAGCCAGTATCAGTAAGAAAGACCCAGGACTTACCATACAGGAAAAAAAATGGGTTAATGAACACCCTTCCATTCTAGTCAGTGGTGATCCTATGTGGCCACCAACCACCCTGTTTAATAAACAGCAAAAATACGTGGGTATAGTGCCTGATTATTTAAACCTAATTACTCAGGCAACAGGATTACAATTCAAATATAAAAATTCTGGTACTTGGGATGCGGCATTGAAGCACATGCATGCTCATGAAATTGACCTGATTGATGGTCTGGCTCCGTCAGAAAAGCGAGCTAAAACCATGTTATTCAGCGATTCCTATATAAAAATGCAAAGCGCTATCATTACTGCCGATGATATGGGCTATATCAATAATCTAGATGATATTGCGGATAAACGTATCGCCATCATCAAAGGCTATATCACAGAGCAACTCATCGCCAAAGATTATCCCAATATTAAGCCCGTGTTACTGGGTAATGCGACACAAGGATTACAAGCTCTGGCTAACAAAGAGATTGATGCCTTTATCCTGGATATTCCCACTTTTGATTATTACAGCCGGAAACTAGGCTTAAGTAATTTAAAAATTAGCGGTATTACCGATTATTCTTTTGATATCAGCTTTGGTATCCGCAAAGATTATCCAGAGCTACAAAGTATACTCAACAAAGCCCTACAGACTATCAACAAACAGCAACGGCATGAGATCTATCGCAAATGGATTTCTGTCGAATATGCACAGAAAATCGATTATAAACTGATTTTGCAAATCAGCGGCATTGCTTTATTAGTTCTATCCTTTTTGGTTATTTGGAACTGGACATTAATTAAACAGATCAATCGCCGTAAAAACGCTGAAAAAGGCTTAAAAACTGAACGCCAACGCCTGCTGGATATTATTGATTTTTTACCCGATCCGACCTTTGTTGTTGACCAAAACCGTTGCGTCATTGCTTGGAATAAGGCCATAGAAAATTTAACAGGCACTCGTTTCTCTGACATCCAAGGGCTAGGTGAATATGCATATTCTAAAGCCATCTATGGGATCGCTAGGCCTACCTTAATTGATCTTTATAGTGACCCGAATATGGACCTATCTAACGATTATGCCCAACTAACTCAGGAAGGAGACTTCTATCATGCAGAAACATTTCTTGAAAAAACCAAGGATGGCTTAGGTGTTTATTTATGGATACAAGCAGCCCCCTTATGCGATAGTGAAGGCAAGCCCTATGGAGCAATTGAAACACTTAAGAATATTAGCCAATTAAAACAAACAGAAGTAGAGCTTATCCAAGCACGTAAAAAAGCAGAACTGTCCACCCAGGCAAAATCAGAGTTTCTGGCGAATATGAGCCACGAAATCCGTACTCCTATGAATGCCATTCTAGGTTTCACCGAATTACTTGAGCGGCAGGTTGAATCACAACAACATAAAAACTATTTGGGTACCATCAAATCTGCCGGAAAATCTCTTTTAATGCTAATTAACGACATTCTGGATTTATCAAAAATTGAAGCAGGGAAAATGGATCTACAACTTGAATCCGTTAACCCGCATATATTATTTCAAGAAATCGCCGATATTTTCTCCATTAAAATGCAGGAAAATAACCTAGAGTTCTTAATAGAAATTGATCAAAGTATACCTGAATGCTTGGTACTCGATGGCTTACGTTTACGTCAGGTTTTATTCAATTTATTAGGTAACGCAGTCAAATTTACCCATGATGGCCATATAAAAATGGTTGCTGAAAAACAATACACCGAAGAAGACCATAGTGTACTGGATCTGGTAATAAAAATTGAAGATACAGGAATGGGGATACCTAAAGATCAGCAGGATAAAGTATTCCGTATTTTTGAACAAAAAGCTGATCAGAGTGTGAAACAGTTTGGCGGTACCGGACTGGGATTATCCATATGTAAACGTCTAACTGAATTAATGAACGGAGAGATTCTGCTTGAGAGTACACCAGGAAAGGGCTCGATTTTCAGCGTGGTCTTGCATGAAATTGCAGTGTCTTCACAAAAACTTGAACCCGAAACAGATAAACAAAGTTTCGAACTCAGCCATATAAAACTGGATCCCGCGACTATACTCATTGTTGATGACATAAAAAATAACCGCTTAGTGGTTAAAGAAAACTTTGCCACGACTAATATCTCCACACTGGAGGCCGAAAATGGGGCTCAGGCAATAGAACTGACTAAACAAGGCAATATAGATTTAATTTTAATGGATATAAGAATGCCAGTTATCGGTGGTTATGAAGCTGCCGATACAATAAAATCCTTTTCTGATGTCCCTATCATTGCTCTCACTGCCTCGGTACTCAGGGAAGAATACGAGAAAATAAAATCCAGCAATTTTGATGGCTATTTACGTAAACCGGTACTAAGAACAGACCTGTTCAAGGAGATATGCCGATTCCTTCCCTATCAAAAACAGGAAGCAGAAAAACAAGCGGAAATTGCCGTTTTATCAGAGCACGCTCAGGTTAATATTAATGAGATCATAAAGCAGCTGGATGATGAGTTAGTTCCACTCTGGCAAAAAATACAGAACTCCAATCGAATTTCTCAGATACAACGCTTTAGTGAAATGCTTGAAACATTAGCGCTTAAATATCAGCTAAACCTAGTTGAAAATTACAATAAAGAACTGAGAGGCTATATGGATGCCTACGATATTAAAAATATGACCGCTGTTTTAAGCCGCTTTAACAAGCTAGTTGAACAACTCAAAACTTATTCCGACTCATAGTGCTATCGGTTGAACATTATAGGCTCGATACATTAGCGGAAAGTGTTACAAAGCGACCTTGATAGATAGTGAACGCTATTTATTGACCTGTAACCAGTATATCGAATAAACCCCGTCGCAGCTGAATGTCCGTGATCAAGTTAACAATATAATACTTTAGGCAAGAGCAATGTATTGCTAACTCCTCATACATGCTATAAAACACTAAGAACAAATAAAACCTAGGCTCTAGCGGATAAAAGCTTTAAAGCTAAAGTTGCAAAACTGATCAATAAAAAAGCTCAAGAAAAACCATACAGAGAAGGTAGGCGTTCTATACCCATCACACTTGAAGATGCAGTTTTTTTCAACCGTCATCCCCGCATGCTTTTAGCGGGGATCTACTTAAAACACTAGACTCCCGCTAAAAGCATGCGGGAGTGACGAGAATTTGAATCATTGTATCTTCAAGTAATTTGGGTATAAGCAATTTAAAAAAGTCTGATAGCAATCGAATCAGACCCCGTTGATTTTGAAAAAAAGAGAACGAGGACGATGAAAGCACTAAAATCAAAGCATATCACCTCTTTAGTTTTATCTATTATTATCTGTGCACCTAGCCTACAAGCAGGTCAGACAAAGGAATTTATTTCTGTTCAGAGCAGAATTTACAGCAATGTAAATACAGCTTATTTCAATAAAACACAAACAAAAGAAGAAACGGAAACTTTACTCGCCTTATACCAGCTTAATAACCATCAATTGCTTTGGTTTAATGTTGAATCTCCCATTACAAGAATCAATCAGCTATTAACTGTTTTCAACAAAGCTAAAGAACAAGGGCTAAACCCAGCAGACTACAATATAAAAAAACTTAATTCCCAGTGGTTAAAACTACTACGAAGCAATCCAAGCTTTGTTGAATTCTCGGATTTTGACCAAATTTTAAGCCTCACTTTTATACGCTATCTAAATGACCTTCATTACGGAAGAATAGACCCCAAAAGTATCGGCTACCACCTGCCTAAAAAGCAATTTAACAATTTAGCTAAACCCATTTTTAATGCATTACAAAGCAACGAAATAGATACCTTAATAAGTAATCGAGAGCCAAACAATGATACTTACAAAAAATTAAAAATAGCCTTAAAAAAATATAATAAACTTAATTCCTTATGGAACTCACCCTTAAAATTTGGCTTTGAAAAATCCCTGCGCCCCGGAGACTGGTCAACACAAGTGTCTAGTTTAAGAAGCTATCTAAATATTTTACAGTCCACTCCCACCACAAGCAGCAAAATAAGCACACCACCTGACAATAACTATATCGGTGAAATTGTTAATAAAATTCGCATACTACAAAAAAACTATAATTTAGTTAATGACGGCATTATAGGCAAACAAACACTAAGCATATTAAACACACCTCTGAGTCATCGCATAAAACAAATCGAACTCTCTATGGAGCGTATAAGATGGCTACCCAAGCAACAAGAGGGGCCTAATATTTTTGTTAATATTCCAGCGTTTCGGTTATGGGCTAATAACCCACAGTTAGAAGATGACAATTTGAATATGAAAGTGATTGTCGGCAAAACAACGAAGAGAGTAAAGGATAAAAAGAAATATACAACACCGGAACAAATAGAAGCAGAAGCTAAATCATTACAAACTCCCGTGTTTACCGCTGACTTAAGTTTTTTAGTTTTTAACCCTTACTGGAACATTCCTAAAAACATATTAAAAAAAGAAGTGCTTCCGCGTTTAGAAAAAAAGCCAGACTACTTAGAACAACATAACATGGAGATTGTTCCACATTTTTCTCATCATGCCGAAATACTGCCTAATAACGAAGAAAACATTAGCCTGCTATATACCGAGCAATTAAGACTACGCCAGCGCCCTGGTAACAAAAATTCACTAGGCGACATTAAATTTATATTCCCTAATGATTATGCAATATATCTACACGACACGCCCTTTAGGGGGCTGTTTAGACAGACTAAAAGAGATTTTAGCCATGGCTGTATCCGTGTAGAAAACCCACCCGCCTTAGCCAAATTCATCTTAAAAAACCGCAAGAACTGGAATAAAGACAAAACAAAAGCTATTCTAAAAACAAAAGAACCGACTATTGTTGGCGTCCTGAGCTCAAAAATACCCGTTGTTATTTTTTACACGACCGTATTACCCAACGAAACCGACGTTTCATTCTATCCGGATATATATGGCCTCGATGAAATATTAATAACGGCTCTCTCAGCGCGTAGCCAAACAATAACCATTAATTAATACCCTGTTAGAAGCCCAGCTGATTAGCTATAAGCTTCCGCACTATTCAATCCTTTTGATGAATAAAGCTTATTGATTTAAGCACAGCCCACTAGCACAAACAGTCATTACCTGAGTTGGAAATCTACCAAGTACGCACTGCCCCGGTATCAATATGAACAAAATTTGAACGCGGGTAATGCCCTACCCCACCACGTGCCAAACTAATTGCTGCCGCCTGAATATCTCGCGAATGAACACCTTCAATACGTATATCGATTGCCTTACCTTGCATATGTAAACTTTTTGTCGCAACGCCGCTACTGTTTTTATGTAATGCTGCATTTGATTTTGGCGAGCGATACCCAGAAATAACCTGAAAAGGCTGGCTGGTTCCTAACGTGCCTTTTAAATCATAAAGTAAATCAATTAACAACGGATCCATTGCTAAAACTTCGTTCGTCCGATGATCACGTAATAAATAACTTATGTCACGCAATGCTTCCGCAACATACTCACCACGCTCAAAATAATTAAGCGCTATTTTTTCTTCCGTATGTAAGTTATGCAAGCTGAGTGCTTTATCTAAATCTAAAGGCGTCACTCCAGCATAAAGGCTACGTGGTAAAGCCGCAACCGTAGCAATCCCTAGTGCCCCACACAAAAACTCACGTCGACTTATATTTTTTGATATTTTATTCATGCAACCTATACTATCTGTTCATACCCTTTAAAATGATGACAGGGTGCACAGTTTAGCTAAAACTCACTGAAAACCCATTTCAAATGGCACTGTTATGCTTCACAAAAAATGATACTGTAGTATATCAGTATTATTACAATTAGCATCACCTATAATCTGTAAACAGTTGATTAGATGAGACAAATACAACCCTTTTAGTAATAGCCCCTGACAACTATTATTTCAGCGCCTAAATTGCTGAAAAATCGCACTCAGGTACAGTAGACTTACAATTCATGCTAGGTATAATTTCTCCCACAGCACCAACATAGCAAGATTAATTACCTAGCTAACTGGCTTGCGACTAAAGGAGTTAGAAATTGCATGGAGCACGCCAAACCTATTGTGAAGTAGAGACGGAAAGTTACAGACCTTAGTTCTTAAGGTGGCTGGACTGCAAATTAAATTTATATATAAAATAATTTGTTAATTTTTGGGGATTTAAAATGAAAAAAGTTTTATTAAGTTTGTTTTTTACGATGTTTGCTGCGCAGGGTAATGCAGCAACATTTGATTTTATTGGTGAAGCTAATGAAAAAATCTACAAAGCTGGAATACAGGGCGAACAAGGCTACACCGGAACCAGCTACGTAAGAGAGGTCGATGGAATTACACTTACTGCACAAGGGCAGTCAATCTCAGACGATGGTAAAACATGGGATGACGCTTCAGTTTATCTAGATAGTCGATAGAACAATGGAAATGCTGGTATGGGTGTTTGTAAGGTATTAAGTGGCTCAACGAATCAATGTAATCCTGGTGGTGACGATAATGTTACGCTTGGTGAGAAATTAATTTTAGATTTTGGCCAGCAAGTCGCTATTTCAGAAATAATAATGTCTAATGGGGTCCATGAACTCGACTTTACTGGTCAATTCAGTTTAACTATTGATGGAGTCGACATGGGGCAACCTGACTTAGCATCTGTATTTACAACAGTATTGATAGGTCAAAGGTTTGAACTATGGAATAACAATACAACGGAAGTAGCAAGTAAAGAATTTTATATCGGTAGTATGACCGTTTCTGCAGTACCGATTCCTGCTGCAGTATGGTTATTTGGTTCAGCATTAATGGGTTTAGTTGGTGTTTCACGTCGTAAATCTTCAGCTGTTGTAGCTTAATTGCAATAGTGCAAAACTTTAATGCTTAGAAAAGGAGGGCTTTATGTCCTCCTTTTTTTGCCTAAATCATGTTGTTTATGACTTTTTTCTATGCTTCAGCGTTATAAAAGTCATTACCCCCAACTCATACCCAGCGCCTAAATCATGCTCCTGCACCCATACTTTCTGATGATTGCGCAACAAAGTCCAAAGCGCTTTAATCACGGGCTCTTCACTGATGTCTAAAGCCTGCTTGCAGCCAGCTAATTGTTTTGCATACAATTCAGCATTGCCTTTTTGTAGCAAAGCATCTAATTCCGGCAAACTCACACACATCAAACCGATTACATAAGGAAACGAGCAGGCCATGAGCAGGCTCTGTAGGTCTATATCAAACATAGCAATAACCGGCAAGCGAACTGTCTCGAGTAATTGCCTAAGTGTTTGTTCGCTGTACTCTTTATCACCGCGATACATCACCAGTGGGTTTGCATATTCGCTTGGCAAGTTCAATTTAATCTTTTGCAGTTGATCAAAACAGCGGTAATTTTCAACGATGATAATACAACTGTGCTCAATACTTTTTAGCTGCTCTAAGCACATATCTATATGACAAAATTCGGGTAAATCATATTGCTGCTGACTAATATACAAACACTGCCCAGCCAATACCTTAAAAGCCAATCGCTGCGCTTTTACCTTTTTTCCTGCTAGCTTTTCATCACTAGTATGCTCTAGCGCTTCTTCTCGGTGCATGTCCGAAAAATCAGCCAGCGAGGTTTCCTGTAAATTAATTCCATTTTCCAGCTGGATGATTTCCAGTAATCTCGCTCGATCATGCGCAGTTAGTTTTAAATCATAGCCTTGTGCTGAGCCAACTTCATACTCTTCATGTAAAAACTGCCAACTTTTGCTTTTCAGCGAGACTCGCTCTTTTTTCTGCTTAATCGCGGCTTCAGCAGCCCGCAATAGCGTTCGACTCAAACTCACTCTGTCACCCAGCGCAAAACAATATCCTTAACCTTTTTATTACCGGTAAACGCTGCATGGCTAGCAAACTGAATAAAGTCCATCTGAATTTTAGTGTGCCGTTGCTGCTGCCTGAGCCATTCATTTAGCACACAACCTAGCCATAACGCCGGTTCAATATCTTGTACATATTTTTGTTGAAAACTCAGAGCAGAAATCGCCTCTCCGGCTTGTTGTTCCAGTAAAGTAAAATAACGCTTCAGCCATTTGCGGTACATAGGTAGCTCCATCACCTGTATTTCCCGCTCAACCTTCTCTACTTTATTAATCGGGCGCTTAGCTTTTTTAGAGAGTAAGGCATCACTATCCAGACGTAGTTTTTTAGCAATCGAAATTAACTCATCTTCTACACCATAATCCAGCGTATCGGCCGCCGCGGTTAATTGTAGCGGTTTAATCTGATTCCATTGCTCAGGAATAGTTTCTTGCTCAGACCAGTCCTGTGTTTCATAAGCGGGATTCTGGCGTAGAAAAAAGGAAAAACCTTGCACCAATTGCGCCCGCTCTTCTATTTTTCGCAGCTCAAACAGGAAGGTCTTTAATTTATCTAAAATATCCTGTAAACGTTGCTGATAAACAGGCAATAAACGAATTAATTGTTGTTCCAATAATTCATACAGAGCGGGGTGCTCATCCACCCTTTCTAATAGATCTTCTGGTTGCAATGAACTAATCGCATCCACTAAACGCTCTACCCGTGAGATGTAAAATACATTCTGTTTTTTCTTTTCTGCCAAGGTACGTACATTAGCAAAACGACTATTCACTAACATCAACAGATAGCTGGTGTTCTCTTCTAAATTGTCCGATAAATCAAACACCAGCCGTTCAATTTCAGCACTGTAATTATCCCAGTCTTCAACACGATTTTCATCCCAAGCATCTTGATATAAAAGAATCTGCTGCTCCAAGGTATCGACCCAGCTGGCTAAATCAGTATCTAAACGGCGCAAGCGGTCACTACTTAAAGCGCTATCGACAAACTGACCTAAGCGCCCGGAAATACGATAACCATCAACACTGTACTTGACCAATACTTTAAGCTGTTTGAGCTGATTTAAACCGCGCTGGTTTTTACTGTCTTTATAAATAACCCCTTCATAATACGCCTTAGCCACCAAATCACTGTGATTAGCCATCGCTTTCAGCAAGCGCTCTAGCCCTTGAACCTGATTCAAAATACACTTCCTTGGTTCATTTCATCCTGCTCTTCCTGTTCAATAGGAATTTCTTCATGTTCCTGAATAAACTGCAAGGACTGATAAAAATAATCCAGCTTTCCGGTCACTTGATAAATCAAGGTATCCCGATTGGCGAGTTGCAAATAGCCCCATTTATGCAAAGTACTCAGTAGTTTTTCCAAGCGACCTTTGATCGAATCTTCACCACTGCTAAAGTCTTTAAATTTTGCAAATGCCTGTAAACGATCTGCCAGCGCCTGATTATTTTCCATCACCTGCAATAAACTAGACAAAGCCAGCGTATCTCCTGGTGATAAAGCGGTGTCTTGTTTTAAACAAGCCATCATCATATCTAGCCACTCCACCACCGGATGCAACTCCAAACGAAACTGCTGGAATACTTTACGAATATCATTACGCTCACTGCTATCAATTTCGATATACGCAGCATAATAAGCGAGTTTATTTTGCGTTACCGCCAAGCGATAATTTAAACGGCGCAAATAATCTTCTATCAAGAAAAAACTTTCCTGATCTTGTAAATGCTGAAAACCGGCTTCATCACTGATTTCGCAGATAAAGTCCCCTTGTAATAAACGCTTAACCAAAGACTCAAACATCCGTTGCCTCCGTTGTTGCTTCTGGTAACTCAACCTCATGCGTCATAGTTTCTAGTGATGCCATATAGTCTGCATCAACATCCATTTCAATCAGTTCGCGAAAGCCATGCACTTGATAACGGTTTTTAAACAAACTCAAAATCTCGGGATCAGGGTCAGGAAAAGCAGACAATAAGGTAATATTATTTTTGGTTAACATATCAATCAACACTTCGATATTTAACTGGTGTAATTCTTTTAGCTCATCCATCGGCCAGATAAAACTGACTTCTTGATCTTTACGAATCATATTCACCAAAGCAATAAAAAACACGCATAAGATTAAATATGACAACCCATGACTGGAAATCTGGCGTAGTTCCTCCGCCCGAGTGGCTTTTTTACTACGGCCATTTTCGGTAACAATAATTTCCAGTTCTAACAAATTAACCAGTTTCATTTCTACTTTGTTTTTACTTTGTAATTGCTCCGCCACCCGACGTACAATCTCCGCAAAATCATCCGTCGGTAACTGCCCGTCAGGGTTTCGATTCCATTCATCATATTGCTCGGTAAATCGAACAATTTGCTCCCAGTAACCTAAGGTTTTCACCTTGGAACTTAGGCGCCCCTGAATACTCTCGATTTTTTCAAAACTAATATTCTGGTCGATATTCGCTGCGAGTCGCCGTGATAAAGAATCAATACCACGATCAAAGCGTTGCAACGCTTGTTGATAATTACGAATAGCACTGCCAAAGGTTTGCGCCTGCATCACCAGCCAGCGTCGGGTATCATCCGCGCTCAGCGTAAACCATTCCTGTATCGCCGGTAGCCATTGCAGATCATCGCTATCAACACCTAACTCCGTGCTCACGGCAGAATAATAACTATACGGCCGCGTATTCGGAATTGCCGCTAAAACGCGTTTTAAATGACGCACCAAATCGGCTAACTCTTTACGCTGCCCTTTATGTTTGGCACTGAGCAGTCGAAAATTCCCTTGCAGCAAAGATAAGCGATGTGAACTATCAAAGCTCACTTGCTCAGGAATTCGCTTAGGATAAGCAGATAAATCTTCCAACACTTTCTTAAGCGTGCCAATTTCCTTATCCGCTTTCTTAATGCTATTTTTAAGCTGCTCTAAAATTTTATCCAGATCTTCTCGCTGCTGCTGATAAGCACTCAATAAGCCATCATACTGCTGTTGCTGCTGTTGCCCCGTGCTGCTACTGATATTGATATTATCCAATAATTCATCATAGCCCGCCCAGTCCCTGTCCAGCCAGCGCTGATACTGAGACACCAATTGCTCCGCTTTTTCCGCTTCGCTAAGCGATTCTTTCAGCTGTTGAATTTTCACTTCCAGCGCTGTTAAAGTCTCGGTATCCACTTTACGCTCACGCATACTTTGCAAGCGTTGCTGCTTTAAGGCGGCCAATTCATCGGATTTTTGCGTACTAAGTTGACTGATTTCCTTATCGGCTAATCCTTGTTCATGCGCCGCTTGACGTTCTAAGTCCGTCACCTGCTCAAGTAGTGTTTGCTGCAATACTTTATTGTCGTCTTTTAACTGTTGTTGCAGCTGAGTTAACTGGTTTTTATTGTCTTGCGCTTTGGTTTTGACTTGCTCTAACTGTTGTTTTATCTGCTGTGTACGCTCTTTTTTACTGCGACTAATTTGCTGCTTTAAAGAGTCTAGCTCATCTTTTAAGGTGTCTAACTGACTATTCACCTGACCTTTCGCCAAAACCATTTGCTTGCGCTTGTTTTGCAATGCAGTATCGACCTCATGCAATTGCTGTAAGGCTTCTTCCTGTTCATTTTCAGCAAGGACAATAGCGGCCATTTGCTCATGCAAGCCCTGCACTAAATGGCGCAATTTAGCTTCATCGACTGTATCATCGGCAAGAACATCGGTTAATTGCAGCGAGATGCCGTACAGATTTGCCTGCTCACTCAACAACGCGGGCTCCAGATCATTACGCAGCAATAGCTCAGGCTTAATGACTTTGGCAATATTTCCCACCCAGTCAGCCTTATATTCACGTAGAAAACCTAATAAGGTATCGGCATCAGCACTGATCTGACACTCAACATGCTCGATTTTTGCCTGTAGCGCCTGCTTATTTTCACCTAATTGACGCTTCTTCTGAAAGACACGCTCCACTTCGCCAGTATGCGCGCGTATTTCCTCTTCAACCGCCCGCTCATTCGCCTCAGCTTCCTGCTTTTGCTGCAAATAAGTTTCACGCAATTCCAGCTTTGCATCTCGGTCTTGCAATAAGGTGGGATCAGCCTGCACTTCAGCAACCTGGCTATTCAGCGCGCCTAGCTGCTCACTCAATTGCCCATTGATCTGGTGGTGCTGTGTCTGTTGCTGTTCGCTAACTTCACGTAACTTATCTTTGCGCTCGGTAAAGACGGCGGTTAACTGCGCTTTTTGTTCGGCTAATTGTTGATTAGTCTTTTCTTTGGCTAATTCAAAGCCATGAATCTGCTCGGCAAAATACTGTTCTTTTTCAGCTTGTAAGCGTTTAAATTCCGCTTCTATATCTTGTACATCGGACATTAACTGATTTAAATTATCACGCTCACTGTCCAATGAATTTCTTAGTTGCTCCAGACGCGCATACAGCTGTTTTTTGCCTTCAATATCCTGCGTTTCCCAGTCCTGCTGTTCTTTTTCCAGCTGGGATTTTTGCCGCCGTAACTGCTCTAGCTCAGCTTTAGAGCTGGCAAGTGCTGATTTCAGTTGTAATTCTTCTTGTTCCCACTGTTTTTGCAACGTCTCGAGCTGCACTTCGCAATCTGTACTTTGTTGCTGCTGCGCCTGATATGCCTGCTCGCTCTGCGCCAGTAATTTTTCCAAGCGTAACTGCAGTTCGCCCAAATCATTTTCTGTCTGAAGCAACTCTGACTCTAACTTATTAAGTAATTCGACCTTGCCCCGTTCCAGTTCAACCTGTTGATAGGCTCGGTATTCCTTATACCAGCTATCCAGCGTTTCCATTTGCAATTCGAGCGCAATAGAGTCGCGATTTTCGTCTATACAATTCACCAACATTTCGCGCAAATCAGAAAAATCTGTGGAACGCATAAACATCCCAGTAATGATTTTTTCTATATCTTTTAAACGCCGCCCTGAACTACCCTGACAAAAACTATAACGCGCAATTAACTGGCGTATTTCCTGGCCTTTATTATGCGGTAGATTCTGAATAATAGTGCGGTAATCACTACAGGCGGTGATCTGATTACTGTATTGCACCTGACGCTTAAGCAAATGCGTTTTTAACTGCCGACAGGAAATCGGGTACTGTACACCATCCTCATGCTGCTCGATAAAATCCTCAGCTGCAAATGACTTATCAATAAAACGATAGCACAAACCCTCATCATTCGGCGATGCATAAATAGCTACCATGCAGACTTGCTCGGCACGTTGATATTCAAAAATAATATAGGAAGATTCACGCGGTAAATAATGTTTAACAAAACTATCGGTGACGCGGCTTTTAGGCACTAAACGCCCCGGCCTTTCCCCATAAAATAAGGGAATCAAACGCAGCAATGTGGTTTTACCTGCACCATTCACACCATTTAGATTGGTATGCCCATTCAGTCGGACTTCCTGCAACTCACCCTCTTTATAAGAATCAATCAAAATAAGGCGATTTAAAGAATACTTCATATTGTGTATTTATACTCACTGTATTTTCACAATGCTTTTTTAAGTAGTATAAAAAGCATTGCGATGGACTAATGCGGTTAAAAATAAGCTCCAGCTCATTTTAACACCTTCCTAATCACCAACCGGTACATTTACAATAATTCCTGATGCCCTCATTATTAATGTAAATCAAAATTATTCTATGTTGGACTTTCTGACTCCTCATAAGTCCCACCTAATTTGTAACTAGTGATTAGTGAAATAAATATGTCGTTCATGATTTTCTTGGGTCGGTCGGTAATTATGCGAATAATAAGCCTTAAATTTCTGCAATTGCTTTAACGGCACAAATAAATGTTGCTCAAAAATCAACCAAAGTACATTTTCCGAACAAGGGGGAGTCGTCAAAGAGCCGTTATAGCTATAGCGCGCTTTATTTTTTGGAATAAAACTTTCTAAATGTAGATCAATCTTAATCTCCTCCCCTATTTTTGGGATTTTATC
>CBDUDV010000008.1:0-86571 GCA_965366065.1 uncultured bacterium | reverse complement strand
TAACGCCACTACCTTCTGCAACGGTTGTTGCGGCAACACTGCCGATTACTGGATTATCATTGGTGCCGGTAATGGTCGTTGTTAATGTCGCTGTGGTTGTGTTGCCGGCCTTATCCGTTATTTCATAATCAATAATATCATTAATACTTTCACCTGCAGCCAAGGCTTGAACCGCCGGATTAGCGTTCTCTAAAGCATAAGTATAGCTACCATTAGGGTTAATCGTATACGTTCCGTAACTTTGGGATTGCAAACTAGAATTTGTAACTGTCGTACCATCGTGGTCATCATTATTAAGTACATTTCCTGTTACTAGGCGGGTACTATCTTCATCAATTGTATTTTTATCATCCGTTGCATTCACTACTGTATCAACAAATCTATTCACTATTTGCGGTACAGAACTAACACCAGAAGGCGTAATTTGATTAAAAGAAATAGCACAAGCCCCATTAGGTAATGCAGGTAAAACAACGGTTGCATGACCATTATTTCCTATTGTTATCGTAATCGGTAACTCATGCCCATTTATCACTGCATGCACTTTAGAGCCAGGTACACCGGTAATATTTACAACCGGAGTTGCATTATTACCAAAAGAGGTCACTGCAACATTTGGCGCATCAGGAACTATATATTTATGCTCTTCAACGTCTGTACTTTTAGACACAAAAGACTTAAGCTTGTCAAAAAAAGCCGCAACAGGTGACACTTGATTAGTCACTGAATCATGTTCTAAAAAGACCGCTGACTCTTCACTATCCGGTGATTCAAACCCACCTGTCTTTTGAGAAATTTCTGAATTGTTATTTAACGGATCATTACTTTCATTGGCTTTAGTATCTTTAGCTATAAAAGACACCTTTCTAGGCTCATCTAGCTCAGAAGTAAACTCAAAGGCATCTTTTTGCCCTTCCTCAATTGATTGCATATCAGCACTTGCATCATTTGCAAGTACTAACTTCTGCCCAGCCTCAAGGTGCTCACCTGGTTGTAATATATGCGAAGTTCCATCTGAATTAATAACACTTATTTGCCCACTTACACTGCTAACTAATGCGGCATGAACAATATTTATAATTCTTTTTTGAGATTCAACCATTGTTATTCCTATTAATAATTGCTCTTTAGAATGAGCAGTAATCCTTATAGAGCTTTAGCTCATGGGGTTTTAATTCTGTAGTATTATAAGCAATTAATAAAATACTCATTATTATTTTTTATTAATTGCTTATTTTAAGTGTGAAGACTTGGTCTTCAATAGAGAAGTATTCTTTTTTCTTTACAAGTATTAATCATTAAAAAATATCTTTCACACATAATGGGTCTTGGGTTAACCCTAAATGATCACTGGTTAGAAAAATAACGTTATCCCACTTTAAATGATATTGAACCTGTCAATCAGCGTTGAAAACTTCTCACCTTGTTCCGTGACTAACCAGCCTTTTAGCCCTCTTTTTATCCATCCCAGTTCCGACAAGATGTAATTCATCTTTTTTGAGGACAAATCAAAATGCTTACCAATAGCTGTTGCGGTGATTAGTGACACTTTTGCTTTTTCAACTGCTTTGGCGGCAGTTTTTTCAAAGACAATGTCTTCAGGCCAAGCCACATATTGCCCATACTTACCGGTTAGGTGAACACCGCCTAGTTGCTTACCCGCGTCGGTTAACACCCATTTATCGTTTTCCTTTTTTATAAGCCCTTTGCTATTCAAATCAGCAAACAATTGGTTTTGTACAATCCCATTTTTTTAGCTAACTGTGATGTGGAAATCCTCTTTTGTTCTGGCATTCTATTCTTCCTTGTTATTCCGTTAATAATTTTGATTAAACACGACTTAATATAGTCAGAAATTAAGTCATATACATTTTATCAGGCAAACTTTTATTCTTAGCTGCTTTTAAATCAACAAACTTTTCAGTATGGCCACATGAAAAATCTGCACCCTTACGGTAGTGGGAGCATCCCCAGAATTGACCGTAAGGTCCTTTTCTTAAGCTCAGTGTGCCATTGCACTTGGGGCAAACCGGTTCAACAAAATCACAGCGCTTATTTTCACAGACTCTAAAGCGCCCTTGTTCCTTTAACCCACAGCCACACCAATCACAGGCTGTTTGAGTGTTGTCACATAAGGGGTATTGACTACAGCCAAAGAAGCTACCGTATTGGCTGTCTCTGGCAAGCATATAACCCATTTTACAATGGCTACAGGAAATATCAGCCAGCTTATCCTGAAAGCCTTCACCGATAAATTCATCCGTTAACATTTCGTATTTATCTTTAACTAACTCTCTAATAAAGGGTGAGGCTTTATTCGCATCACTGATTAAATACACATGATGTTTAGCTCGGGTTAAAGCAACATAGAACAAGCGTCTTTCTTCTGCATATTTAAAAGCTTCTGCTTTGGGAAGTAGAAGATCCAACAACGGATGTATTGCTTTTGCTGATGGAAAGCCATGCTTACCCTTTTCCATGCCTAACACGATTACATAATCAGCCTCTTTACCTTTAGATGCATGCACTGTCATAAATTGGCATTTCAACTTGGGATATTGCTGTTTTAACCCCTGCAATTCTGGCTTTTTAAAATTAAATCGTGCCAATATTAATACCGTCGCTTTATCTTTGGTTTTTGCATTAATAGTTGATAACGCGGCATTTAAACCGATTTGATCTTGATTGGTTTTGATTAGTGAAACAGCAGTATGTTCAACCTGCTGATGACTATTAATTTGTTTTTGGATTTGACTGGAATTGCGCATCACAAATTCGGAGGCAAAATCTCCAATTTTGTTATTAAAACGAAAGGTTTTATTTAATACGCTGGTAGCGGTGTATCCAAAATATTTGCAGAAGTCTTTAGTGATACTGACATCACTGCCTGTAAACCGATATACGGATTGCCAATCATCCCCAACACAAAATAAACTATTATCCGATTTTTGATTTAACAGCCCCTTGATCAATCTAGCCCTGCTCGCTGATATATCCTGAAATTCATCAACCAGTAAATAACGATAAGGGGATTGATATTGCCCATTTTCAACATATTCAATCGCCTTACCAATCATATCGTCAAAATCAATGGTATGGGTCTTGTTTAATTCTTGTTGATAGCTCTCATAAATCGGTTCAAACAAAAAAGCAGCGGCTTGCATCCGCTCATGGTCTTCGTCTTGTTGTGCCAGATAAACCAGACTTTTCATATTGAGATAAGCGGCTTTAAACAAGCCTAAGAGTTGTGATAATAATTGACTGAATTTAGACACTTGTCCAAACTGATTTAAGCTAGCTAATAATTTATTGTTGGATAGAGTCTTAAACGTGACACCCGCCTGTTGCAATTTCTCGCTTAAAGTTTGGGTCAGAATACCTTGGGACTTTAGATAACTATAGGTTTCTATTAATTTAGTTTGATGTTTTTCATGCAGCTCACGCTTCCATGCCATCCCCTCTAAATACTTATCCTGATCAATAAAGGAGGGCGTTTGGTTATTTTCATTAACGGCAAAATGTTCGATATAAATAGCGTAATCAGGTAGGTAGAAATCAGGTTGATAAGCACGATAATCAGGGCCTGAAGTATTAATTTCATAATTTTCTTCATACTGATAAGCAATACCCTGCCTAAATAGAAAATTGGCTATCTCACATTCTTCAAAGCTTTTAACCAATTCGCCCTGAAAAGTTCTAATCTCATTTTCTAATAAATATTGGTTATATTCACCCAGGCTTTTAAAGCCAAAAATACTTTTGTATGGGTAAGTAAAATATAAGAAGTATTTTACGATGCGTGATTTATACTGCTCATCCTGCAACAGGCGCTGAATCTGTTCATCCACAAAACGCGCACGTAAATGCCCATCTTCTGCCATTTTATTGATTGCTGGGACTACGCCTTCGACTTGAGTAATAATTTGTTTACCCAGGCTGTGAAAAGTTTTGACTGTTAACTTTTCAATGCCTAACTTCTCTTGAATCCTCTGCTCCATTTCATCGGCTGCTTTACGGGCAAAAGCCAACATGAGGATTGTTTCAGGTGATGCTTTACCTGCTTTGACTAAATAACCTGCTCGACCAATCATGGTGCTGGTCTTGCCCGTTCCTGCGCCTGCCAACACTAAATTATTTTGCTCATCGATGACACAGGCTTTACGCTGCTTATCTGTTAAAGGATTGGCTTCTACTTGGTCGAAAAATAATTGGAATTCAGCTAATTGTTGCTGCACATAAGCGGCATTTAGCTCAGTAATATAGTCATGCCCTTTATTAAGTATGGGCTGAATAATTTGCAACTGCTGAAAGACGTCTGCTTTTATAAACTTATCAATATCTTGTCGTTTTAAGCCAGCGGCTAAATGCTGATGAGTGCTTAACCACTGCTTAGCAATTGGGTGGCGAATATAGTCATTAGTAAAAAATAACCGCTGTGCTTGTTGATACGCTTGCTGGATATTAGGGGTTAAAGCTTGATAAAATGCACCAATGTAAGCACGGAATGAATGATTAAGCGTCGTTTGTAGCAAGCCTATTTTCTTTTTAGAAATACCCCCTAAGCGCAGTATATTTCCATCTTCTAGGTGAATAGCTAATACATTCCAGAATACTCCCTGCTCAATGGCGACACCGGCTCCAACTGCCAAATAAGGCAGCTTATTTAAACCACCCTTATGCCCAGAGAGGATAACGCCATCATTGGCTAAAGAAAGGGATTGATAATCTGTATTTGAGGCGAATAAAGCAGCTAGCCAGCCAACTTGGTATTTTAAGCAGTCCTTTGATTTTGTGGCCAAGATTACATATCCTTTGTTTTATGTGCAGTATAACCGACCTTTACACCATCGAGTAAGTTGAGCTGTACCACTTTAGCTCGTAACTCCGATTAGCGATAGCCTAATCGCAGGAATATTATTCGTTACCACTAACGGAAACATTTATGTCACTACAGCAATTCGGCGAATAAATACCTTGCGCGACATATCGATGAAAAGTGGAATAAGGCCAATTTATCCCTCTTTTTACATGCCATGTTTCAAAGGGTTTACATACATGCATGTAATCTAAATTTTGACAAACTTGCCATATATCATGCGTTCGCCTACTATCCTCATCATACTCAAACTCTTGGCAAAACCATTAAAAATAAGGTGCAGCCTGTTGGAACATAAGCATATATTTCTTATAATTTATTCAAACGAGATAAGACATTTATCATCGTGTTCGTTGCTTTGTAATCTGTTCCTGACCAATGTAATTTTCCATCACGACTTAATATTGCAAAATAAGGCAGGCCTATTTTTAACTGGCGGTGCTCTGGACTCGCTTTAAAGCGCTCAAACTCCGGCGTATTATCGATAACCTTTAATGCAATCGCAGACTCTCGTAGCGCAGTATTTAATGATTTATTAGTCACTACTTCTTTTGCAAACTCTAAGCAGTTAGCACACCAGCTCGCATAAAAATCAATAAAAATAGGCTTGCCACTGATGCGCGCCTGCTCTTTCGCTTCAGAAAAGGAATGTAACCAAGCAACCCCACCCTCCTTATCAATGCTGTTGACTTAAGAATAAGCTCCTTCTCCAAAGGGAGAAGGTTGGGATGAGGGGAGCTATAAAGGCATGATTTTATTCTCCTCACCCAACCCTCTCCAACAAGAGAGGGCTTAAGTCAACAGCATTGACCCTCCTTATCCTCTACCTTAGTATTTACTGCCTTGGTCGCTGCTCCGCCTTTATCAGCATGCGGAATATGATTTAACCCAGAAACAAATAACCAAGCACCTAAAATAAAAGTAACCACACCAACAAATCGTGAAAGCTTCCTTGTTGGATGCTGATCATGACTTCCTCCACTTAGAATGTTGAGATGAACAATCGCTATCCATAAAATAACCAAGCCCCAAGTCAGCATTAAAATAATGCTTTGCGAAATATTTAAAACACTTAAGCCTTTAGAAAAATAGGTATATGCAAAATAAAGAATTAAAAATCCAAAGGAATACTTAATTTTATTCATCCAAAAGCCAGCTTTGGGTAATTTTTTAAGCTTAACAATTCCCACCACAAAAAAAGGCAGACCGACACCTAAACCAAAGCCCCCCATTAGAATACCGCCCTCTATAGCAATACCTAATTTACCCCAAAAACCCAACATCTCCCCAAGTGCAGCAAGGCTTGCAGTTTGTGCAGCAATATTATCTGCAACTTGTAATAGCAACGCAAAAACAATCGGCCCGACACAAGGAGAAATAACTAAACCAGCAATACTGCCCATGACCCATGTACCAAAATATCCACCAATTTTTGCGGTACTTTGGTCTAACTCCCCAACTTCAGCTTGCATAAAACTAAACTCAAAATAACCCAGTAAAGAAATCGCAAAAAATGCAAAAAAAAGAGCGAATGCAAGGTTAACCGTTGCAGATTGCATAAAGCTATTAAATGCTCCGCCTGTCATACCTGCCGCTACACCTAACACGACATAAGTACCTATGATCCCGACCAAATAGACAAAGGCGTGTAGCTTTTCTTTTTTGACATCACCTTGCGCTCTATTGGTCACAATCATTGCTGTAATGGGCAACATAGGATAAACACAAGGCGTAGCGACTGACAATAAACCCGCTACAAACACTAAGAAAAACAACAAAGCAGTATTATTTTTATTGTCATTAAAGACATTGATAATCTGCTCCATCCAGGTCAAATCATCAGTAACTACTTCCTCAACAGTAAGCTTATTCACATACACAGTACCTGCCTTAGGTAACTGTATAGCTAACTTTTCAGTTTTAGGTCGAAAGCATACGTTGGTGATTTCATCACATAGCTGATAACGTAAAGCGACTTCTACAGTCTCAGTTGTTTGAAGTGTTGAATTTAGAGGGATTATTGAAAATGAAAAATTCCCTTTACCACGTAATACCGTTGCCTTTACTAGCTCATCAAACTCACCTGCCGGTAAGGTAAATTGACTAATGCTTAAGCCTTTTTTTTCTAGCTTATTTTTGCGGTCTAATGTTACTGGAATATATGCATTTTCAACGCCTTTATCTAAATAAGCATGGTGATGCTCAGGTGGCGTTAAAGTAATAATATATTGTGCAGGCCACTGAGTATTGTCAATAACCTGTATTTGAACGTCAGCTTTGGCTCCCGCTAAAACAGCAGAGCATGTGAGACAGAATAAAATACAACATCGATAAAATATTGAAGTATTCATAATAATACCTATTGATTAAATACAGCGTTTTCTACTTATTCATTAGTTGAATAAACTGCTTTGTTTATTATGATAATTGTTGATGGATTTCTCCACCTTCCTGGCAGCAGAAAAAATTAAGCTTATTTTCTTGCAGCCAATTTAAACCTTTTGTTCCTTTCAGCATTGCCAATGTGGCAATACTTCCTGCAACGACACAATGTTCACTTAAAATACTCACTGCACGTAGCCCTGTTGTAGGCATTCCCGTTTTAGGGTTTAAAATATGGCTGTAACGTACGCCATCAATTAACTGAAAACGCTCATAATCGCCACTACTTGCTAGTGCACCCTGCGTCATTGTTAATTGCAAACTTTGCTTATCTTGCTCTAACGGATTTCTTATTGCGACGGGCCAACCTTGACCAGTCGGTCTAGCACCTATCACTTTTATATCCCCTCCTAATTCGACTATGCCAGAAGTGATCCCCTTATTTTTTAATAATTGTGCAATACTATCAGCCGCATATTCCTTAACAATACCCCCAAAATCTAGCTGCATACCTGCTTGAGGTAAATACACACGATCCTGATTCCATTCGACTTTTTCCCAGCCTATTAATTTTTGGTACTGCTTGAGCTGCTGCTCTGAAGGTAACACGGTTTTATTAAGTGACCATGCTTTACGTAAAATACCAGAAGTCACATCAAACAAGCCCTCACTTTCTTGAAAACACTGCTCAGCATAAGCTAACAAAGCAGCCGTTTCGGGATCAATCTTAGTTGCCTTAGCCGACCCTGAGGCTTGGTTAATCTTGCTAATCAAGCTATCGTCACGGTAACGTGAATAGCGTTGCTCTAATTGCTCTAAACGCTGTTTAACTAACTGCTTTGCCTCCTGAGCTTGCTGCCTACTCACGGCGTAAAACTGAAGATGACAAGGTGATCCCATCGCATGAAAGGCATGATTTACTAAGTGC
Organism: uncultured bacterium; assembly: GCA_965366065.1. Lineage (GTDB taxonomy): Bacteria > Pseudomonadota > Gammaproteobacteria > Methylococcales > Methylomonadaceae > Methyloprofundus. The sequence goes on along the minus strand of CBDUDV010000008.1, from coordinate 78,385 downwards.
AACTTTCCCTGCATATATCTATTTAAAATCTGGCATTAATCGAAGCAGTTACCATGTAAAAACTATAATCATCAAAGCTACCTGAGTTATCGCCCCCTATTTGATAACTTGCTTTACGGTCGTTGTAATCAAAAGCTGTCTGTAGCTTCACTTCTTTGACAAAGCCCGACATTAAAAATGATTTAGTTAACTTAATTCCCGCACCGATACTTCCAAATCCTGCCAATCGATAATCACTAGAATGAATCGCACCTAAATTACTGCTGGTAAATGTTGCTTGGTAAAAATCAGCTTTATCTTGCGTGTAGTATCTAAAGCGCGGAACAATTTGCCAACCATCCGCAATCGGCTGAAACCAACTTAATTCAACAGTATGCGCATCAACACCCCAGTCATCAATATACAAACGGTAATCTGCATGTAATGCCGCTTTATTAGCTGCTTTAAAATGATGTACATAACGCGTCAACCAAGCCCACTGAAACTTATTACCCGGTCGAGCATCATTAACCTGCGTCGCAGTATCTTCAATATAAACGCGTTTATAAGGATCAGATAAATAGCCATTATGATAAGCAAATGTCATATTACTTTGTATTAAACTATCCTTATTCAGAATTTGTGTAACACCTAATAAATATTTTTGACTGGTTTTTGTCTCATTAATTTCAGGTCGCCCCGTTGCGGTTATTTCATCAAATGCAACGGACCCAGTAAGGTTCAAAGTAGTTAATTTTTTATTTAATGCCCAACTTACTCCTGCGTTTACATGCCCAGAAAAATAATCATTTTCATCTGAGACACCGCCACCTATACTAAGATCAACATCATCAAATGCATAACTAAGAGAAGCATTCAACGCATCTCGTTCATCAGTAATGGATGCACTGCTTAAAAACTGCTGCACATTCCCTTGTCCATCCTTAACATTTAACACAGGGGAAGCGCCTGACATCGTGTCACGCACTAAATCTAAGGAAGCCGTGAAATTTTTACCAATAGGCGCAACGGCTGTTAGGTTAAAAACATCGACTTCCATACGATCATTGCTTTCTTCATAATGCGCATATTGAAAATCTGTACTAAAAGTCTCATCTACACGACCTGCGTAAGCATCTTCAGCAACAATGCCTGGTAATGCTAGTGCAGCAAGGCTTAATCGATTAATTAATGACATTTCACGCCCTCATACTTAGTTACACCCACAACCACCACCATGCCCGCCATAACCGCCTGAAGCGGATTCTTTACTATAAAAAGTATGCTGGCGAAATGCGGCTTCTTGGCCATCAGCATCTAAAGCCATTTGGGATAATGCTAAATTTCCTCGTTCCCAAGGTTTAACGGGAGTACACGCTGATACTGCCGCTAAAATTAAAACTAAACTTATGATCTTAATTTTATTTTTTTTCATAAGCCCTCCGCTAATAACTCAGTAATTTTTGTCTCAATCTCGACGATATCACTCTTGGCAAAGCCGCTATGAATATGCCGAATCACTCCAGCCTTATCAATAATAAATGACGTTGGCATTGCTTCTATTGCATAGGTATCAGCCCACTCACCTTCGGGGTCACGCAATATATCAAAGCTAGCAGGATAAAGCTTTAAAAAACGCTCCATACCCTCTATCTCTTCATCTATATTAATAGCGACAACGACAAATCCAGCCTTATTATGTTTTTTATAAAGCGCTTCCAATAAAGGAAAGGAGGTTCTACAAGGAGGACACCAAGAGGCCCAAAAGTCCAAATAAATAACCTGCCCTCTATAATCACTCAAACTACTTAATGTTGTGCTTGCAATATTAGGGAGTGAAAACTCAGGCGCTGGCTTGCCTATTTCCAAAGCTAATATAGAAAAACTCATGCTCAACAATAAGCAGGCTGTTGCTAATTTTTTATAAAACTGATTCATCAACTATCCTAGGTAAAATGGGAAGGTAAATAACAACTCAATAAATATCATGTACTGTATTGAATACATTAAATTTTCCAGTCGGTGTTTGTAAATCAACAAAACGTCGTAACTCTTCTAATGTCGTACTATCTAAAACAATCACAGCACCATCGGGTGCCCAGTCCGACACCCATACTTCGGTACCTTCCATATTAAAATCAAAATGTACTGCTCGGCCATTTTTTGCAACCGTAAAGCATCTACCTAAAGTCCCTGTTGCTTTTGCAATAACACAAATATCCTTCTCATACCCAGTGGCACTTAGCGGCATATCAACGAACACCCACGGTGATTTATAATGTGATTTAACAAAAAGTGATCCAGAAGATGGCAGTATAACTTCTCTCACAACAGTCCATGCAACATCAGGTCGGTTGACAGGATCAGCTCCATATATACTAAGCTTCCCCTCTCCTATATGAGAAGTCGCATTCACCCAACCATATACAGGGTCTTCCCAGTTAACACCCCGCCCAGGATGTGGAATTAACCCCGTATCAAACATAGCCTCTAAATCTTGATTAATAAGATCAATCACGACCATTTTGTTACTCGCATTAGCAGCCACAATATAAAAACTACCTGTATGGTCCAAACCACCATCATGTAAAAACTTAGCGGTAGCAATATTTGCAACAATTGGAAAATCTAAGCTCTCAGGGTCAGAATAATCAACAACCGAAACAATCCCCGCCTCTTTTAATGACACCACCCATGTAGGATTGTGTGGCGAAGCAATAATTGACGCGACTCTATTTTCAATTAAGGTTTCACCCTCAATATCATCCATAGGGGCATCAACACGCTGTATTGGCTCAAGCGTCAAACCATCATAAACAATGTATTGTGGCGGCCAATAGCAACCTTCGATTAAATACTTATCTTTATACTTATCTTCATCGCCTTCCGGTTTATATTTGCTACTCTCAACACTGCGCGCATCATGGCATCCTTTTACGTTGGCAACAATCGTAGGTACCTCATACCATAAATCAATTAATGTAACTTTTCCGTCGCGACCAATAACATAAATATAGCGACCACTAGAAGACATACGCAAAATATGTACGGCAAAACCTGTTTCTAAAGTCACTAATTTTTCATTAGTATCGCCATCAAAAATAGCAACGGCACCTGCATCACGTAAAATAACACCGGTATAATTCATCCAATTTCGAGAGTGCTCTGAAGTAGTAGGACGCTCTTCAACCGTCGCTAAAAGCTCCCAACTGGCTTGAATATCAGCCATAGGCAATAGCGGAGCATCTGGAGGCGGAAGTTGTAGATAAGCGGCTAAATTAGTAACTTCCTCAGCAGTTAAATCGCCCACTTGGCCAAAATTCCCCATCCCTGCTGGTGAGCCATAAGTAATCATCGACCTAATACCATCCGTACCGATAGCTTTAGTACGTAACGGTGTAATATTAGGCCCTGTTGCTCCCAAACGAAACAAGCCGTGGCAACCTGCACAGTTATTGAAATAATCCTGCCTACTTGCTTCAAACTGCTCATCATTTAAAGTCACTGGGTCGCTAATAACTAGTGGGCCCCTGTCTATTTGTGCAGCAAGAAAAGCAACTATATTTTGTATCTCAACGGCCGAGTGACCAAGGTCTTGCATTGTATAAGGAAATGTTGCTAGTTTTTCAGCATCATAAGCCCCTGCATCTATCATTTTTTGTGGATTATCAATCCAAGCAGCTAGCCATGCTGTTGAATATTTAGTGGTAACATCCAATAAATCAGGTCCTGGACGTGGTGGCTCAATCGGAGGATTTCCTAAGCTATGGCAGTAAGCACATGAGCCTCTGAATTGCTGTTCTCCTTTAGCTATATCAGTCTCAACAGATAAAGTATCTCCACCAGAAACAGTCGCTAAGTAATCCTTAATTTCATTTAATTCGGTAAGACTTAAATCCTTTAAAAAAGCCATATCAGGTTCGGTTTGAATACCTAAGCGAATAAAGGTTAAGCCTATCCCTTGAATATTTTTATGTGAATACCCCCCTTCACCCGAATCACCATGACACATGGCACATTTTGCATTATAAAGTGCCGCGCCATTTCCAACAGATGCTAGAGAGCTATTTTCTGTACCCGGTTTGCAACCAACAAGAAAAATAATAAAGAAAGTATTATTTTAAACGTTCGATTCTTCATATCTTGCACTCGAATTTAACTAAATCTAAATTCATTTAACAATATCAATAGCTAAATCTCAAGATAAACGCACAGTCAAAACATAAACTTCAGCACTAAAAACAATAAATAACAATGCTATATATCCTATTGTATAGGGCCTAGCCACTAGTCTAACGCATTTAGTATTACTTATTTTTTAAACATATAACTTGCATTAATTCTGCCAACTAGTGCCGATAATCACACAAAAATAAATGTTATTAATTCTAAAGGCTTGTAACCCTTTCTCCTGCCAATCAAAAATTAAATAATACTTATAATTTCAAACTGTTATAGATTATTTATAAAACTTAAAAGGACAGTTCTAATAAGCTATTAAAACTTTCAGCACAAAGAAATTAAAACGCTTTAAAACAACACTAGATCCAAGGTATTCTGATAACATCGATATTTCGGTTTTTTTATACCCACCACCCACCCCAATGCTGTTGACTTAAGAATAATCTCCTTCTCCAAAGGGAGAAGGTTGGGATGAGGGGAGTTATAAAGGCATGATTTTATTCTCCTCACCCAACCCTCTCCAGCAAGAGAGGGCTTAAGTCAACAGCATTGACCACCCAACCCGATTGCTACCAATCAAATCTACAAAGTTACTTCATCAGAATCTAACTTTAAATTACTGTTCATTAATTGCACAAAATCATCTGCCGGAACCGGTTTAGAAAAATAATAGCCTTGAATAAGATCACAGTTATTTTTGCTCAAAAACTCTAGCTGCTCTGCTGTTTCTACACCTTCAGCAATCGTTTTAAGATTCATCGTGTGCCCTAGCTGAATAATTGAGCAAGCTAATTTTGCATCTTCTTCATCCACAGTAATATTATTAATAAACGATTTATCGATTTTTAATTTACTAATAGGAAAGCGCTTAAGATAACTTAATGACGAGTAGCCAGTACCAAAGTCATCTAAGTGAATTCCAAAACCTAAGTCTCTTATCTGCTGCATAAAATCAATAATTTTTGCACTTGGCGTCATTAGCATACTTTCTGTGATTTCTATATCTATGAAACCTTTAGACTGGGTTTCTCTCTGCAGTTCAATAATTAATGCTAATATTTCTTCGCCATCATCAAAACATTGCCTACTCGATATGTTCACAGCAATACGTACATGATGAGATGAGTTCTGATTGATTTGTTCTGCAAACAACCACGCCTCACGAATAATCCAAAGTCCCAAGGGCACAATAAGGCCGGTTTCTTCTGCTAAGGGTATGAATTGATCAGGATAGATAAACCCTTTACTTTTATGTGGCCAGCGAATTAATGCTTCTGCTGCAATAATTTTTTCATTTTTTGCATCATAAATAGGCTGATAAAAAAGACAGAGGCTTTCTTCTTTAATCGCAATACGCAGCTCATTTTCTATTTCCAAGTATAAGGCAATCTTGTCATTCATTTCTTCAGTAAAAAACTGGAAATTATTTTTACCCTTTTCTTTCGCTTTATACATGGCTGTATCAGCATTGTTCAGTAAATTTTCAGCACTGATGCCATCAGTCGGATAAAGCGCGATACCAATACTAGCGGAAATATTTGCGCTGTTATTATTAGAAAGCGGGTAAGCGCGCGCCAAGGTTTCTAATATTTTTTTAACGATGAGTTCAATTTCATGCGTACTATCCGAGCAAGGTAATAATAAAACAAATTCATCATTGCCTAGTCTGGCTACAATATCTGAATTTCTTACACAACCAAGCAAGCGCTGAGCAACTGTTTTTAATAATTTATCACCTTCAGTATGACCAAAACTATTATTAACGGATTTAAATCGATCCAAATTGATAAATAACACTGCTAGCTTATACTCTAAGCGCTCTGCATGATAAATCGACTGTTTTAAGGTTTCAACCAACATTTGTCGATTAGGAAGCTCAGTTAAAAGATCATAATTAGTATGTTTCCAAACGCTTTCTTCATATTGTTTACGTTGCGTAATATCCATGAACATAGAAACAAAGTTTTGTATATTGCCCTGCTCATCTTGTATGACATTAATCACTAACCATTCTAAATATTCTTCACCATTTTTACGCCGGTTCCAAACTTCCCCTTCCCAATGACCTTTACTTAATAAGTGATGCCACATATTTTTATAAAAGTCCTTCCCTTGCCGGCCCGATTTCAATATAGCTGGCGTTTTACCTGTGCACTCATCAAAGCTATAACCTGTAATACGACTGAATGCTGGATTAACTAAAACAATTCTATTATCCGAATCAGAAATTAAAATCGCTTCAGTTGAGGATTGAAAAACGACTTGAGATAAACGCATGCTCGCTTCAGAATCATTACGCTGCAAAATTAAATCGTTAAATGCGATTTCAACATCGGTTATTTCATCATTACCTGTCACATTTAATAAATGATCATAGCTGTCATTAACACGCATTGAATTCAGTTCGCGTGCAATTTTTATGATTTCTCCTGCCAGGCGCTGTAATAAAAAATAAGCAAGAAAAAAAGTAATTATCAGTGTAGATCCCGTTAGTACCACATAAAGCGTAAGTAATTGTATCGACTCTTTTTTAACTTGCTCTACACGTTTAGCTATGTCTTGACTGACATGTTCACTCACTTGTCTTATATACTCTAGACGGCTACTTGACTTAACCCACCAATCCATAACATTATTTATTGATATATCAACTCTAAGCTGATTAAATGCCTTTTCAGCAGGAACATCATTGATTTTAACTGATTTATCAATAGCCTGAATTGATGCCCCAGACTCCTTCATTATTTGAACCTTCTCCAAATAATCAGAATATCGTACGAATGTTTGTTTTATAGTCAATAAAGCGTTTTTATCACTTTCACTTGACCCTTCTAATTGTTGATATTGCTGCAATAAAGCCAACATCTTTTGATAATGTTTATTAAACCGTTGCCTATAAAAGTCATCACCTCTCAGCATGTAATTTTTGAAATCATGAATTAAACCTGTATAACCTATTGCCTGCTGGATTTGACTCAGTAAATCCAATTTAATACCCTGATCCATGACAACATGCCGCATTTCAATCACTTGTTTATTTTCTGGTAGTTGCAATTGTTTTTCTAAAAATTCAATATGCTCTTTAGCAGCAATAACTCTAAAATCTCTTAAGCTCGTTTCTTGGTTACGTATATAAGCATTTACATTCTGAAATAGTTGCGGCGTAACTCGGTTACTAGAAAATACACCATTTAAAGTCCCACGCTCTTGCCCTATATATTCTTGTAACCACAGTAAAGAAGCATAAGCATTCCCCAGCCGACTTAAGTTATTATCTTTACTAACCACTTGCATATATTGAATAAGCGTAATAATAGTGGCATTTAATTTAGAATAATACGCGAAAAAATTAGCGGCCTGACCACTATCAATGGCGCTACGAACCTGAGCCAATACCTGCAGTTGCTGAGTGACTGGAGAAAATACTCTAATAAGTTCAATAGATTGCCCCTCTTGCTCAATCAAACTTAATCCATCTACAAACTGCTGCTTTTTTTCATCTGTCAATAAGCGTTGCTGCGCTACTTCAGAGATAAACGACTGTTGTTTACTGCCTAAATATCCAGCACTAAGCCCTCTTTCTTTTTGTAATTCATGAACCAGCGCATCCAGACTTAAACTAACCGCTATAAATCGCTCAGCCGTTTCTATATCCTTAAATTGCGTTACTTTTTGCTCGATGCCAATCACAGCAAAAAACATAATAGCCGCCAAAGGTACTATCAAAAACAAAATGAATTTGCTTTTTATTTTAAGATGATTAAATGGGTCGAATGATTTCATGTTCATAGGCATATTTGCTCTAAAAGCACTATTTGGAAATAACTACTCGGTTTCTACCTTGCTCTTTAGCTCGGTAAACAGCTAAATCTGCTCTTTTCAGTAAGCCCTTAAAACCCTCATCGCCTGAATTTGATAGCTGGGAAACCCCTATACTAATAGTAATCACTCTTCCTGAGGGTTTAAGTGCTTCGATTTTCTGACATAAACTTTCCGCTCTTTTTTGTGCTGAAAGTAAATCACATTCGTCTAATAATATAACAAACTCTTCGCCACCAAACCTTGCAAGAATATCTTCCCCACGGTAACTTTCTTTAATTGAAGTTGCTACCGCTTGTAAAACAAAGTCACCTTCAGGATGTCCATATTTATCGTTAATCGATTTAAAATGATCAATATCAATCATCATGACACTTAGGTTTCTAGCGTGCCTTTGTGCTTGTAATACACGCGCATTCGCCATTTCGATTAAATAATGCCGATTATATAATCCCGTTAATTGGTCATGCATTGCCAATTTATTTAAGGCATCTCGTTGCTGCTTAATGGTAATATGTGTTTTAACCCGAACAGCTACAATCCCTGGCTTTATGGGTTTAGTAATATAGTCAACCGCACCCAGCAATAAACCTTTTTCTTCATCTTCAGCAGAATCTTTCGCGGTGATAAAAATAACTGGAATAGTCGCGGTGTTTTTATTACTTTTTAGATGTTCTAGAGTTTCAAAGCCATCCATAACAGGCATTTCTATATCTAAAAGAATCAAGTCCGGTTTGGTTTCAAAGTCCGCTAACTTCAAACACAACTCACCTGACGTTGCGACTTTGATTTGATACTGCTCTTTTAAGCAGTTGGCTAGTATCTGAATATTGGTCGGCACATCATCAACAATCAGTATGCAAGGCTTATTATCCATTGAGGATTCCTTCTATTTCACAGTTCATTTTTACCGCCAATTTAGCTAAGCCAAGTAATACCTTGCCATTATTAATCTGTTGAATTTGCAACTGCTCAACAAGGATGGTTGTATTTGGCATTGTACTTACTTTATGGCGCTGTGATAACTCCCCCCCTTCATCTATATATATTTTTCCAATAATTTGCGAATAAATCGACTCAAATAATGACTTAAATCTTACTGATTAAATAACTCCAGCGGCTGATTACCCTTTGCATTCATCAAGTAGACTTATCTAACTAGGTCACCGATGCTCGTTGTATTAACAATTTCATCAAAAATTTCAATACTTTTATCTTTATAATTATCAGGTAATTGCAAGCTTTCGGGATTATTTTCAATAATTTTTATAAACGCACCAACCAACTCAGGATCTCGCCACCCTTTTGCGACTTCTTCCCGGTATATCTCTATAATCGTTTGATCTGATAGCGCCTTCTTATAAGGTCTTTCATTCGCTAGGGCATCATAAATATCAACTAACTGAAAAACTCGGGCTAATAATGGAATTTCCTCGCCTTTGAGGCCATTAGGGTAGCCACCGCCATCCCAGCGCTCGTGATGACACTGAATTATAGGTAATACGGCTTGCATAGTAAAAAGCCCACTACACAGCTTTGCACCAATAATGACATGTTGCTTCATTATTTGCCATTCATCTGCAGTCAATTTAGCCGGCTTAAGTAAAATGCTATCGGGTATGCCTAATTTACCAATATCATGTAGTACACCACCGCGCTCTAATGCAACCAATGACGCATTATCTAAGCCTAATACTTTACCAAATGCCACACAAGCATGCGCTAAGCGTGAACAATGGTCTCCTGTAATTTCATCTTTCGCTTCAACTAACCGAGCCAAGGTGAATAATAAGGACTGCGCACTATCTAAATTATCGGTATTACGCTTATATCGAATCGCAGAATTAACCCGTGAAATAAGTTCGATAGGATAAAATGGCTTTTTAATAAAATCAGTGGCCCCCGCATCCATGCACATAGGCAAAGTAGTAAAGGCATCACTTCCGGTTACAACAATAATAGGCAGTAAGAGCATAGCCTCTTGCTGGCGTACCCATCGACATAACTCATCTCCTTTGCCATCAGGTAGGTTGTAATCTAAAATTACCACATCAAATTGCTTTTTGTTTAGCATCTCAACCGCGCCTTGGAAACTCTCAACAGCACTGACTTGATATTCAGCTGAGTTTAAAATTTCCAATTCAAGCGCAGATTGACTTTTATCGTCTTCAACAATCAGTACTTTCGCCTGCTGTAGCAACACAGAGCCTGTCATTTTCTTTCCCCTAATGCGTGTGTTTTTTTGTTTAATACATCGAATACTGCCTCTAACAAATCATTCAAGCGGTAAGGCTTATAAAAAAAGCGCTCGATACCTAATTCCTTGGCACGACCTGGATCTACTTCTTCACTGTATCCTGTACATAAAATTGCGGGCAATTCAGGCTTAATTTGATGACAACGTTTAATTAACACATCCCCAGTAATGATTGGCATGGTTTGATCGCTAATTAATAAATCAAACTGTGCAGGGTTTGCTTCAAACACAGCTAAAGCATCAACACTACTAACGCTAGCCGTTACCTTATAGTTAACCGACTCTAAAGCATCTTTAAGTAACTCAACAATCCCTTCTTCATCATCAACCACTAAAATAGATTCGCCTTGACCTTGGTATAAATCTACAAGCTGCGCTGATAAGTCTGGCTGTAACCCTTGTTTTTCAAGTTGTGGAGAAAAATATAGCTTAAAGACACTACCTTTATCTTCAATTGAATCCACATCAATGTGCCCTTGGTTTTGGTGCACAGCGCCATGAACGATCGATAACCCCATTCCCGAGCCTTTTCCCACGGCTTTTGTGGTATAAAAAAGGTCAAAAACCTTTTCTAGGTTTTCTTTACTAATACCTTCACCGGTATCTTCAATAGAAAGCACAATATACTGCCCTTCTATAGGCTGCTTACAAGTTGTACACACGGCGTTTATAACCGTCATTAATTTCAACTTAATAATGAGTTTACCTTTCCCTTGCATTGCATCTTTAGCGTTGACACAAAGATTCATCATTAATTGATGTAATTGTGTTGGATCCATTAATATGTTCGGTAAATCAGTATCGACATCGACAAAAATTTCAATACTTGATGGCAGCGTTGATTTTAATAATTTAATGGTTTCTGTAATCAGCGGTTCAACTTGAATACAGGAAATAGCGGTCGGTGTATTACGACAAAAAGATAGCATTTGTGTGGTTAACAATCGCCCACGCTCGCTTGCTTTTGAAATTTGCTGCAAGTACTCAGGCATCTTGCTATTTTCAGGGAAATCGCCACGCATACTAGCTAAGTTGGTATAACCTAAAATACTCGCTAAAATATTATTAAAATCATGTGCAATTCCCCCCGTTAATAAACCTATCGCTTCCATCTTATAGGTTTGGCGCATTTGTTCTTCTAATTTTATACGCTGTATTTCATGCTCTTTTCTTGCGCTGACATCCATTCGAGAGCCAATAATTTCAACCAGCTCACCTTGCCTATCAAGTAATACTGTTAAATTTTCATGTACCCATACCGGATATCCATCTCTATGCATCACTCGATATTCAAGCTCAATATGTCCCTGCTTAATTAAACCTTTGACAAGCGTTAGCACCTCATTTTTATCATCTTCAAAAATCAAGTCAGACCAAAAACTCTCTTTATCGACCCAGTTATTAGCCTCATAACCACAAATGGCTTCCGCACTATCACTCATCATCGTAACTTTCATTGGCGCAAATTCATTACCGCTCATTTGTAGCGTATAAATTGCGGCAGTACTGGTATTGATGATTTGGCTCAACCTTTTTTCAGACAAACCCAAACGAGAAACACTGGCGCGTAGGTTTTTAGATAACTGATTGGTTTTTCGATAGCGTTTAACACGTGCTAATACGGCATTCACCAAATGCCTAGGGTCGATAGGTTTAGATAAGAAATCATCACCGCCCATATCTAAAGCCGCTAATTGTTTATCAAAATTAGTTTCTGCAGACAAAAATAAGATAGGCACATCAACATATTCAGGAAATTGTCGCGTAATCATAGCCAACTCTAGCCCCGAACAATCAGGCATATAAACATCCATCAATATCAGTTCTGGTTGGTAGGATTTTAGCTCATCTAAAACGGTCATCGGGTTGCTGACAATACGTGTATCCAATCCAGCATGCTCTAAGGTTAAAGCAAAACGGCGCGCTAAGACAGTATCATCATCAACGACCAGAACACGGTAAGGCTCATCTTTAACTTTTTCAGTTAAATCATTTAATAAGCTAATTAAATGATTGCTATTAACCGGTTTACTTAAATAATGGCTTGCACCCGCACGTACAGCAGATAAATGCGCGGCCATATCATCACGCACTGAAATAAATATCACAGGAACAGGAATTAACTGACTACGCTTTATATCCGTAATAATATCTATGCCTACTAACTCGCCCTCAGAAAAGTCGATATCCATAATAATGGCGACAGGCGCGTTATCTACAACTTTTTGTTTGATAAAATCTAAGCTTAAAAATATCTCTGAAGCATAATTATATTGCTCTAACTTTTCAGCTAATGTTTTTGCAATCACCGCATCATCATCAACAATAAAAACCACTTCTTTTTTTGCAGCATCAACCTTACGCTGCGCTGGCGTAACTAAATCATGTCGAATCGCATAGCCTTTGGGCTCTAAAGCTGCTTTACGTAATTTTATTAATAATTTACTGATATGAGACTGCTGCTCTACATTAGGCAGCACGTTATCTTGCATCAAAGGCTTGAGTAATATTTCTATCACCTCAGCCATTTCACTTAAAAAAACATAACCAAAGGTTGCGCCTGAGCCATTAAGACTATGTACTGCCTGATAAAGTAATTTTACATCGGCGGCCTCTAGCTCATGCTTAACAAGACCCCACCATAAGCTTTCAATATGCTGAATTTTTTCAGACAAACTGTCAACATACTCTTGATTAAGTTGGTTCGAGCGCTGCTCTAGTAACTGTTCTTTGCTCTTATTCATGATATTTATTCCAAAAGTCCATAACCGAACTCACTAAACTTCTCGGGTTAAACGGTTTTGGCATAAGCCCAATAACGCCTAATTGATAATAAGCACCAACTTCATGAGCTTATACTTTTTCTGTCATAAAAATAACAGGGGGTATCCACTGTCTTGGCGTTACTTTTTATTTGTTTCAATGTCTCAGTGCCGTCCATCTCCCCCTCAATGCTGTTGACTTAAGTCCCTCTCCTGCTGGAGAGGGTTGGGTGAGGAGAATAAAATCATGCCTTTATAATTTCCCCTCATCCCAACCTTCTCCCTTTGGAGAAGGAGCTTATTCTTAAGTCAACAGCATTGCCCCCCCTACATCATCACAACTAATAAACTTAAATCGACTGCTGAATATTGCAAATACTCCAGAGTCATAGCAGCACTACTACAGAATTTAGCTTCTATACTCGCTATTATTTTTAAAGTAATTTGTACTACCTTGCCAAGACATATCTCTGAAAAACGATACAAAACCTAGCAGTATGAAAACGAAAAAAGAATGTCAATAAATTCTAGCACTTAAATTAAGTTGTTTTTATGCTGACTAATAGTTGCACTTCTGCCCTATCTATAAAACATTAAGATATAGTGACTGAAGCAAACATATCGTTTATATCGATTTAGTCGCGTATCTTAACCTTAGCTTGTTTTTTTCTCAATTTTTTCTTCTAGCCTGTAGAAGAACAGACCGCGCAAAGCTTACTTTATATCGATACCAATCGCATCAAATAATGCTTTTATCGTGATAGGCTTAGCTAAACAGCGTTCAGCACCTGCCTGCACAATCTCTTCATTCCGCTCTTGCGTGTAATACCCTGTCATTGCAATCACTCTTATATCTTTTGTAGCCAGCTCTGCTTTGAGTTGTTTGCAAACTGAAAAACCATCTAATCCCGGCAAACTTAAATCTAATAAAATAACATGCGGCTTAAATTGTTGTACCGCCCCCCCTGCATCATATCCATTATTGACCAGCTTTATTTCAAGCTCTCCATCAGTACTACCCAATAACTCTACTAGAAAAGCACCAAACTGCTCATCATCATCAACAATAAGAATACGAGTAATCCCTTCTTCTATTGCATGAACTTTCAAACCTCTTTGTTGTGCAAAGCGCGCCACTTCTGTAAGCGTAAATCGGCGATGCCCTCCGGCAGTAATTTCTGCATGTATCCATTCATCTCGCGCCCATTTACGTATCGTAATAGGAGAGACCAATAACATGGCCGCAACATCTTTTGGGGTTAACGTCGCTTTTTCATCTGTCTTTTTATTAATCATTTATCGCTTATTCATCAGTAATTCCTGAATCTTCAATATAACTTCATGCTGTTTATACGGTTTATGTAGTACATTATCAGCAAAAGGAAATAAGCCTTTTTTAGTTATCCCCTTTTGAGCAAAGCCTGATGTTAATAAAATTTTAAGTCCATTATTTAAGGAATGCGCTTGCTCAGCTACTTCATAGCCATTCAACCCACCCGGCATAACCACATCACTAAATAATAGATCTATTTCTGGGTGTTTCTGTAGCTGCTCTATTGCCTGTATACCGTTATAAGCGGTAAGGACTTGATAACCACTCTCTTCTAATGAGTATTTGATTAAATCAATTAAGTCTTGTTCATCATCCACAACTAATATCGTTTCACTCCCTCTCTCTGGTGCTTGAGTATCATTAGTTAACTGTTCAATGTTTATATCCTTTTTTTGCGAACGCGGCAAACCAATCCTAAATGTCGTCCCCACACCGAGTTCCGAGTAGACTTTAATAAAACCATTAGAACGCTGGCAGAAACCAAAAACCATCGATAAACCTAGTCCTGTTCCAGCCCCAACAGCCTTAGTCGTAAAAAATGGCTCAAAAATATGTTCTAATTTATCAGGATTAATTCCCGTCCCATCATCCGTTAAAATAATCTGTACATATTCACCGGGGGCTATATCGGGGTTTAAGCGAAGAAATTCTCTATTAAGTAAGGAATTTTCGGTTTTGACAATTAAATGCCCTCTCCCTTGCATTGCATCGCGTGCATTAATTACTAAATTCAATAAGGCATCTTCAAAATCACCTCGCTCGATTTCAGTCATCCACAAGTCATTTGCCAATAAATAGGAAATTTCAATATCGGGTGTTAATGAACGCGAAATAATCGTATCCATTTCAGTAATAAGGGTATTAATATCGATAATACTCAGCTGCTCTGCTTTATTACGCGTAAAACTTAATAATTGCTTAGTTAATGCAGCAGCACGTTCAGATGATTTAATGATAATGCCCAGTCGCTTAAGCGCTTTGTCATCATTCGCTATCGATTTTTTCATTAACTCAGTATTACCTAAAATAATATTTAAAATATTATTAAAGTCATGTGCTATACCGCCTGTTAATTGTCCAACTGCTTCCATTTTTTGCGATCGGCGCAAGGCATCTTCCGTTTGTCGTTTCTCGGTAATATCTTCAATCATACATAAATGATACGGGGCACTTTTACTAACCCCCGTCAATGAAGTCAGCATCATATTAACCCAAACAGAAACGCCATCAGGGTGTTGATAAGATTTTACCGTACTAAATCCAGGAATTTCTCCCGCATTTAATCGCAGCATATTTTCTAGCTCTTCTTCTAGTTCACTAAAATTGGTATGTGAAATCCATTCACCCTGTTGCAGTTGCTGACTATTTTTCCCTGTTATTTGCCTAAAGCATGCATTCTCTTTATCAATACACCCCGTCGCTGTATCAACCAAAGCCACACCCAAAGGTGATTCTTCAAATATAGCTCTAAATAAGCCCTCACTTAGCTCCAAGGCGTCTTTTGCTTGCTTTTGATCACTAATATCGGTCACTGTACCAACCATACGCGCCGGCTTATTATCATCAGTCCATGAAACCACCATTCCACGACACACAACCCATTTATAATGACCATTCTTACACAACATCCTGCATTCATTTTCATAAAATTCGGTTATTTTTTGAAAATGCTGCTCTAACTTTAAATGGGTTTGTTCTTTGTCGTCCGCATGAAGTCGTTGCTGCCATTCATTCACATTCGCTTTGATCTCATTTTCATCATAACCTAACATTTGTTTCCAAATCTTAGAAAGGAAAATATCCCCCGTTAATACATTCCAATCCCATACACCTTGCCTATTACCTTTTAATGCAAATTGCCAGCGCTCTTCACTGAATGCTAATTCTTTTGTACGACTACGTATTAACTCTTCTGTGCGTAATGTTCTACCACTTAACATCAATAAGCCTATTGCTGTTAGCCCCGTAACAAGGAATCCACCTAAAAATAACCACCAAACAGCATTTGACATTTGCTTTTGATAAAACTCAGCAGAAGGCTGGTAACTAACTTGCCAGGTTCTATTGGCAACCTTTACCTGCTTACTTCTATACAAGGAAAGTAAATTTAAAACCGGCGAATTAATATCGACATAGTTATTATAGAGTTCAGTATTTTTATCTGAAATTTTTACTAATAATTGAAAATTAGAAAATGCTTGTAATATTTGTTTAACCTGTTTATCCACCCTAAACACACTGCCTGTAAATCCTTTTAATTGGGCTATAGCATTCGCAGCATTAGGCTGATAATAAACAGGGGAGTATAAAGCAAATGCTTTTTTTTCAATTGTATTTGGTATTAGCTGTAATGGCTGAGTCATCACCATTTGTTTAGAAGCTATTGAAGTCAATAATGCTTGCCTAGCAACAGGGTTAACACTTAAGTCATGCCCTAGCATATCCTTATGCTCATCCTGCGGTTGTATATACCGAATAACAAACTGCCCTTCACTATAATCAATAGGCGCAGCGGACATTTGTTGATCGGCCGGCACATACTCAACCCACTCTAATGCTTGAGTTGAAAATTTGTGTTTAAAAAATGAATCCGTAAAGGTTTTAAACTCTTCATTGCTAATGTTTTCAGAACTATCAAAAAAAGCCTTTAGAATTTGATTTGTCTCTAAATGCTGAGTTAATTCGTTCGATAATAAAGCGTGAAACTCGTTCACTTGATTATCAAAAATGAACGCTAAGCGACCTATTTCTTGTTTTTTATTGTATTCAAATAAAGCGGCTACTACGACAAGCATAACAATTAGCGGGTAAGCAACCATTTTCCGCCGCATTCTCCAAGTATCATTCGGTTTTGCAATAAAAGCTAAAGCAATCGGTGTAATGATCATAGCTCCAATACAATCTCCTAGCCACCAAGTTATCCAAGTATTAGCAATATCACCTAAGCTAATAAATCCTTGAAAAAACAGAGTCGCACTACCAACAGAAGCAGAGACCACAAAGCTCAGAGGCACAACTAAAGCGAAGAAAACAATAATTTTTGAATCTTCAACTAAAGCATCGTCTTTCCCAATAAATCGATTAATTAAATAGGCCGCAAAAACCACTTGTAAGCAAACACCCAAACTGGTTATTAATGCCATAGTAATGGATGTTTGCAGCGACTCAACTAAAGAAAAATCAAAAAAAGAATAGAACTTTAATAGAAAATTACTAATAAAAACGCTGGGATAAATAGACCTTCCATAAACAATGACGGCAGCAAGTGATAAACCTGCTGGCGGCCAAAAAGGACTCGCGGTACTTGGGGCCACACTCAGCGAAAGTCCTACATAACCCAGTAACAAGACAGCACAGGCAACGAGAACATTGTAAATAACATAGTTAGATACGCGAGAAGTGTCGGATTTCATATTAATTCCATTTAAAAGAATTTTTCTGCATAAATAGTTCAAAAAAATAAAAGGACGTTAAAAATCCTGTGTCATGCTTGCTTCGATTCACCTACTGATGCGGCTAAAAGCAAATGTCTAATTATTTATGAGGCAGGTATATTCGATGCCAGGGCATCTAGAAGGCATTCCCATGCGGAGCATGGGAATGCTATGTTTCTATTTATTGATTAAAACTGTCGCCTGTACTGCGATACCTTCTTTACGACCTTCAAAACCTAGTTTTTCAGTGGTGGTCGCTTTGACATTAATACAATCTAAATCGACTTCTAAATCTGCGGCGATATTAGTACACATCGCAACGATATGGGGTGCCATTTTAGGTGCTTGCGCAATAATGGTAATATCTGCATTACCTAGTGTGTAGCCTTTTTCTTTTACAATATTGTAAACAAAACGTAACAATACGCGGCTGTCTGCCCCTTTAAATTCAGGGTCTGTATCGGGGAAGTGTTTGCCGATATCACCTAAAGCTGCCGCGCCTAATAAAGCATCTGCTAGGGCATGCAAAACCACATCGCCATCGGAATGTGCTTCTAAACCTTGTGGGTAGTCAATTTTCACGCCACCTAAAATGACATCACCTTCATCGACAAATCGATGTACATCGTAGCCTTGTCCTACTCGTATCATTGTTGTTGCTCCAAATAAAATTGTGCTAATGCTAAATCTTCGGGACGGGTAATTTTTAGATTATCCGATCGCCCTGCTATCATTTTTGGTTGTTTGCCTTGTAATTCTAAGGCACTGGCATCATCAGTAACGACCCAGCCTTTTTCTGCGGCTTCTATTAAGGCTTGTTTTAATTCAGCATAACGAAACATTTGTGGTGTGAGTGCACGCCAAATGGTGCTTCTATCAACTGTATCCACAATCGCCAAATCATTATTCACCGATTTCAAAGTGTCATGCGAAGCAAGGCCTAAAATTCCACCCACGGCATGATGTTTAAGTTCATTAATTAAGTTTTCTACATCAGCCTGTGTGATGCAAGGTCTTGCGGCATCATGCACTAATACCCAGTCATTATCATCCGCTAGCGTTGCAATTGATTCCAAAGCTGATAAAACGGAATCTGCACGCTCTTTTCCACCCGGTGCAGTATAAATTCGTGGATTTTTAGAAATCTCTAATTCAGGCCAGTAAGGGTCTTCTTTTGAAATAGCTACCACAACACCCGCAAGTTGCTGTACTTGTAATAAGCGCATTAATGTTTGCTCTATTACGGTGGCGTTATTTAATTTCAGATATTGCTTAGGACGATCCGCTTGCATACGTTTTCCAACGCCTGCAGCTGGAACGATACCCCAGTATTTTTGTGTTTCTGTCATAGTTTATTGCTTACTTTGATTTATTCGATGACTTGGATAAACGTTTCGTTTTTTTTAATCATACCCAGGTCATATCGCGCAATTTCTTCTATTGCTTCGCCGTTTTTACGCAATTCTTTTACTTCTGCTGCGAGCGCATCATTTCTTTTTTGCTTAACAGAAATCTGCTTATTTAAAGTATCCAGTTGATATTGATAAAGATGTGTTTTAGAAATACTACCATCCCCCATCCACAATCGATATTGCAGAAGTATGATCAGGCTGACTAATAAAACGACGATAGCTTTAATAAGAAGGGTTCCAGAGGCTTAGCATAATAATGGGTTTCGCAAAAAACGCTCTACCCATCCTACTCAAAATATTTAACATAAAGTACCCGCATAATTTTATGCTAATACTTTATGCGACTAATAATAGCTAATTAGTTTTTAAGCTAATTTTTTGAATGCACTACGACCAGCATAAGTAGCCTCTGCACCGAGCTCTTCTTCAATTTTCATTAGGCGATTATATTTTGCAATACGGTCAGAACGGCTTAATGAGCCTGTTTTAATTTGCCCTGTTCCTGTTGCAACACATAAATCAGCAATCGTCGTATCTTCTGTTTCACCTGAACGATGCGATACAACAGCCGTATAACCAGCAGCATGTGCAGTATCAATTGCATCTAAAGTTTCAGTTAAGGTACCGATTTGATTTACTTTGATTAGAATTGAGTTAGCCACACCTTTAGCTATGCCGTCTCTCAATGTTGCAGGATCAGTAACAAATAAATCATCACCCACTAATTGAATTTTATCACCCACTTTATCAGTTAGCCCTTTCCAGCCTTCCCAATCATTTTCGTATAAACCATCTTCAATAGAGATAATAGGAAAACGCTCTACCCAATCAGCAAAGAAATCAGTCATTTGAGTCGCATTTAAAGTTTTACCTTCTGAGCTTAACTCATAGTTGCCATCTTTATAAAATTCAGAAGCAGCAGCATCTAAACCTAAATAAATATCTTCGCCTGCTTTATAACCCGCTTTATCAATCGCTTCTAAAATAACTTCAATCGCTTCTTCATTAGAAGATAAATTCGGAGCAAAGCCACCTTCATCACCGACTGTCGTAGCCAATCCACGAGACTTTAATACTTTAGCTAAGTTGTGAAAAACTTCTGCACCGTAACGAATTGCCTCTTTAAAAGAGGGCGCACCGACTGGCAAAATCATGAATTCTTGTAAATCAACGCTGTTATCTGCATGTGAGCCACCGTTGATGATATTCATCATTGGTACAGGCATTACAAATTTTCCGCTCTTATTTAGGTGACGGTATAAAGGTACGCCAGCGTCTAATGCTGCTGCACGTGCGGCTGCCATAGAAACACCTAAAATAGCATTAGCACCAATACGACCTTTATTCTCCGTACCATCAAGTTGCATCATTTTTGTATCTAATGCTGTTTGATCGTTTACATCCATACCTATCACTGCAGTACGAATTTCTGTATTAACAAAGGCAACGGCTTTTAAAACACCTTTACCTAAATAACGTGCAGCATCGCCATCACGCAATTCAATCGCTTCGCGTTCGCCTGTTGATGCGCCTGATGGCACCATTGCTGAACCTACCACGCCTGAATCTAAAATCACATCCGCTTCGATGGTTGGGTTGCCTCGTGAATCTAAAATCTCTCTTGCTTTGATATCAACTATTTTAGTCATTACTTTTCCCTTTATTTTTATATTTATAAGGTGTTTTCTATTAATGCAGTTGATTTAACGGCTTGATCAATTTGCATTAATGTTTCTAATAATTCTTGCATACGGTCTAGCGGCCATGAATTAGGTCCATCGCTTAAAGCATGTGCTGGATCTGGGTGAGTTTCCATAAATAAACCAGAAATCCCCGCTGCTACTGCTGCTCTTGCTAATACAGGAACATGCTCACGCTGACCACCTGATGATGTGCCTTGTCCGCCGGGCAATTGCACCGAGTGCGTTGCATCATACACAACAGGGCATTCAGTATTACGCATTTCCGCTAAAGAGCGCATATCTGATACTAAATTATTGTAACCAAACGATGCACCACGCTCACAAACCATAATCTGTTTGTTACCTGTCGCTTTCGCTTTATTAACCACATGTACCATATCCCAAGGCGCAGAAAACTGACCTTTTTTGATATTGACTGGGATACCTTGTGAAGCAACCGCTTGAATAAAGTTAGTTTGTCTGCATAAAAAAGCAGGTGTTTGCATCACATCAACCACGGCAGCCACTTCAGCCAGAGGCGTGTCTTCATGTACATCAGTTAATACCGGTACACCAATTTGTTGTTTTACTTTTTCGAGTATGCGTAAACCTTCTTCAATACCTGGGCCACGATAACTTTCATGTGATGAGCGATTCGCTTTATCAAATGATGATTTGTAAATGAACGGCATGCCTAATTTATCAGTCAATTCCTTTAAATAACCCGCGGTATCTATCGCCATTTGCTCGCTTTCAATCACGCAGGTGCCGGCAATTAAAAAGATCGGTTTATCTAGGCTTGTTTCAAATCCACATAATTCCATTATTTTGTTCCTTTTTTATGTTTAATCGCCGCTGTAATAAACCCGGTAAATAACGGGTGGCCTTTACGTGGTGTCGAGGTAAATTCGGGGTGAAATTGACAAGCAACAAACCAAGGATGATCGACTACTTCAACTACCTCGACTAAGCGTCCATCCATAGATTTACCTGAAAAACTTAATCCTGCTGTTTTTAAGGCTTCCATATAATTGTTATTAAATTCATAACGATGACGATGACGCTCAGTAATAACTTCTTTTCCGTAAGTAGAAAATGCTAAGGAATCAGATGTTAAACGACATTTTTGCGCACCTAAACGCATCGTTCCGCCTAAATCTGAATCTTCATCACGCGTTTCTAACTCACCTGCTTCATCTTTCCACTCAGTAATTAATCCAATCACGGGGTGCGGACTATTCGGTAAAAACTCTGTACTGTGCGCGCCTTCTAAGCCGGCTACATTTCTAGCAAACTCAATCACAGCTGATTGCATACCCAAACAAATGCCAAGGTAAGGAATTTTATTCTCACGTGCAAAACGTACTGTTGCGATTTTCCCTTCAACTCCGCGCTCACCAAAGCCACCCGGAACTAAAATAGCATCCATGTCTTTAAGCACTGCCGGCCCATCAGTTTCAACTGCTTCAGCATCGATATACTCAATTTTTACTTTATGTCTGGTGCTAATACCTGCATGCACTAGCGCTTCAATTAATGATTTATAAGCATCTTTATGATCAACATATTTACCGACTAAAGCAATGGTCACAGTATCTTTAGGATGAGTCACGGCATCAACAACAGCGCTCCACTCTGACAAGTCAGCAGCAGGCACATCTAAACGTAATTGATTGACAACTAAATCATCTAAGCCTTGCTCTTGTAGCAATAAAGGAATTCGGTAAATCGTATCTGCATCGAGTGCGGAAATCACTGCTTTTTCATTAACATTGGTAAACAATGCAATTTTTTTGCGCTCACTGATCGGAATAGGCATTTCAGAGCGGCAAATTAAAATATCCGGTTGAATACCAATGGTACGTAAATCTTTAACCGAGTGCTGTGTTGGTTTAGTCTTAATTTCACCGGCTGTTTTAAGATAAGGCACTAGGGTTAAATGTATATATAAAACTCTATCGCGCCCCAGCTCTACCCCAATTTGACGAATCGTTTCTAAGAAAGGTAAGGATTCGATATCACCTACCGTTCCACCGACTTCAACAATAGCAACATCCATACCTTCAGCACTGGCATAAACGCGTTGTTTCATTTCATCGGTAATATGCGGAATAACCTGTACGGTCGCGCCTAAATAATCACCTTTACGCTCTTTACGTAAAACACTTTCGTAAATTTGCCCTGTGGTGAAATTATTCTTTTTAGTCATATGAGTACTTATAAAGCGCTCGTAATGGCCTAAATCTAAATCCGTTTCTGCACCATCATCCGTGACATAAACCTCACCATGCTGAAAAGGGCTCATTGTGCCAGGGTCAACATTGATATAAGGATCTAATTTAGTCATGGTTACTTTTAAACCACGCGCTTCTAGAATAGCCGCCAAAGAAGCCGCCGCAATCCCTTTACCAAGAGAAGAAACTACACCACCAGTAATAAAGATAAATTTTGTCATTAACTAGGATAAAAATAGGAGGAGAAAATAAGTAATTTCTTCTCAACACACGCTCAATCTATCTCAATTAGACTGTATAGCGATTGTTTGTGTTAATCAGAAGCATAATTAGAGTATTTTAATCGAATTTGAAGTTTTCGTCATGAGCTTTCTTGCCAAACTATGTTGTAGCACGATTCATTTTCATGCGCATAAAATTTACTACTGATCCATAGGTCAGCAATTGCCGCTATTTGGCCGTCAATATAAATCAACGGTAAGCGCTCTCGTTGCCAAGGAGGAATATTGGCTTCTTGGTATAATTTTTTTAAAGAATGGCGACCTGAGCGCCCAGGCAAGCCTATCTTCTCGCCCCCGCTACGGTACTTGATGCAAACTTGCGCATCGTTTAAATAACGCATTGCGATGCCATTTTCTGAACTCATAACACTTAACTGCGTATTATCACTTAGCACTAATGCTTGCTCAATATTCAGCCATTTCAGTTCAGTCAAACAATCAGTTTTCTCGCACTCTAAAACACGATAAAGTCGGTTTTGATAACGCCTAATTGTACAGCCTTCAAATTGCACAACAGGATTGGCATCACTTCTTGCTAAGCAAATATCACCTAAAATGCTGTCCAATACTTTCATGGATGGCATTCTTAAATTCAAATGGTTCATCCATTCACGTACCAGCCATTGCTGCTGTAGGCTATCGTTTAATAATAACGCCGAAATATCTAAACTCTGACTATTCTTATCATAAAGCGCCAACATGTCTAATTTCGCTTTTGTAGATAATAGCTGTTGAGCGTCTGCACAATGCTTTGCTGAACGTAACACAGATTGATGCACACCCTGCCAGCGCTGTTCAACTAAGGGTAAGATTTGGTGTCTTAAATAATTACGGTCATAAACCGTATCATGGTTGCTGGGGTCTTCCACCCACTTGAGTTGATGTGTGTTTGCGTAATTTAAAATTTCAGCTTGGCTAGTCTCTAATAAAGGCCGCAATAACCGCCCAGCACCTATTTGAGTCTCCACTGGCATGCCTGATAAACCTTTTAAGCCTGCGCCACGGAATAACTGCAATAATACGGTTTCCAGCTGATCTTGCTCGTGCTGAGCAAAGAATAAAACATTTTCTTTAGTTATTAAATTAGCAAAGGCTTGATAACGTGCATTTCTGGCCGCTTCTTCTGGGCTTTCACCTTTATTTGCTTGCGCATCAACCGGTAAAGCTAAAAACTGCACACCTAAATCAGCAGAGATATGTTGACAATGCAGCTGCCACTCATCAGCCGCCTTTTGTAAACCATGATGAATATAAACTGCGGTTATATTTTGTTTTTTCGCTAAGCTATTGGCTAATAAGTGCAATAAAACATGCGAATCTACTCCACCACTATAACCAATAAATATTTTTTGGTTTACTGAATAGCTCTGTAGAAATGAGGATAAATCTGGGGAAGTCAGTTTCATAACGAAACCTTTTGAAATGATAAGCTCACATTAAGCAAGGTTTGCTTGTGTGAGCTTAAACAGGGAACCTATTTTAATGGCTATTATTCAGAAAAAGAACCAAACGACATCATGCGCTCATAGCGTTTTTCCAATAAATCATCTATATTTTCATGGCGTAGTTCTGTTACATGGCGAAATAACACTTCTTTTAAAGTCGCTGCCGTTGTATCAAAATCTCTGTGCGCGCCACCTAAAGGCTCTCTCACTACTTCATCTAAAAATCCCTGTGCTCGTACTCTATCCGAGGTAATTCCCATTGCTTCAGCGGCTAACTGAGATTTATCTGCACTTTTCCATAGAATAGATGCACAACCTTCTGGAGAAATTACTGAATAAGTACTGTATTCCAGCATTAATAAACGATCACCTACACCAATTGCTAAAGCACCACCTGAGCCACCCTCACCGATAACAGTACAGATAACCGGTGTTTCTAACTTAGCCATTTCAAACAAGTTACGCGCAATCGCTTCACTTTGGCCACGCTCTTCCGCATCAATACCCGGATACGCTCCCGGTGTATCAATTAAGCAAATAACCGGCAAGTGAAAACGCTCTGCCATCTTCATAACACGTAAAGCTTTGCGATAGCCTTCTGGGCGAGGCATACCAAAATTGCGTTTAAGCTTTTCTTTGGTGTCTCTACCTTTTTGATGACCAATAACAACAACCGCTTGACCACTTAGTTTCGCAAGTCCACAAATAATAGCTTGGTCATCAGCAAAAGCACGATCCCCATGTAATTCATGAAAATCTGTAAAAATACGCTCGATATAATCTAGGGTATAAGGACGCCCGGGATGACGAGATAATTTAGAGATTTGCCAATCGCTTAATTCTTTAAAAATTTCTCTGGTTAGGGTCTCATTTTTTTCTTCTAACTCAGTCAGTGCTGAAGAGATATCAATATCATTTTCAGCCTGCACGCGACGTAGTTCTTCAATTTTTGCATCTAACTCTGCAATTGGCTGTTCAAAATCTAGAAAATTTAAGTCCATAGTATCTGTTTATTGTTTTTATATGAAAGGCGTAAGTAGCTAGGAACGTGCACGTTCCTTAATAATTCCACTCATTTTGTAGCTATTTTATCTAATTCTCGTAAATATTTTAATTTTTCTGCAATTTTTATTTCCAAACCTCGAGGAACAGGCTGATAAAACTGCATTTCGCCTAATTCCTCAGGGAAATAATTTTCACCTGCGGCATACGCATCAGGCTCGTTATGCGCATAACGGTATTCTTTACCATAATTCAAATCTTGCATTAATTTTGTTGGCGCATTACGCAAATGATTCGGCACAGGCAGACTGCCACTTTGTTTCGCTAACTGCATCGCTTCATTATAAGCCTTATACACTGCATTACTTTTAGGTGCGCATGACATATAAACTAAAGCTTGTGCTAAAGCCAACTCGCCTTCGGGGCTTCCTAAGCGTTCTTGCGTTTCCCAAGCATTGATGGTTATTTGTAAAGCACGCGGATCAGCATTACCAATATCTTCCGATGCAATGCGTACTATACGTCGCGCTAGATAGAGCGGATCACAGCCGCCATCAATCATTCGACAAAACCAATATAAGGCAGCATCAGGCGAACTACCGCGTACCGATTTATGCAAAGCAGAAATTTGATTATAAAACTCTTCGCCTTGGTTATCAAAACGTCGCACACCACCCGTCAGCACTTCTCTAGCAATAGTTTCTGTTATTTCGTCACTTTGTTTTGCTTGCGCCAATTCAGCCGCAATCTCTAAGAGATTTAATAAGCGACGCGCATCGCCATCGGCAGCCATTGCAAATTGTTGTTTTAAATCATCTGCCAAGCTAATATTCAATGCAGCCAAACCGCTTTCTTTATCAGTCAGCGCTTTATCAATGACTTCAAGTAAATCATCCGTAGTTAATGCATTCAGCACATAAACCCGTGCGCGTGATAGCAGAGCGTTATTTAACGCAAACGAAGGATTTTCAGTGGTTGCGCCTAAAAAGAACACCGTACCATCTTCTACATGCGGTAAAAATGCATCTTGTTGCGCTTTATTAAAGCGATGCACTTCATCAACAAATAAAACCGTTTGTTGTTGAAACGTTTGTTTGGCATCTTTAGCTTCAGCAACGGCCGCTCGAATATCTTTAACCCCGGCTAAAACCGCAGAAATAGCAATGAACTTTGCATCCGAATGCTTGGCGATCATTCTAGCTAAAGTTGTTTTTCCCGTACCTGGAGGCCCCCAAAAAATCATTGAGTGCAATCGACCTGAATTAATGGCTTCATACAAGGGTTTACCTTGCTGTAATAAATGCTTTTGCCCAACATAATCCGCTAAGGATTCAGGGCGCATTAAATCGGCTAACGGTTTTACTTGCATGCGTTAAATTTTAAATGATCGCTAAAAATATCAAACATTAATCTTCCCACTCTAACTCGGAAAAAGCACTGCTCAGATTTTTTTTATGGAAATCATTAAACAATAACCAGCCTTTAGCCGCTTTTTTATCAATATTTTTTAACACGTCTTCTAAATAGATGCCTTGCTTAATTTGCACACGCATTTCTTGTGCTAAATTTTGCAAATAACTTTTTTGTGCTTGCATTCCTTCAGGCCAATTTCTATCGATTGCGCCATGCCCCGGAATAACTACATCAAAATGTCTTTTTTCTAAGGCATTAATTTCAGCCAACCAGCCTTTTATACTGCCATCCAATACCGGTAAATGACTAATAAATAATAAATCTGATAACCACATGGTTTCAGTGTTTTCATCGAAAACGCTCAAATCATTATCGGTATGCGCGGTTGGATGCGCTGTTAATACTAGCGTACGTCCACCTAAATCTAAACGCATACTATTTCTCACCGCCTTTGAAGGCGGGATAATATCTTTATTGGTTAATTGAACGCCTATTTGTTGTTTCGAGCGCTGTATATAAAAGGCGCCACGTGTTGCCATCGCTCTGGCTAATTTTTTATGCCCGATGAATTGAATATTAGGGATATTGGCAAACGCGCGATTACCAAAAATATGATCTGGATGAACATGCGTATTAATCACATAACAAATTTGAGTTTGCGTAATTTTCTCAATTGCCTCTTTAAGTTGCTGCCCTTGGTTTGGGTTACCGCCACTATCAATCACTGCGACACATTGTTCGCCCACGATAAAACCAATATTCGCAATTTCATCATGATTGTGAGTATTCGGTAATTCAATTACGCCTTGATGTACGTAAATTCCTTTTGCAATTTGTTTAACATTAAGTGCCGCCATTGCTGACTGCATGCTAAATAACAAAATAAATAATCCAATAAAACGCATAACTTACCCTTGATTAGGCTGATTACATAATTCCAAAAATGCCAAGACCGCTCTTGATTGCATATTGTCTTTAGGCGCAATAATATTTAACTGCCAAGTTAAACCAGACTCATCACCAATTTTTCGTGTGACTAAGCCTGCATTTTCATTTTTCAACGCCATTACAGATGAAAAACCGATACCTAAGCCAGCTCTTACCGATTCTTTAACGGCTGAAACTCCCGTCACTTCTATATTAACCGGTGCTTTTAATTTCGCTTTCTTTAAGGCCTTCTCTATAATTTGACGCGCACCCGAACTAGGCTCACGCCAAATAACCTGATGTTGCGTAAATACATCCAAAGGAACAAATTCACTACATTGTTCTGCAATCGGATGATTTTCAGGAATAACTAAAACAATCTCATCTTTTTGCCAAGCAATCACTTGATAATTACTCGGCAAATCAAAATCTGATAAATCGCCTTCTATAAAACCCAAATCTAAACTATATAAATTGCGTAAAGTTTCCGCCGTATCCAAAGTTTTCATATAAACCTGAACACCTTCGTATGCTGTTTGCAATGCCACTAAATACTTAGGTAAATAGAAACTCGCGATGGTCATGGTGGCACCAATACGTAAAACCCCCGTATTTACTTGCTGTAAACTGCGTACAAATTCTAAAGATTGCTCATAACAGGTATCCATCGCATTAGCATACTCGAGCAAACCTTGCCCTGCTGCTGTTAATTCAATCTGATGACCTTTGCGTTCATAAAGCGGCTCACCCACAAAAGTTTGTAATAGTTTCAACTGCCCAGAAACCGCAGGCTGGCCTAAATTTAAATGCTTTGCAGCTAGGGTTATACTCTTTAACCTTGCAACCACTGAAAATGTAAGTAAATGTTGAGGGTTCACCGCATTATCCTAATTTTTATTGAATCTGCACCATTGCGGCTCAAATAATATCATTGTTTATGATAGCTACATAAGAAAAGATTACTTGAACTGATACTGAAAATTTTGGTAAAGTGCTTAGAGTTTGTCATAAAATTGACTCACAAATTATAGCTATTTTTAAAATACTGAAAGTGCTGGAGGAAACACAAGTGGCAGTTATTACCATAAGCCCCGATCAAATCACTAAAAAGAAGCGTAAAGGCCCTAAAGGCCACGCTGTTGATCTAAAGGCACTAGAAGAAGTTCAGGCATTATTAGCCGACGAATCACGTCAACGCGATTTATTGATTGAACATTTACATAAAATTCAAGATCAATATCAGCATATTTCCTCTAAGCATCTCGTTGCACTCGCGCACGAAATGAAGCTTTCTCCCGCTGAAGTATATGAGGTCGCTTCTTTTTATCATCATTTTGATGTGACGAAAGAAGGCCAAACAGCACCACCAGCCTTAACGGTACGTGTATGTGAATCACTCTCTTGCGCAATGAATGGCTCAGATGAGCTGATTACCGCTTTAGAAAACGGTCTCAATAAAGACGAAGTACGCGTACAAAAAGTACCTTGTGTCGGCCGTTGTCAACATGCACCTGTTGCTGTCGTAGGTCAAAATCCAATTGATGAAGCAACAGCAGAAACCGTTATTACTGCTGTTGATAAAAAAGAAATCACTGCTAGTGTTACTGATTATATTAGTCATGATAACTATCTTGCGGACAGCGGCTATAAAACACTCGAAGGTGTTTTAGACGGCTCAATTGAAACCGAAAGTGTTATCAAAAAAATGGAAGACTCTGGTCTCCGTGGTTTAGGTGGCGCGGGTTTTCCAGCAGGTCGTAAATGGCGCATTGTCAGCAGTTTTGAAGGGCCGCGTTTAATGGCGGTTAACATTGATGAAGGCGAACCAGGTACGTTTAAAGATAGACATTATTTAGAGTCTGATCCTCATCGCTTTCTAGAAGGCATGATGATTGCAGCTTTATGCGTGGGCTGTGATGAAGTGTATATTTATCTACGTGATGAATATGCCGGTTGTCGTGAAATTCTAACGCAAGAAATTGCTAATTTAGAAAACAGTGATCTCGCTAAACAACATAAATTACCTCCCATGCATTTACGTCGTGGTGCAGGCGCTTATATTTGTGGTGAAGAATCTGCGATGGTTGAATCTATCGAAGGTAAGCGCGGTATGCCTCGCTTACGTCCGCCATTCTTAGCAGAAGTCGGTTTATTCGGTCGCCCTACCCTAGAACACAACATGGAGTCTGTGTATTGGGTGCGTGATATTGTTGAAAAAGGCCCTGAGTGGTTTACTTCTTTCGGTCGTCATGAGCGTAAAGGTTTACGTTCATTCTCAATTTCAGGTCGTGTTAACAAACCGGGCGTGCATTTAGCACCCGCAGGTACAACGATGCGTGAACTAATCGAAGAATTTTGTGGCGGCATGCAAGCGGGTCATGAATTTTATGGTTATTTCCCAGGTGGTGCATCAGGCGGTATTTTGCCAGAGTCTATGGCGGATATTCCAATGGACTTTGACACCTTAAATGAACATGGTTGTTTTATCGGTTCTGCTGCGGTCGTAGTTTTCTCTAAAAACGACAGTGTTAAAGAATTAGCCATCAATGCGATGAAGTTCTTTGAAGAAGAATCGTGTGGTCAATGTACGCCTTGCCGTGTCGGTACAGCAAAAGCAGCAACCTTAATGGAAGAAGATACTTGGGATACCGACTTACTGGAAGAGCTATCTTCAGTGATGGTTGATGCATCAATTTGTGGTTTAGGCCAAGCGGCTCCCAACCCATTACGTTGCGCGATTAAATACTTCCCTGAAGAGATCAAATAATAGGTAAATGAACATGGCTGAAAATCCAGATACTTTAAACAACCCTATGATTAACTT
Source organism: uncultured bacterium (assembly GCA_965366065.1). Lineage (GTDB taxonomy): Bacteria > Pseudomonadota > Gammaproteobacteria > Methylococcales > Methylomonadaceae > Methyloprofundus. The sequence continues at coordinate 47,399 of CBDUDV010000008.1, read as the reverse complement.
CACACTCGATGGTGAAGCAGTTTCAGCGTTTGCGGATGAAACAATCCTGCAAACAGCGAAACGTCATAACAAAGAAATCCCCCATTTATGTTACACAGAAGGCCTGCGTGCCGATGGTAACTGTCGCGCTTGCGTGGTTGAAATTGATGGCGAACGCGTTTTAGCACCCTCTTGTTGCCGTATGCCAACTGAAGGCATGAACGTACAAGCAAATAGTGAACGTGCTGTTAAATCGCAAAAAATGGTACTTGAGTTATTAAAATCAGACCAGCCTGAGCAAGTTGGCTCACCGTATAAATTAGACTCAGAGCTAGACCGGTGGGTTAAAAAACTAGAAATTGGCGAACCACGTTTTGCCTCACGCGTTCAGCCTGAAGCGGATTTATCGCATCCTGCTATCGCCGTCAACATGGACGCCTGCATTCAATGTACGCGTTGTTTACGTGCTTGCCGTGAAGAGCAAATGAACGATGTGATTGGCTTTGCTAATCGTGGCGCACATGCTGAAATCGTGTTTGATATCGCTGATCCTATGGCAGCAAGTAGTTGCGTGGCCTGTGGTGAGTGTGTTCAAGCCTGCCCTACTGGCGCGTTAATGCCTGCGAATAATGTTGGTCTTGAAACAGCAGATAAAACCGTTAATTCAACCTGCCCGTATTGTGGCGTCGGTTGTTTAATCAAATATCACGTTAAAGACGATAAAATCCTTTATACCGAAGGCCGTGATGGTGATACTAATAAATACCGTTTATGTGTTAAAGGCCGTTATGGTTTTAACTACATTCACAATCCACTACGTTTAACGAAACCGTTAATTCGACGTGATGGTGTAGCGAAAACCACTGAATTATTAGATCCTAATGATTTAGAGTCGGTATTCCGTGAAGCAACATGGGATGAGGCTTTAGATTTTGCTGCAGGCGGTTTGAAAAAAATTCGTGATGAAAAAGGCAAAAAAGCGCTAGCTGGTTTAGGTTCCGCTAAAGGAAGTAATGAAGAAGCCTACTTATTCCAAAAACTAATACGTACTGGTTTTGGCTCAAATAACGTCGATCATTGCACGCGTTTATGTCACGCCTCTTCCGTTGTCGCCTTATTAGAATGTTTAGGTTCTGGCGCGGTATCTAACCCTGTTGAAGATGTAAAATTAGCAGATGTTGTTATTATTATTGGCTCTAACCCAACGGTAAATCATCCGGTTGGCGCGACCTTTATGAAAAATGCAACGACGACGGGTACTAAGATCATATTAATAGACCCTAACCGTACCGCAATTGCTAAATATGCTTCACACCATTTAGCTTTCCGCCCTGATACCGATGTCGCTATGCTCAACGGTATCATGCATGCGATTCTTGAAGAAGGTTTACAAAACGATGATTACATCGCTGAGTACACTGAAGACTTCGAGTTCATGAAGGAACATTTAAAAGATTACAGCCCTGAAAAAGTAGCACCAATTTGTGGTATTGATGCGGATACTTTACGTGAAGTAGCGCGTTTATACGCAAGTTCTGCAAACTCTATGATTTTATGGGGTATGGGCGTATCACAACATATTCATGGCACTGATAATGCACGTTGCTTAATTGCACTTGCCTTAATGACAGGTCAAATCGGTCGTCGTGGTACAGGTTTACACCCATTACGTGGTCAAAACAACGTACAAGGCGCATCCGATGTCGGTTTAATCCCAATGGTTTACCCTGATTATGCCCCTGTTGAACACTTTGAAAATCAAATCCGTTTTGAAAAATTATGGGGTGTACCACTCGACCCTAAACGCGGTTTAACTACCGTTGAAATGATTCATGCGATTTTAGATGATAAAGTATTTGGTATGTTTGTAGAAGGTGAAAACCCTGCGATGTCAGATCCAAACCAAAATCATGTACGAGAAGCCTTCGCCCATTTAGAGCATTTAGTCGTTCAGGATATTTTCTTAACTGAAACAGCTGGATTTGCTGATGTTATCTTGCCAGCGTCTGCTTTCTACGAAAAAAATGGTACTTTCTCGAATACTGATCGTCGTGTACAGATGGGCCGTCAAGCTGTGAATCCACCAGGTGAAGCAAAACAAGATCTATGGATATTGCAAGAAATTGCGAAGCGTTTAGGCTGTGATTGGAATTACGCAGGGCCTGAAGATGTATTCAATGAAATGCGTCAAGCTATGCCTAGCCTTGCTGGTATGACATGGGATCGTTTAGAAAATGAAGATTCATTAACTTACCCGCTGGAAAATGTCGGCGATCCAGGTGAGCAAGTGATCTTTACTGACGGATTCCCAACCGGATCAGGCCGCGGAAAATTTGTACCTGCTTCTTATATCCATGCAGATGAAATGCCGGATGAAGAATACCCTGTTATTTTTATCACCGGTCGTCAACTAGAGCATTGGCACACAGGTAGTATGACTCGTCATTCGCCGACCTTAGATGCGATTGAGCCAGATCCAGTGGTTACAATTCACCCTGAAGATTTACAAAAAATGGGTGTAGAAGCGGGTGAGATTATTACCATTGAATCTCGTCGTGGAAAAATATCAGCTTATGCGCGTGCGGATATTGGTATACAAAAAGGCAGTCTGTTTATGGCCTTCTGTTATAACGAAGCGAGTGCGAATTTAATTACTAATGAAGCACTGGATCCATCCGCTAAAATCCCAGAATTTAAATTCTGTGCGGTTAAAGTGACCGCTGGTGGTGAAATAGCTGTGCGTATAAACTAAAATAGCTGTAACTAAAAAAGGCTAGTTTAAAAACTAGCCTTTTTTAACATCTCAGTACAAACAAAAAAGCCTCAGAATATTTCTATTTTGAGGCTTTTTTGTTTGTATGACTTACTCTCTTATTAATCGACTTCAACTATCTCAAAGTCATGTGTAATCTCTACCGCTTTCTCTAACATAATAGATGCTGAGCAATATTTTTCTGCTGATAATTTAACTGCACGCGCGACGGTTGCTTCTTTTAAAGCCTTACCCGTCACGACAAAATGTACATGAATTTTACTGAATACTTTTGGCACTGTTTCTACACGTTCTGCAGCTATTTCGGCAACACAGTCAGTAACATTTTGGCGTCCTTTTTGTAAAATCTGCATGACATCAAACGATGTACACCCCCCCATACCGATCAGTAATAACTCCATAGGGCGAACACCCATATTACGCCCACCTAATTCAGCAGGGCCATCCATGGTAACCGTGTGCCCCGTTCCTGATTCACCCAGAAACATCATGCCATCAACCCACTTTACTTTTACTTCCATTGCTTTACCTTTAACTTAAAATGATTAACTGTTCTTAAAAAAGGGGAAAGAACAAGTCGTTTATTAAGCATAAATGCTTAATAAACCTTTACTAGCAACCGCACGCCCCATATTGATTTCATCTGCAATATCATTCACCTCTTCACCTTGGTCATCGGACTGAGCTAACTGACCTGCATTTTCTTTATTACTATCATCCTGCGCTTCTTCCATCGCTTGCCTAGCATTACCTTGGTCTTGCTGTTGTTGCTGCGATACATTGACATCAGCTAAGCCAATTTGCTGGGCATTTAACATTTCACGTAATCGAGGTAATGCCGCTTCAACGGCCTCTCGTACGCCTGCATTTTGCACATTAATCGCAATATTCGCTTGTTGGTCAGCATCCATTTTAATACGAATTGAGATAGGCCCTAAGTTATTAGGATTAATTCTCAGCTCAGCACTTGGAATGCCTTTATTCTGCATCCAGATAACTCTATCATTGAATTCTTGCTTCCATTCAGGATGACTGAAGGGCTTAGTCATAGCAGGGACTTCTTGCTTATTGGCCTGCATTGTTTCTACTTGCCGATTTAGCGCCGCTAAATCACCGATAATATTTTTAGCCGCACCTTGATCATTAGCGCTTAAACCACTTGGAGTCGATAAATCAGCTAATTTAGTAATCACTTTATCAAGAGGTAGCTCATTAATAGCCGCATCACTTTTTAGCAGTGAATTTAGACCAAGATTACTACTGCCATTTTTATCTTTGGCTAAAGCGGCTGAGGCATAACTTTTACTCTCAGAATTAATTTTTTCCGGCCTTAATAACGCAGCTGTATCGATCTTATCTGCTGAGGTTAATTGCTTCTGCTCAGCACTTAATAAGGCCTGCTTAGCTGTTTTCAGACCGTCAACATCAACCTTGCTTTCAATTTGCTTATCTAACTGAGCAATTGCATTTTGCAACCCAGCTTTATTACTGCCATCAGCTAATAAGTCAGAATTTTCTTCACCTAACTGAGAAACAATATCATTTAATGCACTAAGCGTTTCATCTAGATCAATCTCTTGCAGCTTAACCGATCGCTGATGTGGCAATGGCTCCGACTCTAAAGCGGAATTTTCTTGCCCCTTTTCCTCTGAATCTGCCTTAGATTTTTCTTCTGTCGGTTTCTTTGCAACAGGCTTTTCTTCAGCCCCTTTTTTTATCGCTTTAACTTCATCATTTAATGAATCAGAGAAGCTATCATCAACGGCTGAATGCTCATCCTTGCCTTTATTTGCAGGCATCGCATCATTTGCTTTGGCACTTACTTTCGGCGCCGAATGTATCACAGTAACAGACATATCCTTTTCCTCATTATAGAGTCGAATTAGTTTTCTATAATTTAATAAGCATCATCTGTGCCAGAGCCTCTTCTTCTGGATGCTCGCTCATCCATTTCTAGCTGCTCTTTTTTATCCTGATCTTTTTGTTCTACACTTTTTGCTTTGAGTTGAATTTTTTGTATATTTTTTGTATGCAGATGTGCTTTTTCCCAACGGTCTCGTAGCACATTAACTTGTTGCTCAATTCTATCTAAGGCCTGCTCTTCTCCCTCTATCGCTTTATCCATCTTTTCCAAAAAGGCATTAAATTCCAATAAACGAAGAACAGGCAAACCTTTTGCAAGTTGAAGCGCATTCTTATCAACGTAATCTTGATGATAGCTCTGTAAATTATTCAATTGCTCTGCTTTTTGTTGTTTTTTTAGTTGCTCCGCACCTAAGGCTTCTAAACATTTTTTTTCTTGATTTTCTTTTAAATCAATAATTAGCTGAAGGCGCTGAGATTTCTTCATAATATCTCAACTAACTCATCAACAAAGCATCAAGTTCACTCAAGCTGCGACTAATATCAACAGCCTCATTCATATTTTGTTGCAAGAACTGCAAAATAGCAGGATTTTTTACGATAGCTTGATCAATGCGCGGATCACTTCCTGGTTGATAAGCGCCGACACTAATTAAATCTCTATTTTGTTGATACAGAGAATACAAACTACGTAACTCTCGTGCCTTTTGCATATGCTGTTCATCAACCACATCCGGCATAACTCGGCTAATAGAAGCCTCGATATCAATCGCTGGAAAATGGCCAGATTCCGCCAAACTACGTGATAAAACGATATGCCCATCTAACACACCTCGCGCAGAATCAGCGACAGGATCATTGTTATCATCACCTTCGGTTAACACAGTATAAAAGGCTGTAATAGACCCGCCACCTTCATCACCGTTACCTGCTCGCTCAACTAAAGCGGGCAGTTTAGCAAATACGGAGGGGGGATAACCTTTTGTTGCAGGCGGTTCATCAATTGCTAATGCAATTTCTCTATGCGCTTGTGCAAAACGCGTTAATGAATCCATCAACAATAAAACATCCAGACCTTGCGCTCTAAAATATTCTGCAATACTGGTTGCCAGCATCGCGCCATGTACTCGCATTAACGGCGGATCATCGGCCGGCGTTGCAACAACAACAGCACGGCTCATACCCTCTTCGCCGAGAATTTTTAAAACAAATTCATTAACTTCTCGGCCTCGCTCCCCGATTAAACCCACAACTACCACATCCGCCGCAGTGAATTTAGTCATCATGCCCAATAAAACACTTTTACCCACCCCTGTGCCCGCAAACAAGCCCATACGCTGCCCTCTACCAACACTAAGCACAGAGTTAATGGCACGTACTCCGACATCCAAGGTATCTCGTATTGGTTTGCGTAACAAAGGATTAATGGATTCTCCCGTTAATAGTCGGGTCGCTTCGGTTTTTAACGGTCCTTTACTATCCAGTGCTTTACCCGCACCATCTAATACTCGCCCCAGTAAGCCAAAACCCACTTTGATTAAACTATTTTTACCTAACGGAATAACTCTGCATCCTGGTTCTAACCCATGCGGGTTACCCGTAGGCATTAGAAAAACTCTATCTCCTGCAAAGCCGACAACTTCCGCTTCTATAAAGGAACCTTCAGCACTTTCTACTTTACATAAAGAGCCAATAGCCGCACGACAACCAACCGCTTCCAGCGTCAAACCAACCATGCGCGATAATCGCCCTGAAATAATAAGTTCTTGTTCTACTTCTGCACGCGCAATGTAGGGTGCAAGGCGGGAAAGCCATTGTGTTGTTCTATCACTGCTAGGAATCCCAGTATCACTTGTTATCACTCAGCATCTTCCGCAATATCTTTGTCGAGAACTTGAGTAATGATCTCTGAAATTCGCTGTTCTACTGTTTGGTCAATTTGCGATACATTGGTACTAAGCAAACAACCACCCGGCGTAATAGACGCATCTTCAATAAAACGCCAATCTTCTATCTTTTCATCTTTAGGAAAAGATTCTTTTAAGATCGCAGCATCATTTGGGTGTAAGGTACAAGATACCTTTTTATTTGCAACAGGAAGCACTTTAAGCGCCTCTTTAACTACATTTATAATTTGCTCGGGATTTTGTTTTAACTCACGCTTAATCACTTGTTTTGCAATAAGCAGACTTAAATGAACAATCGAAGTTTCAACTTCTTCATCCATTTGATTAAAAGGTTCACTTAGCGATTTTAATAATCCAATAAATTTTTCTACCTGCGCTTCCACCAAGTGCTTGCTCTCTTCATAGCCTTGCTTAATGCCTTCTTTTTTACCTTCTTCTCTACCTACTTTTTCACCCTTCACAAATGCTTCTTGATACGCTTGTTGCTGCATGGCTTCAATATCATCTACCGTGAGGACAACTGCGCTTGTGTCTTCTAATTCGACATCTTCTGATTTACCATTGGAAACATCAGGTGCGTCCCACAGGCTTAGAGTACTCAGCTCATCTGCAGAAAAGGCGTTACTACCCGTTTTAGACGAGCTCATCGCCACCGCCTCCACCTAGCATAATTTCACCGGCATCGGCTAACTTCCTAGCCACGGCTAAGATATCTTTCTGCGCTTGCTCTACATCACTTAATTTAGTCGGTGGCGCAGCCTCTAAATCATCACGTAACATTTCTGCCGCACGACTCGACATATTACTAAAGACTTTTTCTTTTAAGCCATCTTCAACACCGCGTAATGCAAGCAATAATTGGTCAGTAGAAACTTCTCGAAGAATAACCTGTATACCGCGATCATCAACACTAATAAGATCAGCAAAAACAAACATTTTTTCTTGGATCTTATCGCTTAATTCAGCATCCATTTCACCGACTTCAGTCATCACCACTTCACTGACCGAACCTTCCAAGAAATTTAAGATATTAGCTGCCGCATCAATACCACCAATGGCAGAAGCCTGAACATTATCACTACCGGTTAATTGTTTTTCCATAATACTATCAAGTTCTCGCAAGGCAGCCGGTTGCACCCCTTCCAATGTAGCAATACGCATCAAAATATCAGAACGCATATTTTCTGGTAATAAACCTAATACCTCTGCTGATTGATCTGCATCGAGCAATGATAAAATAATCGTGATAATTTGCGGGTGCTCTAAACGAATAAGATCAGCAACAGCGCGAGCATCCATCCACTTTAATTGTTCTATCCCTTTACTGTTTTTACCTAATAAAATTCTATCAATTAAACCACCAGCTTTTTCTTCACCTAACGCACTGGTTAGCATACTTCTAATATAATCATCAGAATCCACACCGACAGCCGTTTGCATTTTAATCGTCATAATAAATTCCTCTAAAACGGAATCCATCATTTCACCTGAAATATTACTCAAACTCGCCATCGTAGCCCCAATTACTTGGACTTCTTTAGGGCCTAGATTTTTTAATACACTCGCTGCTTTTTCTTGCCCCATTGCTAACAATAACAAAGAGGCTTTTTCAGTTTGTGTGAATTCAGCGTTACTTTCCATCAGGCCCTACCCATGATTTAATTACTTGAGCTACCAGTTTAGGGTCATCATCGACCAATTTTTGCACGTACTCTAGGCGCTTTTCATAACTTTGCGGCGCTTCTAGCAGCAATAAGTCCTCACCGTCTTCTCCAAGAGCAGCTTGATCCTCTTTCTTGAGAACGACAGGGTTACCCTCTTCGTCATATTTTACTGCGATGGGCACACCATCTTCATCTAAAATCTCTAATGGCTTATTTTTAGCCACTAAGCCACGCATCGTCGGCCTTAAAACACCAAAAATGATAAATAGCACTACCAAGGCAGCCGCTAATTGTTTTAGGATATCCAAAATCCATACTTGCTCCCATAAAGGGATTTCGGGCAATATTTCTAATTCGTCCGGTACTCTAAAGGCAATATTTGTTAATGTCACCACATCACCACGGCGCATATCATAACCAATAGATTGTTTAACCAAATCAGTAAAACGACCTAAATTTTCTTGGGAAAAAGGAAAATAACTAACCCCTCCCGATTCGGAAAATATTTTTTGATTATCAATGACAACAGCAACAGATAGTCGCCTAACCACACCTGATGCCAGTCGCGTGTGTGTTATCGTTTTATCCAGCTCAAAATTACGTGTTGCGGTTTTACTAGAAGAGCCTGAATTTTCCTCTTCGCCTCCAACAACTTCACCTGTTGCCACTTCAGGTGCAATACCTGACGGCGGTGGCTGGTTACTCAAAGCACCGGGAACACCTTGTGATCCTAGTGAAGAATTAATGTCTTCTGTGGTTTGCTCACTTCTCAAAGCTGGTAAATCTGGGTTAAACATTTCCTGAGTTTTCTCAGTAACGGTAAAATCCACATCAGCTGTAACCTGAACCCGCATCCCACCTTGACCAACGATAGGCATCAATATATTTTCTATACGTGTCATCAAGTGATCTTCTAGTTCACTTTTATAATCAAACTGTTTAGTAGTTAAAGAGAGCTCAGAATTAGAATCTTTAGAATTTAATAAACGACCTTTTTGATCAACAACAGTAACTTGAGACGCTTCCATTAAAGGCACACTAGAAGCAACCAAATAAATAATCGCTTCAATTTGTCCTTTATCTAACGTTCTACCGTTATATAATTCAAGAATAACAGAAGCACTTGGCTTTTTTTGCTTACGTACAAATACAGATTGCTTGGGTAAAGCCAAGAGAACTCTGGCTTTTTTTACATTTTGAATACTACTAATCGTACGCGAGATTTCACCTTCTAAAGCCCGCTGAAAGCGTTTTAACTCTACGTTTTTACTGGTTGTAAAACTGGCTTCTTTATCCAGTAACTCATAACCTAACCCAGTACCGCTATTACGTGGCAAACCTTGAGCGGCCAATTTTAACTTAATATTCCTGACCGCGCCTGCTTCAACCATAATGGCACCGGAGCGTTCATCTACTTTATAAGTCACAGCTAATTGCTCAAGTGCCTCTAAAATTTCTGCCGCATCTTGCTCTGCAACACTAGGAAATAATAAATCATAAGAAGGGGCTTGTGACCATAAAACAACCGCAACACCAACAGCAACACTAAAAGCAATCCCAAGCATCAAGCCGACTTGCTTTACAATTGTCAGGTCTGAAACACCTTTGATTGCAGGATGTACAACGGGTATCTGATCAGCGTCGCTAGGTGCTCCTTTCCCAGCATTTGTCGCTAAACTTCGGCTTGCTTCTTGCTCACTCATTTATTCGTCGTTACCTTTTACAATGGCATATTCATAACTTCTTTATAGGCATCGGATAGTTTATTCCGCACTTGTACCATCGCTTGAAAAGAAACACCGGCTTTTTGCACTGAAACCATTACTTCGGCCAAGCTGGCATCTGAGGTGCCTTTTTCAAAATCTTCAGTCATTTTCTGAGCTGTTTTTTGAGTTTGATTGACACTATCAATCGACTCTTTCAATAAAGCAGCAAAATCTTCACCTGCGGTTTCTTTTACAGGTTTTGGCGCATGACTTGCCTCGGCAGACATTGCACGCATCTGTGCTAATACTTGATTTACGTTAACATCACTCATAATCTTATCTCGCTAAACTTTCAATTTATAAATCGAAAATTAAATAACTTCTAAACTTCATAAGAGAAATACTATACATTTTTCAAGCCAAAAAAATTAAAGACATAGTTTAACATGGAATTATCACTCCCTCGTCTTTCATTCTCGCTATTTTATAGCGCAATGTTCTTGGGCTGATACCCAGTTTTTCTGCCGTTAATTTTCGACTACCTTGCAATTCAATTAAGGTATTTAAAATAATTTTTTCTTCTGCAGACCTTAAGCCGCTACCTAGGCTAGGTGCCAAATCATTGCCCTCTAAATCATTAGACTCTAACGCGACTTGCGGGCTACTTTCGAGTAACTCAGTTGCATTATCCATCCCTTCAAATATCAGCTGCTGCTCAGTAATTATATTGCCTTCTTGCAAGATGAGCGCACGCTGCACAATATTCTCTAGTTCACGCACATTACCTGGCCAAGCATAGCCAACTAAACACTGCTCTGCAGACTGAGTAAAAACCGGAAGATTATTGCCCGTAGCGGCATATTTCTTAAGTAGTTCATTAGCAAGCGGCAATATATCGTCTCGCCTATCTTTTAAGGACGGAATAAGTAATGGAAAAACATTTAAGCGATAATACAAATCTTCACGAAATAAACCTTCTTGCACATAATCCTTTAAATGCCGGTTTGTTGTCGCCAAAATTCTGACTTTTAGCTTAATTTTTCGTTGACCACCTAAACGTTCGACTTCTTTTTCCTGAATGACACGTAATAATTTAGCTTGTAAATTAATATCCATTTCAGAAATTTCATCTAATAATATTGTGCCGCCTTGCGCCATCTCAAATTTACCCGGTGCTGCTTGAGTAGCACCGGTAAACGCACCTTTCTCATGACCAAACAATATTGATTCCAGCATCGTTTCTGGAATAGCCGCACAGTTGATAGCAACAAAAGGCCCCTCTTTAAAAGGCGAGTGCTGATGTATAAATTGCGCTAACACTTCCTTACCTGAACCGCTAGGCCCTTGAATTAAAACAGAGACATCACTTTGCGCTACTTTTTTCGCCAAGCCATATAATTTTTGCATCGCACCATCAGCCAATACTTGCTTAGTATTATCTGTCGCAGTATTCGCCAACAAATAAGCAACCTTCAAAGCCAGCTCACTCGCATCAAACGGTTTAACCAAATAATCAGCCGCCCCAGCATGAATAGCATCCACCGCTTTAGGTACTGAACCATAGGCCGTCATAAGTAATACCGGTATGTCTGCATATTTCAATTGCATCTGATTCAATAGCTCAATACCGCCCATCACTGGCATTTGCACATCACTAACAACCAGTTTTACGGTATTTTTTGCCAGCTTAAGTAAAGCTTCCGTACCATTTGAGGCAGAAATCACTTGGTAACTTTCTAACTCCAAAGTATCACAAAGGGCTTCACACAGCGCTTCATCATCTTCAACAATTAATACATCATACGTGCTCATTCAATACTCTCGGTCGATAAATTAGGCGCAAAATCTTGCTCTACACACTTTAATTCCATTTGAAACTCTGTCCCTACCCCTACTTTAGATTGACAAGATATTTTGCCACCGTGCGCTTTTACCACACTATCAACTACCGCCAATCCCAATCCAGTTCCCGCTGTTCGTGTGGTATAAAAAGGCTCAAAAATACGCTTCAACTGCATCGCATCCATACCCAACCCTGAATCACTAATTTTCATTACAATTGTTTGGCTATCAAGCTGTTCAACAATACAATCAATGCGCCCTTCACCGCTAATCGCATCCAAGCCATTATTAATAAGATTCATGATAGCGCCATGCAAGGCATCTGTATTACCGTTCATTAAGTCCGCAGCACACTTATTTTGCACCTGAAATTGAATATTTTTTGTGGCTAGTATTTCTGACATCGAGATATTAATGCTATCAATCAATGCACGCAAAGAAAACGACTCCATTGCCAAGCGCCCTTCTTTAGCAAACACCAACATGTCATTTACTTGACGCTCTAAATAATGTAGCCGCTCTAATATTTTTTGCGAAAAACGCTGCCTTTTTTCCTCAGTAACCGCCGGATGACTTAATTGAGAGGCATACAAAATAGCCGTAGATAACGGCGTCCTCACTTGATGAGCCATGCTTGCGACCATCTCACCCATCGCCGATAAATGTTTTTTCTGGTTTAAGCTTTCTTGCAATGAATTCATTGCACTGACATCACTTAGCACGATAACTTGCTCTGTCGTTTCTGGCAAAGAACTACTGATGATAGTGACGCGCATCCCATTAAGCAACTGACGCTCCAGCGGGTTATCAACCACGGCTAATAAACGCTCCTGCGCCAATTTATCCCATTGCAAACCTACTAATGAATCACCTAAAAAATTATTGGCTTGCGCATTACAGGCAACGATTTTGCTAGTTTCATCCAAAATAACAATAGCAGCGGGTAAAGCAGCCAAAATTTGCTGTAGTCTAGCGGCTAAGGCCGCTTTTTCATCTAAGGTTTTCAGCCGCTCAGAGCGGGCAGCTGCAAGCTCTTGATGTAACTTAGCCACTTGCTCCTCTAAGCCTTGATAAGAGTTACTTAAATCTTCTGATAGCTGATTAAACGCACGAAAAGCATCGGTTAATTGCTCCGCACTCACTGATGTATTTATCGATGCCATAATTTACTATTGACTGAATAAAGGGGAATACCGGCTATTCTACCGCACTCCTCATTATCACACGCGACATCATGCCGACAAAACTTCGTTATTAGCGCGTTCTAGCTAAACGAAAACCTAGATAATTAAATTTATCATCGGGATTTGAGCGGTACCGTGCAACAGTACGCCCTAAGTCTTCAAAGCTTGACCAACTTCCGCCTCGTACTACGCGACTCGCTCCCTCTAAAGGGCCTTTAGGGTTATTAAGCGAACTATTTTCATAATAGTCATGCGTATACCAATCCTGAACCCATTCAGCCACATTACCTGTCATATCATAAAACCCTAATGCATTGGCTCTTCTTTCACCCACTTCATGTGAGCGATTATTTGAATTATCATCGTACCAAGCGACATCGCTGATGACATTAGAACCACAATAAGACTTATTTTCTTTTGCTCGGCATGCATATTCCCACTCAGCTTCAGTAGGCAATCGATAGCTTAAACCGGTTTGTTGATTTAATTTAGTGATGAATGTTTGTACATCATTCCAGCTAACACTCTCTACTGGCTTATCATCCGCTACAAACTTAGAAGGATTATTTTCCATCACAAGCTGCCATTGCGCTTGGGTAACTTCGTATTTTCCTAATACATAATCTTGCGTAAGACAGACTTTGTGCTCGGGCACCTCATCACTCAACTCTTCCCCGCCCCCCATTGCAAAACAACCCGCTTTTACGGCAACAAAACTCATATTCAAAAACGCATCGATTAAAATAGCATCCGCCGTTTCTCTTGATTTTTTTGATGCTTTCTGGAGCTTGTTTATTGCCGGTTTTTGTATTTTTACAGCGCTTTCATATTGCTGTATTTTTAAATTAGCAACAGCGGCATACTTTCCTTTAGGGTATTTCGAAAGATAGCTTTTAAAAAAACTGGCTTGCGTTTCACTCTGAATACTAGACCAAAAAACAGTTTCATCATTATTCGCTTGATGATTCGATGCTGGCTTTTTTTCATCCGCTTGAGAAAAATAAAATTCCCCTAAGATCACACCGGATTGCCAAGGTAATTGTTTTTTAGCGGATTCCTTAAACACCTGATTAGCGGTTATTTTAAACACTTTTTCTACCGGCGCGTGTGATTGACCTATCGCTTTTAATAAATGCTGCGTAAACAATCCATTTTTACCCGTCCCATCTGCGGCAACATCTCCCGGCGACGTCGCATATAAAATCAAAGAGCCTTTAGGCGGATCAACCCTTGCTAAGCCTTTACTTGCTGAACGAAAACTGCGCGCAAAAGGGTTATTGCGACACGCATCCAAAATAATCAAGTTTAAGTCATTACCTGAAGCTTCCATTCCTCCCATGACACGGCCTGAATCAACACCTTCGTAGGGCACATCCGACTCACTTTCAATCTTTGCACCGATAGGAATAAGAAAATTATGCCCATCAACTTCAATCCCGTGCCCTGCAAAAAAGAATAGTCCCATAGAGTGCTTTTCAACCAGTTGCTGAGTAAATTGGCTAATGCTTTCTTTCATTTCTCGCTGATTTGCATTTGTCAGCGTTGTGACACTAAAACCTTTTTTAGTTAATACCGCTGCCATATCCTTTGCATCATTCACAGGGTTTTTTAAATCGCCAATGGCATTGCCATACTCACTATTTCCTATAACCAGCGCATAACGCTTAGCGTGTACCGCAGTGATCGGCAAAATAAATGATAAGACAGTAATTAACAGGATTCGTAGCATAACGTGTATTAGATTTAGGTCTCTTAAGCAATCTGCGCATTCTAGCAGATTAAATGACTTTGCTAATACTATGAGGAAGGGATTTTAACGCTTATCAGAATAGATATTATGATGTTACTTATGCGAGATTTCTTTCTACTAAAGTTCAATTAAAGATTCATTAATTAAACTAAAAACAACATTCCCCTCTAAATTCAGTACACTACAAAAAATAGAGGGGATAAGCTGACTAGCTAACTACACAGTCCACTGCCGCTAACTTGGTTTGCAATTCGCCTTTATTATATAAATCCATAATAATATCGCAGCCACCGATTAACTCATTATTGATGTATAACTGAGGGTAAGTCGGCCATTGTGAATATTCTTTAAGTGCTTCACGCACTTCTTGGTCTTCAAAAATATTAAACGAAGCATATTGTGCGTTACAAGCACGCATTACCTGCGCAACTTGTCCTGAAAAGCCACACTGAGGAAAATCAGGCGTACCTTTCATATATAAAACAACTTTATGACTAGCTAACTGCTCTTTAATTCTATCAATTACATCCATACTCTTAACTCTCTAATGTGGGAACGTACACGAAACAATCTCCCGATTTCTAACTTCGGGATGTTACTTCGCTCACGTTCCTTAGCTTAAAATAAATACCTAGTAATCTTATCAAGATTTATCTAACAAACAAAGTATCTGTCTAAAATTCATTATTTCTTGCCCATTAAAACCTACTTACCTTATAATCAGCGCTTTTTTCAAAAAGAGTTTAGGAGCTGTCTCCTCATTTCTATGTCTAGTCATATCATGCCTACCTATGGGCGATTACCTGTTACATTCACTAAAGGTGAAGGTGCATGGTTATGGGACCAAAACAATAAACGTTATTTAGATGCGCTTTCAGGTATCGCTGTTTGTAATTTAGGGCACGCACACCCTGCCGTACACCAAGCCATTACTCAGCAAAGTAAAACGTTATTACATACCTCTAATTTATACGGTATTGAGCCACAAGAAGAACTAGCCACTAAACTTTGCCAATTAAGCGCGATGGATAACGTTTTTTTCTGCAATTCAGGTGCCGAAGCAAACGAAGCGGCGATAAAAATAGCCCGCCTTTATGGGCATGAAAAAAATATAGACAAGCCCGCTATCTTAGTCATGAAACAAAGCTTTCATGGGCGCACTATGGGGACTTTATCAGCAACAGGAAACCCTAAGATACAAGAGGGTTTCAGCCCGTTATTAGACAGCTTTATCCATGTTGATTTCAACAGCACTGATGCGATTAAATCCGCATTAAAACAGCATACAAACATTGTCGCTATTTTTCTAGAGCCTGTGCAAGGTGAAGGCGGCGTACATATCCCTAGTGATAATTATTTAGCTGAAGTGCGTGCAATTTGTGATGAGCATAATTTACTGATGATGCTAGACGAAGTACAAACAGGTATAGCGCGTACGGGTGCTTGGTTTGCATTCCAGCATAGTGCTATTGTGCCTGATGTATGCACACTCGCCAAAGCACTAGGCAATGGCGTACCAATTGGTGCGTGTATGGCTAAAGGTAAAGCAGCCACGCTATTAACTGCCGGTAAGCACGGATCTACTTTCGGCGGTAATTTTTTAGCAAGCAGTGCGGCTCTCAGCGTTTTAGAAACCATTGAAAAAGACAATATTTGCCAGCAAGCACTCGAAAAAGGAGAGGCTATAAACTTAGCCTTCTCACAAGCATTAAAAAACAACTCGCATTTAGTTGAAATACGCAACAAGGGTATGATGATAGGTATTGAACTGGATACCCCTTGCACTGAACTGGTTTCACTTGCCTTAGATGCCGGTCTATTAATTAATGTTACTAACAACTCAACTATTCGTTTATTACCTCCACTGATTATTGATAATGAGCAAATAGACCTACTGGTGAACACCTTATGCACTCTAATTCACCAGCATATACAATAATAATAAAAATAATAATAAAATGAACCCTAGACACTTTATCAGCCTACTAGACCTCTCTAGTGATGAATTTCGCAGTTTAATTCATCGCGCTATTGAGTTAAAAAATAATCGCAACCCTGATTTCACCCCCTTAAAAGGTCAAGTCTTAGCGATGATTTTTGAAAAGTCATCGACGCGAACGCGTATTTCTTTTGAAACAGGAATGACACACTTCGGTGGCAACGCTATCTTTTTATCGCCAAGAGATACTCAATTAGGCCGTGGTGAACCCATTCGTGATAGCGCTAAAGTTATCTCCAGTATGGTTGATGGCATTATGTTACGCACTAATGACCATGCTACTGTCACTGAATTTGCAGAGCACTCAAGTGTGCCCGTTATTAATGGCCTTACTGATTTGCTTCACCCTTGCCAGCTATTAGCCGATATGCAAACCTATTTTGAGCATCGTGGTGACATCAAGGGAAAAACAGTCACCTGGATCGGGGATGGCAATAATATGTGCCATTCTTATATTAATGCCGCCATTCGTTTAGATTTTCAATTAAATATTGCCTGCCCTGAAGGCTATTTACCGGATAATGATTTAGTTAAATCGGCAGGTAATAAAGTTAAACTCTTTAGCAATACCCTAGATGCATCAATCGGATCTGACTTAATTGTGACCGATGTTTGGGCCAGTATGGGACAAGAAGAAGAGCAAAAACTACGCGAAATTGCTTTTAAAGATTTTCAAGTCACGCAAGCACTTATGGATGTCGCTAATGCGGATGCCTTATTTATGCACTGCTTGCCGGCTCATCGTGGCGAAGAAGTCACTGCCGAAGTTATCGATGGCGAACAAAGTGTAATTTACAACGAAGCTGAAAATAGACTTCACGCACAAAAAGCACTGTTAGAATTGCTAATGAGCGCATAAGTTCGTAAACTGAGTTGCTAAACTTTTTGAAAATTTAAAACGTGCTACAAAAACATCTACAGAAATTCCCATAACTAACAAACACTTATGAAAACAGGATATTTTGTGAAATATTTTACTTATTTTATTTTTGCTTTACTCAGTAGTAACGTTGCTTTTGCAAAGTCTATTTATGTGACAGACTCAATGAAATTTCCTTTCCGCAGTGGAGAAAGTAGTACACATAAAATTATCCGTATGCTGCCTAGTGGTACACGCCTAAAGTTATTAGAAAAAAATAAAACAACGGGTTACACCAAAGCTGAAACTGGCTCAGGTGCTGTTGGTTATATCCCAACACGCTTCACTCTCAGCCAACCGATTAACAGTTGGTTTTTACAAAAAGCAAATAAAAAATTAGAACAGCTAGAAGCTGAAAATAAACAATTAAAAACAGATTTATCTAGCGTGCAATCTGATAATAAGAGCTCTTTAACTAGCAATAAATCACTAGAAAAAGAACGTAATGAACTCGACAAAGAACTGAATGATTTACGTAAAACTGCCTCTAATGCAATCCAATTACAACGCCAACGTAATGAACTGCAAGAGCGTGTTGTTCATGTAGAACGTGAATTACAACAACTTAAACGCAAAAACCAAGCTTTAGAAGACAGCTCTAACCAAGACTGGTTTCTCTACGGTGGTATTCTGTCATTTCTAGGTATTTTCTTTGGTCTATTAATCCCCAAAATACGCTGGCAACGCAGAACGCAAAGTAATTGGGATACTTTCTAAATACCCAACGCATTCCATCCCCTAACTTTCATTAGGGGATCTCTCTTTATCTTTTATAAAACAGCACAAAATCATGGCAAACGATAAAAATACCCGACCTTTTTCTTCTCAAGTTGTAGATGGTATGGAACGCGCACCGAGTCGTGCAATGTTACATGCAGTTGGCTTTAGCAATGACGATTTCAAAAAACCACAAATAGGTATTGCCTCTACATGGAGCATGGTCACGCCCTGTAATATGCACATTAACAAATTAGCTGATGATGCTGCAGCTGGCGTTAATGCAGCGAATGGTAAAGCAGTTATTTTCAATACCATTACAATTTCTGACGGTATTTCTATGGGTACTGAGGGTATGAAATACTCTTTAGTCTCACGTGAAGTTATCGCAGACTCTATTGAAACTGTTGTTGGCTGCCAAGGCTTTGATGGTGTTTTAGCGATTGGAGGTTGTGATAAAAACATGCCAGGTTGCATGATTGCTATTTCACGCCTAGATCGTCCTGCTATTTTTGTTTATGGCGGAACGATTCTTCCTGGCTGCCATAAAGACAAAAAATTAGATGTTGTTTCTGTTTTTGAAGCGGTTGGCGCACGCGCAAACAACCAAATTGATGATGAAGAATTAGCAGCCATCGAAGCAAAAGCCATTCCAGGTGCCGGTTCTTGTGGTGGTATGTATACCGCAAATACAATGGCATCAGCCATTGAAGCACTTGGCATGAGTATGCCAGGTAGCTCAGCACAGGCTGCTATTTCTGATGAAAAACGTCAAGATTGTGAGCGTGCAGGCGCGGCTCTTTTAGAGTTAATTGCTAAAGGCACAAAGCCTAGCGATATCATGACTAAAAAATCCTTTGAAAATGCAATCACTGTGATTATTGCATTAGGTGGATCAACCAATGCGGTATTACATATGCTAGCAATGGCGAACGCTGCAAACGTTGATTTAAAACTTGAAGATTTCACACGCATTGGTGCTAAGGTACCGATGGTTGCTGATTTAAAACCCAGTGGACGCTACCAAATGGCAGAATTAATTGAAATTGGTGGTATTCAACCACTAATGAAAATTCTACTTGAGCGTGGTTTATTACATGGTGATTGCTTAACTGTTACCGGCAAAACGTTAGCAGAAAACTTAGCCTCAGTTAAACCTTACCCTATCGACCAAGATATGATCTTACCTCTTGATCACCCTATCAAGAAAGATAGCCACTTAGTTATCTTGCACGGCAATTTAGCCGCAGAAGGCTCAGTTGCTAAGATTACTGGCAAAGAAGGTTTACACTTCACTGGAACAGCAAAAGTTTTTGATGCAGAAGAACAAGCATTACAAGGCATCTTAAATGGTGATATCGTCAAAGGTGATGTCATTGTTATTCGTTACGAAGGTCCACGGGGTGGTCCTGGTATGCGTGAAATGCTATCTCCGACTTCAGCCATTATGGGTAAAGGACTCGGTAAAGACGTTGCTTTAATTACCGATGGTCGTTTTTCTGGTGGAACGCACGGCTTTGTGGTTGGACACATCACCCCAGAAGCACATGTGGGTGGTCCATTAGCGATTGTTAACAATGGCGATAAAATCACTATCGATGCAGAAACAAGAAATTTGACCCTGCATGTAGATGAGACAGAAATTGCAGCCCGTTTAGCAAAATGGCAACAACCTGCGCCTAAATATACACGCGGGGTTTTAGCTAAATACGCTAAATTAGTCAGCTCTGCGTCTACCGGTGCAGTAACCGATAATTAATTTAGCAGCCCCTTTTAGACTCACTAAAAGGGGCTTTTCTAAACCCATAGACTTCCATGCTTAATCAAGACACCCCCTCTTTTGTTAATTGGTTCAGGGACTCATCCCCTTACATCCATGCGCATCGTCACCGCACTTTTGTCATTTATTTTGGTGGTGAAGCTTTATTGGATGATACCTTTAAAAACCTGATCCACGATTTT
Source organism: uncultured bacterium (assembly GCA_965366065.1). GTDB lineage: Bacteria > Pseudomonadota > Gammaproteobacteria > Methylococcales > Methylomonadaceae > Methyloprofundus. The sequence goes on along the minus strand of CBDUDV010000008.1, from coordinate 27,134 downwards.
GCCTTATTGAATAGTCTAGGGATACGCTTAATTTTGGTTCATGGCATTCGCCCTCAGATTGATAGCGCGCTAAAAAATCGCCAGCAATCTTCCTTATTTAAAAATCAATATCGCATTACTGACAGCAATGCTTTGCAGTGTGTAAAAGAATCAGCAGGGTCAGTCCGTGTTAATATTGAATCTTTACTCTCACAAGGTGTTGCTAACTCACCTATGGCAGGTGCTAAGCTTCGCGTTATCTCTGGTAACTTTGTTACGGCACAACCTCAAGGCATCATTGATGGCATTGATTACCAGTTCACCGGCAAAGTACGGCGCATTGATAATATTGCGATTCAACAGCAACTTGATTTAGGTAATATTGTTTTAATTTCTCCCGTTGGCTATTCACCTAGTGGTGATTTATTTAATTTATCCGCTGAACAGCTGGCCACTGAAATTGCAATTTCTTTACAAACAGAAAAGCTCATCTTGATGACTGAGCAAAGCTGTCAATCCGCATCAGGGAATTTAATCTCACAAATGACCAGCGATGAAACTCAAGAATTCATTAATCACGAACAGCAGTTAGCTGAAAGTACACGACACGTTTTAGAATCCGCTATCTATGGATGCCATTCTGGAGTCAAACGCGTACACATTCTTAACCGAAAAATTGATGGTGCTTTATTAATTGAATTATTTAGCCGTGATGGTATTGGCACATTAATTAGCTCTACGCAATTTGAATCATTGCGTCCTGCTGTTTTAACTGACATCCCAGGAATATTAGAATTAATATCGCCCTTAGAAGAGGCGGGAGTATTGATTTCACGTAGCTCGGAACAATTAGAAATTAATATAGCAGACTATCTCATTATTGAACGAGATGGCTTAATTATTGGTTGTACTGCTTTGCATCAAATAAACCAGTTAAACGCCGGCTTAATTGCCTGTCTCGCTATTCACCCAGATTACCAAAAATCAGCACGTGGCAACCAGCTATTAGAAAAACTATTAGAAAAAGCCAAGCAACAGGCATTTACACAAGTCTTCGCATTTTCTACACAATCTATGCACTGGTTTATAGATCGAGGATTTGTTGAAATAAGAGTTAGTGAATTACCAAAAGGATTGCAAGAGACTTACAACCCTTTACGTAATTCTAAAGTATTAAGTAAGCAGCTTTAATTACAAGCGCTAAACACCCTGCTAGATATCTTTAATTAGCAATTGAAAATGAGAGCTCCTTTTCAGTCTCTCTTCCTTTGCTATCTTTAATCACAATTGTAATTGTATGATCGCCCTCAGGTAAGCTAACATTAGAGGCCACCAAGCCCTTTGCCGATAATTTCGCATGCTCTTTAATTCTATCGGTAATATCTAAAGCCAACCAACCATATAAGACCTCTAAAGACTCAACGTCAATTTTCGCGCCTTTATCCGCTTCAAAACTAATTTCGATATTAGTCGGCGATGCCACCTCACCTGAAATAGTCGGTTTTTTAACATTGATTTTAGGACTACCCTTGGGTACTGGGGTAAATCCTCGAGTAAGAACTCGAGGGCGTTTAAATCCAACCTGACTCTGATATTCACTTTCAGAAATCAACTGAAAACCATTACCACCACTCTCTGCAAAACTTATATTGGTAAATAACAAACAAACAATTAACAACGCCATGCTATATTTATTCATAATGCTTTCCTCATATAAATTTAAAGTAAGTAATCTAATACTTCACGTAAATCCGATGACTCAACAAATACATCGGCTTGCTCTTGCACTAATGGGCGAATAACAACGCCGCCAAAGCCGATACAAAAAGCACCGACTGTCTTCGCTTCCATATCCGTTTTTCCATCACCAATCATAGCTAACTTTAATTGCTTAGGGTTCAACTCTGCACATACATCAGCTTTACCACCACTTCTAGCGAGCGGAGATTGCACATCAAAACTTTGATATTCACCATCGTCATTCCATGATAAACCAACAGCATGCACATTCTTAGCTGCAACATTTAATCGATCTGCTAAAGGTAATATAGCCGGTGTTAAGCCACCGCTTATTATATGCACAGAGACTCCCGCTTGATGTAATTGCTCAAAAACAGCCTCTACTCCTAGCAATTTATGTTTAATATATTCCTCAGCCAACCAAGCGATCGCAGTTTTATCAGGCTTAATTAAATTTAAGCGCTGCGCATACACTTCTTCTAAAGCAACCTCGCCATTCATAGCCGCATTAGTTAATGCCGTCATTTCCACGCCACAGCCAACACGTTCAGCTAATGCATCAATGCCTTCTATGGCACTTAAGGTGCTATCAAAATCAAAACAAACAATATCAAATTTCATCAGTATTTTCCTGGCCTATATCTTCATTCCACAACTTAGGATTATTCTCAATAAAATCCTCCATTAACTGCTCACACTCTCTATTATGCAAAATTTTCAAATTAACACCACGAGATTGGAGATAGCTTTCAGGACCTGAGAACGTTTTATTTTCACCCACCACAATATTAGGGATACCATAAAGCAATGCTGTGCCACTGCACATATCACAAGGCGATAAGGTGCTATATAAGGTCGCCTTAGAATAATCCGCAGCGGTTAATCGCCCCGCATTATTCAAGCAGTCCATTTCTGCATGCAAAATCGCACTGTTTTTTTGTATGCGTTGATTATGCCCGCGGCTGACTATTTTATTATCAATTACCAAGACAGAGCCTATAGGAATCCCCCCCGCAGCTAAGCCTTTTTTAGCCTCATCAATCGCTGCTACTAAAAATTTATCCATTATATTTCGATTTGGCGTACCGCAGTTACAGTACTAATTTCTGCTACTTGCTGTAATAATGACTCATCCAATTTTTCAGAATGAACCTGACTGCTTTCTTGTTCATTTAGATAGCTGATACCTGCCTCAGTCAACTTATCGGAAATTAGTATTTTTTTCATAAAATATCACTCATATTGAAGCTAATCTTCTGGCTTATGTATCCAAAGTATAAATAGTCTAAAAGAAGTGTAATTTTGCTATAATTTTAACCATTAAGGAAATATAAATGCCTTTTTTTACTTTTTTCTCACTCAGTCCCTAATTATTAATGTCAGATTATAGAAAATCCTTTTTTTCTTTCACGTCTTGGAAGCAACGTATCGTCTTCTGGGCAGGTGCTATTATAGTCGGTTTATTGATTTCATCGATGACGCTAGTAAGTGAATGGGCAGGACAAACTTACCGTACGCTCTCTTTAGATTATCCTTGGTTTAACTTTATTGTAGCGCCTTTTGGCCTCTCCTTTACTGCATGGTTAGGCATGCGTTTTTTCCCCGGTAGCCAAGGCAGCGGTATTCCACAAGTAAAACTCGCCCTAGAATTACAGCCGACTTTAGATCGCTCCCATCTGATCTCCCTACGCATTGCAGTCGGAAAAACATTTTTACCTATTATGGGACTATTATCAGGCGCATCGGTTGGCTTTGGCGGCCCTGCGACTCATGTCGGCGCATCATTAATGGCCTCACTCAGTAAAATCATTAAATTCCCTGCGCACTACACAACTAAAGGCTTATTACTAGCAGGCAGTGCGGCAGGATTTGCTGCAATGTTTAGCGCACCGCTTGCCGGCATTATGTTTGCTATTGAAGAAATGGGGCGAACCTTAGAAGAACGCATCAGTAGCCTTGTGTTAACGGCAATTATCCTAGCGGGAATAACAGCTTATTCGCTACTACACACTACGGTATTTTTCACTGATGAATTATTATCCCTCCCTTGGGGTGAACAGTGGCTTGCTATTCCTCTTTGTGGCATTATCGGCGGATTCCTAGGAGCCGTCTTCAGTAAGATTTTGGTTCGAGGACAACTGGCAATTAGAAAGCTAAACCTATCTATTATTCTCACTGCCTTTATCTGCGGCTTAATTATCGCCCTATTGGGGTATTTATCTAATGGTGAAAGCTTTGGTACAGGTTATCAGCTAACACGTAACATCATCCATAGTGACGCACCTATAGACCCCCTATTTCCCCTTTATAAAATGCTCGCAACCTGCGCCACATTTTTTAGTGGTATTCCTAGCGGCTTATTTGTGCCAGCCATCGCTACCGGTGCAGGTATTGGCTCAAATTTAGCCGATTGGTTTCCTATCGCACCCACTTCGATTATGATTTTATTATCCATAACCGCTTATTTCTCGGGTATGTTACAGTCACCCTTTACTGCATTTGTTGTTGTACTGGAAATGACTCATAGCCATGAGATTTCCATTCCCATTATGGCCGCTGCTTTTTTAGCCACAGGAACAGCCCAAATAATCAACCCCAAGCCTTTATATCGTGCTTTATGCGACAACTACACAACAAAAGATAAAACAGCTGATGATTAAGCTCTACTTCGCCCTACTGATTACTAGCTTTAGCATAACTAATCTTGCCGCTAGTCCTGCACCCGACATAAACTTTAAAACGTTGCGCAATACCCAGGTACAGTTAAAAGAATTACGCGGAAAAGTCATTCTAGTGACATTCTGGGCGAGTAATTGCCCCAGTTGCATTACTGAAATTGAAGACTTCAAATCACTCTATGAAGACTATCATAAGCAAGGCTTAGAGCTATTCGCTGTCAGCATGGCTTATGATCGCCCCAATTATGTCGTTGCCGCCGCTAAAAACCATCAAATACCTTACAATATTGTATTAGACTTACGTGGTAATATCGCTAAAGCGTTTGGACAAATACAATTAGTGCCGACCACCTTATTAATAGACAGTTCTGGTGAAGTGATTTACCAAACAACGGGCGTCTTCGATTTACAAATGATGCAATCGCGCATTGAATTATTACTTAATACAAAAAAAGGTTAATTATGCTTTGGTTAAAAGCCCTACATCTTATCTTTATGGTCACTTGGTTTGCTGGACTATTTTATCTACCCCGCCTATATGTTTATCATGCACAAAGTGAGGATACAGTCAGTAAAGAACGCTTTAAAGTCATGGAACGTAAGTTATTTTATGGCATCATGACACCCGGCATGATTATCACCTTTATCTTCGGGTTTTGGATGCTGATTGATTATGCATGGGCTATGTATGCGAGCATGGGGTGGATACATGCAAAGCTAGCCTTATTGCTGGGACTTGTTGTCTACCATTATTACTGCTATCGATTTTTAAATGATTTTAAATTCGATACTAACCAACGATCACATATCTTTTATCGCTGGTTTAATGAAGTGCCGGTTTTATTTCTAGTCCTCATTATTATTTTAGCGGTTGTTAAACCTTTCTAATTATGCAGATTTGGAATCAAGATAAATACATTCAGGCTTGGAATTATGCATCACAAGCCCATATTGGGCAGTTTGTTCCTGGAACAGACATCGCGTACATCAATCATTTGGCTAATGTTGCAATGGAAGCAATGAGTGCGATTGCACTTAATACGGATATCGAGAATCCGGATTTATTAGTTCAGTGTGCGCTATTACATGACACCATAGAAGATACAAACTGTTCCTATAGTGAGATAGAACAGTTATTTGGAACTGCTGTCGCTAAGGGGGTCTCTGCCCTAAGCAAAGATAAAAATTTAGCAACAAAAGCAGAACAGATGCAGGATAGTCTGCAAAGAATTCAGCAACAACCGGCTGAAATTGCAATGGTTAAATTATGTGATCGCATTACCAATTTACAGCCACCACCAAAACACTGGAATACAGAAAAAATCGCTAAATATCAAAAAGAAGCGATTTTAATTCTGGAGTCATTAGGCGCTGCCAATGACATGCTTGCCCAACGCTTACAGTTAAAAATTACTAACTATAATCAATACCTATGAAACGGCTTCAGCCTCAGCATCGCGTTTTTTTCTTTTATCGCACTTTTCAGTACAAACACAATCTGTTCCAGCACCACCACAAGACCCTTTAATTGCATTACGTCCGAAGATAACGCCGACAGCCATAACCACAATCACTAATAGCATAAATGCAAATGTAACGAAGAAATAAATCATTTTTCTACCCTTGTATATTTTGTAAATAATGGAGTTGCTTGCTCTGCAAACCCTTGTTGTTTTTTGATAATGAAAAAAGCAGCGAGCTGTTCTTTTTTCGCAATTTTGTAGCCTTCTTCAGCGCCTAGTACCATCAATGCTGTTGCCCAAGCGTCAGCCATCATACTCGATACATGCAAAACTGTCACTGATGCTAATTGATGCGTTATGGGGTAGCCAGTTCTAGGATCTATGGTATGTGAAAAGCGCTTACCGTCTTGCTCAAAGAAATTACGATAATCACCTGATGTCGCCATTGCCGTACCAGTAACCGGAATAACTTTTTGTAATTCACGTTTATTAATAGTCGGTTTTTCAATGGCGATATGCCATTTTTCTCCTTGGAGATTGTGACCTTTTAAGCGTAATTCACCACCAATTTCTACCAAATAATCATGTACGCCATAGGACTCCATGACTAAAGCGACTTCATCTACAGCATAACCTTTAGCCAATGCAGATAAATCTAAAGACAAATCAACATGTTGCTTCTGTAATTTAGAATTCTCGGGAAATAAAGACCAATATTTATCTCCGGTAGTCGCTAATATTTTTTGTACCGCACTCATTTCAGGGGCGGAAAACTTTGCTCCTTCTGTACCAAAGCCCCATAGATTAACGAGCGGTCCAACGGTAATGTCGAAAGCACCTAATGATTTCTTATTGATTACTTTAGCGGCAGTTAACACCTTAAATAATTCAGCTGACACAGCTTGTGCTTGCAATGTTTTTTGCTGATTAATCACAGAGAGCTCTGAATCTTTTAAGTAAGTAGACATGCGTTGATTAATTGCATCTAGCCGCACTTTTATAGCATTTTGTAATTGTGTAACGCTGACAGCTTCAGGTAGTTCACTCGCCTTTATATTAAAACTAGTTCCCATAATGGGGCCTGAATAATTAAAGGGGTAACTTTTCGGCGCAGCACTATCGCAAGCTGACACTAAAAAGATTAACCCTAGAACTAAGCTAAATTTAAGATTTTGTTTAAACATAAGAATTAAAAGTTATATGACTGACATATTTCTAAACCGACTGAATTTCAATTCAGTTTAGAGATAAATAAGTATTTTTATAGTTCCCATGCTCCGGCGTGGGAACGATAAGTAATAGGCATATTTCACGCACCCTTTAATTAAAAAAGGGTGACTAAGAAAACCTAGCCACCCTTTTAATTTGTAATAAATTACAAATTAACCACCGAAATCATCTAGCATGATATTTTCTGGCTCTACACCATTGTCTATCAGCATATTGATAACTGCGTCATTCATCATTGGAGGTCCACACATGTAGAATTCACAATCTTCTGGTGCTGGATGGCTTTTAATAAACTCTTCCAACAAGATATTATGAATAAAACCGGTGTAACCTTCCCAATTATCTTCAGGTAATGGATCAGATAACCCTATATTCCATGTGAAGTTATCGTTCTCTGCAGCCAACATATTGAAGTCATCTTCATAGAACATTTCACGCTTAGAACGTGCTCCATACCAAAATGACATTTTACGATTTGTTTTCACAGTACGTAACTGGTTAAAGATATGTGAACGCATTGGAGCCATACCAGCCCCACCACCAATAAAGACCATTTCAGCATCAGTCTTTTTAGCGTAAAACTCACCGTAAGGACCTGACACAATACACTTATCACCTGGTTTTAGGTCAAAAATGTAAGATGACATGATACCTGGTGGAATAGAAGCATCTGCACCTGGCGGTGGAGTTGCAATACGCACGTTTAACATGATTTCTTTTTCTTCAGGAAAAGAAGCCATTGAGTAAGCGCGTAAAGTATCTTCTTTTACATCAGATACATATTGCCATAGGTTGTATTTATCCCAATCACCACGGAACTCTTCTTCAATATCAAAGTCCTTGTAATTAGCAATATGCGGTGGACATTCGATTTGAATATAACCACCCGCCTCATAGTCAATACGTTCGCCATTAGGTAACTCTAAAACAAGCTCTTTAATAAAAGTAGCTACGTTATTATTAGACTTAACCGTACACTCCCATTTTTTAACACCGAAAACACTGTCTTCGACTTCAATGTTCATGTCGTGTTTAATAGCAACCTGACAAGCTAGACGCTCACCTTCTAATGCTTCACGCTTAGTAATATGACCTAATTCAGTAGGTAGAATCTCTCCACCGCCTGAATGAATTTTCACTTTACATTGCGCACATGTACCACCACCACCACAAGCGGACGGAATGAACAAATCATTGTCGGCTAGTACGGTTAATAACTTACCCCCTGCTGGAACATGAATCTTTTTCTCATCATTGATGAGAATTTCAACATCCCCTGAGGATACCAATTTATTTTTTGCACCAATGATGATAAACACCAATGCAATCACGATACCCGTGAAAATAATAATCCCTAATGCAATTTCTAGCATTACGATACCTTCCTAAAGTTGGATTCCAGAGAAAGCCATGAAGCCAAGAGACATCAGACCTGCGCTAATAAATGTAATTCCTAGACCTTCTAAGCCTTTTGGAATATCACTGTATTTTAGTTTTTCACGAACACCCGCCATCACAGTGATAGCTAATGCCCAACCAAAACCACTACCCACACCATAAACAACCGATTGCGTAAAATCGTAGTCACGCTCAATCATGAACAAACTACCACCTAAAATCGCACAGTTTACTGTGATTAAGGGTAAAAATACGCCTAAAGCATGAAACAAAGCAGGGAAAAATTTATCTAAAACCATTTCCAAGATTTGTACTAAAGCTGCAATCATACCGATACAACTTAATAATGCTAAAAAGCTAAGATCAACACCGGTGATGCCCATCCAAGATAAAGCATCTTCTTTTAATAATGTATGATAAATCACATTATTAACGGGAACTGTAATGATTTGTACCACCATTACCGCAACACCTAAGCCTATTGCTGTCGAAATCTTTTTCGACACCGCAAGGAAGGTACACATTCCTAAGAAAAATGCTAAAGCTAAATTCTCTACGAAAACCGCTTTAATAAATAAACTTAAATATTCATTCATTAGTGATGTCCTCCTTCACCGTGAGAAATATCCATAATTTTGAAATCAGCTGCTTCATTTTGTTCTGGTTTCCATTGACGGAAAACCCAAATAATTAAGCCAATTAAAAAGAAGGCACTGGGTGGTAACAACATCATGCCATTAGGCTCGTACCATCCACCGTCTTTAATTAATGGAAAAACTTCTATGCCAAGTAATTTACCTGAGCCTAAAAGTTCTCTAAAAAATGCAACGATAACTAGAATTAAACTATAGCCTAAACCGTTACCGATACCATCAATAAAGCTGGCCATCGGTGGGTTTTTCATTGCATACGCTTCAGCACGCCCCATTACAATACAGTTGGTAATAATTAAACCAACAAATACCGATAGTTGCTTACTAACATCATATGCAAATGCTTTAAGAACCTGATCCACAACAATAACCAAAGAAGCAATAATCGTCATTTGTACAATAATACGAATGCTGCTTGGAATATGGTTACGAATCGAACTAATTGCCGCACTTGAACATGCTGTTACAGATGTTAAAGCGACTGCCATAATTAATGATGTCGACATTTGCGATGTTACCGCTAATGCTGAACAGATACCCAATACTTGTAAAGTAATCGGGTTATTAGCGACCAATGGATCGGTCAGTACTTTTTTTGTATCACTCATAAGTCACCTAACCCTTAGTTCTTACTTTAGCTAAATAAGCAGCAAAACCTTCTTGGCTCATCCAGTATTTAACAAGATTAGTTACACCAACACTGGTAAGTGTTGCCCCTGCTAAGCCATCAACCTGAAATTCAGATCCTGGTTTAGAATTATCAACTAAGCCTTTAACTAACCCTAACGATACATTACCAGACTCATCATAGACTTTTTTACCGTCCCATAATGCACGCCAGTTAGGATTAACAACTTCAGCACCTAAGCCAGGTGTTTCACCTTGATCATAAAAGTTAATACTTTGTACTGTTTGACCATCAGCATTTAATGCTAAGAAACCATACATAGTTGACCATAATCCATACCCATGAACAGGTAGAATAATTGATTTAACCGTATCACCGTCTTTAACTAAATAAACTTTTGCAATTTTTGCACGAGTTCTAATACTAGCTAAATCTTGATCTTTAGTTAAAACAATATTTTGTGCTGGATCTTTAGCTGCTTTACGTTGGTCGTAAGCATCAACATCACCATCAACATAATCACCTGTTGCAACATCGACTAATTTAGCTTCGATTTGCTCTGCAAAGGCTTCATGAATATTCGTTCCTTCCTGTAACAATCCTGCTACATCAAGAATATTCTTTTTCATATCCATGGCTTTATTTTCAATTTGTAACGGGCGTAAAGCAACCGCTGCAATTGAAACTAAAATCGCACACACAAAACATAGCGATAATGCAACCGCGATAGTTTTTTCTAAGCTATCGTTACCTAACGATAATATATGATCTCGATACTTTGCGAATTTTTGGTAATGCTCACAGCCTGCCAATTTTTCGTTCAGTTTTTCTGCATATTTGCAGGTCTTTTTCTCATTAGACATGACGTTTCATCCTTCTCTTAATATTTGCCTGAACGACAAAATAATCAATCACAGGGGCAAACATATTAGCAAACAAGATAGATAGCATCATACCTTCAGGGAAAGCAGGATTCACTACACGCACCAATATCACCATAATCCCGATAACCGCACCAAAAATCCAACGGCCAGTATTCGTCATACAAGCACCAACAGGGTCAGTTGCCATGTAAACCATACCGAATGCAAAACCACCAAGGGTTAAATGCCAGTAAAAAGGCATCGCAAACATTGGGTTAGTATCACTACCAATCATATTAAACATAATTGAAGTTGCAACCATGCCACCTAATACACCACCCATGATTCTATAAGAAGCAATGCGTGTATAAAGCAAGAATGCAGCACCAATAATGATTGCTAACGTTGATGTTTCTCCAATTGAACCAGGAATAAACCCTAAGAACGTTTGAATCCAACTGTAACCCGCCGCATGTACTGCGTCTAGTCCACCTGTTGCCGCTAAACCTAACGGTGTTGCTGCCGTAAAACCATCAACACCAACCCAAACAGAATCACCTGAAATCGCCGCTGGATAAGCGAAGAATAAAAAGGCACGACCTGTTAATGCTGGATTTAAGAAGTTTTTACCGGTACCACCAAATACTTCTTTACCGATAACGATACCGAAAGAAATACCTAATGCAACTTGCCATAAAGGCATGTCAGGCGGAAGAATCAATGTGTATAACATTGAAGAAACTAAGAACCCTTCGTTTACTTCATGTCCACGAACCGTTGCAAATAATACTTCCCATACACCACCAACCGCTAAAGTAACGATATAAATAGGTAAGAAAAATAATGCGCCATGAACCATATTTGAAATAGGGTTCATTGAATTATAACCAAACAACGTCATAGGAATACTACGCCATCCCGTTGTTTCATCTAAACCCATTGCTTCGATTGCTAAATTAGCTTGATAACCAGAGTTATACATCGCCATTAAAATACAAAAGAGTGTCGCAATAACGACAAAAGTCATGGTACGTTTTAAATCATTACCATCACGAACATGAGTTGTACCGCGTGTTACATCAGATGGAGTATAGATAAAAGTATCAACCATCTCATAGAGACCATAATACCTTTCTAATTTGCCACCTTTTGTAAAATTCGGCTCAATACTGTCTAAAAAATCTCTAGCCGACATTAGCCTTCCTTCTCAATTTTAGTTAAATTAGCCCGTAATACAGGAGCAAAATCATGCTTACCTGGATCAACAAACGTCAATAAAGACATATCTTCTTCATCTAACTCTAAAGCACCTAATAGTTGCGCTTGGTCAGTATCTCCAACAACCATCGCTTTCACTAATGGCGTAGGTAAGATATCTAATGGCATAACCGTCTCATAAACTCCGACAGGAACAACAGCTCTGTTCGAGCCATTTTTATCAGTTGTTAATGGGAATAAACGATTATCCGCACGATCACGACTTGATGTATAAACATTCATTGCTGAATACTTATCTTTACCTGCCACAATCCAACCAAATAATTCGCGATCACGACCTTCACGTAAAGCAGAAATCTGATTGCTATAACAACCTAAATAAGCTGACCAATCCGCTGCTTCATGACCAAACAGTACTGAACCTGAAATAACACGATTTTCATCATCATTCAGTTCACCCGCTACAAGATCATCAGTGTTAGCACCAACACGCGTACGAACCAATGAAGGATCTTTAACCGCAGGGCCTGCTAATGAAATCACGCGTTCAACATTTAATTTTCCTGTAAGGAATAAAGCACCGATAGCAATCACTGCTTGGTAATCTAAATGCCAAACTGTTTTGTTTGCACTAACAGAATCAATCAAATGAATATGTGTACTAGGTAGACCAGCCGGATGTGGTCCAGCAAACTCAGCGACCTCAACAGATTGTGCAGTAATATCTGCACCGCTTGCTTTACAGAGGTAAGTTTTACCTGCTGTTAATTTAGCAATAACCGCTAAACCATTAGCAAAATCTTCGCTACGTTCTTTAATTACAACAACGGGATCCGCTGCTAATGGGCGAGTATCAATCGCTGTTACAAAAATGGAACTTGGCGTGCTGTCAACAGCAGGAACTTTACCGTAAGGGCGCGTTCTTAATGTTGTCCATAAGCCTGAAGTAATCAAATTCGCTTTGATTTGCTCTGCTGTTAAATTTTCTAATTGATCCGCTGGGTAAGAATCGAAATTTAACTCTCTTTCTTTTCCATCTAGCTCAATAACAACCGATTGTAATACACGACGTTCACCGCGATTAATTTTAGTTACTGTTCCAGCGCCAGGTGCAGTAAAGATTACGCCAGGATTCTTTTTATCTTCAAAAAGAGCCTGCCCTAATTTCACACTATCACCTTCGGCTACCAGCATTTTAGGCTTCATACCTACGTAATCCATACCCAAGATAGCAACAGATGAGACTCTGTTACCCTCTTTGATGGATTGTTTGGGCGCTCCCGTAATCGGCAGATCCAAACCTTCTTTTATAGTAAATTGCATAATAAATAAGCCTGTTGTCCAGACAAGTTGAGGTCACCCCTCTCGTTTTCCTATCACACAAAACAAGAGGCACTTCAATACATAAAACTCTGGTATTATCCCACAAACAGAGCATCTGCTCAATCAGTTCATCAACATAAACCATTTATTTATTCAGTGAAATAATCCACCAAAAAATCCACAAATGTGCTCATCTTTGCAGGGTAATAATGCCGCTGTAAATAAGTTGCATACACTGACAAGTTAGGTATTTGATATTGTTCCAATATCTCTTGCAATTCACCTGATAAAACATAAGATTTTACTGACAAAGCAGGAGAGCGCACAATCCCCATACCTAACGCCGCAGCTTCACATAGAGCCCGCCCATTATTAGACGCAAATACCCATTTAGGGCTAATTTCAACTCGCTTACCCTGCTCTTCAAAAACCCACGCATTCGCATGCGGCGTACCCAAGTAATGCAAACATTTATGTTGTAATAAATCATCAATCACTTGCGGAACACCCTGCTTATCTAAATAACTGGCTGCCGCATAAGTACCTAACGCCGTTTGTGCTATTTTTCTAGCAACGACACCTTCATCCAAAACATCAGTCACTACAATTGCAATATCAAATTGCCCCGAACTTAAATCTACTTCGGTATTATCAAGTGACATCAACACTTCAACGTTAGGGAACTTCTCCTGATAAGCCTTAATGACAGGTACCATATACAAGCCACCAAAATCAATAGGCGCATTAATGCGCAATATACCCTTCACATCCGAACTTAATTCAGCAATCGAGTTTTCTAAGGCTTCAACACTCTCTAAAATAGACTTACTTTGTTGATAATAGCTCATGCCTATTTCAGTAATTTGCAATTTTCGAGATTGGCGATTAATCAATGTCACGCCCAAGTCGGTTTCTAATTGCTTTATATACTTGCTGATCATCATTGCAGAAACGCCCTTTTCCCTAGCAACTGCAACAAAAGTTCCTAACTCCACAATTCTGCAAAAGACCTGCATTTCTTTAAATTTATTCATTAACCCCACCATAAACCCATAGTTTACATACCATAAACCATATCACATCTATGCATTTGAACTCTTAAGTTTAAAATCACTAGTGGAGATAACACAAAGCGATTCACTCGAAGGGCGACCGGACTACTATTCCCAAGCCCTTCTATTTACCTTACTCAATAGGCTATTAATTATGAGCACACTATTAAATGAAGTTTTATCCGCAAACGAACTGTACTCTACTGGGTTTGATAAAGGCGATTTAGCCATGCCGCCCGCTCGTGGATTTGCTATTTTAACGTGTATGGATGCCCGCTTAGATCCTGCTAAATACGCAGGACTTGCCGAAGGTGATGCCCATGTTATTCGTAATGCAGGTGGACGTGCCAGTGATGATGCAATTCGCTCATTGGTTATTTCTTATAAATTACTCGGCACAAAAGAGTGGTTTGTTATTCACCATACCAATTGCGGAATGGAAACGTTTACCGACTCTATCATGCGTGATTTACTATCAACCAGCTTAAAAACAGCCTCAGTTGACGATACTGGCTGGCATGATTGCTGCGAAGGAAATGGCTCTAACGAAGGTCACTTTATCGATTGGCTAACTATTGACGAACAAAATCAAAGTGTACTAGATGATGTAACTCGCATTAGAAATCACCCACTAGTTCCTAATGACATCCCCGTTTATGGCTATATTTATGATGTAAAAACAGGCTCTCTTATAGAAGTTCCTGAAGCAACAAAAGTAGGGCAATGTAAATAACTTACGATTAATACCCACAAAAAAAGGCAGTCAGATAACTGCCTTTTCTTATCTACAAGCAAACCTAAGTTGGCAATTGCTTTAACACCAAGACTAGTGCAAAATCATCTAAAATCCATTTTTAGATTTAGTATCAATTAAGACCCAACTAATCACTTGCCTAGGTTTAATTAATTCATGCACCCTCCTAAATTACTGCATAATATACTCTTAAAGCATAATAATCGTTTTCTGGTCCTCCTAATCTCACTTGTTATTTATTTTGCCAGCTTCCCTATTGTTGAGAATTTAACCATTGCAAAACATTTGTTAAATCTCTTTTATTTATTGATTATATTCTCTGCTGTATTCAGCATTTCAAACACAAAAAAGCCCTTATTAATTAGCTCTAGCCTTTTGCTATTCACCTTAATATTTCGCTGGCTGCACTATTTTTATCAACTGGATACTTTCTATTTATTCGAGCTAAGTAGCGCCTGCTTATTTTGGTTATATATCGCCACACATATACTTCGATTTATAATACACCAACAGCATATCAACGCAGAATTAGTCTATGCCGCCATCGCAGTCTATTTTGTTATTGGTTTGATTTGGACATCTACTTATCAAATTATCGAATTGAATAACCCCCATTCATTTTCAATCGTGAATGAAATCGCCACTAAAAAACAAGAACTGTTCTTTCAAATGTGGTATTTCAGCATGGTCACCTTAACCACCCTCGGTTATGGCGATATTACCCCTACTTCTATGACGGCTCGCAGCTTTGTCATATTAGAAGCAATGACCGGACAATTTTACCTTGCGATATTAATTGCCAGCCTTATTGGTAGGCGAGTGGCACAAAAGGATTCACAATAACAACACACCAACCACACAAAAAGGACTTTTATGGCACAATCTAAACGTATTGCATCAATTGATTGGATGCGCGGCTTTGTTATGATCTTAATGGTGCTAGATCATGCATCAATGGCGTATAACGCACAACACCTCTCCTCAGACTCTGCTGCAAATTTTGTAAGCGGTACACCCTTACCTGAATTTGCATTTTTCACTCGCTGGATTAGCCATCTTTGCGCACCCGTTTTTGTATTTCTTGCCGGTACAGCGCTTGCTATTAGCATTGAACGAAAACTAGCCAAAGGTTTCGATAGCCGCAAAATTGATGCTGATATCTTCTTACGTGGCGCCTTCATCGCCTTACTAGATCCAACCATTATCTCTATTTTCTCTGGTCGCATAACCATTCAGGTACTTTATGCCATTGGTGTTTCAATGATCTGTATGAGCTTATTACGCCGTTTTTCTACCAGCGCATTATTACTGATTGCATTTTCATGGATTACTTTTGGTGAGTTATTAACTGCACAGTTTTGGCCTCCTCAAGACAATATCCAAACAATCATTAACGCACTACTGTTTTCAACCTATTCCTCACCTGATCTTGTCATTAAATACCCCTTATTTCCTTGGCTTAGCATGATGATTCTGGGCTGGGTATTCGGTCGTTACCTACTCGCATTTAGCGATGGAAAAATGCGAGTCAGCCCTATCGCTCTCTCATTAACCTTTGGCACATTATTTTTAGGCTTATTTTTCTTGATTCGCTTTTACAATGATTACGGCAATATGTTCTTATACCGCGACGATAATAGCTGGCAACACTGGCTGCACGTTAGCAAATACCCGACTTCAGCTGCGTTTACTTTTTTAGAACTGGGTATTATGGCTATAATTCTTGGCTTTATGATGATAATTGAGCGCTTTATAGGTAGCCGACCGAACGGCATCTTACTCGTGCTTGGGCAAACCTCGATGATATTCTATCTAATACATCGTTTAATCTTTGAAGGATCGGCAACTTTTGGTGGCTTAAGACACTTTGCTGATATTAATATGGCGTATATAGTGAGCTTAATTGCACTAAGCTTACTTTACCCATTCTGTTTATGGTATCGTGGCTTTAAAGCCAAACACTCAAACTCAATCTTTTTACGCTACCTATAGGTACGATACAGATTCGCTTCTATGCTTTTGTATTGTTAACCATTTTAGATTTAAGGAAATATCAAGAAATATCAAGGGGGTCAGCCAGCTTGATTTTTAATCTTGCGTATAACAAGCTTACGGGTAAATATATTCTAACCAGCAAATCCCCTTTTTACGTCAAGTGATTTGGTCGTTAGACTTCGAAAAAATAATTTCTTGTAAAAGTTATCGCATACGTTAATATGCTAAGTATGGAATGGGAAATCACTTATTATAGTGAAGCAGTTCAAAATTACATTGTTTCTATGCCATCAGGAATTCAGGCAAGGTACTTACGCCTGACTGATAGAATATGTATTTATGGTGCAAACCTTGGAATGCCTCACACTAGGTTTATTTGAATTGCGAGTTAAGTCAAAAGAAGGGATTGGGCGTGTTTTATATTGCACTCAAGTCAATAAGCGTATTGTAATGTTGCACTCTTTCATCAAAAAAACTCAAAATACTCCTCCTAAAGAACTTAAAGTAGCTATTTCTCGAATGAATGAGGTTAAATTAAATGCTGACACATAATGAATTAAAGCAAAAAATGCTAAACAACCCCAAGGTTAGAATTGCATATGATGATTTAGAGGATGAGTTTTCTGTTTTTGATGAGCTGTTAAGAGCAAGAATGAGCGCAGGTTTAACTCAGTCTGAAGTTGCAGAAAGAATGGGAACTAAAACGCCTGCCATTGCTAGGTTAGAATCTGGGGGTGGGCGCAAGCAGCATTCTCCTTCGTTATCTACATTACGTAAATATGCAGAAGCAGTCGGGTGTCATGTTGAAATAAAATTGGTACAAAACTTAAATAATGCTCAGCATTTATAAGTGTTTTGGGCTACTCAATATATAAACAACCTAACGAACAAGGTTAGATTGTGATCGCGAAGCGAGCCACAACCTGAACCGTTTGCTAGACAAGCCCGGTAGAGTACGAGAAATTTAGTTAAATACACCTATGAAAATATCTTTTTGTTGATTAGCCGGATTGATTAATCACGGCTCTATTTTTTTGTAATACATTGCCTGTTGAGCCATCACCTTTGCAGTGATAACTAAAAACCAGGTCTCTTGCGTCACTTTCCCTCTGATCTCGTCAATTTTAGAGCGAACAATGCTTGCAGCGGTTAATTCGCTGCTGTTTGTGCCGAGAGTGATTGCGCTTACATAAGGTGAGTGGCTCCTGCTCTCTAAATGGGGGCTGGCGGAATCATTATTTCCATTCGAGGTATTCGTCTTCGCCCCACAATCATTGCACCACCACAAAGTAAATCAATAAATCATCCAAATTCCCCTGAAAATACTCCCCAATACGCCGAATAGCACGCGAATAAGCATCAATCGTTTTAGGTTGAAGACTTTTAAGCTTTAAATGCTGACAATGCCGAGCATAATAATGGTTGAATTGAATTGAATTTAAGTTCTGTTGATGGTGTCATGACTCTGTAAGCTCATTATTGTTCAATAAATGAGCTTACAAATTAACTTGTTATAGGTATAGCAAGCAATGAGGTTATATTTAAACCTACGGAATACGCTGCTTTTCTCCGCGATAGCGGCTTCGTCCAACTAGTACTTCCAGTTGACCGTAAAAAGCATCATCTGAAGCAGTTGTTAATATTTGATATAGCGTACGTGATAGCGTATATTGTATTTGGAGGCGAAAAATATGAATATTATAAATGTAACAGAAGCTAGAGCTAAACTTTATAACCTTATAGATGAGACAGCTAATACCCATGAACCGATTGTAATAACAGGAAAAAGAAGTAATGCTATTTTGCTTTCAGAGGATGATTGGAATGCTATTTCTGAAACTTTATATTTATTATCTATTCCAAATATGAGGGAATCTATAAAAGAAGGTCTTGCAGAAAGCCTATCAAATTGTTCTGCGGAGCTGGATTGGTGACTTGGGAGTTAGTTTATACAAAACAAGCCCAAAAAGATGCAAAGAAACTAGCGACCTCTGGATTGAAAAGCAAAGCTCAAAAAATTATTGAAATAATAAAAATAAATCCTTATCAAACCCCACCACCATACGAGAAATTAGTTGGTGACTTAGTAGGAGCTTATTCAAGAAGGATTAATATTCAACACCGAGTTGTTTACCAAGTTTACGAAGAGGAAAAAATTATAAAAATTATTCGGCTTTGGACGCACTACTCTTAATATCTACTTAAATACATTTTTCAAGACAGCTAATCTTACTAATTTGGCTGCAGGAATTTTTTGAGGATATTTTTTCTTCCAGTTATGGTAAATATCATTAGCGTATACCTCACAAACTACAAGAGCCATATAAGCAATAATTTTTGTAGGGTTGGAAGTATCAATTAAAACAAATGTCTTTGAAATTCCTTTTTTTATGTGTTGTAGAGCAATTTTATGCAAATAATAATTTCACTCTGTATCACCACAGTGAAATTCAATACGATTGTGAGTTTTGGAGAGGATTTCAACTTTTAGTTTCAATGCTTATCCAATTTTATTCTTATAATTTTCAAAAGAATTTTTAAGCTTTATATTGGGTTCTGTTGGGTTATCCAAAGCATGAAAAAATACTTGAGAATTTCTATTGCTAAGGCGAATAACTTTATCCTTTTCAATTATATTTTCTGCTCTTTCGAGAGCTGATTGAATTAAAAATTGATTTAATGTAGCACCTACAAGGTCGGCAGCTACTGTTAAGGTATCTTTAACTTGTTTGCTTACTCTGCCAGTAATTCGTTCATTTTTAGCAGTAATCATAGATATCCCCATTTATGATGTCATATTGACACCATAAATAAGTTGCATAAGAATATCAACATTAAAGAAAAAACATAACAAGCCTCTGGTTACTACCAAAGGTTGAGTCTCACTTTACTCGAAAACAGGGTTTATTATCCATACAATCAAATCCACTTGACCGTGAACCTCGCTCACTTCGGATTGGCAAATTTCCCTGTCGCCTGCTGCGGCACTTCGCAAGCTCCCCTCCCCTTATTTTCAGCGTTTATTGCGGGCGACTTAGGTAATTTTTTACAAAAAGAAGGTACTTGTTTGCTAATCGATAATTATCAGTGTAAAGATATAAGTATTAAAGTAAGAACAGTACTAGGAGAAATAGTTCGGAGCCTTTACATTTTTCAGCACATAGACGTCTGACGGCAGATAATTTTTCTCCAGCCTATATCAAGGGGACAGCCTGACCCTCCCCCGCTTTAGTAGACACTTAAGTCAAACTAAAACGGAGCAAGAAATTGAACAAAAAACAGCAAGCCAAAAGAACTCAACGCTACACAAACGAGCTTAAATCTAAAGCCGTACAGCTCAGCTTACTCGATGGTGTAAAGGCCTGTGATGTTGCAAAATCATTGGACATACACCCTTTCATGCTGTCACGATGGCGTAAAGAACAGAGAGAGAGGGAGTGGTTAAAGTGGATAAACGAAAAAAACTTATATCTCTTAAGCGTGATAAGTCCGCATTAGACAAAGTAAAGTCACTTGAAAAAGAAAACGCACGCTTAAAACAGGAGAATGAGCTGTTAAAAAAGTGGCAACGGTTTCTCGGGGAGGAGCGACAGAAAAATTCCGCTTTATCCATCGATACGGAAGCGCATTAGGCCTTAGCTATTTGTATCAATAATCAGGGGCAATAATGATTCTTAACCAATGGTCTTTTTTCGACAGCCTAGGTAGGGAAAATGCGTAAATTAAAAAAGTTAATTGATTCGATTGCTAACGAGCCTTACCCCAACATACAGCAATTAACTGGTGGTTTTCAATTTCCACGGTATCAGTTCCAATTCCTTAAAATACAAGGAAGCCCAGGAGCCAATCCAGCCTCAATTGCGAGCCTTAAAGTTGCTATTGAAGCAAGTGAATTACCCCCGCAGTTTTTAAGTTCAGCGCACTGCCGTTTAGCCGTTGCCGATTTTTTGATCCGTAGATTTAAACGAGGCATTGAAAAATTTGCCCAACAAAACCGAGGTAAAGAAGGTAGCGGTTCCTTTTATACGGTTGAACTAAGTCAGAAAATGTTGGAACGCGATAGTGTGTTATTTTCTGAACAGGATATCGAGCTGCGTTTTATCTTGAGTTTACCTGGAAAAGGATCAGGTGGAGGGACATTTGACGGGCAGCAAGCCTGGTTAATGTTTGCTCAGGAATTAGTGCTAATCGTTGATTATGCCTTGTATTATAAAGACTATAGCCCAACAACAAAAAAGCAATTAGCTCAACACTTAGACGTACAAATTAAGCGCCAAGCTATAAAAGACTATATGCAGCACAAAGACTATATTGTTTTTATTGCTAATGACGCACACTTGCCCAGACGCAGTGGCATTGATGATAGGCCGGATGAAGGAGGTGCAATAACAGCCTTTCAAGCACCGGAAACACTACTGGTTGATATTCCTTTAGCGGATCATGGTAGTATTCAGGGAATGGCGCTTAAAGCAGGCATCACCTGCATTACCGGAGGTGCTTATCATGGTAAATCCACCTTGTTGCAGGCGATATTGGCGGGTGTTTATGCTCATATCCCCGGAGATGGCAGAGAATATATTGTTACCCGAGACGATGCAGCTTTTATTCGCGCTGAAGAGGGGCGAAGTATTCAAAATGTTGATATTAGTCCTTTCATTGGCTTATTACCCAATGGCGTAAATACTCAGCAGTTTTCTTCTGAAAATGCCAGTGGCAGCACCTCACAGGTAGCCAGCATAGTTGAATCACTAGAGTTCGGTTCTCGATTACTGTTATTTGATGAAGATACCTGCGCCAGCAATTTTCTATTTAGAGATGCTCTAATAGAGAAGGTACTAGATTCAGCTAATGAACCGATTAAGCCGCTTTATTCTGTCGTCCGGTCGCTTTGGCAACAACAGAGTGTTTCTATGATATTTGTTGTCGGCGGCTTAGGGTGTTTTTTACAAAAAGCAGATACTTGTTTGCTAATGGATAATTATCAGTGTAAAGATATAAGTATTAAAGTAAGAGCAGTGCTAGGAGAAATAGCCGAAGAAAGTTCGGAGCCTTTACACTTTTCAGCGCATAGGTGCCTGACGGCAGATAATTTTTCACCAGCCTATATCAATTATCGACTGAAAAAAGAAGTGCCCATACGGATCAAACCTTTACGCAATGCACCCAAGCAGTTGGAGTATGGGATGGACTTGATCAATTTAGAAGCCTTACCGCAAATTGTCGAAGCACCGCAAATGCTGAGTGTCGGTTATTGTTTGTTACACATTAGGCTCGCGATGCAAAACAGCACGGATAAAGCGCAAACAATTAGCGATTGGTTACATTGGTTATACCAAAAACTAGATCAGCAAGGCTTGTCTTTTTTACAGCCTGATTACCCCGGCGGCTTATCTATGCCAAGAAAGCAGGAAGTGGCCGCCGCGATTAATCGAATTCGGTCGTTGAAGATTGCAAATGACTGACAGCATAGTTCTTGTTCCCAAATAAAGTTTGGGAACAAGAAAATAGTAAACGGCTGTATAAAGCAGACGTTTTTATTAACCCATCCCGGAGGGCGTAAGATGCCGAATACACAATTAAATTCAAGCCCTGACTATCTGATTCTGGGTAGTGGACTTGCCGCTTTATCTTTTGCCGCGTTGATGGCCAAAGCCGGAAAGAAAGTAAAAGTGCTTGAAGCGCATGAATTCCCTGGTGGTTATGGTCACACCTTTGTAGAAGGTGAAAAGTACCATTTTAATGCGCAATTGCATTATGTCTGGAATTGTTCTGAAGGACGCACCGTTAATAGCGTACTAAAAAAACTGGGACTGGATAAAAGCGTTACCTTTGAGCAATATGATGCCAATGGTTATGACCACATGCGACTACCTGGCTACGCACTAGATATTCCTTATGATAAAGACACACTTTGTGAGCGCCTAGCGGAACTCTTTCCCGAACAGAGCGAATCCTTGCGGAAATTTATCGCTACCGTGTGGAAGACGGCAGAAGAATTGGCAAAACTTCCGGAGCCGTTAAATATTGCTTTGGTACTGAGTCATCCATTAAACAACTGGCATGTTATTAAATACCATAAATCAACCTTACAGGAAGTATTCGACGCATTTGAACTGCCGTTAGAAGCGCAAACCCTGTTAGCTCTGCAATGGCCGGACTTTCTATTGCCACCTAATAAATTGTCATTTTTTGCCTGGGTAACGTTATTTACCGGATATTGCCGTGGAGCCTATTACCCAACCCATCATTTTGAGCACGTCATTAATTCTTTGGTTAAGGTGATTGAGGATAATGGTGGAGAAATCATTTTCAACCAAAAGGTCACAGATTTCATACTTGAGAAAAATCGAGTGATCGGCGTAAACACGATGGATGTGCAAAATCCTACGCTGTTTCAGAACTATTATGGGCAGGATGTCATTTGTAATTTTGACCCAAAACATACAGCCACTATGATCGGCAGGAGTAAATTTTCTAATGCTGTACGAACTAAACTAGATTATGACTATTCGCCTTCAAATTTTGTCGCTTATTGTGTGGTCAAGGGCATAAATTTAAAGGATTATGGTTTTGGTCGCTGGAATTTATTCCACAGCGAACAAGCCGATCTGAATAAAGCTTTCGCAGATATGTATGATCATGGTGATTATAGCGCGCTTAGTTTTGGCGTAACCACGCCGGGATTTCTCACAGAAGATCATAGTGATTGCCCCGAGGGAGAGCAGATTATTGAGTTTATAACCGTTGCCAATTATCATTATTTTCATGACCTGAAACTGCGTGATGCTAGCGCTTATCGGAAAAAGAAAAAAGAAATTTTTGATGCCATGATCGATGTTATGGAACAACACTATGTACCTAATTTTCGCGAGCATTTGGTTTTTAAAATGTTAGGCAGCCCAACAACTAATGAAAGTTTTTGTCACAGCCCTGAAGGTAACTCTTATGGATCGAATCTAACACCAGAAAATTTTGCGGCTGATCGACTAGATCATCAAACTTCACTTAAGAATTTCTATTTTTGTAATGCCTCATCAGGCTCTCCCAGTTTTACCGGAACGATTGGCACCGGTTGTAAATTATACGAAACATTAAGCGGCGATTCGGTATTAGTCAAGCAGCAGCCATGAAAATTGCTATCATCGGCGGCGGCGGTGCCGGAATGACCGCTGCGCATTTACTCGACAAAGTTCATGCTGTTACTGTATTTGAAAAGCGGCCCGTGCTGGGTGGCAATATCCGCACTTTAAATAAGAATATTGCATGCGCCTCATTGGATAAACGCATTATTCTGGACAATGGCGTTATCGAGTTTCAGCGTGATTATTTTCCAAATTTTCAAAAATTAATGCATAGCCTTCAGGTGCCGATGAAGGATACGCCAATTTCCAGTGAACTTTTTTTAGACGATAATCACTATTACAAATCTATTGGCACCATCCGCTATAGCTGTAAAACGCTACGGGAAAAAATTATCGAGGGTCTTAAACTCACGCCTATTATGTTTTCTAGCTTATGTTTTCTAGCCCGGATATCAATAGCCAGTGAAGATTCATTGCGTAACCGCCCTATTTCCGACTATTTAGGCAATAGTATCAGTGCGCGGTGGTTAAAAATGTTGCTGATGTACGCGTATTCTATGCCCTATAAAACGATTGCTAATTTTCCCGCAGAAATAGGCATCCCTTTACTGAATCATTCCGGCACATCCACTAAGTGGAATCGCGTTGATGGCGGTGTCTATACTTATATAGAAAAAATCCTATTAGGATTTCGTGGCTCAATTCATTGTGCAGCTAATATTATCGGAATTACTCGAGATTCAACCGGAGCGAAAATAAAGATGGCTAACGGTGAATCGCAGCATTTTGATAAAATAATTTTCGCTACGACACCTGATCAGGTGCTAAATTTACTGCAAGATCCCACGGAAAATGAAATTAGGCGATTTCAGGCTTGGCAAGCGAATGTTATCAATACGGTTATTCATACCGATACCTCAATATATAAACATTTCGGCGTGAGTTATTTCAGTGAATTTGATCTTTTCCAAAAAGGCACGGGAGATGCTGGTTACAACGCCTATTTAGACCGACTATGTGGCATAGATCCAAAGACATGTGCTCATTTTAGCCTTGCCTATAATCTGGAACAACAGATAGCCCCAGAGAAAATTATTGATGTACAACAGCATACAACGCCAAGCTACAACGTAGAGTCCATCCGTTATCGTCAGGAGGTTTTAGCCAGTAACGGTGAAAATAACACTTATCATGCGGGGGCCTATCTTTTTGATGGTTTGCATGAGGGCGCTATAAGCTCAGGTTTTGAGGTATCTAAACTATTGGGTGGATTACACTTGTGACCTGCGTGCAGGTGAATTTAGCCACTATAACAAAAACAGAGTTTAAGCTTATAGTGAGGTAATTATGTGCGGCCGATTTTATTTAACAGCTCATCCAGATCAGATTATTGAAAGCTTCCAGCTACAGAAATTACCCCACTATGAAGTCAGCTATAACATCAAGAACATCAAGCATCAAGCATCAAGCATCAAGGGGAAGCATCAAGGGGAAGCATCAAGGGGTCGAGCATCAAGGGGTCAGCCAGCTTGATGTTATAGCTGACTTTGTTGTATTCTATAATTTATGGCTAGATTACCAAGAATAGTAGTTCCAAGCCACCTTCTACATATTATGCACCGAGGCAATAATCGGCAGGATATATTTGAATCAGAGGATGACCTAACTCGAATTAAAGAAGATATTGAGCATTCTTTGTTAAAATCGGGGTGCTCTTTGCATGCTTATGTCATTATGACTAATCATTTACATTTGCTTGTTACCCCAAAAGACAAGGAACAGTTGACGGTGTTTATGCAGTCAATGGCGAATAGATATGTTCGTTATTTCAATGCGAAACATAAACGAACTGGCAGCATATGGGAGGGGCGCTTTAAGTCGTGTTTGGTTGATAGTGAGCATTATTTGTTTGCTCTGTATAAGTATATTGAAATGAATCCAGCCAGGGCAGCTATGGTTATGGAGCTTGCTGATTATAAATGGTCAAGCTATGCTCATAATGCTTTAGGGAAAGCAGATAAGTTGATTAGCGAACATCCATTGTATAAGGCTTTGGGAGATGATTCGCAGCAGCGGTATAAAAATTATCAAAAGATATTTGATAAGCTTGATATTGCTAAAGAGGAAAGCTTAATAACAGAAGCAACCATGCGTGGCGAAGTTTATGGTACTAATGAGTTCCATCAAAAGATCAGTCAGTTGGTTTCACGGTCAACTAAGTTGGCTACTCATGGGGGCGATAGGAAAAGTGAGATTTATAAAGATCAAGCTGGCTGATCCCCATGATTTCTTCTGAGCGTACCAAAAAAATCAAGCTGACCACCTTAACGCATCGCGGTTTTAAAATTGAGTGTGGGTTTAAAAGTTAGTGTGTTAAATCAAAATAGTGGTTAAAATCTGTGTCAACTGATTTTAACCTTAGCTTAGCCTAGAAAAGGTAACCCAATGCTCAGTCAACTTAATCACAATGAACTGCATTCTATTTCAAAACAACTAGACGGAATGCTTCTTAAGCACGTAAATTGGGTGACTTTGTTGCATAAAACAATTGTTTGTAATCTACCTCCTTCAGACTCATTGGCGATGCACCATAAGGATTGTGACTTTGGTAAATGGTACTATTCAATGACTCATCCAATGATTATTGAAAATCCAGATTTTATGCAACTTGAGATCATGCATAAAATTTTGCATACAAAAGCTAATAGCATATTAGATAAATATATAAACAATGTAAGCACGACGGAAAACGAATATGATTTGTTTCTTGATTCTGAAAAGGAATTTTTTAATACACTCAATAACTTCATTGACAATGTTCTTGCCATACAAAGTCAA
This sequence comes from uncultured bacterium, assembly GCA_965366065.1. Lineage (GTDB taxonomy): Bacteria > Pseudomonadota > Gammaproteobacteria > Methylococcales > Methylomonadaceae > Methyloprofundus. The sequence continues at coordinate 240 of CBDUDV010000008.1, read as the reverse complement.
TTTGATAATTTAACTAACATTCCAAATAGAAATTTAGTAAATACTATGCTGGATAAGGAATATAATAAATTCACTAGAAATGAGAATGATGAATATTATATTGCCTTTGCTGATATAGATTATTTTAAGCATGTTAATGATACCTATGGGAACCTCGAAAAACATGAAACCTAAGAAAAATAAGTTCTCAATAAAAATTCACTCTATAAATCATAGAATATCCCTCTATTTTGGGGAGAT
>CBDUDV010000007.1:0-93501 GCA_965366065.1 uncultured bacterium | reverse complement strand
TAATAACCTGTAAAAACAGATTTCGTAGGTTGTGGCTGAGCTTGCGAAGCCCACGCAATCAATGGCTTATCTAGCATTAGATGTTGGGCTTCATGCTTCAGCCCAACCTACGCATAATATTTTCACAACCTCTTTAGTCTGCTTTATATAATGCTGCGTGAATGTGAAAATAGTTTTTTCACCCATGCTAAAAACAAAGTAACCGTAGTCATTCGTAGCCCGTATGGAGGTACGGAATACGGGATACGGGATAAATAGTGCATCAAATCCCCGTATTGCGCAAGCTTCATACGGGCTACTTGGTGTTATATGATCAGGGCTGAAAAATAGGGGCTCTGCGTAACATCAGTTAAATAACACAGGACAAATAAACACCGCATAATGATGGACCTTAAAATAAAACAACGCCCCTCCGCATTGCTAAGTTGCAATCGATCTTGGTTATACGTAATCCCTCTAATTTGTTTAGCGCTACCCACTGTTAGCTCTGCAATGGGTTCAAACGGCATAGAAGCCGCTTTACGTGCAACCTTAAGTCAGCATCCCGCACTTACCGGTGAGCGTGCTAATATTGAAGCGAAAAGCTATATGGGTGATAGTGCACGAGCTGCGCGCTATCCCTCTATTACGGCACAAGCAAGCATTCAGCATACCAATAATTACCCAATTGGTATTCGAGCCCGACAGCCTTTATGGGCTTTTGGGCGTATCGATAACGGCATTGCTTATGCTGATGCGGATATGAAAGTAGAAACCGTCGCTCTATTACAGATGAAACGCCAATTAATTGATGAAACCGCGGTTGCTTATGCCCGTGTACTAGGTACTCGTGAGCGTCTTGAAGTAGCGGTTAATAATGAATTAGCGTTAGAGGTTTTTTACCAACAAATAAAACGACGCGAAGTAGGGCAGTTAGCTTCCATTGCTGATGTGCGCTTAGCGTTAGCGCGCAAACTACAAGCGCAAGCGCGCAAAAGTCGCCTGAATAGTGATGTGCTCGTTGCTGAAAATGAGTTATTGGCTTTAACTCAATCTCCCGTTGCTTCTACGCAAATGGTTTCAGCCGCATTGACTCAATTACCCAGTCAAGAAGAGGTCATGCTTTTAGCCCAAGAGCGTAGTGCTGATGTACGATTTAAAAGCGAAAATATTGCTTTAGCTAAAGCTGATGTAGATCGTGAGCGCTCGGCCCCGATGCCGACTATATATTTACAAGGGGATTATTTTTATAACGACCAAGCCGCAGGCACCAGTGATTTTCGGATAGGGGTTGCGATTGAAGCGAATTTAGAGGGCATGGGGTTTGCTGCGTATGGTCGTAATAATGCCGCTGGCGCAAGGCTTCAAGCAGTTAATGCGGATCTTAAAGCAACATTGACTGAAGTGAGGCGTAATGTGACCAGTTTGTATACTAATCGGCAAGCGCAAGAAACAATTGTGGCTTCACAAATCCATTCGGTCGCTGAGTTGTCTGAGATTTTAGATTCGTATCAACGACAGTATGATGCTGGACAAAAGCCTTGGTTAGAAGTATTAAACATGCAAAGAGAATTAAATGAACAGTTACATCAACTCGCCCAATCCAAAAATGATTGGTTGATTTACACGCTGAAATTGCTCGCAATGACAGGTAGTCTTGATACGCTAGCAGGTGAGGTAGATCAAACAGAAGATCCAGCGCAGGAAGCAGAGTAAATAGGGTTGATAGATTAGCGTAAGCGACCGTTGAAATAGCCATTGCAATAATCCAAAACAGATTTCACTAACATGACCGAACCGACATTAAATATACCGCCGAAGCAGGCTTTATTGCCCGCCGCTTTATTACACAAGCTTTTAGTTAGCATTCATATTCCCGTTCAATTGACGGAACTACAAGCCGCCTGCCAACAAGCAGAACAGAATTTACCTGAAGAGATTAACGCGGTTGACCAAGCGCGTTATATCTTCACCCAAGCCAAATTGAAATCTGTACAGCCTGTGCAACTGACTTGGCGCCGCTTTGATTTACGTCGTTTACCTGCACTGGTACTGCATGAAGAGACTTGGTATATGGCTGAGCGTGCAGAGTCAGAAATGATTAATCTTACTGATACCGAAGGTGAGATGAAGAGCATCAGTGAGACTGAATTACAAAATGCACTGGTGCTTTGGGTGCGCGGTGCCGCACAACAAAATAACACGGCATCCGCGACACTAAAAGGCAGTATTGCCGCAAAATTAGTGTTACGTGAACTACTGCGTGAACCTGGCTGGATAGCCAAAGTGCTGATTGCGACTATGATTATTAATGTTATGGCAGTGGCAACCTCTTTGTTTGCCATGCAAGTGTATGACCGCGTCGTACCAACATTAGCATATGCGACTTTTACCACGCTGGTTGCCGGTATGTTCTTTATTGTTATCATCGACTGGCTATTAAAGACCTTACGTGCGCGTATTTTGGATAGTGTCTCGGTAGCGGTTGATAAACGCGTGTCTCAACAAGTATTTGATCATTTATTGCATCTGCGCTTAGATCTGCAACCGAAAAGCTTAGGTACGCTCGCGGCTCAAGTTGGTGGTTTGGATTCAGTACGTCAATTCTTTTCTTCAGGCGTGGTTTTTAGTTTGATCGATTTACCCTTTGCATTGATGTTTATTGCTTTTATTGCGGTGATTGGCGGACAAGTCGGCTGGGTGTATGCCTTATTACTGCCTATTGCGCTGACTTTAGGTTTAGTCACACAGATGCGTTTACGACACTTATTACGCAAACAAATCATGCGTAGTAACGAACGCCAAGGCGTTTTAGTGGATGCGATTCGGGGGGCGGAATCAATTCGTGCTAATAATGCGACTTGGCGTTTTTCAGAAGAATGGCAGGCGATTACCGCCTCAATCGATGGTTATAATATTCAGCAAAAAGCGATTAATAACTTTTCTACCGTGACTACCGGTAGTTTATCCAGTCTCGCTTATGTTTCGGCCGTTGTTGTCGGGGTTTGGCAGATTGAAGCTGGGCTCTTAACGATGGGCGGCTTGATTGCGTGTAGTATTTTAGGTGGGCGAGTGATTGCGCCTGTTGCACAAGGCGTGCAATATCTCACACAATGGCAGAATGTTAGTCAATCCTTACGTATGGTCGATCAAGTGCTCAATTTAGATTTAGAGCGCCGTCCCGATCAAACCTTATTATTACCCGATGAGCCACCTGAAAGCATTGAATTAGAAAAAATTCGTTTTGCTTATCCAGAATCTCCCGTGCAGCAAATCAATATTCCTGCATTGTCTTTTAAAGCAGGCGAGCGAGTCTTACTGGTAGGCCCAGTCGGTTGTGGTAAATCAACCCTGCTGAAAGTCATGGCGGGTATGTATCGTCCGAATGAAGGCCGCATACGCTTAGGTAATGCCGATTTATGGGAGATAGACCCCCAACTAGTCGCCAGTCAATTAGGTTATTTACCCCAAGCTGTACACCTGTTTAAAGGGACTTTACGCAGTAACCTCTCGTTATCAGGGACTGCAGGGGATTCGCGTTTATTGAAAATAACACGTGATTTAGGGGTTGATGCGATTACAGCGAGTAGTCCATTAGGGATGGATTTAGCCATTAGTGAAGGCGGTGAAGGGCTTTCGGGTGGTCAGCGTCAATTAGTGGCTTTAGCACGTGTAGTGATTGATCAACCGCGTATTTGGTTATTGGACGAACCGACCTCTTCATTGGATGCAGAGAGCGAAGCCAAGGTCTGGGCTGTGCTTGAAGAAAATTTAGCACCGAATGATATTTTAATTGTTTCTACGCATCGCCCAATGCAAGCGATCAAACTCGCTACGCGGGTGATTGTCATGCAGCAAGGAGAAATCATCAAAGATGGTCGGCCTGAAAATATCTTGCCCCAACTAGTAGGGCAAAGCGCAGCACGTCAAACAGCCAATTCATCAAACAGACAAAAAAGAGGTGCGCTTGATGTGGTTTAATCAAGAAGGTAAAGAAGATAGCTTAGCTATGCAAGCTAAAATCGCCCGACTAGAAAATTATCACCGCCGTAGTCATGGCTTATTGTTAAGCGTACTGTTATTTGGTTTTGTGGGCTTTATTGCTTGGGCAAATACCTTTCATATTAATGAAGTTGCAAGGGCTACGGGTGAAGTCATCGCCAGTAGTCGTGTGCAGATCATTCAAGCGGTTGATGGCGGTGTTATCTCTAAAATGCTGGTGAAAGAAGGCGACCGAGTGGAAGCAGGGCAAGAACTTTCAAGGCTTGACCAAACGCGGGTAGGAGCAACGGTAGGCGAAGTAGAAGCGCGTTTATTTGCTTTGAAAGCGAAAACTATACGCCTAAGAGCTGAAGTTACCGGCATGAGAGAACTAGAGTTTCCGAGAGAAATTCGCATCGAATTTAAAGGGCTAGTGGCTGTTGAACGTGCTTTGTTTAAACAGCGCCGTACTGGTTTGAAAGAAGAATTACGCACATTACGGGTGGCCGTTAATCTGGCAAGAAAAGAGCTAGGCTTAGTGAATGAACTACTAAAATCAGGTGATGTTAGTGGCTCAGAGCTATTACGGGTGCAGCGAGCAGTGAATGAAGCCAGTGCTCGTTTAGTTAATCGTAAAAATAAATTTATGGAAGATGCGCGAATTGAATTATCGAAAGCTGAAGATGGTATCGCTCAGAATGAGCAAATACTAACACGACGCAATCAAGAGCAAGAAGACAGCGTCTTTACCGCACAAGTGGCGGGTATCGTCAAAAACATCAGAGTCACCACCGTTGGCGGTGTATTACGTGCGGGTGAAGAACTCATGCAAATCATTCCAGTCGATGTGGCTTTAATCATCGAAGCGAAAGTCAGTCCAGCTGATATTGGACGCGTGCATTCCGGCTTAGATGCCAGTATCCGTTTTGATCCCTTTGACTACACCATCTTCGGTGGCGTAAAAGCCGAAGTTATTTATGTCAGTGCGGACACCTTAAAAGAAGAATCAGCGCAGGGTGTGGATATTTATTACCGCGTACATGTCTCATCATTATCAAATCCCGTGACCACCACGACCGGAAAAGTACTCAACATATTACCCGGCATGACAGCGCAAGTGGACATTAAAACAGGCGAACGAACGGTGATGGATTTCTTGCTTAAGCCGCTTAGAAAAACGCTGGCTGAATCATTTGGAGAGCGGTAGGTGAAAGTGCAGCTTGATGCAAAGGAGAAGGATTTAAGCTTAGTCTATGGAAAATAAAAGCCCCTATGCTTTAGACATAAATATTAGGGCTCTTAATCCTCATTAGTTTGATGATTTTTTATGTTTTGAGTTAAAAGAAAGTGCATAATGTGTAGGTGCATCTAATCCAGCTTCAATAAGATATAGTGAAAAATAATGAACTCAAATCATGCAACAGCCAAAATTGTTTCAGTCCAAGATAGTTTGGTCTCTATAGAAACCTTAAGCAATAGCGATAAAGCACTCACTAAAAATGAAGTGGTTTATATTATTCCTTCGCGGAGTGATGCTAAACATAGTGAACGTTTAAAAGCTGAAATTTTACGTATTAATGGCAAAACGGCTGATGCCCAAGTATTTGAAAGTACCTCAGGTATTAGTATTGGGGATTTAGTCGAACAAAGTTCTGAAATGTTATCCGTGGATCTTGGGCCTGGTTTATTAGGGCAAGTGTATGATGGCTTACAGAATCCATTAGATAAATTAGCCAATGAATTTGGTTATTTCTTACCGCGAGGCGTGGATTTACCTGCTTTAGACGATAATGCGAAATGGAGTTTTGTTCCCTGCGTACAAACGGGCGCGGTACTCAAAGCGAGCGCAGTGATTGGCACAGTACAGGAACGTGGGTTTACGCATAAAATCATGTTGCCTTTTGCACTCAATGGCGAAGCTACTGTTACGTGGATTCAAGAGGGTTCAGTGACCGTTAATGAAGCGGTTGCTAAAATTAAATTAGCGTCAGGTAAAGAACAAGACATTACTTTAAAACAGCGCTGGCCTGTGCGTAAAGCATTACCACAACAGCTTTTAAAGAAAAATATAGTGGAACGAAAATACCCGTATCAGCCATTGATTACGCATTTGCGTTTAATTGATAGCTTTTTCCCCATTGCTAAAGGCGGAATGGGTTGTATTCCCGGGCCTTTTGGCGCAGGTAAAACTGTATTGCAAAACCTTATTTCACGTAATTCTGATGTAGATATTGTTATTATTGTTGCCTGTGGTGAGCGTGCGGGTGAGGTGGTAGAAACCATCACTGAATTTCCTCAGCTTAAAGATGCACAAGGTAAAACCTTGATGGATCGTACCATTATTATTTGTAATACCTCATCCATGCCGGTTGCTGCACGAGAGGCCTCGATTTACACTGGTATTACACTGGGTGAATATTATCGGCAAATGGGCTTGAATGTACTTATTATTGCCGATTCTACTTCACGCTGGGCACAGGCGATGCGCGAAACTTCGGGACGCTTAGAGGAAATCCCTGGTGAAGAAGCATTTCCTGCGTATTTAGACTCTGCGATTAAAGGGATTTATGAGCGAGCAGGTGTGATTAAAACAGCTGATGAGAGTGAAGGTAGCTTAACCATGATCGGCACCGTTTCACCTGCGGGGGGTAATTTTGAAGAACCTGTGACGCAGTCAACTTTAGGTACCGTTAAAACATTTTTAGGCTTAAGTGCGGATAGGGCATATAAGCGATTTTACCCTGCTGTCGATCCTTTGTTATCTTGGTCGCGTTATTCAGAACAGCTTAAACCTTGGTACAGTGAAAAGCTTTCTGCTGGTTGGTCAGATAAAATTCAACAATTATTGGCATTGTTAGCAAAAGGTGAAGATATTTTACAAATGATACAAGTGACCGGTGAGGAAGGTGTCACGGTTGAAGATTTTATTATCTATCAGCAGTCATTATTTTTAGATAGTGTGTATTTGCAACAAGATGCTTTTGATGCGGTAGATGTTGCCGTTCCTTTGGCAAGGCAAGAGGAAAGCATCAATTTAATTATAAAGTTGATTAGTAAGGACTATCAATTTTCTGATAAAGATGCCGCGCGCCATTATTTTACAAAATTAACGGGTTTATTTAAAAACTTGAATTACTCGGCTCGTCAGTCTAAGGACTATAGTCAATATTTGGAAAAAATATTAGCACTGTAAAATTATAGCTATGTCACCGTTAAGTGTGGATTTTTTTAATTACATTTGTTCTTAAAAGCCCTCTCCAAAGGGACAAATACGACAGGATCGTATTTGCATTTACCCGCAGGGTGTTGGGCAGGGATAGCCCAACATGATTGGGTTGGGTGAGGGGAAATAGAAAGTATGTTATCAATATTTCTTTCATGTCTTTGTCAGTAATTAAGAGAAACTTGCAATATCTTATTTTAACTTCTCCCCACCCAACCCTCCCCAGCAAGGGAGGGCTTTAAGAGTTGTTGTTTTTCCACACTTAACGGTGACATAGCCAAAATTATTGAATAAGCTTGGCGTTATATAAAGCATCATGTTTTTTTAGGATGGCATCATAAGTGCCATCTTCTTTTATGCTTTGTAATGCTTGGTTGAAGCTATTAATGATCTCAATATGTTTGGGGTTAGACTGGCTCACGGCAATATGTACGCTTTTTATCGCCAGTGCTTGCGGTAATATTTGTAAATTAGTATTACTGCGCATATAGCTGTTTATTTCATAGTTAATTTTTCTTATATCACCTAAAGTAATATCAACTTTACTCTCGTTGAGAAAAATAAGGTTTTGAATTAAATGGTTTTGCGGTAATTTTAATATTTTTCGCGATTGATTAAAATCCTCTCTATAAACATAGTCTTTTAGAATACCAACAATTAAGCCATTGAGGTCTGAGAGCTGTTTAAACTGAATATGGGTATCAGTTTTTCGCTTTATAAACTTAAGTTCATGAAAAAGATAAGGCTGACTGAATACTAAGTCTTTTTCGCGTGCTTTAGTTTTCCAAATAGAACCAATAACATCATAAATACCAATCACGCCGCCTTCGTATGCACGTGGCCATGTCTCAAACACAATACTTGGTTTGAGACCGGCTCGCTGAAATACGGTGTTTACAATCTCAATAGATAAACCTTGGTTGAGTAATTGCCTGCCAATATAAGGGGCTTCTTCTTTTACAACAATACTGAGCGCGGAAGCTTGTGCTGAAAGTACCAGTAGTAGAACTAAGCTAATAAGATTTTTCATGTGATTATTTTTGATAGCTAGCGTTTAGAAAATTGTTTTAATGCTATTTCTGTGGCCGCCGCATAGTTAATTTTACCTGAACCTAGAATAGGTAAAGCATCCACATGAATGAATTTTTTTGGTAAGGCAATACTAGAAAAACCTGATGATTTTTGGTTGAGTTGTTTTGTAGATATATCTGGGCGAGTACTTAAAAGAACGAGCTGTTCACCTTTTCTCTCATCAGGAATACTAACCACTAAATGCTGAGTTTCAGGCCATATGCTGACTAAGTGTTGTTCGATAGCGGCTAAAGAAATCATTTCACCACTGATCTTTGCAAAGCGTTTGCTACGTCCACGGATAGAAACATAGCCTTCCTCATCTATATTGACGATATCTCCTGTGTCATACCAACCTTCACCAAACTTAGATTTAGGGGGGACTAATACGCCTGGATTATTCGCTAAGAAATAACCTTGCATAATATTTTCACCGTATAAATGCAGTTGTCCTGCATCTTCAATACCAGGAATGTTTTCTAATTTATATTGCATATTAGGCAATAAGCGACCAACCGTGCCTTTTTTATAGTACATCGGCGTGTTGACGGCTGCCACAGGACTGGTTTCAGTTGCACCATAGCCTTCTAAAATACGAATACCAAATTTATCGGACCAAAGTTGACGGGTGTTTTCATTTAGTTTTTCTGCACCAGCGACGACATAGCGCATGTTATAGAAGTCATAAACATTGGCCTTATTGCCATAGGCAGAAAGAAAGGTATTGGTACCAAATATGATGGTTGCATTGATTTCGTATGCGATTTCTGGAATAACGCTGTAGTGCAAGGGGGACGGGTAGAAGAAGGTGGTCATACCGTTCATAATTGGAAGCATAGTACCTACGGTAAAACCGAAAGAATGAAACATGGGTAAAAAATTAAGTACCACATCTTGTGCATTAAAATTAATACGCGCTGATACTTGCTTGTGATTAGCTAATATATTGCTGTGTGATAATACAACCCCTTTAGGCGCGCCTTCTGAACCTGAGGTAAATAAGACTACGGCAGGGCTATCAGGCGAATAGCCTAATCGTGGGTACCAAAAGTTAACCGTTTTAGCTTGAAATAGAGCAATGAGTTTATCGGTGGCGGTTATTTTTTCAGCAATATCTTCTAAGTAGATGAGGTTAACGTGCTCTGCTAATTGTTGGGCATCAGTTTCAAATTTTCCTAGTTTAATAAAGCGGCGTGACGTAAGTACGGTTTTAATTTTTGCAGTTTTGCAAGCAGAGCTCATTCCTGCAGCACCGGTACTATAGTTAAGCATGGCGGGTACACGATTAAAAAGTTGTAAGCCAAGTACAATATTTAGTGTTTTGGTGCTATTAGGTAAATAAACCCCGATGTTTTCATTCTCATGAGATATTTTTTTAAGTGCATTAGCAACTGCGATTGTACGGGTGATAATCGTGTTGTAAGAGAGAGGAGTGCGTTCAGTATCTTCTGCCACCGTGTGTTTGCCGCCATGTATTTTTTTTGCTTCTAGTAAGGCGGAAAATAAGGTTTGCTGGTAACGGCTGGTGGTAAACATCATATTAGTCATGATATCGGCTAAAACGATACCACTCGCATGACGGCGAGCTTTACCGCGTAAAGTTTCATCAATGCTTAATTTGGTTGGCGGTAGAATCGTTAAGGTGATTTTAGGGAATAAGCGTAATTTAACTATTTTTTGTAAGCGGGAAAAAGGCGTGTATTCGGCACCATCGATACGAATAGGTAAAAGTGTCGCACCTGATTTATCAGCAACCATGCCTGTGCCATCGTAAATTTTCATTAAAGAACCGGTGACAGTAATGCGGCCTTCTGGGAAAATTACGGTTTTACTTCTGGTTCCTTTGATGTTATGGATTAGATCTTTTAATGAAATAGGGTGAGTTGGGTCTAATGGAAATACATTAGATAACCCTAAAAAAGGTTTCAGCCACCAGCGTTCAGCAATGTGAGTATTAATGGCAAAGGTAATGTCATCAGGTAAAAATACACTGAGCAATAAAGGGTCTAAAAAGGAGCTATGATTAGAAATGATTAGAACGTGATCGCCTGCATTTTTATAGTTTTCTAAGTCCTTAACTTCAACTTTATAAAGTAAGGTAAGTATGCAACGTAAAGTGAATTTTAGCATGGCAAAAGTTTAGTAAATTGTTGTAAGTTTGAAGCGTAATGTAATCTGGTGAGGCGTAAAAATTACGCTTCAGTTTTATTTAATCAACAAGCTTGGTTTTTATAGGCTGGCTTGCATAATGCAGGCAAATGAAGATAAAGAACTGTAAGCCAAAAATTAAGTTAGCAATCAGTAAATGAATAGGCTGTACGACAGGGGGAATGCCTAATCTATCGAGTGCCATACCCGCTAGAATAGCGGCAATAATAAGCCCGATTAAACTATAAGCTAATTTCACTAATAGATTATCTTTATCAACTAATTGGTGAATTTTCCATACCATCCATAAATTAGTAAACAGAATAATCGATGAAAAGGAGCGATGTACATAAAAAATAATGGGGAAACTGCTACGCCAATACTCTCTATCAAGATATTCGTGTTGCAGAGCGATGATATCAACCGCTTCTCTAACTTGGGTACCCATAGCAACCTGTAATAAAGTCATTCCCATAGCGGCCACCAAAACGCTTTTAAAGTGTTTGGGTAATTGACTGATGTTGATGTTTTGTAAAGAGAATTGTTGCGAGCGAGCAATCGCATAAATAAGTAATGCAACGATAAACAGAGCCACCAGCATATGGACAGTGATCAGTAGTGGGTGCAGATGAGATTTTACAACCATGGCTCCGAGCCAGCCTTGAAAGCCAACCAGAAGAAAAGCGGCTAAGGATAAATAAAAGACCGCTTTATCGGTTTTTAAATAACTGCGCGATGACCATAGCGTAAGGAATATCAATATGCCAATGGTGACACCGGTTAAGCGGTTAAGGTATTCAGTCCATGTCTTAATGACATTAAAGTCGGTATTTGCATACCCCACTGAATAGATTTCGTGATAATTCTCAGGAAGCTCTGCTTCACTTGTGGGTGGAACAAGCTGTCCAAAACAAGTAGGCCAATCAGGACAGCCCATACCTGCACCGGAAGCACGAACAATTCCGCCCACTAAAATAACAAAATAAACCGCAAAAATAGTCAGTGTGCCTAAGCGTCTAAAACGCTGCATTGTTGTAATATTCATTAGAAAGATAAACTCGTTTTAGTATTCTTTATTGTTTCAGGGATGCCTTTAATTGCTAACACTTCGGTATCTGAGGAAAATCCGAGCTTCTGAAATGAAAGTAAAGTATTAGAATCTACCTGGGATGCAGGGTGGTTTGTTCGGGCAATACTTTGAAAAAAGGCGACTTGTACAACATCAACATAAGAGGCCGGTAAATCTACACCACTATTGTAATTAACATTGCCATATTCCGATGCGACTAACTTTAAATCTTCTGGAACATGCCATGCTTTCATAATCATTTTTGCTATAGGGCGATGTGCTTTTTCTAATAATTTTTCCAGCCGAGCTGGGTGATCTTTAAATTCAGGTATATTTTCGACTAAAACCAAAATAGGGAGTTTACCAATTTGATGCATTAAACCGGCTAACATGGCTTCGTCTGCTGATAAATGTGGAGTAAAACTTGCTAACGCACTACTGATTGAAGCAACATTAATACTGTTACTCCATATTTTTTTGTAATGATCTTTAAGTCCTTTAGATTGAGTGTTGAATAGTTGTCGCATTGCTAAACTAGTGACTAAAGTACGAATGGTATTATTACCCAAACGAGAAATAGCCAGTTGAATACTTTTTATTTCAGTATTTCCACTATATAAAGGGCTATTGGCAACTTGAATAAGTCGAGCTGAAATGACCGCATCGGTGGTAATAATATTGGCAATATCTTGTGCTGAGGCATCGCCTTTATTAACCGCTTGGCGTACTTTTAAAGCAATGTCAGGTAAAGAAGGAAGAATGAGACGGTTATGATCCAGTTCTTTTTGCACATGAGCTAAGAAATCATTAATACTTTTAAATTGCATAGTTACTCATTACATAAAGTGGGTCGGTAAGGAATGGAACGCTAAAGTAAACTTTCTTTGGCCGCTTTTATTTTTTCAGGAATACCTTTTATTTCAAGCACTTCAATATCACTTGAAAAGCCAAGTTTGTTAAAAGAAGAGAGTTTATCCCAGTCAATTGGGTTAAGGTCTGTTGCCGATTTTTTTAAGCCTTGCAGGTAGGCTACTTGAACAACGTCGACATAAGTCGAGGGTTGGTTAGCGCCACTGTCATAGTCCATATTGCAGTATTCTGAAGCGACTAATTTAAGGTCATCAGGAAAATTCCAGCTTTCCATAATGATTTTAGCAACGGGTGCATGGGTTTTTTCGAGTAATTTTTCTAGGCGTACCGGGTTATCTCTAAACTCTGGAATGTTTTCAACGAGAACTAATATAGGTAATTTACCAATTTGATGAATAAGCCCAGCTAACATGGCTTCATCTGCATTTAGATGGGGAGTAAAGGTAGCAAATGCACGACTGGTAGAGGCAACTTCAACACTTTCTTGCCAAATATTTTTAAAATACTGCTCTAATTTTTTTGACTTTAGCGTATAAAGTTGACGCATTGCTATTGTTGTTACTAAAGTACGAATAGTATTATTGCCTAAACGAGAAATAGCGAGCTCAATACTTTTTATCTCAGTTGTTCCACTATATAAAGGACTGTTAGCAATTTGAATAAGACGAGCAGCGATAACCGCATCGGTACTAATAATAGCAGCAAGTTCAGGAGCTGTAGCCTTGCCGTTATTAATGGTTTCACGTACTTTAATTGCGACATCAGGTAATGAGGGTAATACCAAGCGATTACTTTTTATTTCTTTTTGAATATGAGCAAGAAAGTCATTAACGGTTTTAAATTGCATAGGTGTATGTGCTTAAAATGGAATTAATTATAAATAAGTTTTAAAGGTGTAAATTAAAACAGACTTGCTTTTGCGAGTTCAATTTCTTCAGGAATTCCTTGTATTTCCATTATTTCTGTTTCTGCTGCTAGACCTAATTTACCAAATGCATTAACCGTAGAGCAATCAACTCGACATGCCGGGTGATCAGTACCTATAATACTTTGTAAAAAGGCAACTTGAACGAGATCTACATAGGTTGCGGGGCCTTCTGATTGATTAGCAAAGTTGATGTATTGTGATGCGACTAATTTGAGCTCATCAGGAAAATTCCACGTATCCATAATGATTTCTCCAATCCGAGGATGGGCTTTTTCTAGTAATTTATTTAAACGCGCAGGACTATCACGAAATTCGGGGATGTTTTCAACTAAAACCAAGATAGGTAGCTTGCCTATTTGGTGTAAAAGGCCCGCTAACATAGCTTCATCCGGGTTTAGGTGCGGCGTAAAACCGGCTAGTGCACGGCTAATGGCCGAAACATTCATGCTTTCTTCCCAAATAGTTTGGAAATGAGATTCAAGCGCTTTGGAGGTCGGCGTATACATTTGTTGCATAACAAAGCTGGTTACTAGCGAGCGAATTGTATCGCTGCCTAAACGCGCAACAGCTAACTGGATGTTCTTTATTTCAGCATTACCCTTGTAAAGCGGGCTATTTGCAACTTGGATAATACGTGCCGATAAAACAGCATCAGTGACAATAATATCTGCAAGATCTTGTGCTGTTGTTCCTTCTTTATCAACTGTGTTACGTACTTTAATCGCAATATCAGGCAATGTAGGTAAAACTAGTCGATCATTAGCAAGTTCCTCTTTTACATGAACAAGGAAATCATTAACACTATTAAATTTCATAAGCGTATTCAGTTAAGATATGTATAGGGTGTCATTTTTTGTAATGACTAATTTTTTATTATACCGTACAAAAATAAAGCCGTATTTATCAGCTGACTTTATTTGTTTAGGGTGATTGCATCAAACGCTTCGTTATTAAACTGTAATTTAAGTAACTCATTGGGTATTTCTTTTAATACGATGAGTAATAGAGTGACATCATCTTGTTTAGCTTGCAAAACAAGGGTTCCTAAACTATTTTCAGGGGCTGTTTCTGCCACGATTTCACATGCATCAGGAACAATGACATTAGCGGCACATTTTGCCAAGAGCATAATACGCTTGTTTTTACCTAAATAGTGAGTACGCGCCACAACTTCCTGACCGGTATAACACCCTTTTTCAAAACTGATGGCATTTAATTCATCAAGTTTAAGCATTTGTGGTACAAATAATTCACTGGTCTTAGTGTTTAACCAAGGAATGCCCGCTAGAATATCTAACGCAGTCCACACATTAGGGCTGATTAATTGTACTGATTGAGTCGTTAATAGCTGAGAAACCAGGTGCAGGCAATTTGCATGATCGTTAATAATTAATTGCCGCTTAGGGTCATCTAAGTAGTTATAACACTGTATTTCAGGGGAGGCTGTAAAATTACATAAACCTAAAATACATAAAGACTCGGTTTGATCTGTTAATTTTACATCAGCGCGCAAAATATACATTTGCAACTTTTTTTGCACCTGAGTGATTAATTCTCTGGGCAAAATGACATATAAGGTATCAGCATCAATTCTTATAATAATAAAGCTAGTAATCGTACGTCCTTTCGCATTGCAATAAGCACCTAATTGCGCTTTATTCTCAACCAGCTTATTAACATCACAGGTCACTTGTCCTTGTAAAAACTTGGCTGCATCAGCGCCTGACACGCTAAGCACGGATAAGTGAGATAACGGAGCAATGCTCGGAGTGTTGATCTCGCTAATCGATTCAGCAAGTGATTGTGATTGTATAAAGGACTGCCATTCTGTTTGCATAGTTTACTCTTCGTTTGTTTCTTCTAGTGCCCAGTTACCAATATCGGCATTCATACCTTCGCCATCAGGTTTTCCATCAGCACCGTAAGAGAAAAGATCAAAAGCATTGTTATCAGAATGTTCACCTGGATTTAGGTATAAGTAATCATTGCCCCACGGATCTTGTGGGCGACGGCCTAAGTATTTAGGTGATAAAGCTTCAATACCTTCTTCCGTGTTTGGGTAATTAAATTTATCGAGTTTATAAAGATCTAAAGCAGATTCGATAGCACGAATGTCTTGTTTTACTTTAGTTAGGCGCGCAGTATCAGGTTTATCCATAATTTGCGGCATAACAACTGACGCTAAAATACCCAAGATAACCACGACCACCATAATTTCAATTAATGTAAAACCACGTTGTTGTTTATTCATAAAGTTTAGCCTGCAAGGTCATTAAGGTTAAAGATAGGGAGCATGATAGCTAACACAATAGTTAAAACAATGCCGCCCATGGATAAAAGTAATATAGGTTCTAAAATGGTTAAAAAGCTAGATATCCAGCCTTGTAATTCGCGTTCTTGAGTTTCAGCTGCCTTTTCTAGCATGGCATCGATTTGCCCACTAGATTCGCCACTCGCGATAAGGTGAATCGTTAATGGTGGAAACCCTATACCACGCTTTAATGCATGCGATAAGCTACTGCCTTCACGAATTTCTTGTATCGCTTGTTCAATTGTATCGTGCATAGGAATATTAGTGATTACTTTTGCTGCAATATTCAAAGCGGTTAACATGGGTACACCACTCACTAATAAGGTGCTGAGTGTTCTACATAATTTTGCACTATTTAAAGTACGAATTAGCGGTGAGATTAAAGGTAATTTTAGCAAAAATAAATGCCAATTTTTTTTGATCGTCGGGTTTTGTAATAGTTTATAAATAATGACACAGAAAATAGCGATACCTAGCGCAATATAATGCCCTTGATGTTGTAAAAGCTCACTGATGAAGATAAGGTTCTGTGTTAGTGGTGGTAGATCTTGGTCCATACTATCAAAAACATGGATGATTTGTGGAACGACAAAAGTCAATAAACCAACCACAACAGAAATGGCGACGATAGATAAAATAATCGGGTAAAGCATCGCGCCAACGATTTTTTGTTTTAATTCTTGGCTACGCTCTACGTGATCGGCTAAACGCTCAAGTACCATCGCTAAATCACCGGATTCTTCACCTGCTGAAACCGTGGCTATAAAATCTTTAGGAAATATACGTGGAAAGGCTTGCATGGAGCTTGCTAAGGGTTTTCCTGTTAATACATCAGAGCGTACAGCAATAAGCACCATTTTTATTTTTTGGCTTTCGCTTTGGTCAGCAACGGCTTGCAGTGATTCCTCTAAGGGTAAAGCTGCGCGTACTAAAGTCGCTAATTGTCGTGTTAATAAAGATAATTCAGAGGCACTCAATTTAGGCGAAAATAAACTACTTTTGCTTTTCTTGTTTTGTGCCTTAATAGCGGTGATTTCTAAAGGGGTTAGTGATTTCTTGCGTAGTTGCTGACGAGCTAAGCGTGCAGTATCGCTTTCAATAATCCCTTTCTTTTTTTTTCCTTTATTATCTAAAGCAAGATAGCTGTATGCAGGCATTAATCTTCCTTAGTTACACGTAAAACTTCATCAATACTGGTGACGCCTGTCATGACTTGCTCAAAGCCATTGTGGCGAATAGAGTGACTTTGCTTACGCGCTATTTGCTCTAGTTCTTGTGCGCTGGCATGATTATGGATGGCATTACGCATATCACTATCAATTTGAATGAGTTCATAGATTCCCATACGTCCTTGAAAGCCACGTTGATAACAATTAAGGCATCCTGTGGGTTTATAGAGTGTTAAAGGCTCATGATCATTTGCAATACCCATGAGCTTACGTGTTTTATCATCGGCAATATAAGCTTCTTTACAGTCAGGACAGAGTGTTCTGATTAAACGTTGTGCTAAGACCCCTAATACACTAGAAGAAAGTAAAAAAGGTTCAATGCCCATATCCGTTAAGCGAGCAATCGCACCAACCGCTGTATTAGTATGTAATGTTGATAGTACCAAATGCCCCGTCAAACTAGCCTGTACAGCAATTTGAGCCGTTTCGGAATCACGAATTTCTCCGACCATTACAACATCAGGATCTTGTCGTAATATAGCCCGTAGCCCACGGGAGAAATCCATATCGATTTTAGAGTTAACAGCGGTTTGGCTAATGCCATCGAGGTTGTACTCGATAGGGTCTTCAATCGTCATAATGCTGCGCTCGGTTTCATTAAGCTGTGTTAAACCGGCATACAGTGTTGTTGTTTTTCCTGAGCCAGTCGGCCCAGTGACTAAAATAATACCATGTGGGTATTGTAATAATTTAGTGAAATGTTTTTGATCGGTTTCTAGCATGCCCATACTGGAGACATCCATACGTCCTGCTTGCTTATCTAGTAAGCGCATCACCACTCGCTCACCATGACCGCTAGGTAGCGTGGAAATACGTAGGTCAATGGCATGTCCTGCTACTTTGATAGAAATACGCCCATCTTGCGGGAGGCGTTTCTCAGCAATATCAAGTTTTGCCATGACTTTAATTCGCGAAACAACCAAGGAAGATAAGGCTTTTTGTAAAATCAGTACTTCACGTAAAATGCCATCTACCCTAAAGCGAACTCTTAAGCGCTCTTCAAAGGGTTCTATATGTATATCTGACGCTTGATCTTTAATTGCTTCGGTTAATATAGCATTAATAAGGCGAATAATTGGCGCATCATCGGTGCTATCCATTAAGTCATCCGCTTCAGGAATAAGCTCGGACAAATCACCTAGCTGTTCATCGTCAAATTCATCCATTTCATGAATAGCGCTAGATGAGCTGCTGTGATAAATGCGCTGTAATTCTAAATTAAATTGATTAACCGAGACTTTTACAAGTGTAAAAGGCGCATTGAAAACGCGTCGTGCTTCCTGAATTGCGGAAGCGTGCGTGGATTCATGCAACCATAATTCCATGACCTCAGCAGACTCATGGAATAAAACGCCGTGTGTTTTAGAAAAGCTATAAGGAAGAAGCATATGAACTTACTGCTGGTCAGTTGCAGTAACTGATTCAGACGGATTGTTTATAATTTCGACATCAATGACCGGTAGCTCATGATTTAAGGTGCGCGGAGTGATTAATAATGGCTTGCTGTTAAATTTTACTTGTTCATTAGTAACCGTATCAAGGTAACCTTGAGTCAATGTATCACTGGCCTGCTGGCTCTTAAGGATAGTTGGTTTAATAAAGACCATTAATGTACGTTTAGTAATCTTTGTCGATTGCGATTGAAACATCCAACCTACATAAGGAATGTCCATTAGCCAGGGGATACCTGTGACAGAATCAATCACTACATCATCCATCAAACCACCTAAAGCTAGTATTTTTCCATCATTAATCAAAACATTACTACTGATAGAGCGTTTAGTGGTAATTAAATCAGCAGCAGCCGTAGCGGCATTTTTAACTGTGGAAATTTCTTGAAAAACTTCGAGCCCAATACGGCCACCGATATTAATTTGCGGCTTAATACGCAGTTTTAAACCAATGTCTTCACGTTGAATGGTTTGAAAAGGGTTAGTCGAGCCTTCATTACTTTGGGTGAATGAACCTGTTACGAAGGGTACATTTTCACCGACAATAATTTCAGCTTCTTTATTGGCAACGGTGAGAATTTTAGGTGCAGAAACAATATTGAAATCAGAGTTACCTTGTAAGGCATTGAGTAAAACACCGAAATTATCATTAGCAATTAAGCCTGAAAAACCACCGCCGGCAGCGGCTGAAGCGGCTGCTTGTGCTAGGTCATCATTGGCTATTTCATTCAGAGTTGTTAATAAAGTTCCTGTATTGGTGCTTCCGGCCATCCCTTTTAGGTTATCGTTGCCACCTGCAACCGCCCATTCGACACCTAGTTCATTCGAGTTATCCAATGAGACTTCAGCAATAATCGCTTCGATCATCACTTGAGTGCGGGGGATATCCAGTTGTTCAATGACTTGTGACAGTGAGCGAAAGGCATCGAGCTCAGCTGAAATAATTAAAGAATTGGTCGCTTCATCAGCAATAATTGATGATTTTGCTTTGATCGATTTCTTTTTAGAGGTATTTTTTTCTTCGGCACTAATGACTTTATCTAGAATGGGCGCTAATTCAGCTGCTGACGCATGTTTTAAGTAGATAACCTGATGAGAAGAGTTCGTGAGTACGGGCGAATCAAGTTTATTAATGACTACTTTTAAACGGGTACGCCCAATAGCGTCACCACTGAGTAAAATGCTATTAGTGCGACTATCAACGCTTAAATTGATTTTGTTAGCTCCCTGTGATGCTTTTGGAAGCATGCTTTTTAAGGTTTTTAATACTTGATTTGCATCCGCTTTTCTTAAAGGCACAATGTCGATAGCACTGTTAGATTCGGTGTCCATCGCCTTAATAATTTCTCTTAAGCGGGTAATATTATTTTCGCTATCGGACAAGATGATGAGATTAGTGGAAGCATAAGCTGCAATATAGCCTTCTTTAGGCATTAAAGGACGTAAAACGGGAATCAGTTTTACGGCCGAGATATTTTGTATTTGTATAACTTGGGTAATTTGCTTTGCGCTGGGGTGAGATAGTTTTTTAGAGCTAACGGGGCTAGGGCTTTGTTTCGCTTGCATGAGAGGCACAATGCGCGTGATGTCATCTGATTCAATGGCGGCGTAGCCATGTGTTCGCAACGCACTGAGAAATACTTCGTATAATGCACTTTCATTCACGGGTGTAGCTGAGTAAATGGTCAGTTTACCTTTTACTCTTGGATCAACCAGAAAGTTTTTCCCTGTCTCTTTGCTGACAGTCGCAATGACTGAGCGAATATCTGCATCAACAAAGTTGAGCGTAATGTTTTCTTCCGCATTTATGACGTTAAATACACTAGAAAAAAGTACAATTAAAAGAGTGACACTTAGGTTTCTAACAAAATAAGGCATTATGTTTCAGTCTAATTAAAGTAAGGGTGAAATGAGTTGATTGCATTAAAGCGAAATAATGCAATCAACCAATCATCGTTTAGTTAAATGTTTTACCAGGAGTTGCTGGTAATTGAGGTAACTGTTGCTCAGGAAATTCACCAGTTAGTGTATTTAGAAAGGCAACAATATCACTCACTTCATCAGTTGATAGCTTTCTGCCTAATTGTACAGTTGCCATCACTTTAACGGCTTTTTCTAATGTTTTAACTGAGCCATTATGGAAATAAGGCGCTGTTAAAGCAATATTACGTAAAGTAGGGATTTTAAAGAAATGCTCATCTTCTTGTTTATTTGTCACTTCAAATAAACCTTTGTCATTAGAAAATTGATACTGTTTTTCTAGGTAAGCATTATAGATAGCAGGGAACTCTCTAAAGTCGCCATTACCATTAAAAGCCGCACCACTATGACAACTTAAACAACCTATTCCAGCCATAAGCTTTAGTCCACGCACTTCTTGAGCGTTTAAAGCTGATTTATTTCCTTTAGCATATTTATCATATGCACTATTAGGTGTTACGAGTGTTCTTTCGTAAGCCGCAATCGCTTTAGTTGCGGTATCCTTAGAAATTTGTTCATCAGGGAACGCTTTTTTGAAAGCAACTTGGTAACCGTCAATTGCTTTTAAACGAACTACTACGTCATCCCAAGATTTCATACCCATTTCGATAGGGTTAGTGACAGGACCTGCAGCTTGATCTTCTAAACTTGCGGCACGACCATCCCAAAATTGAACTTTACTAAACGCTGAGTTCCAAACGGTTGGAGCACTACGGCCACCAGTTTGCCCATGTACACCCATAGAGTTAGGGCGACTATCTTCGCCACCAGCCATAACATTATGACACGAAGCACACGATACCGTACCGGTTGAAGATAAGCGCGGGTCATGAAATAAAACACGCCCCAACTCTACTTTTTCAGCCGTTGTTGGGTTATTTGCAGGTGCTGGTGCTGTTGTAGGTAAAGCGTCCCATGCTGAGGCAATTGTGGTTGAACCTGCCAGTAGGATGGCCGTGACTAGGGTACGAATTTGGGGCATAACTATCTCCAATCATTATTATTATTTTGAAATGTGAATAATAACACAGCTACTAAAAAAAAATTTAGCATTTCATTCCTCATTTTAGTGCTGGAATGCAGTGATGTGTGCTTTTTATTTAGTATAAATTATGTAATGATTGCTTTGATTTTATATACACGACGGATAAAAGATGACAGAAGAGCGCAAGGCTAAAGAAGTACGAGGTTTAAAAGAAATTGCGGTAGTTAGTTTTTTGGTTGTTGCATTGTTTTACTTTATTTCCCTATTTTCCTTTCAGCTGACTGATGATGCTTGGCGCCATCAAGGGGCTAGTGTTGAAATTTTAAACTCCGGAGGGGTGGTTGGCGCTTGGTTAGCCGATGTTTCTTTTACATTTTTTGGCATTATTGCATTTTTATTTCCGTTTATTCTTTTGCGTCATGGGCTCAAAGCTTTACTTATTAAAGAGGAAGAAAGTAACTTTCTACATAGATGTCTCAGTTTTTCTGGACTCGTTTTAACAATCAGTTCTGCTGCTGTTTTTTGTGCCTTATATGTTTTTAAGCTATCCATGTCACTACCAAGAGACACGGGTGGCGTGTTAGGTGAAGATTTAGGTGAGTTTTTACTTACCTCGTTTGGGGGTTCAGGTGCAACCCTAGTTTTAGTCGTTAGTTTTTTTGCTGGAATTACCTTATACGAAAATATTTCATGGGGCAGGGTTGTTGAAGTGCTCGGTGCGAGCATTTTTAGTGTTATTGCATTTATTCATACTAAAATTCGCGACACTACACATGAACAATCAGAAGACAGTGTTATAGCGATTAAGCCTGATGAGGAGCCAGTAACTCAGGACTTTTCAGATGATGTCATTCCCTTTATGCCGTCAGTATCGAAGCCGAGTATTACAAGTTTTACTGAAGAGTCTCCTGAAATAAATGAAGTTAAGATCGTTGATACGGAAACAGCTGGGGTAGGACTGACTGAAGCGAAGGTAAGTCACAAAATAAAGTCTGAGCTAGTTAAAGACAAATTACCTAAATCAGGTGAGCTTCCTAACCCTAGTTTACTTGATATTATTGTTAACGAGGTTAAAGGGTACACAGAAGAGGAATTATCGGCTATGTCTCGTTTAGTCGAACAGGCATTACAGGACTTTAATGTGGTTGCAGAAGTAACGGGTGTCTTACCGGGGCCGGTGATCACACGTTTTGAATTACAGTTGGCGGCTGGCGTTAAAGTTAGCCGGATTACAGGCTTAGCAAAAGATTTGGCACGTGCGTTATCAGTAATCAGCGTCAGAGTGGTAGAGGTGATTGCAGGTAAATCAGTTATCGGCCTAGAAATTCCTAACCAAGAACGTGAGATGGTATCGTTTCGAGAGGGGATGGAGTCTGAACAATTTAAAAAGGCTAAATCTCCTTTAAGCATATTTTTAGGCAAAGATATTGCAGGTTTACCTGTGGTTGCTAATCTTGTAAAAATGCCACATTTATTAGTCGCAGGAACAACGGGCTCAGGAAAGTCTGTGGCTATTAATACTATGATTCTTAGTATGTTATATAAATCTACGCCAGATGAATTGCGGATGATTATGATTGACCCTAAAATGCTGGAATTATCCGTTTATGAAGGGATCCCTCATTTATTAACCCCTGTCGTAACTGATATGAAAGATGCCGCAAATGCATTGCGTTGGGCGGTAGCCGAAATGGAGCGACGTTATAAATTAATGTCTAAAGTGGGAGTAAGAAATCTCGAAGGCTTTAATAAGCTGGTAGAAGCAGCAGAAGCAAGGGGAGAGCCTATCAAGGACCCTTTATACACTTACCAAACAGAACTTGCTGATGATGAAAGCTTCCCTACCTTAGTGCCATTACCGAATATTGTTATCGTGGTTGATGAGTTGGCCGATATGATGATGATTGTGGGTAAAAAAGTAGAAGAGTTAATTGCTCGCTTAGCGCAAAAAGCACGAGCAGCAGGTATTCATTTAATTTTAGCAACACAGCGTCCTTCTGTTGATGTGTTAACGGGATTGATTAAAGCAAACGTACCTTCACGTTTATCCTTTCAGGTTTCATCACGTATCGATTCGCGTACCGTTTTAGACCAAGGGGGCGCTGAGTATCTATTAGGCAATGGAGATATGTTATTTATGCCGACAGGTACTAATATTCCGGTGCGTGCGCATGGTGCTTTTGTTGATGACCATGAGGTGCACCATGTTGTCGAGTTTATTAAAAAAACAGGGCCGACTAATTATTTAAGTGAGATTACACAAGAGCATGTCGATAGTGGTGATGGTTCCTATCAATCGGCTGATGAAAACGCTGATGCAGAACAGGATGAATTGTATGATCAAGTGGTTGAGTTTGTAACAGAAACGCGTAAAGCGTCTATTTCTAGTGTGCAGCGCAAATTTAGAGTGGGATATAATCGTGCGGCAACCATGATAGAAGCGATGGAAGCAGCGGGTGTGATTGGCGCTGCAGAAGGTAATGGCTCGCGACAAGTATTTGCGCCAGCACCCATAAAAGAGGATTATTAATGAATTACGGAGTCATAGCAACGGTTATCTTAACGTTTGCTACCTTAGCTAGTTGGGCTTTGATTAAATACAAATACAGAGAGAAAGCGACACAAATAAAATGGGCTTTGTTTGTTTTGTATTTTTGGTTATTAAATTTTATTCAATTAATCATTCTTGCGCTAGTGTATCAATTGATGAAGTGATTTTTACCGCCGTTGACTAACGGCAGTAAAAAATTTATCGGTTTAATCCGATTTGCATTTGCAAGTGCTAAAACCAAAAGGTAGATAAGCAGGACACCAGCGAATAGTGCCTGTTAATAAAGGAACAAGCCCAATAGCACCTAACCAGCTTTGCGCATAAGCTCCCCATGCTATCACTGCAATACCAATAACAATTCTAAGAATACGATCTATACCACCGACATTTTTCATACGAAACTCCAAAGCTCAAATTAAACAAGTGTTCAGTATAGCGATAGCAAAAACAGTGTCTGTAATTTAAGTCACATAAGCTAAGCTGAGTTCGGGATAAGAAAATAAGAAGGGCAGCCTTTTTATAAAAAATATGGAAAAATATAAACAACCAAGATTACACTTTTACTTCGAAAACGTAGCCTTATTGAAACCATTAATGAGCAGTTAAAAAATATTTTTCAGCTGGAACACTTTAGGCACCAGTCGCTGACAAACTATATGGTTAATATTGTGGTCTGTTTAATTGCTTACTCATATCAAGATAAAAAAACGGCTCTCAACTTACGAAGAGAGGATTTATTACCACTTCTTGCATGATTGCTTATCCCGAACTCAGGTTAGTATAGTGTGTAAATTTCGTGTTTTGCGTATAATCAGTTGATTGAAAGGTTTTTGCCCGATTTGCAGGCTAATATCAACTTATCAAGGCAATTTTCCCTGATATTAAAAAAGACAGGCAAGTATGCCTGATTTGCAGGGTAATATCCGGTTATCAGGGCAAATGTACCTGGTAAGTAATAGTTATGTACAAAACTGAGTAAGAAAACTTATGACTACTATCACTAATGACTGTATTAGGTTTGCTACAGAAAAAGACATAAAAAATATTCATCGTTGGCTAGTGTCTCAAGATAAAAAAGGTATTCATGGAACTTTTTTATGTAATTGGGACTTGACTCAAGAAATATATAATGAAGGTAGTCTCATTGTTTATATTGATGATAAATCTAACGAACCAATAGCTTATATTTGGGCTGATTTTGGTATTCTTGAAGTTCGTGAAAATAAAAGAGGACAAGGAATAGGTCGCGCTTTAACAGAGTATGCAATAGAAAAGAAAAGAAAATTAGGCGAGGTTGCCATTAGAATTGAATGCGCTCCATTATCATCAATTCCTTTTTGGAAGCATATGGGATTTAACCTTTATACAGACAAATATGCGTACATACTTTTAAATCAAGAGTATTTGCTCCCAGAAATAGGCAACCCAGTAGTAGCGAATATTAAATTTTATCCCGAATGTAAAAAATGGGAAGCAGAAACACCACCGATAGAAAGTTTCTCGCCAACTGCTGTAAAAACACCAGAAGGAATTATCCATTTTGACCGCTTAGTTAGTATATTTACAGGCAAAAATGAATGGGATTATGACCCTGTTGTAGAAATCAGTGTTGATGGAAATCTTCTCTATTTAGATAAAGCAAAATATCCAGAAGCCTCAGATTTAGGGGTTATTCAAAGTAGCTATGCGTTTTCTATTAAATGTTTATATGTTTAATCAAGTACATAACAAAAAAATCAAGCGGACGGCTAAAAGCGTCATGTCTTTTGCAAAAAGACGCAAAAGCCATGCCCCTTTTGTCCGCCGCTTATTTTGGCGTTAGAGCAAAACAAGGGATTATCGGTGAGTACAATAAAGACAATTAATGAGGCTGTTCGTGACAGAATGAACGAGTGTACAGATATTCTTGCTAAAGAGTATCTGAAAAGTGTTCGTCCTATTTATGGAAGCACTGAACATGGGAAACCTTATCATATTGGCTCGTGCGTATTGATTGAAATCAATAGTTCTAAGTACTTAATAACAGCGGCACATATTATAGATCACAATGAAATTACAACACTATATATCAGTGGGGGTAATGATCTTATTCAAATCGAAGCAGAGGCACTAATAACTAATTCCAAAAATGGAAGTAGAGATGATGACAAATTAGACTTTGCAATTTTATCATTGTCTACCGAAATTATAGAAAAACTTGGGGCTGTGATTTTTTTAAATGAGTCGGACATTCTAAATACGCCACCTACAAGCGCGGGCAAAATGAGAGAATCAAGGGGTCAGCCAGCTTGATTATTTAGGTATTCCGCTGTACTCTATGAAACATGGCTAGATTACCAAGAATAGCAGTTCCAAACCAACCTCTAAATATCAAGCTGGCTGACCCTTTGATTTTCAAGCTGGCTGACCCTTTGATTTATTCTTGGTGGTAACAAATACCGGTTAATAGTTGAAATTCAATATCAAGCCAATATTGTTTGGGTTAAGTTTGTTGGAACACATGCTCAATACGATAAAATTAATGTTGAGGACGTAAATGAATATTAAACCAATCCGAAGTGAAAGTGATTTACAAGAAAGTTTTCGTCAACTTGAGAAAGTGTTTCAAGCAAAGCCTGGAACTAAAGAAGCTGATGATATGGAAATTTTAGTTACTTTAATTGAGGCTTATGAAAACAAGCATTACCCAATCACGCCACCAGACCCTGTTGATGCCATTAAATTCAGAATGGAACAGCAAGGCTTAAAAGCACGAGACTTAGAAGAGCATATCGGGAGCAGTGGAAGAGTGTCAGAAATCCTTAACCGTAAACGTCCTTTAAGTTTAAAAATGATTAAGTGTTTACATAAAAACTTACATATACCTTATGAAAGTTTATTGGCAGAAGTTCATAAAGTAGCTAACACAAAACATAACCAAAAAAGCCGTGCCACTTTAAGTGGCATCTGATTTGGTCGTTATTGAGGTGACTGGTACCCAGTCGAATGTTTGATTATCATGGATCTATCGCGTTGCTCTAGAGCCAAGATAACTAAGCACTCGACAGGCTGTTTTCCTTGTTAATAGTCCGTGTTCCCGCTACCATTACACAGTTGACGTAAAAAGCGTCATCTTTTTTGCTAAGGCAAAAAAACTGCCCCTTTTTACGTCAACTGAAGCAGTCGTTATTAAGTCTCTGTCGCTTTGCTCCAGAGCTAAATAACTAGATTAAAAACTATAGCGCACAGAGCCATAAACATTATTATTCAGCGCGAACTGCCCAAAAAATGAATAGTCATTTTTGCCTACAAAGAAATTAGCGCCGCCTTCTACTTGCCATGCATCGGTTACTTTATAGTTTATGTTGGGTCTAAAATAGGCATCAAGGTCTGATGGCGAAAAGAAGGTGAATAACGACCAAGTAACATTTTGCTGGTGTGTCATTAAGGTCAGGCGATTAGTTAATAAATGTCTGACTTCTTTACGGTAAGAAGGTGAACCAATTTTCTGGTTGCTGGCAACATACTGGTCGTAATCATGTAACCACTCAATATAATATTGCAATCCGATAGAAAAGTTTTTAACTACTTCTTGTTCATAACCAATCAGGAAGCGTGATTCACTATTTGGTATAAAGGGATCGGAGCTACTGCCTTTTTCATAAGAATCATTATAGCCAGCTTCAAAGTTAATAATCCCGGGGCCTAAGGGGCGACGAATACTTGCACCAATTGAGCGCATTTTAGGGTGGCGGGCTCTCTTTGTCTTTTGATTAAAGCCAAAAGGACTCTTCCAAAAACCGTGATAACCGTATAGTGCTACTTCATTCACACCAATGTTTTTATAAATTCTTAAAGCATACTCTTCTGAATAAGGTGTTTCTGGATCAATAATATCATCCTGTCCTGCTAAGCTACCTGTCATTGGGTTAAAGTAGGATATTTTTTCCCCTGAGATACTACGGTCTTGATCGAACCAAGGCGTGAACACAAAATCTACATTCGCGTATTGACTGAAAAAAGAGCTTTTTACTGAGTCTGAAGGTGCTTTAAGGTATTTTAAATCACGTCCAGTGAAAAAAGCTTGCCAGTCTTTTGGGAAAAGGTCGTTAATAAAGATTAAATCACCGGTTCCCCAGGTTAAAATTTGACGACCAATTTTTATATCCAATGAATCTATAGGGCTAAAGCTTACATTAGCTTCGCGTAAATCTATCCAGCCATTGCCTTTATCTAAAGCAATATCGTAGGAATCCACATTCGCATCGTAAAGAAAGTCGGTAATAAGATTAAAGGAAAACATTCCAATATCTTTTTGTAGCGCAAGTTGTAAGCGAATTTCACCTAAAGACATTTGATTTTCATAAGGGTCATTTTGCGTACGAATTCCCCCACGCATATCAAAAAAACCATTGATATTAACAAAAGGTTCGTTATCAAACTCTTCAGTGAGTTCGGCTGTTTCATTAGTGCTATTTAAACCGCTGGGTAAGCTAGGTGCAGATTGTAAGCCTGAAGGCAGTGTAGGGCTGGTATTTAAACCTGAGGGTAAGGCTGGGCTACTGTTTAATCCAGCTGGCAAAGAAGGTGCGCTACTTTTAGGCGCAAGCCCTGAGGGAAGTGGCGGTGCAGCAAAAAGGTTAAAGCTGCCAAGCAGTAACGAAGAGTTAAGAAGTAGGGAGGATAGGCGCATAAGGAGTTTTCTTGAGTGCAATAAAGGACTATTGCCTTAGCTAATAGTCCTTTTTAAATAGGCGTTAATTAACGTAAGTATTTTCTAGGCGCTTTACGTAAAAAACGTTCGCTGAAGATCTCATCAGGAATGCCAGTGTCATAAGCAACGGAACTGTATTCTAAAATTGTATTACCACCGGTTTGTATATTTTTGGCTTCTGACTTAGTAATAGTTTGATGGCCTTGAATATTTTCTACAGCCAATGCAGTGTAAGTTTTATATTTAGTGCCTTGCTTGTCAAAGTATTCAGTCTGAATGGGTAAAAAAGTGGTTTTATGGATGTACATTACATATTTTGAAAATTCAACAGCAGCGGCATCAACGGGAGTATTCTCCACGACATAATAATTTTCATCTTCACTAATTAAAACATGTTTATCTGCTTCTAAACTACGTCCAGACACGTCTTCATATAAAAAATCTGAGCCTACAAAGCTGGTACGTTGGTCTGATGCAGCAATACGTTTAACTAAATCTAATGCCGGTAAATATAACCAGCGGTCATCATCGGATTTTATGTGTTTTAACACCATAAAAACCATTTTATTGACATCGGCAGGACGTGAAAAATAGACATACATTTTTTGGTCGCCTTGATATGCATTAGCTGCTAGCTCATCAGTCGTTGGCACATCTTTACGTAAAATAGTAAATTCACGTGTACGCACACGGTTTTGTGCATCAGTAATGGTCATTTTTACTTTTGCTTTACCATCTTGCCCTTTGTAATAGCTGGTGTAGTTGGTTTTGTGAATGATTTCTTCAACGCTAGGTGCTGCGATGGCGATGTGACTGATCAAGCTACAGCTTAATGCAAGGGCGAATTGTTTTAAGTTCATCAGGTGTTACTCCCGTAATGGTGTCATAGTTGCACGTTATAGTAACTAAGTAAGTTCAGTCCTACAACGTGCTTTGATAGATTTAGTTTTGCTTGAGGTTTCTAAAAAAGAGACCTGGCATTAAGCTAATAATTGCAGGTAATAATAATAGTGAAGTAATTCCCGCTAAGAATAAGATAGAAGCAATAAAGAAGCCGACGGTTTGATAAGGCACTAATGGCGCGGCTAATAAAGGTAAAAACCCTACTCCAACGACAATGGCATTACGTGAAATAGCCATAGCGGGTTCACTAAACAATGGCCCGATAGCTTCTTCCCAAGAGCCGTAATAAGCTGTGTATTCACGCGCTCTGCTTAAAAAGTGAATAGCATAATCAACTGCTAAGCCAATACTTAATGAGCTAAGTACAGCAACGGGCATATCATAGTCTTTGCCTATTAAACCTATAAATCCGTAAATTAAACCAACGGTTAAAGTTAATGGAATCATTGATAGTAGCCCCCAGAAGAATGATCTAAATAATAAGATCATCATAATGAGTACAACAATAAAACTCCCTGTGAATGACTCAAACATACCGGTAACCATCTTATCCTGCCAGACAACATTGATATGGGTTAATCCAAACCATTTTGCCTGTAGGTTGTGTGGCATGGGATGAGCCGTAATGTAGTCAGCGACTTGCTGTTCAACAACCGCCATATCTTGGTTGTCACCACTGGTTAGTTGCACCCAAAGACTGGTTTTACGATAGTCAGGCGTGACAAAATGCCAAAGATCATGAGGTCTATGGCTGTTTTGGTAAGTAATTAGCGTTTGTGCAACGGCGCTAGATGTATCAGGGATTCTAAATTCTTCAGCTTTACCTAATAATAATTCACGATGCACGGTTTTAATGACATCAGATAGGCTATTTGATTTACCGACTACCTCTAAATTATTAATGAAGTTTTGTAAACCGGCTAGATAATTTAACGCATCAGGCTGTTTGAAAATCTCATTACGCTGCTGTTCGCTGTCAATAAATAATTGCACTTGATCCCAAGTATCAAATTCATTATCTGCAGAGTTTTCAAAACCTTTATCGATAAATTCGAGTGATTTTGTTTCTAATAACTGTTTAGGGCCTATATGGTTTTGAATTTTAGACCGCAGTTGGCCGAAAATTTCTTTACTGTGAGTTAAGCCGAGTTGAGTCGCGTTGATTTCAGCTGCGTTTAAGCGGGCTAGCATTGCTGGTTTGAAATCAGCATTAGTTGTTTTTGATGGATCAACTTCTAAAGCTAAATAAGCCATATAAGTACCACCAAAATGTTCATTTAGTACGCGATCAGCAACCCGAATCGGATGTTCTGCGTTAAACCATTTGATAGGATTATCATTAACATTAATTTTGCTAATACCATAGGCCGCGATGCCTATAGTACTCATAGAAATTAAAACAACAACTAAGGCGTGGTTATAAGTAAAGTCACCTGCTTTAGCTAATATGCGGCCCATCAATGTTTTATGATCGCTTTGCTTGTCGTTATTAGTATTAATAAAGCCCGCTAGTTTTTCATCGGGAATCGACACGATAAAAGCAGGAATAAAAGTAACTGACCAAAGCCAAGCTAAAAATACCCCAATGGCAATAAAAATTCCGAATGTTTGCACAGGAGGAATAGGGGTTAAGGCAAGTGATGCAAAACCCGCAATGGTGGTTAATGTGGTGATTAACATCGGCGTATAAAGCTCGTTCATCACGTGGATAATAGTTTTGCGTTTATCTTGAATTTGATTATATTTATCAAAAAAATCAGACAAAATATGTACGGCATCTAAAATAGCAATCGGCATGATGAAAATAGGAATCATCGAGCTCATAATATGGATAGTATTGCCGGTGATAATTAAGATTGCCATCGTTGATAGCGCGCAGACCATCGCTAAAATCATCGGCGACGTAACAAAAATTAAACGCTTAAAGAACCACCAAAGCATTAAAAAGATGACTAACATAGCGATGGGTGCAGAAATAGCCATTTGTTTGAACATTTCAACGCCAAAGGTATCTTCTGCAACAGGGAGGCCTGTTATATAGTATTCTTCCTCTATTTCTCCAAACTCAGCAATACGTGTTAATAATTTCTCACGAATTTCATAGCTTAAGTGTTTGTCAGTAATAGGAATATAAATGGCTAACGCTTGGCTATCATCACTAATGAGTGTGCCGTCTAGAAAAGGAATTTTCTTGGCGCGATCACGTACCGCCAAGGCTTCTTCTTGCGTTTTAGGCGCTTCAGCCATTAACCAACTAAAATTAACCGAGCCTAAACCGCCTTGTTCAATATTATCTACCGTTGAAGGAGATAATAAATCTATGCCAATAACGCCTGCGCTTTTACCGGTTTCTTCATCTTGCCAGTGTAGGCCTAATGCAAATTGAGTTAATTGGTGAATACGGCTTAGTGTGGCAGGGGTAAAAACGCCATTTTCATTAAAATCATTAGTGATACCCACAACGACAATATCGCTGAGTGAAAATTCCTTTTTCATCTGAGCATTATAGACACGCGCATCTTCATCAGCAGAGAGCATGTTTTCAGGGTCGGTATCTACTTGTAAAGTATTTAAAAAATGTAATTCTTTAGGGAAGAAGTTAGGTAAAGCTGCGGTTGTAACCAGAATTAGGGTGATAACTGTCATTATGCGCGTAATCATTTTTGGATGATTAATGGCAAATAAAACCAGAGGGTTAACGCTTTCCGTATCGTGTACTTCCTGATTCATAAATACTCCAATATTTATAGATAAATGTAAAGGGTCAAAAATTTTGTAGAACATTCATTAATCAAGCATAACAAATAAAATGATTCTCTAAAATAACTTGATAGCTATTTTAGAGAATGCTAATATAAAAGCAAGTTATATTTATGTTAGAGTCATTGATCTGATCGCATAGAATTAACGACAATAAAAATAATAATTATTTGGAGATTGAAATGGCTAAAATTGTAGTTTTAGGAGCAGGAATTGGTGGCGTACCAATGGCTTATGAAATGAAAGAGATGGTTAATAATGATCACGAAGTGGTGGTTATTTCGGATTCTCCAACTTTTCATTTTGTACCATCTAACCCATGGGTTCCACCTAAATGGCGTACACCAGAAGAATTAAAAATTGAGCTTGCGCCTGTTTTTGAGAAAAAAGGCATTACGTTTATACAAAAAGCTGCAACTCAAGTGGATCCAGAAAATAATAAAATTGAACTAGCTGATGGATCAGCTGTTGAGTACGATTATTTAATTATTGCGACAGGCCCTCGTCTTGCTTTTGATGAAGTTGAAGGTTTAGGGCCAGAAGGATATACAACCTCAGTTTGCCATGTGGATCATGCGGCATTGGCCGCGGGTGACTGGGAAAAATTCATGGAAAACCCAGGACCTATTATTGTTGGCGCAGTACAGGGCGCATCATGTTTTGGTCCTGCTTACGAATATTTGATGATTTTGGAAGCGGAATTACGTAAACGTAAAGTGCGTGATCAAGTGCCGATGACTTTTGTTACTTCAGAACCTTATATAGGTCATTTAGGATTAGGGGGCGTAGGTGATACTAAAGGTTTAATGGAAAGCGCATTACGCGATAAAACCATTAAATGGGTGACTAATGCTAAGGTCAATAAAATTACTGAAGGTATGATGTATGTAACTGAGGTTGATGACGAAGGGGCTGAAAAGAAAAAACACGAACTGCCTTTTAAGCACTCTATGATGTTGCCTGCATTTACGGGTATCGATGCTGTCAGACACATTAAAGCTGAAGGTTTAATTAACCCACGTGGTTTTATTATTGTGGATGAGCATCAACGTAACCCAACCTTTAAAAATATTTATTCAGTGGGGGTTTGTGTGGCTCTACCTCCCGTAGAGAAAACGCCTGTTCCTGTGGGGACACCTAAAACAGGCTACATGATTGAATCGATGGTAACCGCAACCGCACATAATATTGCAGATGAATTAGCTGGGAAAGAACCGCATGAAAAACCCAGTTTAAATGCCTTATGTCTTGCTGATATGGGCGATAGTGGTATTGCATTTTTAGCTGTGCCGCAAATTCCACCGCGCAATACTACCTGGGCGCAACAGGGTAAATGGGTGCATTTAGCAAAAATAGGCTTCGAAAAATATTTTATGCGCAAAATACGTAAAGGAATTAGCGAACCTTATTATGAAAAAATGATTTTAAAATTTATGGGCGTAGTACGCTTAAAGTAGGAAATAAAAATGAGTATAGATAGAATTGTTTTTGCCTTTGCAGGCACTGTTATTTTAACCAGTTTAGCTTTATCACAATATCATACTGTAGAGTGGTTGTGGTTAACAGCGTTTGTAGGTGCAAATTTATTTCAATCTGCATTTACTGGCTTTTGTCCTTTAGCGATGGTTTTAAAAATGTTAGGTGCTAAACCAGGGTGTGCCTTTAAATAAAAGTTGTATTTAGAGTTGTCACTTATAAAAGGGTTTTTACGAAAGTAAAAGCCCTTTTTTTATACCTAGCGTTTAAATAAAAGAAGAAGTACCTATTCATATGCTTTATGCTTATTCTATAATAGTAAAAATTTTGTAGATTGAAGTATTAAATTGCTTCTTGGCTTATTCTGAGGTATTTATGATGCAACAAGTTAGACCTAAACATGAAGGTTCAAAAATAATGATGATGCTCATTATTTTTATGGTTTTATCAGTAAATGCAGCAAAAGTTTTTGCAGAAGATGAAGAAGTGGTCGTCAAAGAAACGCTGTACTATTCGATGAGTAAAGCTTTAGTGGTTGATTTACCTAAAGGGAGTAGTATGCGACTACTTCAGGTATCGGTTTCCTTATCGATAATAGGGAGTGATGAAGATTTGTCCAAGTTAAAAAAACATGAACCCATGTTACGTAATTATTTTTTAATGGTTATACGCAATCAAGAGCCTGAAAAATTACGTAGTAGCGCAGGAAAGGAAGCCTTGCAAGTTGCCTTGCTTGAAGAGGCGAATAAAATGTTAGAGAAAGTTTCTGTTAAAACAAAAATAGAAAATGTCTTTTTCACTTCGTTTGTTATGCAATAACAATGGCAACAGCTGACTTACTTTCTCAAGATGAGATTGACGCCTTATTGCATGGTGTTGATGATGGTGATGTTGAAACAGACTCAGATGAAGATGCGGGGGTAGAATCTAAAGCGTTCGATTTTAATAACCAAGAGCGTATCGTTCGTGGGCGTATGCCCACCTTAGAAATGGTAAATGAACGCTTTACGCGTTATTTTCGTATTTCCTTATTTAATTTTTTACGTCGTTCTGCTGAAATCTCTATTTCAGGCATAAAAATTCAAAAATTCTCAGAATATGTTCAGGGGCTTTTTGTGCCCACTAATTTGAATATTATTCGAATTAAACCGCTACGTGGACGGGCTTTAATTGTTATTGAGCCACGTTTAGTTTTTACCGCGGTAGATAACTATTTTGGTGGCGGTGGTGAGTTTTACAATAAAATTGAAGGGCGCGAATTTACACCCACTGAAATGCGTATTATTAAAGTCTTAGTGGAGATGGTGTTTAAAGATTTAGAAGAGGCATGGCGCCCCGTTATTGAACTTCAAATGGAATATATGAGCTCAGAAGTTAACCCTGCTTTTGCTAATATTGTGAGCCCTGTTGAAATTGTTGTCGTTTCTACTGTTCATATCGAGCTGGAAGGTGGGGGTGGTGATATTAGTATTGCTATGCCATATAGTATGATAGAGCCGATTCGAGACTTGTTAGATGCCGGTATTTCAAGTGACCAAGGTGATTCGGATAATAACCGTTGGCAAGGCGCTTTGCGTGGCGAAGTTATGCGCTCAGAAATTGAAATGAAAAGCATTTTAGTTGAAAAAGAAATCAAACTCAGGGATGTTCTAAATTTTAAAGCGGGTGATGTTATTCCGATTGTTTTGCCTGAAGAGGTTTTGTTACGTGCTGAGTCTGTGCCAGTTTTTACGGGAAAGGTAGGCTTATCTTCAGGAAATTATGCGATTAAAATTGACGAAAAAATTATAAGAAACAAGAAGTAACTAGTTTAGTTTTTAAGTTGAACAACTGTTAGGAAGTGATGGAATATGAGTGAAGATGAAAATGGCGAAGTAGGGGATGACTGGGCTGCCGCTATGAATGAGCAAGGTGGTGATTCTTCCGGTGATGATTGGGCTGCCGCTATGGAAGAACAAGGTGAGACCGAAGGGGGAGGTGGTGATGCTGACTGGGGGTCTGCTATGGAAGAGCAGGAAACAGCTGAGGCTATGCAGTTTCAGGAGTTAGAAGGTGGCATGCTAGGTAGCGATATCGATGATGATATTAACTTGGATGTGATTCTTGATGTGCCTGTTACTATCTCTATGGAGATTGGGCGGACACAAATTAATATAAGAAATTTGCTGCAACTTAACCAAGGTTCAGTTGTTGAATTAGATCGATTAGCCGGTGAGCCGATGGATGTACTTGTTAATGGCACCTTGGTTGCGCACGGTGAGGTGGTTGTGGTTAATGATAAGTTTGGTATTCGTTTAACGGATGTGATTAGCCCAGCAGAACGTGTTAAACAATTAACCTAATGCGCCTATTTGTTTTTCTTAGTGCTTTAAGTTTATATAGTCAAACTGCTTTTTCAGCTTTGAGCGTATCAGCCCCTGTTGCTGTAGAAAGTGCTGATGTAATGAGGTGGCTAGGGGGCTTAATTTTTGTTTTAGCTGTTTTTTTCTTCTGTGTTTGGCTGATGCGTAAAACCAATCTATTTAATATGCATAGCAATAATCAAATGCGTATTATTGGTGGACTATCGCTCGGTACAAAAGAAAGGTTAGTGTTAGTGCAGTTAGGGTCTAAACAGCTGGTATTGGGTGTGTGCCCAGGTCGAGTGGAAACATTACATGTGCTAGAAGGGGATGAATGCTTGTCTGCTAATTCAACTAAGCCTTCAGAAGAAAGCTTTGCCACAAAATTTAGTGCTGCAATGACAGGACAGGTGCGTGATTAAAATTGTTCTATTGATGCTAGGGAGTATTTTATTCTATAGTCAGCCTAGTTATGCAGTACAAGGCATTGATGCGGTAAAAGTAGTAACAAATCCTGATGGCGGCCAAACTTATACGGTCACCATACAAATTCTCGCTTTAATGACCTTATTAACGTTGTTGCCTTCGTTATTGCTGGCGATTACTTCATTTACGCGAATTATGATTGTTTTAGGTTTGTTAAGGCAAGCAATCGGTACGGCGCAAGCACCCAGTAACCAGGTCTTATTAGGACTCACTTTATTTTTAACGGCTTTTATTATGATGCCAGTATTTGAAAAAGTGAATGAAGTTGCATTTCAGCCCTATATGGAAGAGCAAATTGACGCATTACAAGCAATAGAAAAGGCATCAGGGCCATTTCGTACCTTTATGATGAAGCAAACACGTGAAGAAGATTTAGAGTTGTTTATGCGCATTGCTGATCGTGACGATATTACTAGCCCGGACGAGGTACCTTTTACTATGTTGGTTCCTGCTTATATGACCAGTGAATTAAAAACCGCCTTTCAAATTGGCTTTTTAATCTTTTTGCCTTTTTTGGTAATTGACTTAGTCGTTGCGAGTGTCTTGATGTCGATGGGGATGATGATGTTGTCACCGATGATTATTTCTTTGCCTTTTAAGATTATGTTATTTGTTCTTGCTGATGGCTGGGCTTTAGTCTTAGAAATGCTAGCGGCTAGCTTTTATGTTTAATGAGTCAAATAAATGACGCCTGATATTATTACCTTAGTTGCACAAGAAACAGTGGTGGTTGCCGTGAAGTTGGTCGGTCCAATTTTACTTGCTTCATTAGCAGTGGGCTTGGTGGTCTCCATGTTTCAAGCGGCGACATCTATTAATGAACAAACACTCACCTTTATTCCAAAATTAGCGACAATTATTATTGTTTTGATGATTTTAGGGCCGTGGATGTTGCAAGTGATAGTCGATTTTTTACGTGATTTAGTCCATCGAATACCTGAATTAATAGGTTAATTTTTGGAATTTACAGAGCAGGAAATTCTTAATAAAATCGCTCTTTTTTTCTGGCCTATGGTGCGAATTAGTGCCTTGTTTATGGCGATTCCTGTCTTTAGTGCGCGTTCTGCGCCGGTAAAAGTTCGAATAATGATTTCTTTTTTTATTACCTTAATTGTAATGCCCTTTCTGCCGGCATTACCTAATGTTGAGTTAATGAGTTATTACGGTGTTTTAATAACCTTTCAACAAATGGTTATTGGCCTAATTAGTGCTTTTATTTTGCAGATGGTATTTTCCGTGATGTTGGTTGCAGGGCAATCGATTGCTTATAGTATGGGCTTAGGTTTTGCTTCGATGGTGGACCCAGCATCCGGTGTACAAGTACCTGTTGTCGCACAAATATTTGTGGTCTCTGCTAGTTTGTTTTTTATTAGTATGAATGCGCACCTGCTGGCCATTGAGATCATCATACAGAGCTTTAGTAGTTTACCTATTGCATTAGTCAGTATCAATATGGCTGATTTGTGGATAGTGATTATGTGGAGTGGGCAGATGTTTGCAGGGGGGGTATTACTTGCATTACCCATTATGGCAACTATTTTATTTATTAATATTAGTTTTGGGGTGGCATCGAAAGCCGCACCGCAAATACAAATTTTTGGTATTGGATTTCCTATTTTTATCATGACAGGTTTAATACTTATTTGGGTAATGATACCCAATTTACTGACCGGTTTTTCTTTGATCTTAATTGATGGTTTTGACTTAGTTAAACAGGTGTTGAGAGTTTAAAAATGGCGGACGATTCTGGATTAGATAAAACCGAACAACCAACGGCTAAGCGTATTACTGATGCGCGTAAAAAAGGGCAGATCCCTCGATCTAAGGAGTTGGATGTTTTTGTTTCCTTAATGGTTGCGGTGATTATGCTGTTGTTTTTAGGGCGCGGTATAGTAGACGGCATTATTGGCTTAATGCAGCAGCAATTTCAATTATCACGAGAAATCATTTTTTCTAATAAAAGTATTACTATCTATTTTACGCAAGTTCTAATGGATGGCATGATGTTGATTGTTCCCTTTGCTCTAGTGCTTACGGTGACCACCTTATTACGACCACTATTAATGGGGGGGTGGAATTTTAGTATGGAGTCCATGTCACCTAAATTATCCAAATTTAACCCGATGAAAGGCTTAAAGCGTATGTTTGGGTTGCAAGGAATCGTCGAGTTATTTAAAGCAATCATAAAAACAGTTTTAATTCTAACGGTAGCTAAAATTTTATTTAATAGTTATTTACCCGAGTTTATGGGCTTAATTGATGAGCCAGTAAAATCAGCTATTTTTCATGCAGCAGATATAATTTTGATTTGCTTGATTATCTTGAGTTCAACACTAGTTTTGTTAGTGATTATTGATGTTCCCTATCAATTGTGGAAATACAATAAAGATATGATGATGACCAAGCAAGAAGTAAAGGATGAAAATAAACAATCAGAAGGGGATCCTTTAGTTAAGGGGCGAATTCGTCAGATGCAAATGCAAATGGCGCAAGGACGTATGATGAATGATGTTCCTGAAGCGGATGTTATTGTCACCAATCCTACGCACTTTGCAGTGGCATTGAAATATGATCAACAAAACTCAGGCGCTCCGATAATGCTGGCAAAAGGGACCGACCTGGTCGCCGCACACATTAGAAATATTGCTACGGGTAACGATGTTCCTTTGGTGGCAGTGCCACCCTTAGCAAGAGCCTTGTATTATTCTACTGAAATTGGTGAAGAAATCCCTTCAGGTTTATTTCAAGTGGTTGCTCAAGTGCTTGCGTATGTCTATCAGTTAAAAATTGCTGAAAAAAAGCATACGATAAAACCTAGGTTTCCTGACAACTTAGATATCCCTAGTGAATTTAGAACGCAGTAGTTCTTTTTAAATATAAACACAAGAAAATATGGATTTTACACAATTTAAAAAATATTTAGGCATTGCAGGGGAAGCTAAATTAGGTGCGCCTATTGTCATTATAATGATGCTTGCATTGATCATTATCCCTTTGCCGGCATTTATGTTGGATTTGTTTTTTACCTTCAATATTGCATTTTCTTTGATTATTTTATTAGTGGTTGTTTATACAACGAAACCACTTGAATTTGCTGCATTTCCCAGTGTTATTTTGATTGCAACGTTATTTCGCTTGGCGTTGAATGTTGCTTCGACACGTGTAGTGTTATTGGAGGGAAATAAAGGCGGGGATGCGGCCGGAAAAGTAATTGAAGCATTTGGTGAGTTTGTTATTGGCGGTAACTTTGCTGTTGGTTTGGTTGTTTTTGGTATTTTAATGGTAATTAACTTTGCCGTTGTTACCAAAGGGGCAGGAAGAATTGCAGAGGTGGGCGCGCGATTTACTTTGGATGCTATGCCAGGTAAGCAAATGGCTATTGATGCGGATTTAAATGCGGGCACGCTTACACAAGATGAAGCAAAAGAGAGGCGTGCTGAAATTGCCGCAGAAGCTGATTTTTATGGCTCCATGGATGGTGCGAGTAAATTTGTTAAAGGGGATGCAATTGCGGGGATGATTATTCTCGCGGTGAATATAATCGGCGGACTTATCATTGGTGTTGGTCAGCATGATATGACATTTGCAGCAGCGGGTGAGATCTATGTGTTATTGACTATCGGGGATGGTTTAGTCGCTCAGATTCCTTCTTTACTCCTCTCAACAGCGGCTGCAATGGTTGTTAGTCGAGTGAGAGGAAGCGACGAAACAGTGGGTGAGCAGATTTCTACACAGTTGTTTGCAAATCCTAAGGCGCTTAATATTACTGCCGGTGTCATGGTAATATTAGGCGTTATTCCTGGTATGCCAAACTTGGTTTTTCTGCTTATTTCTGGAGGCTTAGCGGGGGCAGCCTATTGGATTAAAAGGCAATCACTAGTGATGCAAGAAAAGGTTGCTTTAGAATCTTCGCTGCCGACAGCTGTACAGCAAGAGCCAGAGACAAAAGAACTGAGTTGGGATGATGTGAGGCCAGTTGATGTTATTGGATTAGAGGTTGGTTATCGATTAATTCCTTTGGTGGATAAAGCGCAAGGTGGGCAATTAATGGCGCGTATTAAAGGCGTGCGTAAAAAATTATCACAAGAATTAGGTTTTTTAATTCCTACGGTACATATACGCGATAATCTGGAATTGAGTCCTACTCATTATCAAATTTCATTAATGGGTGTGATGGTTGGCGAATCCGATATCATGCCGGATAAAGAAATGGCAATTAATCCGGGGCAGGTTTTTGGAACCTTGGAAGGGGCGACCTGTAAAGACCCTGCATTTGGGCTGGATGCCGTTTGGATTGATGCAGATCAAAAAGATTACGCACAAACATTAGGGTATACTGTTGTTGATCCGGGCACGGTAGTCGCAACACACCTCAGTCATATTTTACAAACTAATGCGCATCAGTTACTTGGTTATGAAGAAACGCAAAAACTGCTAGATAATCTCAGTGTTGTTGCACCGAAACTGGTTGAAGATTTAGTGCCTAATGTATTACCTCTAGGTATTTTTGTAAAAGTGCTGCAAAATTTATTGCAAGAAAGGGTTTCAATTCGAGATATAAGAAGTATCGCCGAAACTTTGGCGGAATATGGTGCGAAGAGTCAAGATCCTGACGTATTAACTTCGGCGGTTAGAGTCAGCTTAGGGCGGTTAATATTGCAAGAAATCTCTGGGAATCAGCTGGATGTCCCTGTCATTACATTGGAACAAGATTTGGAACAGTTATTGCATAAGACATTACAGACGGCAAATGAATCGGGTGCTGGTTTAGAACCAGGTTTAGCTGAGCAAATGCATCAATCGCTTGTAGAGAGCGCACAAAAAATGGAAATTGAAGGGCAAACAGCTATTTTGTTAGTTTCCGCTTTTGTGCGTCCCTGGTTATCTCGATTTGTTCGTCATTCTATTCCTAGTTTGCATGTCTTAGCTTATACTGAGATACCTGAAGATCGTCAGATCAAGGTTGTTTCTACTGTTGGACAACGGACTAATTGAGTTAATAAGGAGGAAGCTCGATGAAAATTAAACGTTTTTTTGCTGAAGATATTCGCCAAGCCATGCGTATGGTGAAGGATGAATTAGGTAATGATGCGGTTATTATGTCTAATCGTTCGGTGGAGGGTGGTGTAGAAATTGTTGCCGCTCAAGACTTTGATGAACAATTGGTACATGAAAATTTAAAAAAACAGCAGCAACAAAAACGTACTGAAGCAGCTAGAAAATCAGCTGAATTAGCTAATTTAGAAGCGCAAAGCAGAGCAAAACCAAAAACTTTAAAAAGTCCGCGTCGCGACTTAAATGAACCGCGCCAGATTCTACAAAATACCACGGCGCGTAATAAATTAGATGAGTATGTCGGCTATGCAGAAAAAGTAGATTTTACACAAGGACATGCGACAACCCTAAAAAGACCGCCTCTAGCGAAAAAACCTAAAATACCCGCGCCCGTTAAGAAACTAAATCCCGCTATAAAAAAATCACAAACCAATGGCTTGCAACAGGCTTTGCAACAGATTAAAGATAGCATGGCGATTGCAACAACTGATATGTTGCAAGAGATGCGTTTAGAGATGCGCAAAGAAGTGAGCAATATTAAAACAGTGCTGGAATCTTCACAACCTCCTGAACCCGTTGTTAATGAACAATTTACTAAATCACCAGTCAGGTTAGATTTATTGCGACGACTTGCTAATATTGGTTTGTCTAAAAAATTAAGTATCAAAATAGCGAATCGCTTAGATAACCATAAGGATTCAGACGTTATTTGGAGTAAAGCCTTAGATATGCTGAGAAAAGTATTGCCCGTTGATGGTGGGGATATTTTAAAGAAAGGTGGCGTAGTTGCGTTGGTTGGGCCGACAGGTGTTGGTAAAACAACCACCGTCGCAAAATTGGCGGCACAATTTATTTTACACTATGGCTCCAGTCGGGATATCGCACTTATCACAATGGATAACTACAGAATAGGTGCTCACGAACAATTAAGTATCTACGGGCGAATTTTAGGGGTTCCCGTTCGTGTTGCTACGGATGCAAAAGAACTTTACACCTTAGTTGAAAGCTTCAGAAATAAACGCTTGGTATTAATTGATACGGCGGGTGTCAGCCAAAAAGACCAGCGTATGTTAGAGCAAATGAGTAGTTTGCATGAATCTGGGATTACATTGACTTCGTATCTCGTGTTATCCGCCACAACGCAAATCAAAGCGATGGTTGAAATTATTGAAGGCTTTTCAGTGTTTGATGCGAAAGCGTGTATTTTGACTAAAATGGACGAAACTGCTGAAACAGGCAATGCGGTTTCTACTTTAATTGAGTACCAGCTCCCTGTCGCATTTATAACTGATGGACAACAGGTTCCAGAGGATATTCATGAGGCTAATGCAGATATGTTGATTGATAAATGTCTTGCTGAGGCAGACGCGGATGATGATTTAACAGAAAGTGACGAATGGTTGGCGGCAGGTTATGCGTAAAGTACAAGATCAAGCAGCTGGAATCAGAAAATTAAAGCGAGTTAATCCTG
The DNA here is from genome assembly GCA_965366065.1 of uncultured bacterium. Classification (GTDB taxonomy): domain Bacteria; phylum Pseudomonadota; class Gammaproteobacteria; order Methylococcales; family Methylomonadaceae; genus Methyloprofundus. Next base: position 50,539 of record CBDUDV010000007.1, on the reverse strand, counting down.
TACGAGTCATTGCTGTGATTAGCGGTAAAGGCGGCGTGGGGAAAACTAATATAGCCGTTAATTTAGGCGTTTCTCTTGCTCAGCAAGGAAAGCGTGTTGCGTTGTTTGATGCTGATATGGGTTTGGCTAATGTGGATATTTTATTAGGAATACATCCTAAATATAATTTATCGCATGTGCTCAATGGGCAAAAGAAAATGCAAGAAATTATAGAAACAGGGCCCTTTAACTTGAAAGTTATTCCGGCTTCTTCTGGTTTACAACATATGTCCGAATTAAACTCAGAAGAGCAGGCCGAAGTGATTCATGCTTTTAGTGATTTAAGTGATGAAATTGATGTGCTCATTGTTGATACTGCAGCGGGTATTGCGGGAAATGTTGTTAGTTTTGCAAGAGCTTGCCAAGAAGTCATGGTGGTTGTTTCCGATGAACCTACATCGCTTACCGATGCCTATGCATTCATTAAGCTATTAAATCGTGAATATGGTTTATATCAATTTCATATATTAGCTAATATGGTTCAATCGCCTCAGCATGGGCGGCAGTTATTTAAAAAGCTATCTAATGTCACGGATGATTATTTAGATGTGGTATTAACTTATGCCGGTGCGATTCCTTTTGATCAATGCTTGCGTAAAGCGGTACAAAAACAATCCGCTGTTGTTGATCGATTTCCTGAGTCGCGTGCATCGCAAGCTTTTAGAGCAATTGCTCAAGGCATAAGTGGTTGGCCAGTAAAATCTCAAATTGGTGGACATCTTGAGTTTTTCGTAGAGCGCATGATTCAGTATGAAACGCAGGAGCATGTTGCATGACGGCGATAGCAATGTATAGTTCGGTACAATCATCGGGGGCAGCAGATGAAAAAATTGTTGAGTATGCTCCGTTGGTTAAACGCATTGCTTATCATTTATCTAATAAATTACCCGCCTCTATTTTAATTGATGATTTAATTCAAGCGGGTATGCTGGGCTTATTAGATGCCTTAAAAAACTACGATCCCACACAGGGGGCAAGTTTCGAGACCTATGCAGGTATACGTATTAGAGGGTCAATGTTAGATGAAGTAAGGCACTCAGACTGGACGCCGCGATCAGTGCATAAAAAGTCTAGAGACGTCTCAATGGCTATTAAAGCAATTGAAGATCAAACCTCTGAAACAGCAAAGCCGAATGATATAGCGGCTTATTTAGGAATTTCGCTTGATGAATATCATCATGTGTTGCAAGATTCAGCGAGTAGTCGTTTCTTTAGTGTCGAAGAATTAGCGCAAGCGGGTGATTCTTTTCTCGATGAGTGTGAGGATGTTGGTGTAAATCCAGTAGAGCGCTTGACTGGGAATGATTTTCAGCTAGCATTAGCCGCAGCGATAGAAAAATTACCGGAACGTGAAAAATTGGTTATTTCTTTGTATTATAATGAAGAACTTAACTTAAAAGAAATTGGTGAAGTTTTAAGCGTTAGTGAATCACGAGTTAGTCAAATTAATAGTCAAGCTATGTTAAGATTAAGAGCTAAACTTGGTGATTGGGTTAATGAAGATAATAGTTTATTACTCGGTGAAAGTGATTGGTAAATTTTATTCAACTAAATTTAAAGTATTGTAGTTAAAAGAAATGGTGGAGAGCAGCCTTGGATAGAAATATGAAAATTCTCGTTGTTGATGATTTTTCAACAATGAGACGTATTGTTAAAAACCTATTAAGAGATTTAGGTTTTACCAATACTTTTGAAGCAGATGATGGTAAGACCGCTTTACCTATGCTGCAGTCAGGCGATTTTGATTTTCTTGTTACCGACTGGAATATGCCAGGCATGACAGGAATTGATTTATTAAAGGCTGTACGTGCGGATCCTAAATTGGCTAAGTTACCTGTTTTAATGGTGACAGCTGAAGCAAAACGTGAGCAGATTATTCTTGCGGCTCAAACTGGTGTTAATGGCTATGTAATTAAACCTTTTACAGCGATAACACTAAAAGAGAAGATTGATAAGGTTTTTGAGCGTATAGACGGTTAATTTAAAAGGTATTTTCAATGACTAAACAAAATCAGGAAGCACAACTTTTGCTTGCAAAAAATTTAGTGCAAGCTTTAGAAGGTAATGATGAAGTAGCAGCGGATAAAATTTTAGATGAAATGGCAGGGATGCGTGAATCTATACTATTTCAGGAAGTAGGTCGATTAACAAGACAGCTTCATGATTCAATGAATAGTTTTTCTTTGGATGCCAAAATGACTGCATTAACGGCAAATGATATTCCTGATGCTAAAGAGCGATTGCATTATGTCATTACCATGACAGAACAAGCGGCTAATAGTACTTTAGGTGTGGTAGAAGATTTATTGCCGATTTCCAATGTACTCAATGAGCAAGCATCTGAACTGTCCAGTAAATGGGATCGATTTTTAGCGAAAGACATGCCGTTTGAAGAGTTCAAAATGATGAGCTCAGATATCACCGCCTATTTTTCGCAAACAAAAAATGACTTAAACAGTGTACAAACTGGGTTGACTGATATTTTATTGGCACAAAGCTTTCAAGATATAACCGGTCAAATTATCAAAAAAGTCATTACCTTGGTTGAAGACTTAGAACAAGGAATGGTTTCTTTAGTTAGTCTTTCTGGTGGGAATGTGCAATCAAATAGTGCAGTGATAACAGATATAGAGCTACCTGGCCCGGTTGTTCCTGGTGTTGATGATAAATCTAATGATGTAGCAAAAAAACAAGATGACGTTGATGATCTTTTATCTAGCTTAGGCTTCTGAGGGCAGTAATATGGCAATTGATCTTGACGATGAAATTTTACAAGATTTCCTAGTAGAAGCAGGAGAAATCCTTGAATTACTAGGTGAGCAACTTGTAGAGCTAGAGAATTCTCCTGAAGATAATGATCTTTTAAATGCTATTTTCCGTGGTTTCCATACGATAAAAGGTGGCGCTGGATTCTTAGCATTAGATGCCATGGTCGGAGTTTGTCATAAGTCTGAAGATGTATTTAATATTCTTCGTCAAGGTGATAGGGTTGTTGATACTGAATTAATGGATGTCATTTTACAAGTAGCTGATCATCTCAACGTTATGTTTGATGATGTGCGTGCGGGAAAGATGCCAGAAGCTGTTGAGCAGTCGTTATTAGATAAGTTGCAAACCTTTACCGTGCCACAGTCAGCAGAGCAGCCAGTTGTTTCGGCCCCGCCACCGCAAGCTCCTGTCGTTGTTGAAGCGCAAGCTGCACCTGCTGCAGAAAATATTAGTACAGTAGAGGGTGTTGTCGAGTTAGTTGATGCGAGTGATGCTGTTGAGCAAGAATTTGAATTAATGTTAGGCTCGGTCGATAGTGATGCCGCAAAGTCAGATGAGATTACTGAATCTGAATTTGATGATTTATTAGATACCTTGCATGGTGAAGGAGGGTCACCCACACCAGCGGAAACTAAACCTTCAGCGCTAGAACTTGATCCTTCGGGAGATATTACAGAAGAAGAATTTGATAGCTTATTAGACGACCTGCATGGTAAAGGTGGGTTTGATATTGCTAATATTCCTAGTGCTGCGGCAGATAAATCTATTGATGATACGCCTGCTGCACCTCCTGTGATTCCATCTGGTGATATTACAGAAGAAGAGTTTGATAAGGTCATGGATGAACTGCATGGTGTCGGAAAATTTTCGCATGATGTCGCCGCTGAAAAACCAGTAGAAGATATTCCAGTAGATGTTATTGAAGTAACACCTGCTGCTGAAGTTGAAAAAGCTGAGTCTGTAGCAGCCGTAAAAAGTACAGAAGCTGAAAAACCTAAAGAAGTTAAAAAACCAGCCGCTGCTAAAGCTAAAGCCGCAGCACCTAAAGCTGAAGCGACAGTTAGGGTTGATACGCAAACCTTAGATAATATTATGAACATGGTGGGTGAGCTAGTGCTCGTTCGAAACCGGTTTCAAACTTTATCGGGGGAGAAAGAAGATGAGGATATTGTAAAAGCGGTGGGCAATTTGGATGTTGTCACTGCTGATTTACAGCTTGCGGTAATGAAAACCCGTATGCAACCGATTAAAAAAGTTTTTGGACGTTTTCCTCGCGTTGTTAGAGATCTAGCTCGTAGTCTTAAAAAAGAAATTGTATTAGAGTTAGTTGGGGAAGAAACAGATCTAGATAAGAATTTAGTTGAAGCTTTAGCTGATCCATTAGTGCATTTGATTAGAAATGCTGTGGACCATGGCGTGGAAATGCCTGATGATCGCGAAGCAGCAGGGAAGGCTAGAGAAGGGCGGGTTATTTTGGCGGCTTCTCAAGAAGGAGATCATATAGAACTAACCATTCGTGATAATGGTAAAGGTATGAACGCTGATCATTTGCGTGGTGTTGCTGTCACTAAAGGTTTGATGGATGAAGAATCGGCGGCTAGATTAGATGATAAAGAGTGTTTTAATTTAATTTTCGCTCCTGGGTTTTCTACAAAAACTGAAATTTCAGATGTTTCTGGTCGTGGAGTAGGTATGGACGTGGTTAAAACGCGGATCAGCCAACTTAATGGAACGGTGGAAATTGATTCCGAAGAAGGTGTCGGAAGTGTCATTATTATCAAAGTTCCATTAACGCTGGCGATTATGCCAACCTTGATGGTTAAATTGAACAATCAGTTTTTTGCACTTCCATTAGCCAGTGTTTTAGAGATTTTAGATTTAGATTTAAATCAAACTAAAGTAGTTGATGGGCAAATGGTTGTTATGGTGAGAAATAGTGCGCTACCATTATTCTATTTAAGTGACTGGTTGGTAAATGACCCTGCTTATGCTGTCAATAAATTAGAGAGCTCTCATGTGGTGGTTGTAAATTCTGGCGGGCGTCAAATTGGTTTTGTGGTTGATCAGCTCGTTGGCCAAGAAGAAGTGGTTATTAAAGCGCTAGGTGCTAAACTTCAGGGGCTTGATGGCTTGGCTGGTGCAACTATTACTGGGAATGGACAAATAGCATTAATTTTAGATGTTCCTGGTTTAATGAAAAGATATGCTGGATAAGTACGATGCCTTGGTAATAAAGAGTGATGTTTTTAGCTCACTCTTTTTACCGATGCTTTGATTTAAAATCCCGATAGTATGAGTAAAAAAATGAAAATATGGGCAGTTTCTAATCAAAAAGGTGGTGTAGGTAAAACTACGACAGTTGTTTCATTAGGCGGGCTTTTATCTTCATGGGGGTATAAAACCTTATTAGTTGACTTAGATCCACATGGCTCATTAACCAGTTATTTTAAGCATAATCCCGATTCGATTGATGGGTCTGTTTATAATGTTTTTCAAAATGCAAGTCGTAAACACAAAGATTACAATCCTCGTCAATATATTATAAAAACTGAGTTTCCTGATTTATCTATCTTGCCGGCATCAACTGCTATTGCCACACTGGATAGACAGGTTGCATCGCAAGGTGGAATGGGTTTAGTTATAGCTAACGCACTTGCGGAGGTTTCAGCTGAATATGATTACGTTATTATAGATAGTCCGCCCATGCTAGGTGTTTTAATGGTCAATGCATTAGCTGCATGTGATTATTTAATTGTTCCTGTGATTACTGAGTATCTTGCGTTGCAAGGCTTGGATAGAATGGTTAATACCATTAAAATGATCTTTAAATCCAGAAAATCACCACCGGGTTATAAAATCATCCCGACGATGTTTGATAAGCGAACCAGGGCTGCTTCTGAGTGTCGCGATGTATTAACTGAGAAGTATCCTAATAATGCATGGGATGATTTTATCCCTATCGATACAAAGCTTAGAGAAGCAAGTAGTTTAGGTGTTCCAGCGTCTATTTATGACCCAACCTCTAAAGCGGTGGCCAGTTATTCTAATTTATTAGATGAATTATTAGAGAATAATATTCCTAATGAATGAGCAGGAAAAACAGGTTCATAAGGTTTTTATGGAGCCAGATAGTGCGTTAGATAGTTATTTATCTACCTTATTGGCAAATATTTCATTTAATACGATAGCGGAAACTCAGCTTGATACTGTTGAACAAGATGAGCTTGAACCTCAAGCAATAGAGCAAGCTGAAGAGAAAATAGCTGATGTTTTTGTCAACAGTGAAAATACGCAGGTTCAATCGCTGGCTCTTATGCCTAGTTATGCGCAAGATGAATTTCCAGCGCTTTTTTTTAAAGTGGGGCATTTAATTTTAGCAGTACCGTTAATCGAATTGGGCCGAACAATAAAGTTTGATTCTAAATTAACAAGTATCCCGCAACAGCCGATTTGGTTTATGGGCTTAAAGCTTGATCAGGATAAAAAAATAGGTATCTTAAATCTTGCTTATTTAATACAGGGAAAAAGTAGAGCAGAAAAAAGGTGTTATAGTGATAATCCTTTTAAAAATATTATTTTAACTGAGGACACTAACTGGGGTTTGGCTTGTGATGAAATCATAACCATAAAAAAAATTACACCAGACAAAGTGCGTTGGCGTACAGACCGCCAGAGAAAACCTTGGTTAGTAGGGACTATTATTGAAGATTTAGTTGTCATAGTTGATGTCAATGAATTAGTTCCTAGACGTAGTTAAATAATTAAATAAGGCATTTGTTTTAGCAGTGTATAGGGATATTATGCGTAGCTATAAACAAAGTTTGTATCGATGGTTTTTAAGTTATTCATATTTTAAATAAACAGGCAAATTAACATGAGTGAAGCTAGCAATCAAAATGATCCTTTAATGCAGTGGGTTACTTTTAAGTTAGGTGAAGAAAAGTACGGTATTAACGTAATGCAGGTTCAGGAAGTGTTAAGAGTTTCTGAAATAGCGCCTGTTCCGGGTGCGCCATCTTATGTATTAGGTATTATTAACTTACGCGGAAACGTGGTGACTGTTATTGATACACGCAACCGTTTTGGCTTGATGACTAGAGAGCAAGATGATGCAACACGTATTGTTATTATTGAAACAGATGCGCATATTATTGGTATTCTGGTTGATAGCGTGGCAGAAGTTGTTGATTTACGTGCCTCAGAAATTGAAACTGCGCCTAATGTGGGTAATGATGAAAGCTCTAAGTATATTCAGGGCGTTACCAGTCGTGATAACGATTTATTAATCCTTGTTGATCTGAATAAGTTTTTAAGTGATGAAGAAAATTCTGAATTAGATATGTTCTAAATCGGTGTTATGGTTTCTGAGCCAGTGGTAAAGGTAGTTTATCAATAATCATATAAACTTTATGCATTGGTTAAATTGGAGAATTTATGGATATTCAGCCGCTTGCACCTATTTCAGCAGTCAGAAAGCCTAAAAAAATCTATAAAGAAGAAGGGCAGGAAAAAAAGAAAAAGCAACCGTTAGCACCTAAACCTCAATCTAAAAAATCCCAAGACGACGAAAGCGATGTACAACATATTGATGAACGTGTTTGACCTAAATCAACTAATTGTAATTATTGGTTGTGCGACTTTTTTTTTGTTAATTGCTTTGCTTTTACTGGGCTTTTCGCATCGAAAACTTAAGCTTGAGCATAAACTTATGCTGGAACAAGTGGCTAGTTTAAATAGAGATTTGGCTGGATTATGTTCGGCTGCTGTACGTGTTGATACTCGACTTGCAGAAAGTAATATACAAGTAAATTCTTTAGTCGAGCGTATAGATAATTATGGTAGCGATGATATCGTTTCTTCTGCCTATCAAAGTGTGATTGAAAAGGTGCAAGAAGGGATTAGTGAGCAGGATATTATTAAAGAATGTGGCTTAAGTCGAGAAGAAGCTGCGTTATTAATTAAATTACACGGCTAATTTAATCCTGATATTGAAAAACTTTATTATGCTGAGCTTCGATAAAATTACATTAACGCTATTTTTGGCTTTATGCAGTACGTCTGTCATGTCTGTAGAGTACACGGCGACATTTACCTTAAAAGAAACATGGCAAGCAAAAGGAAGTCGATTACAGTGCGAACTGACGCAAGCAATTGAGAATTATGGTGAGGTTTTTTTCTCAATTAGACCAGAGGAGGTTTTGCAGTTCGGTTTGTATCATAAAAATAGCACCTTAAACTCTGTTGAAAAAGGGAATCTTTCGGTTTTGCCGGGCCCTTGGATGCATGAATATCCCTCGTTGCAAAATTATCCGGTTTATATTGAGCGCCGCAAAGGTGCAAAATATTTCTCAGTTTTTGATAAAAATGCACAAAATATTGCTGTCGCTTTAATCGCTAAACAATTTCCTGTTTTTACGTATACCCAGCTAGGTGGCTCTAAAAAACTTGAATATGTAAAAGTCATCTCCTCCGCTATTAAATTTTCAGCGAGTTACGATAAGTTTATGGCGTGTAGAGCTCAATTACTGCCTTATGCGCTTGCTTCGTTTCAAGATAAAGTTTTTTATTACCCTGCGTCTAGCTCCACGGTCACTCATCAATCGCTAAGTGATCTCGCTAAAATTGTTGATTATCTAAAGGCGATACCTAAAGCTAAATTAGTTTTGGCTAGTGAAACATCTGTTATCGGTAAAGCGGATAACAAAATGTATCAGCGTAGGGCTAAGAAGTTAATTGATTTTTTACAAAAAAAAGGCATAAAGAAAAAGCGTATATCGATACATGCTAGTTATCCAATAGAAAATATTAAAACTGAAATTAATACAGTGCGCTTAAATATTTTTGGGCCGGATGTATTAAGAGTATTCAAATATGCGGAAGGACGATTTTATTTGAGTGAAAAAAGTAAGCGGCGATTAAATTTAGCTGCACTTTATATGCAACATGCAAGTAAGCCTTTAGTGATTCATGCCTATTCAGATAGAACTGCATCCAGACGAAATTATACGGCGCTGTCTGAGCAACGCGGTAATGTCATTAAAAATTATTTATTAACCCAAGGTGTTGCACCTGAAAAAGTAATTGTTAAAGCACATGGAACAAGAAATGCCTTAGCAACCAACCGCACACGCGAAGGTAGAGCCCTAAATAGACGCATCATATTAAGCTTTCCTTTTTGATTTCATTAGGTTTTTTTTTAATAAAAAATTATTTTTAATAAAGTGTTATTTTTTTCTTGAAGTTTAAAGTTAAATCACAGATAATAGCTGTTCTTCAACGCATTGGTTGTCGACATTATGGTTACTGTGTCGGTCCTCTCGCAACGATATTCTGTCAACTCCGCCAGGCCCGGAAGGGAGCAACGGTAGCAGAAGATTCGTGTGCCGAGATGTGGCTGGCATGGTTTCCGCCCAAATCCTAAAATCTACCACTCACCATGAGTCATCAGGTTCTCGCCAGAAAATGGCGTCCTCATAATTTCACTGAAATTGTCGGCCAAGAACACGTCAGCCAATCCCTAATTAATGCTTTACAGCATAACCGATTACATCATGCCTATTTGTTTACAGGTACACGCGGTGTTGGTAAAACTACTATTGCACGAATTTTAGCAAAAGCTATTAACTGTGAAAACCTACAAGACTTTAACCCCTGTGGACAATGTGACACCTGTCTAGCCATTGATGAAGGACGACTTTTAGATTTAATAGAAGTGGATGCAGCCTCACGAACAAAAGTTGAAGATACCAGAGACCTCTTAGATAACGCCCAATACGCCCCTAATCAAGCCAAATACAAAGTGTACCTTATTGATGAGGTGCATATGCTCTCTAACCATAGTTTTAATGCCTTGCTTAAAACCTTAGAAGAGCCACCAGAGCACGTAAAATTCCTTTTAGCGACAACAGACCCTCAGAAAATTCCTGTCACCGTTTTGTCGCGTTGCCTACAATTTAATTTAACACGCCTAAGTGTGCAACAAATTAGCCAGCAAATGGCGTATATATTAGGCGAAGAGAAAATAAGCTTTACTGAGCCCGCAATCAAATTGATAGCGCGTAGTGCCGATGGTAGTATGCGTGACGGACTGAGTTTATTAGATCAGGCGATTGTTTTTGGTGATGGAGCGGTTACTACCGATGTAGTCAATCAAATGCTAGGTACTTTAGCGCAACAGCCTATAGAACAACTATTGTATGCACTTGCTGATGCAAATGCAGAATCACTGTTGCAACAAGTACAGTCTATTGCTGAGCTCTCACCTGATTTTCTAAAATTATTACAACAAATGATAGAAATGTTGCATCAACTATCATTAGTGAAAATGGTACCTAATTTTGCAGAGCTTGAAGATAAAGAGCTATTAACGGAGTTAAGTGCTCTATTTTCCGCAGAAGCCTTGCAGTTATATTATCAAATCGCACTATTAGGGCAAAAAGATTTAAGTTTGGTGCCAAACCCTAAGTCGGGATTTGAAATGATTCTGCTACGTATGCTCGCATTTAACCCTGTAAAAAACGGCCAAGAAAAAATCGTATTGCCTTCGAGTACTCAAGCAGTAAAAGCCAAAATTGAGATGCCTCAAACTAAGGCAATTGAAAATTTAGCTAGGCCTGCTGCTCCCGCTCCCGCACAAACAATTCAGCAAAGCTCGGGGCATGACTGGAGTGAAATTGTACGGTCACTGAATGTGTCTGGTTTAACACGCGAATTAGCCAATAACTGCATTCTAAAAAGTGTTGATGACAAAGTCTGTCAGTTAGTCTTGGATCCTAAGCAAGTTAGAACACCACGACAAGAAGAGAAGTTAGAAGCCGCGTTGCAAGCCTATTTTTCTAAGCCTATAAAATTATCAATTAAGGCAGAAGAAATTGATATGGATACACCGGCAGTCAAAATACAACAAGCGAAAATCGACCGCCAACAGGGGGCTGTTGAGGCGATAGAAACAAGCGAAAATATACAAGCATTGAAAGCTAATTTTGATGCGCGGATCATTCCGGGATCAATAGAACCTGTCGATAAATAAAGAGGAATCAATATGAAAGGTGCATTAGGTAATATTATGCAGCAAGCACAAAAAATGCAAGAAGATATGCAAAGTGCTAAAAAAGAACTAGAAGCGGTTGAAGTGACTGGCGAATCCGGTGGCGGTATGGTGAGTATCTTAATGACCGGTACGAGAGAAGTACGCCGGGTTTCTATTGATGATTCTTTGGTAGGTGACGATAAAGAAATGCTAGAAGATTTAGTTGCTGCGGCAATTAATGATGCAGTGCATAAAGTATCTAAAATTAAAAAAGAAAAAATGTCTGAAGTAACCTCAGGAATGCCATTACCTCCTGGGTTTCAAATGCCATTCTAATGTCACAAAAACAAGGCTTATTAACTGATGTTATTGATGCGCTTTGCTGTTTACCTGGTGTAGGTCCTAAATCTGCACAACGTATGGCATTGCATTTATTTCAGCGCGACAGAGGTGGAGCTGAGAATTTAGCTCACGTGTTACAGTCGGCTGTTAATAAGCTACAATACTGTAAGCAATGTCGCACACTGTCAGAATATGAATTATGTGAGCTTTGCAGTAGTCCAAAACGTGATGAAAAAACCATTTGTGTGGTTGAAAGTCCTGCGGATGTTTGGGTGATCAATCAGGCGAATAACTATAAAGGCTTATTTTTTGTACTTAATGGCCGTTTATCTCCCTTGGATGGTATTGGCCCCGAAGAAATTGGTTTAGACCTGTTAGAGCAACAATTAGAATCTAAAGGCGTAACTGAGCTGATTTTAGCAACCAATGCAACGGTTGAAGGTGAAGCAACGGCGCATTTTATTGCACAAATTGCCCAGCAATATCAAATTAAAGTAAGTCGATTAGCGCAAGGAATGCCAGTTGGCGGTGAGCTAGAGTTTTTAGATAGCTCGACATTAGCCCATGCATTTACGGGCAGACGAATTATTGAGTGAGAATAACGATGACTGATTGTTTATTTTGTAAAATGGTGAAAAAAGACATCACCCCCGATATCGTCTATGAAGATGAGCAAGTCTTAGCTTTTAGAGATATTAACCCGCAAGCACCAGTACATATTTTAGTAATTCCCAAGGCGCATATCGCCACATTAAATGAGTGTGATGATGCAAAATTAGCTGGGGCTTTATTACAAACCGTGGTTAAAATTGCCAAGCTTGAAGGCGTAGACGAATCAGGCTACCGCACGGTTATAAACTGCAATAAAGACGGTGGTCAGGAAGTTGGCCATTTACATTTACATCTTTTAGCAAAAAGACAAATGCAATGGCCTCCGGGTTAAGTCTTAATTAAAACTGCGAAGCAATTTGCGACTGAATCTTGTCTGCCATTGCTTTGCGGTTTTCAGCATCACGAATAGGGCGACCAATCACAATATAATCAGCGCCATTTTGAAAGGCCTGTTCGACGGTTACAACACGCTTTTGATCATCTTCTACACGATTATCAACTGGGCGAACACCGGGCGTGATCACTAATAATTTATGGTCTAAATTTTCACGCAACAGTGGCACTTCTAAGCCCGAAGAAACAATGCCATCACAACCAATAGCTAACGCACGTTTCGCGCGCGAGAGTACTAGATTCTGTACATCACACTGAAATCCTAAATCATCTAAATCGCCACGGTCTAAGCTGGTTAACGCTGTCACCGCAAGTACTTTTAAATCACCCTTATCTTTAGCGGCCGCTTCCATAATAGAATCATTACCATGAATCGTCGCCATATCAACACCCTTACTACTTAAGGCTTTAATAGCGCGACCAACGGTTGCCGGAATATCAAAAAATTTAAGATCAACAAAAATTTTCTTATCGCGTGCTTTTAACCACTCAATAAAAGCAAAATAATCACCCGACATAAAAATTTCCATGCCGACTTTATAAAACACCACTGAGTCACCTAATTCTTCAACTAGCACTTTGGCTTCCTCAATACTAGGGAAGTCTAATGCCATAATTAAACGTTCGGCAGTGGGTATGTTTTTTTGCGAGATAAAATGTTGAGTCATAGTGATATAAAAATTAGGAAGTAAAAGAGGACTGTATTTCATAAAACAGCATTAATAATAAATTCGTTAAAGCCCGTTTTAGCAATTAAGTCTTGATGTATTGCTTCATTATAGGGTAATTAAAACAGGCAGTAAATCAGCTGTAATGCGAGATTTCAATAGCGGTAAATTAACCAAATATTTGTTATATTGAGATGAGTTTATTAAGGTAAAACTCTAACTTAGAATAGCTTAATTGGTTTTTATTTCATTGTTTTAACGATACAGTCTACATTACTTTATTTATATCGACATGCGATAACGTTTACACTTGTGCAAAGTTTCTTGAAGTACAGGACTTAAGACATACCTAAAGTATTAAGTTGGTCGCTTTGTTTGAATGGTGTTTTAATGTTAATCAATTAAAATTTGTCGAGGAGGTTTACATGAAGACTACAATCAAGCCAAACAAAGTTATTATGTTGCTATTATTGATTTGGTCAGTAGTGGCATTTGCAAAAGATCCTGCAAAGAAAATTGTCGTATCTGATGTTGGTTTTTCCACGCCAGAGTCGGTGGAATATAACCCCATTGAGGATGTTTATCTGGTAACTAATATCAATGGCGGGTCTTTAGCTGTCGATGGCAATGGTTTTATTTCAAAACTTAGCCCCAATGGGCATGTTATCGACCTTAAATGGATTGATGGTAAAAAATCTGACGTTACTTTGAATGCACCCAAAGGAGCGGCTATTGTTGGCAAACATTTATTTGTAACAGATATTGATCAAGTGCATGTGTTTAGCTTGCCTGACGGTCAACAGAAAAAGTCTATCACGATTACAGGAAGCACATTCTTGAATGGCATAACGCCTGGAACTGGTGATTATGTTTAGTGGGTTCAGTGCAGGACTTGAGCTTTCAGGGACGGATGCAATATATAAAGTCTGGGCTAATGGACAATACGAAACAATCATTAAAGATAAAAATTTGGGAGGCCCCAACGGTATTTGGGATGATGGTGGACAGCTTGTGGTGGTCACTTTTGGCTCTGGAAAAATGATCAGCATAGGTCGTTCGGGTAAACAAACCGCTTTACCGACGCCGCCTAATGACAAGTTAGATGGTTTGGTTAAACTTGAAGATGGCCGTTTTATACTATCCAGTTGGGGCGGGCCAGCCATTTATGCCATGAACAAAGATCACTCATTTACGGTAGTAGAAAACGCTTTGGATGCGCCCGCAGATCTTGGTGTAGATACAAAACGTAAACGCCTGCTTATTCCTTTATTTAAAGAAAATAAGGTCGTCATTCTGCCATTTTAATCCTTGAGTTATATGGCGTCCCCAGACGGACTCGAACCGCCAGCTATCCCTTAGGAGGGGACTGCATTATCCAGTTATGCAATGGGGACGTGATTGGCCATTATACAATAAATTAAATTAAGCTATAAGAAAAAGGCGCACTCTAGAGTGCGCCTTAACGCTTAATGGCTAATTTTTTTGTATTTGATGCGTGTGGGTGTATCGGCATTAGTGCCTAAACGTTTATGCTTATCGGCTTCGTAGTCAGCGTAGTTACCTTCAAACCAGGTAACTTTACTATCACCTTCAAACGCCAGCATATGGGTTGCGATTCTATCGAGGAACCATCTGTCATGCGAGATAACAACGGCACAGCCAGGGAAGGCAAGTAATGCTTCCTCTAGGGCGCGAAGTGTTTCTACGTCAAGATCATTGGTAGGTTCATCTAATAAAAGAACATTACCACCACTACGTAATAGTTTAGCTAAATGTACGCGGTTACGCTCACCACCGGATAAATCACCAATACGTTTTTGCTGATCGCCGCCTTTAAAATTAAAACGGCCACAATAAGAGCGTGACGGTGTTTCATAAGTACCGACGGTAATTAAATCTAAGCCATCAGAAATTTCTTCCCAAACCGTTTTATTATCATCCAATGCATCACGGGATTGATCTACGTGTGATAGCTGCACAGTTGAACCAATTTTTATCTCACCTGAATCCGGTTTTTCTAAATCGCACATCATACGAAATAGTGTGGTTTTACCGGCACCATTCGGGCCGATAATTCCAACAATACCGCCCGGTGGAAGTGTGAAGTTTAAGTCATCAACCAGTAGCTTTTCACCAAACGCTTTGTTGATATGTTCAGCGTTAATGACCACGTCACCTAAACGCGGGCCAGCAGGAATGAAAATTTCCTGTGTTTCATTACGTTTTTGTGACTCTTGAGACGAAAGTTCCTCAAAGCGGGCTAAACGCGATTTACTTTTAGCATGACGGCCTTTGGCGTTAGAGCGTACCCATTCTAGCTCGGCTTTCATGGATTTTTGGCGAGACGTTTCTTGCTTGTCTTCTTGCTCTAAACGGTTTTGTTTTTGCTCTAACCAAGAAGAGTAGTTACCTTCCCATGGAATACCTTGTCCTCTATCCAGTTCAAGAATCCAGCCGGCTACATTATCAAGGAAATAGCGATCATGGGTGACAGCAACCACAGTGCCTTCGTAATCATGTAAGAAGCGTTCTAGCCATGCGACAGATTCTGCATCTAAATGGTTAGTTGGTTCATCTAAAAGTAGCATGTCAGGTTTAGATAACAATAAACGACATAATGCGACACGACGTTTTTCACCACCGGATAATTTGCTTACATCTGCATCCCAAGGCGGAAGGCGTAGTGCATCAGCAGCAATCTCTAATTCGCGTTCTAGTTCCCACGCATTAGCGGCTTCAATTTTTTCTTGTAGTTCAGCTTGTTCAGCTAATAATTTATCAAAATCAGCGTCTGGATTAGCAAATTCATCATTGATGGCATTGTAGCGATTTAAGACTTCTTGAATTTCTCCGAAGCCTTCTTGTACATTGCCACGTACATCCTTATCAGGGTTAAGGTTGGGTTCTTGCGAAAGGTAGCCGATGTGAATGCCTTTCATAGGAATTGCTTCACCCTGAATTTCTTTATCAATCCCCGCCATAATGCGCAGTAAAGTTGATTTACCAGAGCCATTTAAACCTAGAACACCAATTTTAGCGCCTGGGAAAAAAGATAAGGAGATGTCTTTAAGGATGTATTTTTTAGGTGGGACGATTTTACCCACGCGATTCATAGAAAAAATATATTGAGCCATGTTGACCTGTAAAAGTTGGTTATATGCTGTTAGCTATTATAGCGATGTTTGTATTACTGTTAAATTTGTTTGGCAGCATTTAAGGTATTTGTTAGTAGCAGTAATGTCGTTGAAAAATCTTCGCCATAAGCAATAACGCCATCTTCATGCCCCAACATAGTAAATAATCCAGACGGCTTTTTTGCAACTAAGTCCGCAACGGCTTCTGCCATGTCTGGCGTGCCATAGGGTATGTTTTGCGTAGTATGCGGAATATTAAGGGCGTTGCTAGCCTGCCAAATAATGGGGCTATGCGCATGAATAACGCAGTGTATTGCGGGATGTTGCATATAAACACTCGCATGCGTTAAGGCTTCTGAAGAGGGTTTGCATTGCCCAGTGGCATGTAAGCTATTTTTTGCTAAATTAACCTCGGTGACTAAGCAGTAATCTTCACTTGATAAGTGTGCTTTTTCGCCAGTTTGCGTTCCACTAATAAGAAACTGATTGTTTTCAATTCGTTGGCTGATGTTGCCATAGCCATAACCCAGATAGCGTAAAGGGTTTTGACCGATTAATTCTAGGTCATAAGCTAAGCTGCGATAGTGATTTATTTCAGTTAAATTAATCGTGTTAGCTAGCTTTGAAAAAGTATGATGAAGCTGGTACTTAATAACACCTTCGGTTTCTGTCATATTTATTGTAAAATCAGCGGTTAATTTAATTATCTCACTAGTTTAGCAAATTATGCGCTGTCCGTTCTGTACTGCCCAAGATACTAGAGTTATCGATTCGCGTTTAGCGAGTGATGGCGATCAAGTGCGTCGTCGTCGAGAATGTGGTGAATGTAAGGAGCGCTTTACGACATATGAGGCAACTGAGTTTAATTTGCCGCGTATTATTAAGCGTGATGGTTTACGCGAGCCGTTTGACGAGCAAAAATTACGTGCCGGTATTTTGCGCGCATTAGAAAAGCGTCCGGTGAGCAGTGATCAAATTGAGTCTGCCGTCACACGGATTAAAAAATCTTTAATGTCTAAAGGCGATAGAGAGGTTCAGGCATTAATATTGGGTGAGCTAGTGATGAAAGAATTAAGTAGCTTAGATCATGTTGCCTTCGTACGTTTTGCCTCGGTTTATCGTAGCTTTCAGGATGTAAGTGAATTTACTGCGTTAGTGGCGGGTTTACAAGAAAGTGCGCATGAATAAGCAAGATGCTGTTTATATGGCACGCGCTTTAGTTTTAGCAAAGCGCGGTGTGTATACAACACAACCTAATCCGCGGGTCGGTTGTGTGTTAGTCAAAAATAATGTAATTATTGCTGAAGGTTGGCATGTACGAGCGGGGCAAGGACATGCTGAAGTTGAAGCACTAAAGCAAATAAATTCAGCCAGCGGTGCAACAGCTTACGTTACCTTAGAGCCTTGTAGTCATTATGGCCGTACAGCACCCTGTGCAGAAGCGTTAATAAAATCTGGGGTTGAGCGTGTTGTGATTGCGCTGCAAGACCCTAATCCTTTAGTGGCAGGAAAGGGCGTTGCTTTATTAGAAGCGGCAGGCATTGCTACTCGCTGTGGTGTATTAGAGTCAGAAGCACGTGAGATTAATAAAGGATTTATTCAGCGTATGCTTAATAATAAACCCTATGTAGTGAGTAAGCTGGCGATGAGTTTAGATGGTCGTACTGCGATGGCATCGGGTGAGAGTAAGTGGATTACTTCGGCAGATGCGCGTCATGATGTGCAAAAATTACGCGCTTCAGCAGGGGCGATATTAACCGGTGTTGATACGGTTTTAGCTGATGATCCGAGTATGAATGTTCGTTTGGATGGCGTTGATGTAGCACAACCAATTCGGGTTATTTTAGACTCCTCTTTAAAAACTCCGGTGACTGCAAATATATTGACGCTTGCAGGGCGAAGCTTAATTTTGACTTGTTCAGAAGACAGCGAAAAGGTAGCGGCACTAAAACAAGCAAATGCAGAAGTTTATACTTTAGCGAAAAATGCGCAAGGACGTTTAGATTTAAGTGCTGTGCTGCAATTTTTAGCGGATCAACAAGTCAATGATGTATTGGTTGAAGCAGGTAGCACGTTGAATGGCGCTTTAATGGAGCAAGGATTGATTAATGAATGCATTGTTTATATGGCGCCGAGTTTATTAGGTGCCAGTGGGCGTGGTTTATTTGATATGCCGCAGATCAACAAAATGTCAGAAAAGAAACAATTAGAAATACTGGATATGCGCAAAGTTGGCGTTGATATTCGTTTACAGTTTAAGGTGAAAAAATAAAATGTTTACTGGTATTATTTTAGCCATAGGAAAAATTACACAAATTGAGCAAAAATCAGGCGATGTACGCTTATCTATCGATACGGGTAAGTTGTCATTAAAAGAAGCGAATTTAGGTGATAGTATTGCTGTTAATGGCATTTGTTTAACCGCTGTTGAACTGGGTGATAATAGCTTTGTCGCTGATGTATCCAATGAAACTTTAGCACGAACTAATCTAAAAAGCGCGGCTACGGGAACGCCTGTTAATTTAGAGCTCGCACTTACACCGCAAACACGAATGGGGGGGCATATTGTCAGTGGGCATGTCGATGGTTTGGCTACATTAGTTGAACAAAAACCAGATGGCCGCTCTATACGCTTTAAATTTAAAGCACCTGATAGCTTGGCAAAATACATTGCAGAAAAAGGCTCGATTTGTATTAATGGCATTAGCTTAACCATTAACAACGTAGAGGGGGCGGAATTTAGTGTTAATATTGTCCCTCATACATTAAAAGAAACCACGTTAGGTGCAATCAATGTGGGAGATAGTATTAATCTAGAAGTTGATTTATTAGCTCGATATATGGAACGCTTAATGAAAGGTGAGGCGGCAGCTGAATGTCCGTCTCGCGTAACTGAAAACTTATTAAAAGAAAGTGGATTTATCTAAACAATGAATACAACTGAGGAAATAATCGAAGATATTCGCCAAGGAAAAATGGTCATCATTATGGATGATGAAGACCGTGAAAATGAAGGCGATTTATTGATGGCTGCAGATTTTGTGCGTCCTGAAGATGTTAATTTTATGGCGCGTTACGGTCGTGGCTTAATTTGTTTAACTTTAACGGGAGAACGTTGTCAGCAATTACGTTTACCGTTAATGGTGACAGATAATACCGCGGCTTACGCAACTAATTTTACGGTTTCTATAGAGGCTGCAGAAGGCGTTACTACCGGTATTTCTGCGGCAGATCGCGCTAAAACCGTGTTAAGTGCGGTTGCAAAAAACGCAAGTCCTGATGATATTGTTCAACCAGGTCATATTTTTCCATTGAGAGCGCGTGATGGAGGTGTACTTAATCGTGCGGGGCATACTGAAGCCGGTTGTGATTTGGCGCGTTTAGCGGGTGCTGAACCCGCTGCGGTTATCGTCGAAATTTTAAATGAAGATGGCTCAATGGCGCGCCGCCCTGACCTTGAAGTATTTGCCAAAGAGCACGATTTAAAAATTGGCACGATTGCAGATTTAATTCATTACCGCACGGAAAACGAAAGTACTTTAGAGCGGATTAGCGAGTGTATTTTGCCGACTGAATTTGGTGAATTTCAGCTCTATGCCTATCAAGACCGTAATGATGGCAATGTACATATTGCATTAGTCATGGGTGATGTTAGTGATAATGAACCTGTTTTAGTACGTGTACATGCTAGAAATTTAATGGATGATGTTTTAGCCTCAACCCGTAGTGATTGTAAAATGCCAGTGCGTGAGGCAATGCAGCAAATATCTAAGGTGGGACGTGGTGTATTAGTACTGGTTCGCCAAGAGGAAAGTAATAAAGCATTAGCGGAATTGATTTATCAATATCAATTACAAGATAGAGGTGTTGTTGAGTCTGTGGATCTTGATAAAACCGGTGCTTGGCGTACAACGGGCACAGGGTCACAAATTCTTGCAGATTTAGGTGTGCATAAAATACAAGTGCTAGGTACACAAAAAAATTACTTTGGCTTATCTGGCTTTGATTTAGAAGTCATTGATACAGCTAAAAAATAACCAATCAAAATACAATTTTATAGAGGCAATTATGGCAGAAGTAAGTTTAATCGAAGGTAACCTTTTAGCGGAAGGTGGTAAATACTGCATTATTGCGGCGCGTTTTAATAGCTTTATTGTAGAGCAATTAGAAAATGGTGCGATTGATGCTTTAGTGCGTCATGGCGCTAAAAAAGAAGATATCACTTTAGTGAAAGCACCGGGTGCATTTGAATTACCGATGGTAACACAACGTGTTGCAGCCTCTAAAAAGTTTGATGCGATTATTGTTTTAGGCGCGGTTATCCGTGGTGGCACACCTCATTTTGATTATGTTGCTGGCGAATGTGTAAAAGGTATTGCGCAAGTTTCATTGCAATATGATGTGCCGGTTAGTTTTGGTGTATTAACGGTTGATAGCATAGAGCAAGCAATTGAGCGCGCGGGAACTAAAGCGGGCAATAAAGGTGCGGAAGCGGCGCTATCAATGGTAGAAATGGTTAGTTTGTTTAATAACTTGGAAGCTTAATGAGTTCGGCGAAAACAAAAGCAAGACAATGTGCAGTTCAGGCGCTTTATCAATGGCAAATGACCGGACAAAATATTAGTGTTATTGAACGTCAGTTTCATGAAGATGATCGTTTGAAAAATGCACAAAAAAGTTATTTTTCTGATATTTTTCATGGTATTCCTAGAGAGTTAGATAAAATTGATGCAGCTATTGCTGAATTTGTCGATCGCGGCGTTGAAGAGATTGATCCTGTTGAGCGCGCTATTTTACGTATCGGTGCGTATGAGTTAATGCATAAAGTTGATGTGCCTTACCGCGTAGTGATTAATGAAGGCGTTGAATTAGCAAAATCGTTTGGTGCTGATGGCAGTCATAAATACGTGAATGGCGTATTAGATAAAGTTGCACAACAACAGCGAAAGATTGAAATAGAAGCAAAGAAAAAAGTTTAGTAATTGATTTTTAAATAAGCTAACAAGGCTGAGTTAATGGATAAGAGTAGAGTAAAGTTTGGTACGAGTGGTATTCGTGGATTGGTTACCGATATGACGGATAAACTCTGTTATGCCTATACACTCTCTTTTTTAGCTTATTTACGTGAAACTCAGGTCATTGAGTTAGGCTCAGACGTTGCTGTTGCGGGTGATTTACGTAAAAGTACACCGCAAATTATGAATGCAGTGGCAGCGGCTGTGATAGATGCGGGTTATAAAGTCATTAATGCAGGATTAGTACCAACGCCAGCCTTAACTTTATATGGAATGAAACATAAAATTCCTAGTTTAATGGTGACTGGTAGTCATATTCCTGATGATCGGAATGGTATTAAATTTAATAAGCCCAGCGGTGAAGTACTAAAGGATGATGAGCAAGGAATTTTAGGTCAAAATCCAGTATTAAATGATAGCTTATTTGATCAACACGAAAATTTACTAAAATTAGACTATTTACCAGCGCTTAATGCTGAGATAGAAGCGCAGTATATTCAACGTTACCTTGATTTTTTCCCCGCTGATACTTTAGCGTCATTAAAAATTGGGGTTTATCAGCATTCATCTGTTGCACGTGAGTTAATGCCGAAGATTTTTAAAGGCTTGGGTGCAGAAGTCGTTAATTTGGGTTGGTCGGATGCATTTATCTCGGTTGATACGGAAGCAATTCGCCCAGAAGATGTTGAGTTGGCAGCAAAGTGGTCTAAAGAATATGCGTTTGATTGTATTATTTCTACCGATGGTGATGCGGATAGACCCTTAGTCAGTGATGAAAATGGAGAGTGGTTGCGCGGTGATGTTGCGGGTATATTGGTCGCAAAATATTTACAAGCTGATGCGGTAGTCACGCCTGTGAGTAGTAATAGTGCGCTGGAAAAAAGTAATTTCTTTACAAAAATAAGTCGTACACGGATTGGTTCGCCTTATGTGATTACCGCGATGGATTCTGTAACGGATTTAGAGACGGTTGTGGGTTATGAGGCGAATGGGGGATTTTTATTAAATACGCCCGTGTCTTTAGCCAATAACACCTTGAGTGCATTACCTACACGTGATGCGGTATTAGTACCATTAAGTATATTGGCACAAGCAAAACAAAAGCAGTGTACTGTGTCAGAGTTATTGAAAACATTACCACCACGCTACACGTATAGCGATCGTATTAAAAACTTTCCAAGTGAGCTTAGCGCTAAAATTTTACAAACACTACAAACAGGAAGTTTAGCGCAAGATGCTGCTGAATTAAATCGCTTGTTTGCAGGTGAAATTGCAGAGGCAGTCGCAATGAATAATACCGATGGCGTACGTATTACCTTAAATAACGATGAGGTAATTCATTTACGTGCCTCTGGAAATGCACCTGAATTACGTTGTTACACTGAGGCGGATAGTTATCAACGTGCGCAAACACTTAATCAATTATGCATACAGCATATGTTGGGTTGGAATCAATAAATTTAGCATAGATTAAAGGATTAACAGTTCCAGTGAATAAAAAGGTACAAGTCAAAAAACAGTCAACTTTTCTCTCTTCTGTCATAGTACGTAGAGCTTTAGTCATCATTACTGTGACTGTGGTATTGCTAGTCTTTGGGCTATTTTTAAAAGGTATGATGAGTGGAGTCGATATTGAAGCTGCGGATGTCTTTGCAGTATTAGTACTGCTAGTTATTGGCTTGGGTGTTTTAGTGGGGGCTTTTATTGGTATTGAAAAACTCACGGGAAAATCTTGCTTGAAAGGGCTTGAGTTAATTGGTGAGTACACCTTAGAGTCGATAGCCTATTTATATAATAAGCTATTGAGTATGACGGGCGTTGAGATAAAGAAAACTAACCGTCGTGTAAAAAAACGCGTCAATATATCGAATACTAAATTAGACATTATTCATGAAGATAGACAGCAAACAACAGTACCTCAGCAGGAGTCAGAGCAGGTACAAGATGAGCTGTTATCTACTGAAAAATCAGAGCCAGAGTTAGGCTTTACAGTCTCTGATTTAAAAAATTCGGATAAAGAAAGCAATGCAGACTCGGCCTTATTTCAAGATACATTTAAAACAGAATATTTGCTAGAGCAGCCGGCTGAATCGGAACTTATCGCTGATGATTTAGAAAATGAAGTCGTGGAGGCGGTTGATCATGAGTTTGATATGATGGCTTCAGCTGAAGCTGATGATTTTGATAGTGTACTTACGGAATTACTGCAACAGGAAGAACAGAATCTCGATAATGAAGATGAGTTAATTGAACCTTTTGAGACTGCTGTAGAAATTAAACAGGCACACCAAGAAAATGAAGTTCACATAACCGAATTTAATGAGATTTTGCCTACTGATGAAGAGCCAGTAAGTCAAAACTTATTAAGTGATTTATCACGACTTTATAAACAAGATGGCGAGAAAAGTTCAAATAATACGCAATCTTGGCCGCAAATATCGCCAGTATCAATATTTGAACAAGCGAAGCAATCTACGGCTAATATTATTGCGGGATTACAAGCAGAGGTAGCGCCTGAAACGAGTAATAAACCTTATCAGTTGCCGTCGATATCTTTATTGGAAACTCATCAGCAAACGGTACATTCCTACACAGAAGAGCAGTTAGATGAAATGTCGAGGACTGTTGAGAGCGTATTACTCGACTATAAAGTAACCGTTGAAGTGCAGGGGGCTTACCCAGGCCCTGTTATTACGCGATTTGAATTAGCGCTAGCGCCCGGCATTAAAGTTAGCCGCATTAGTGGTTTGGCAAAAGATTTAGCGCGTGCAATGCGCGTTACTAGCGTTAGGGTAGTGGAAATTATTGCAGGTACCTCTTTTGTTGGGCTGGAAATACCTAATCAAGAAAGAGAGTTGGTTTCATTCCGTGAAATCATTGCTTCAGATGAGTTTCAGCAATCGAAATCACCACTTACTTTATCGCTAGGTAAAGATGTTGCAGGTAAAACTGTCGTGTCTGATTTATCTAAAATGCCACACGTACTGGTTGCTGGAACTACCGGGTCGGGTAAATCAGTTGCAATTAATACCATGATTTTAAGCATGCTGTATAAGGCAACACCAGAGCAAGTGCGCATGATCATGATAGACCCTAAAATGCTGGAGTTGTCGATTTATGAAGGTATTCCGCATTTATTAACGCCAGTTGTTACCGATATGAAAGAAGCACAAAGTGCTTTGCGTTGGGCGGTAGCAGAAATGGAGCGGCGCTATAAATTAATGTCTAAAGTTGGGGTGCGGAATTTAGCAGGTTTCAACCAAAAAATAGAGGAAGCAGCCGAGCAAGGGGAAACTATACGTGATCCATTGTTTCAATTAACCAAGCCATTAGAAAATGGTGAAAGTTTTCCGACTTTAACAACACTCCCGCAAATTGTCATAGTGATTGATGAATTAGCAGATATGATGATGATTGTAGGTAAGAAAGTAGAGGAGTTAATCGCGCGTTTAGCACAAAAAGCACGGGCGGCAGGTATTCACCTAGTTTTAGCGACTCAGCGACCTTCTGTAGATGTGTTAACGGGATTGATTAAAGCTAATGTACCGACGCGAATGTCATTCCAGGTTTCGTCACGTATAGATTCTAGAACTATTTTGGATCAAGGGGGAGCTGAGGCTTTGTTAGGTAATGGTGATATGTTATTTTTACCTTCAGGCACTAGCATTCCTATTCGTGCACATGGTGCGTTTGTCGGTGATGATGAAGTGCATCATGTCGTCGAATATTTAAAAACACAGAGGCCGGTTAAGTATTTAACTGATATTATTCAAGAGGAGGTAGATGAAACAGCCAATGCAGCCTCTGCCCCTGTTGATGCAACAGATGCTTTATATAATGACGCGCTAGATTTTATTTATGATACAGATAAAGCATCTATATCAAGTTTACAGCGTCGATTTAAAATTGGTTATAACCGGGCTGCAAGAATGATTGATCAAATGGAAGAAGAAAATATTGTGAGCCAGCCTGAGGGTAATGGTTCACGCAGCGTTATAAGAAGGGATTAAAGTTACATAGTCCTATGTATTTATTATTTAATAATATTAGTAAACTATTATGTTAAAAGATTATATTCAACTTTGCTGGTTTAAAGGTTACCCAGAAGATTTACCTACAGACCGTCGCTTTTTATGGACTAACTTAGTTATTTATATGCTGCTAGGTTTGTTTATTCAGGCAAATATTACTGACCCAATTGAAGCATTTATACAAATATTTGTAGAAATTTTTATCACGATTATTTTTTTAGGCGCGCTTATCTTAAAAGATGGCCACACTTATCATTTTGAGCGCTTTGTTACCGCAGTATTGGTGTGTGAAAATTTTGTTTACATTCTCGCACTCCCTTTGGCATTCTGGTTTATTTTTGTAAAAGGTTCCGCGAGTGCGGCCTATCCTATTTATATCGGTGTTGCTTTAATAGGGTGGTCTATAGCAATTATTGCCTACCTATTTAAAGGACTTTTTAGTTTTGATTGGCAGATAAGTACTGTTTTATCAGTGGCTTATTTCTTATCTACATATTTTGGCTCTTTTGTATTATTATTAATGCTCTAACAAAAGTATGTGATGATAACTTTGATATAACTCACAAAAAAAAGCTATATATATATTCTGATATTTTTTCAGGTATGATTATAAAAAAATATTAAGATTAATCTTTAATTACACATTTTGGAGAAAATAATGGCAAGTATACTTGCGGTTGATGATTCAGCATCGATGAGACAAATGGTTTCATTCACTTTAAAAGGCGCAGGATATACAGTTGTTGACGCTGTAGATGGTGTAGATGCATTAAATAAAGCAAAGCAACAAAAGTTCGATTGTATTGTAACCGATGTCAATATGCCCAATAAAGATGGCATTACTTTGATTAAAGATTTAAGAGCTTTGCCTAACTACAAATTTGTTCCTATGTTGATGTTAACAACTGAATCAGGCATGGATAAAAAACAACAAGGAAAAGCCGCGGGTGCTACAGGATGGATTGTTAAGCCATTCAACCCAGAGCAACTATTAAAAACAATTAAAAAAGTTTTAGGTTAAGTAATTTATTTATAAGTGAAGTACTTAAATCATGTTTTTTATGTCGCATAACTTAGTCTATATGTTAGTTGGCGGCATGAAAATTCCTTTATTTAATTTTAGAGTGTACAGGGTATTCAATGTCTATTGATATGGCGCAGTTTCACCAAGTATTTTTTGAGGAAAGTTTCGAAGGCTTAGCTGTCATGGAATCAGGACTACTTAACCTAGATATGGGGGATGTAGACTCTGAGGAAATTAATACTATTTTTAGAGCTGCTCACTCTATTAAAGGAGGAAGTGGTACTTTCGGCTTTAATGCAGTAGCAGATTTTACTCATCTCATGGAAACCTTACTTGATGAGATGCGTGATGGCAGGCGTCAAGTAACTCAACCGGCTGTTGATGTGTTGTTGGGTTCAGTTGATTGTTTAACTGAAATGTTGACAGCCATTCAGGCTGAAGATGAGCTTGATGAGGGGAGTGTTAATAACCATAAAAAAGCACTAGAGGTTGAACTTAATGGTGAAAGCGCTACTGAAGCGCCTGTGGAAGTAGCAGCTGTTATTAGCGAGCCAATAGTAACAGAAAGTAATGATGATTCAGAACGCGGCTGGAAAATAGCTTTTTGCCCTCATACAGACTTATTAAAAACGGGTAATGATCCAGTTAGAATGTTCAGAGAGCTTGCTGAATTAGGTGATTTAGACGTTTTTGTTGATATGCAGGGTGTGCCTTCTTTAGTAGATCTTAATCCAGAAGATTGTCACTTATCCTGGACATTACTTTTAAAGGGCGATATTGAGCGTAGTGATATTGATGATATTTTTGACTGGGTAGAGGATGAGTGTGATTTGTCTATTCTGCCTCTAACAGAAGAAGTAGAGCTAGAGACGATAATTGAAATTGCTGAAGCTGAAGTTGAAGCTGAAGCAGCGGCTAAAACGACTCCAGTTGAAAGTGTTAAGGTAGTAGCATCAGAAACAGTTAAAACTGACAGTACAGAAACTAAGCCTGCATCGACGAAAGCGAAAAAACCTAAAGCTGCGGCCTCCAGTTCAATTCGTGTTGATACCAGCAAAATTGATACTTTGATTAATATGGTGGGTGAGTTAGTTATTACTCAATCTATGTTAAGTCTAGTCGGTGAACACTTTTCTATCGATAAAGTGGATCAGCTAAAAACAGGGTTAATTCAATTAGAAAGGCATACACGAGAGCTACAAGAAAGTGTGATGAATATTCGCATGATGCCTATTAGCTTTGTATTTAGCCGTTTTCCTCGGCTGGCCCATGATTTAAGTAGTAAATTAGATAAAAAAATTGAACTCAAATTAGTGGGGGAACACACAGAGGTTGATAAAACAGTTGTTGAGCTAATTAGTGATCCATTAGTTCATTTAGTACGTAATAGCTTAGATCATGGAATTGAAATGCCTGCTGACCGAGTGGCCGCAGGAAAACCCGAAACGGGAACGGTTACCCTAGAAGCTTATCACCGTGGTGGTAATATCGTTATTGAAGTAAAAGATGATGGTAAAGGCTTAGATAAAGAATCACTTAGAAAAAAAGCGGTCGAGAAAGGTTTAATTGAAGAGTCAACCATTCTTACCGATAAGCAAACTTACGAGCTTATCTTTATGGCTGGTTTTTCCACTGCTGAACAATTGACTGATGTCTCTGGGCGTGGCGTAGGGATGGATGTAGTAAGAAGAAATATTCAGGCATTAGGTGGAACGATTGAAATTATTTCTGAACTAGGCGTTGGTTCTACTATGGCAATTCATTTGCCTCTGACGCTTGCGATTTTAGATGGGCAATCAATTGCTGTCGGTGATGCTACTTATATTGTGCCATTAGGCTCTATCGTTGAGTCAGTTAAAATCACAGATGATATGGTCAACCGTGTTGCGGGTAAAGGTGAAACCTTCCGTTTACGCAATGAATACCTCCCTATTGTACGTATGCATGAAATTTTTCATGTTGAATCTGCAAAAGCCACTAATTTAATGGAGGGGTTGCTGGTTGTTGTTGAGGGACAGGGTGTTAGATGTGGTTTATTTGTCGATGATTTACTCGGTCAACAACAAGTGGTTATTAAATCATTAGAAGCCAATTATCGTCGTGTCGAGGGTGTATCAAGTGCAACTATCTTAGGTGATGGTTCGGTTGCGCTTATTTTAGATATTCCAGGTTTAGTAAGATTATCAAACCAATAAGATAAATTAATTATGGAACAAAATACATCGAGTGAAGAAATAGAAGCTAAAGTACCTGAAAATTCAGTACAATTTTTAAGCTTTACTTTAGGGGATGAAGAGTACGGTGTCACTATTCTTAGTGTGCAAGAAATACGTAGTTGGGAACCGGTATCAAAAATCCCCAATGTCCCAAATTATGAGAAAGGTGTGGTCAATTTAAGAGGAGCGATTGTTCCGATTATTGATTTAAGAGAACGTTTCAACTTGGAACACTCTGAATATACAAACTTAACCGTTGTTGTTGTACTGCAGGCAGTTTGTCGCGGAAAAAATCGTACTATGGGTGTTGTGGTTGATTCGGTTTCAAATGTAATGAATATTCAGAAAGAAAATATCCAAAGCGCACCAGATTTTGGAACTAAAGTGAGCACTGAGTTCATCAACGGGATTGCATCAGTTGATAATCGTATGGTTATGCTATTAGACGTAGAAAAGTTACTTAAACTCGATGGTCTTGAGGAAGATGAGACTGAAGAGGATGATGAATAAAATGAATACTAAAATTAAATCAGTTCGTAAGGGGAATACCTAATGAAAATAAATATGCCAGTTACAGACAAAGAAGTCTTAATGAAGGACGGGACTATTTTAGTCACGCGAACTAATTTAAAAGGAATTATTACCTATGCTAATGATGCCTTTGTTGAGATTAGTGGCTTTAGTTACAATGAGCTAGTCGGGCATAATCATAATATGGTTCGTCACCCTGATATGCCAGCGATTGCTTTCCAAGATTTGTGGGAAACATCTCAGGCAGGTAAACCATGGACAGCACCGGTAAAAAATAGAACGAAAGCAGGTGATTACTATTGGGTTGAAGCCAATGTAACGCCCGTGTATAAAAATGGCTCAGTTGTCGAATACTTATCAGTTCGTTATGCACCGAGTCGTGAACAGGTAAATACTGCAGATAAATTATATAGAGAGCTTAATAACACCAGGCCAACAACGATTAGACCAACGGGCTTAGCGAAATTAACTAAAAATATTAAAGAAATGTCAATTAATAAAAAAGCGCTGATTGCTGCAATTTTATTTTTGATCCCTAATGTTTGCTCAATGATTGGGTCTTACCAAGCACAAGATATGATGCATCTTGGTGTGGTGGCAGCGCTTACATTAATCGCGATTATATTTGGTTACTCTATTATTGCTGATTTATTAAAAACATTAGCGCAGAGCTCTGACATATTTAAGAATGTTGCTGACGAAAAATTTCAAAACCACATTGAGTTAGATAGAAACGATCAAGTGGGGGAGTTCTACCGCAATTTATACTCCATGCAAGTGAAACTTAATGCAGATTTAGCTTATTCAAAACAAGTTGGTGCTGAATCATTACGTATTAAACAAGCACTAGATAATGTTAATTCAAGCGTGATGGTTGCGAATAATAATTTAGAAATTATTTATATGAATAATACTGTCCAAGAGATGTTTAGTAATGCGGAGGCAGATATACGTACGCAATTACCTAACTTTGATAGCAGTAAATTATTAGGTGCTAATATAGACCAGTTCCACAAAGATCCTAGTATGCAACGTAAAATGCTTGCTACATTAAGTTCTACGCACAACGCAGAACTTAAATTAGGTGGTAGAACCCTTGCCTTTGTTGCAAACCCTGTATTAGCTAATGATGGCGATAGAATTGGTATTGTTGTTGAATGGCTAGATAGAACGGCCGAAGTTAAAATTCAAAAAGAAATTGCAGGATTAGTTAATGCGGTTAAAGCAGGTGATTTATCGAATCGTTTAGAATTATCTGATAAATCAGGCTTCTTTGAAAGTCTAAGTGAAGGCATTAATGAATTAACTGATGGTATCGATCAAGCTTTTGCTGAAATTAATAATGCAATGCAAAACCTTGCAACGGGAAATCTATCGACCAAAATTGAATCAGAATACGATGGTGTTTATGCCGAATGTACAAACAATATTAATGCAACCGTCGATAAATTAGCTGAAATTGTGGGTCAAGTGCGCGAATCATCTGACTTTATCAATAATGCATCTAGAGAAATTGCAAGTGGAAATAATAACCTTTCTGAACGTGTAGAAACGCAGGCATCTAGCTTAGAAGAAACTGCATCTAGTATGGAAGAGTTAACCAGCACAGTTAAAAATAACTCTGAAAATGCGCAAGAAGCGAACAAAGTGTCAACAAAAGCTCGTGGCTTAGCTGAAAAAGGTGGAAACATTGTTACTTCAGCCGTAGATGCAATGGCTGAAATTAATGAAAGTAGTAATAAAATTTCTGCGATTATTGGTGTTATTGATGAAATTGCCTTCCAAACCAATTTACTGGCATTAAACGCATCAGTTGAAGCGGCTAGAGCCGGTGAACAAGGTCGAGGTTTCTCAGTAGTGGCAACGGAAGTAAGAAACCTTGCACAGCGAAGTGCCGCCGCCGCGCAAGAGAGTAAAACATTAATTCAAACAAGTATCCAAAAAGTAAGAGCCGGTACTGAATTTGTTAATGAAACAGGGTCTGCTTTAACTGAAATTGTTACTGGTGTTACGCAACTAGGTGATATTATTTCTGAAATTGCAGGTGCTAGTATTGAGCAATCTCAAGGGATTGAACAAGTTAACCAAGCAGTTTCTCAAATGGATGAAATCACGCAGCAAAATGCGGCACTGGCTGAAGAGGCATCCGCTGCCAGTGTTTCTATGAGTGATCAATCAGAAACCATGACTAGCTTATTAGGTTTTTTTCAAACAGCAGAATCAAATGCTGGGGTGAAAAGAGCTGCTTTAGCACCAGCCTCACGAGCTGCTGTTTCAGCTAAGCCAAAAGCTACTTCACAACCAGCGCCTGTAGAGGGAGCACGGATTGTTGCTACTAGTGATGATAGTGATGATGAATGGGGTGAATTCTAAATTACTAAGCCCTCCTTAGGGAAGGTTTTGAATTGGTACTGGATGTATTCAGTACCAATTAATTGTTAAGAATGATAAAAAAAGCTTGAGTAAATTTGTAGGAAGTAATAATTATGTCAAATGGCGCCAAGGTAAATGAACCTAATATGAAAGCTCAATATTTGACTTTTGATTTAGCCGGTGAAATGTACGGTGTTGAGATTCTACGCGTGCAAGAAATCAGAGGCTGGGAAACGGTACGTGAAATTCCTAACACACCTGACTATATTAAAGGTGCGTTAAATCTTAGAGGTGAAATTGTACCGATTATTGATTTAAGAGTGCGTTTTGCTATGGAGAATATTGAATATACGCCGGTCACTGTGGTTATTGTTCTATGTGTTGAAACCGAGCAAGGCTCATCAATCATGGGGATTGTTGCAGATGCCGTATCTGACGTTTTAGATGTTAATCTTAATGATATAAAAGATAAACCTAATTTGGGTGTGAAAATTGATACTCAATTTATACGTGGCATGTATGTGACGAAAGATAATATGATTATGCTTTTAAATGTAGATAAACTGTTAAACCCTGAGCAATTTGAAGGGATTGCAGAGGCTTTGTCTTAAAGGGATAAGCATATGAGTACTCGAGTTGTCGCTATTATCAATCAAAAGGGCGGGGTTGGAAAAACAACCACATCTTCAAATTTAACACATGCGCTTGCTAAAAAAGGTAAGAAAGTAACGGTTATTGATTTAGACCCACAAGGACATCTTGCTGTTTCATTTGGCGTTGTGTCTGGAAAACTAAGTGGAATTGATGCTGTTTTATTAGGTGAAAAAAAAGTCTCTGAACAAATAACTCAAGTACGTGATAATTTACAATTAATCGTGGCAGGTCCACGGTTACAAGAGATTGAGCAACTCATAGAAGGCGGGGCACAGCGTGGCGACTTGTTACGCAAAGCGTTACATGAAAGCTTACAGGATCAGGATTTTGTTTTTGTTGATTGTCCACCATCCTCAGGGGTGTTAGTTGCAAATGCATTGTTTGCTGCGGATGAAATACTTGTTCCTATGACCAGTGACTTCTTAGCCTTGCAAGGCTTATCGCATTTAGTGGGTACCATAAAACGATTTGAGTCAGCTTTAAAGAAACACTATAAAATTTCATTAGTTATGTCGCGATATTCCACGACTCGCCGCATATCTAAACAAGTATTAACGACTATGCTAAAGCATTTTCCAGATCAAGTTTTAGATGCTGTTATTAGGGAAACGGCTTTGTTAGCAGAGTGCCCGAGCTTTGGTAAAACTATTTTAGAATATCGTCCTGGAAGTCGGTCAGCACGAGATTTTCGTAATTTGGCAGATGCCTTTCTTGAAGGCAAGGTAATGAAATGACAACAGATAAGAATGAAAGTCTCATTGGGTATGATCCACTTGCGTGGATGAATGAAGATAATGATAGTGAAGTTCAAGCTCAAGTAGAGACGACTGAAGCCGCAACAAATGAAGCCGTTGAAGGACTTACAACACTAGAGCAAGAAGTTCATGAGGAAGCTATTGCGATGTCTATTAATGAAGTTGAAACTGAGACTACTGAAGTAGTGGCCCCTGAGGCAGTAGTTATTGAAGAAGAACTTGATGAGCTCACAAAACCCGAAATTAGCTTGGATTCAACACTTAATATACAAAATGTTAGTGTGTTGTATGAGCTTCTATTAAAAACGTTAGAAGACCATTCTACTATTGAGCTGGATGCATCAGCGGTTAAAACGGTTGATACTGCAACTTTGCAACTATTTGTTGTTTTAAAGCAAGAGTCGATTAAATTACAAAAGGAAGTTAATTTTGAATTTCCATCAGATAATTTTATTGATTCTGCAAAGATTTTAGGAGTTTATGAAATGTTAGGCTTAGATGCTGCCGCAGCTGGGTTCTTTTAGTTAAAGATTGAATTTTTTTGTAAGTTTAGAATTTAATCAAAGGGAAGTGTGATGTCACAAAAGCAAAGAGAATTTAAATATACTCAGGAAGATTTTGATGTCTTAAGAAAGATATCAAATAGTCATTCTGGTATTATTGTTACCGACGATAAGTTTGATATGTTTTATTCGCGCTTAGCTAAGCGCATAAGAATGTTAGGATTAGCTGATTTTAAAGAATATTGTGAATACCTTGAAGCAAATGAAGCCTCTGAATTTACAGAATTTATTAATGCTATCACAACTAATTTAACCGCTTTTTTTAGAGAGAATCACCATTTTGAATACGTAAAAGATGTCATTATTCCTGATTTAATTAAACGTAATCATCAAACTAAAAAAATTACTGTTTGGTCTGCTGGCTGCTCTACTGGCGAAGAACCTTATTCTCTAGCCATGACTCTATTGGAGAATTTACCTTTTGGTTGGGATGTTAAAATTTTAGCAACTGACCTAGATACTAATGTTTTGCAAACGGCGGCAAATGGTGTTTATGGCTCTGACCGGGTAAGTGGTTTATCAGATTCACGCTTAAAACGATGGTTTAAAAAAGGAACCGGAGTTAACAGTAATAAAGTAAAAGTAGACCCTGCATTGCAATCCTTACTTACGTTTAAACAACTTAATTTGATGCACGGCTGGCCGATGAAAGGCAAGTTTGACTTTATTTTTTGCCGAAATGTCATTATCTATTTTGATCAAGCGACTAAAGAAACATTAGTTAACCGATACAGTCAGTATTTAAGTACGGGTTCGCATTTATTGATAGGGCATTCTGAATCTTTGCATACGATAGAAACAGATTTTGATTTGATAGGTAACACTGTTTACCGCAAGGTTAAATAGAGATGCGTAGAGAACTCCCTCCGATCTCCATTCCTGAATTTAGTAATATAAAACGTTATTGGGATAATCAAAATGATATTTTTGCCGCAAAATTATTGCCGGGGGAATATTATGTGACTAAAGATGATGAACTTATTACGACCGTTTTAGGTTCTTGCATTTCAGCCTGTATTCGTGATCCTATTGCGGGGATTGGTGGAATGAATCACTTTATGTTGCCAGAAACTACCGAGTCACGATTGCAACAAGGTGCGGAAGCGGTTGTGGGTAATGCGACTCGATATGGTAACTATGCAATGGAGCATTTGATTAATACCATTTTATCTGAAGGTGGTAAGCGAAAAAATCTGGAAGTTAAATTGTTTGGTGGTGGGAAAATCATTCCCACAATGAGTGATGTTGGTCTAAAAAATATTGAATTTGTTTTAGAGTATGTTGATGCAGAAGCGTTGAAACTTTTAGGCCAAGATTTAGGTGATATTTATCCTAGAAAAGTAAATTTTTACCCTAAAACGGGTCGCGTAAGAATGAAGAAAATACAAGATTTACATAATGATACATTGGTTATGAGAGAAACAAGCTATAGGAAAAGTATTAAGGATATTCCTGTTGAAAGTGAAGTTGAAATTGAACTGTTTTAAGGTACTAGGATGAAAAAAATACGTTTATTAATTGTGGATGATTCAGCTTTAATTCGTACTATGCTGACAAAAATATTTGATGCATCTGAAGACATTGAAGTGGTTGGTACGGCTGCAGACCCTATTATCGCCCGTGAAAAAATTAAAAAACTACATCCTGATGTGTTAACGCTAGATATAGAAATGCCAAGAATGGATGGCTTAACCTTTTTGCGCAACTTAATGCGCTTAAGACCTATGCCAGTGGTAATGATTTCTACTTTGACAGAAAAGGGTGCTGAAGTTACTTTGGAAGCATTAAAAATTGGTGCAATTGATTTTATTGCTAAACCTAAAGTGGATGTTTCAAATACTTTGCAAGCTTACGCGGATGATTTAGTCGAAAAAGTTAAAGCAGCGGCAGCAGCGAATATTCAACCAGACGTTCATACTCCCAAAAGAAGTGCAGCAATTGCCCAACCGAGCAAAAGTATTAGTGTGGATTCGATTATTCAACCGGCTATTGTGAATACCCGTTTTGCTAAAACTGAAAAGATTATTGCATTAGGTTCTTCTACTGGTGGAACAGAGGCCGTAAAAGAATTGGTTAAAGGTTTGCCCGCAACAACGCCTGCTATTCTGATTTCTCAGCATTTACCTGCTGCTTTTAGTGCTTCTTTTGTTAAGCATGTAGATGAAGTAGCAAAAATGCATGCTCTTATCGCGGAAGATGGTCAAGAAATTGTTGCAGGTAATATTTATATTTCCCCAGGCGATAGGCACATATTGCTTAAGCGACAGGGTAATAAATATTTTTGCAAGTTAAGTGATGGACCTTTAGTTAATCGACATAAACCTTCTGTTGAAGTAATGTTTCGGTCGTTTGCTCAAGTTGCTGGTAGCAACGCACTAGGTGTGATGTTAACGGGGATGGGAGCTGACGGAGCTGTGGCTATGAAAGAAATGTTCGATGCTGGTTCAATTAACCTGATACAAGATGAAGAGTCATCTGTCGTTTGGGGTATGCCGGGTGCTGCTTTCCGAGAAGGTGCGGCGCACTATGTTTTACCTTTAGATAAAATTGCAGCACAAATTACTCAATTAGCTAAATAAGCTACTCTATAAAATATGAAAAAAATTATTATTCCTAGCTTGATTACACTTGGTACTTTTTTTTTACCGTTGTATTTTGCGACTAATACGCTTTATTGGGTGGTAAATCCCGCGCTATTTATTATGTGGTTGATTGTTATTTATAAAGATAACAGTCATCATGAAGCTGAGGTGCAAGAAGAGGTTCAAGAGCATAATAAGGTAGATCTTGCGATTGATGGGTACAGTAATGGACTGCGGAGCTGTACTGAATATGAAATTAATGAATTTCATATTGAATTAGAGCAAGTAAAAAAAATGATTTCTGATGCCGTTACGACTCTTTCAGAGAGCTTTAGTGGTATGCATCAGTTAACTGTGGCGCAGAGTCAAGCGATGGATGCCTTAGTTAATAATTTTAATGAAAACGGCGATGAATCTGAGAATAATCTTAATTTTCAAAAATTTACTGAAGAAACTGATAATGTTCTAGATTATTTTATTAGCTATATTTTGGATGTGAGTCAGCAAAGTATGGCAATGGTTAGTATTATTAGTGATGTTGAAGAGCATATGTTTGAAATTGGTAGCTTGCTTTCTGATGTACAAAGTATTGCCGATCAAACAAACTTATTAGCATTAAATGCAGCGATAGAAGCTGCACGAGCAGGTGAAGCGGGACGAGGTTTTGCTGTGGTTGCTGATGAAGTACGTAATTTATCTAAACATTCGGATCGATTTAGTGAAGAGATTAAGGACGTGGTCACTAAATCGAAGTCAAATATTAATAAAGCCAAAAAAATGATTGAAATAATGGCTTCTAAGGATATGAATGTCGCCATTACATCTAAGGCTAATATTGATGAAATGATGTTAGGAATCGCAAGTTTAAATGACAATGTCGCAACTAAATTAGTAGAAGTTGCTGGTTATTCAGAACAAATGGAAGCTGTTGTTGGTGGTGCTGTTAGAGCATTGCAGTTTGAAGATATGGCAAGACAACAACTTGAATTTTTACAACTTAATACGCAACATTTTCAAGCTATCAGTGAAGAGGTAAATACAGGTTTATCTATCTTTAAATTAGTCGATGAAAATATTAAATCTATAGAATTGAAAACTGGTGCCAACCGGTTTGCAGAAATGCAGGCCGAATGGCAAGAAAAAGATAAAAAAGCGGTTGAACAAGATACAATAGAAGCAGGTGATATTGACTTATTTTAAGTCAATATTAGTACACAATTTTACAGGCATTAAGGTTTAAAAATGACAGTTGAAGTAAGTTTAAATGCAAGTACAAATGAGCTAGTCGTCAAAATATCAGGTCGATTTGATTTTAGTTTACATCAAGATTTTCGTAAGCTTTCGGAGAGTCAAGCTAATAATGTAAAAGCTATCTCAATTGATTTATCACGTACCGATTATATTGATAGTTCAGCATTAGGCATGTTGCTAATTTTGCGTGATAAAGTTGGAGATAATAAAAGTGCAATTAAAATTATAAATGCAAAACCTGATGTAAAGAAAATTTTAGAAATTGCTAATTTTGATAAATTATTTACATTATCATAAGCAATGAGTATTTAAAGTATTAATTCTAATACGCCGCTATAGTTAATAATTAGGTTAAAGGGATGAATAAAAAAAGTCAGGCAAAGTCACAATTTGTAGCAGTTGCTTCAATTGCTGCAGAATTAAGTGCCGTTATGTATGTTGCCAAAGAAATATCTTTGGCGGCGGCTAACGCTAAAGCCATTGCTTTTAGAGCAGGAGAGCAAGCTAAAGGTTTTCAGCCTATTACTGATTTTATCAATGAATTAGCGAAAGAAACAATAACGTTAGTTGATGAAATTAATGAGCATGCGTTTTTATTGTATCAAATGACTGTTGATGATTATCGTAAAACAGCCGCTTGCGAATCCTTTGCTCTGGTTTCTCAGCTAGCAGAAGGGGCACCCTATGCTGAATCTTTAGTAAAGGCCAGTGATGAGGCGCAACAAAAAATGTTAGCGTGTCGCAGTGAGTTTAAACAGCACGTAGGTGAACTGTTAGAACAGCTAGAAAGTGTTATGCATCCAGCTAGAGCAGCTAGAGTGATTGCTGCGAACTCTCGTATTGAAGCCTCTCAAGCGGGGGAATACTTACAAAGTTTACAAGCAGTAGCTGAGAGTGTTGATAATGCAGCTCAGGTAATTCATGATAATGTACAGCGTTGTAAAACGGCATTATCTGTTATTAACCTTACAGAATAGTTAGTAAAGGAACCGGTATTTATTATGAAAATGACTAAGATTTACGAAGGCAGTTATCAATGGATAATGTATGGTCGTGATGAAAATAAAAAAGACAATATTATTGATACTAATCAATATATGGTAAGAACAGCTAATAAATGTTTGTTACTTGATCCAGGCGGCGTGGAATTATTTGCGCCTATGTTAGCTGCGGCTCTGCATCATGCGCCAGTAGAGCAAATTACGGATATTTTTGCCTCTCATCAAGATCCAGATATTATTTCTTCATTAGGCTTATGGGATCAAGCAATACCCCATGCAAAATTGCATGCCCCTGCTTTATGGGAAGGTTTTTTACGTCATTTTGGCTGTGAATCTATTGAGTATGTGGGTATTCCAGATAATGGCGGCATGATTCAATTAGACAATGTGGAATTACAAATTATTCCTGCACATTATTTACACTCCTCTGCCAACTTTCATGTTTATGATCCGAAAGCTAAAATTTTAATGTCAGGGGATGTAGGTGCAGCGATAGAAGAACCAGGCGCACCTATTTTTGTTGATAATTTTGATGCGCACGTTGAAAGTATGCGTTTTTTCCATCAGCGTTGGATGCCATCTAACCAAGCAAAGCGCGACTGGATTAATCGTGTGCGTGAATTAGATATTGATATTATGGCTCCTCAGCATGGGCGTGTTTTTAAAGGTGATGATGTTAAGCGTTTTCTTGATTGGTTTGAAGCTTTACAAGTTGGTACGGGTATCTAACCACTTTTAAGCTGTTTATTTTAATAAGTACCTTAAGATATAAATTCAATAGGTTTTAGTTTTTAACACACTAGAACCTATTTTGAATCTTTAGTAAATATCCTCGATATTCTGAATTTAAATCATAAATTCAACTCCGCTAAAAGCTTTCATTCGATCTATATGCACTCTAAAGGGCTATAAATGCCACGTGAGCAGAAATTAAGGCACAATAAATCGTTTGTATGCTAATGACTTTCGCTTTGATAAATCAGTACTGGAGCCATAGGCACTTTGGATGCAGTCTATTGAGCAACAGCATAAAGGCTGATTTAAAGTCTTTCAACAAGATCAGGCTAGTATTCTTGTGTGGTTAGAGCGCGGATTATTGAGTGTTCAGTGTATCTGGTTTTTAGATCAAAAATAATTAGGTTAAGCAGGAATATTAGCAAATGCTTGTGTTATGATTCGTTTTTTATATTTTATTCGGAAAATGACGACATGAAGACTAATAATAAGATCATAAAATCCGTTTTGATTGCAGTCACGCTAAGCAGTTTAGTGGCTTGTGGAAAAGACAAAGACAATAAGCCAGCGATACAAGCAAAAGTACACACCTATAAACAAATGAAAGTGTTAAGCGGGGAGGTAACGGATGCAAAAGGTCCCGTCCTTGAAGGCTTAATTCAAGTAAGGGATAGTAAGGGAAAAGTAGTTGCCTCGACGCAGTTAAAAAATAGTCGTCATTACAGTGTCAATATTCCTGCGGGAACTGTTTTACCTATTATGTTAACGGTTAAGTCAGATAAATTAACCAGCCCTTTGCAGGCGGTGGTGATTTCCCCTATTATTTCAAAATATGATATTAGTACTTTGACTACAAAAATATCCAAAAGAGCGAAAGAATTGGGTGGCTATACTCATAGCAATATGATTCTGGCTGCTGATAGTACCATCGGTGTTTTAGAATCTAATAAAACCTCGACAGGGTTCAGAGGCGATCCTACCAAGCAATACGGTGGTTGGCACTAAAGAGCGTGCATAAAACAAGCTCCCGTTTCTAACTAGCCTTTTTGCACCAACAGAGGTGATCTCATTCGTTGCGTAGAATAACTATGCGCCTCATGAGGTCATCCCTGCTGATACAAAAAATTCTGCGTTATAATTTCGGGATCTTATTCCGTGCACGCTCCTAAGTCAATTCGATGCTACCGCCACAATATTTAC
Source organism: uncultured bacterium (assembly GCA_965366065.1). Lineage (GTDB taxonomy): Bacteria > Pseudomonadota > Gammaproteobacteria > Methylococcales > Methylomonadaceae > Methyloprofundus. The sequence goes on along the minus strand of CBDUDV010000007.1, from coordinate 10,622 downwards.
AAAAGTCAGCATCGCTATCATGTCCTAGTTTGCCGCAGTTAGGGCAGGCATCGTTACGCATAGAGTTCACTTTATGCGATTTAATTAATTCTGAACCATAAATTCCCGTTGGTACCGCAATAATCCCGTACCCCATAATCATAATGATCGCGGCAACAATTTGTCCTAGTGGTGTCTGTGGTGCAATATCGCCATAACCAACAGTTGTTAAGGTGACGATGGCCCAATAAATAGCTTTAGGAATGCTTGTAAACCCTGCTGCGCTACCTTCAATTACATACAGTAACGAACCGCACACCGTGGCAAGCGTTAATACGCCATATAAAAAAACTAAAATTTTTTGATAGCTGTTTTTTAACGCACTAATTAGCGTGTCTGCTTCATCAACATACTCAACTAATTTAAAAATTCGAAAAACACGTAATAGACGTAAAATTCTAACAATTAATAAATATTCTACCCCGGGTAATAATAAGGCAAGGTAACTCGGTAACACTGAAAGTAAATCAACTAAACCAAAAAAGCTACGCGCATACAGCAGAGTCTTGCGTACAGCAATTAACCTGGCGAGGTACTCAATTGTAAATAGGGTGGTAAAAACCCATTCTATGGTATTGAATAAACCGGAATATTGTTGATTTAACTCTTGTACACTGCTTAGCATAACGGATAAAACACTGAGTGTAATACTCGCAATCAATATAATATCAAACAATTTACCCGACGCTGTTTCTGCACCAAAAATAAGACGATTTAAATTGTTCAGCCAAATGCTCGTGTGTTCACCTTGGTTATAGTGAGGTATTCTTCTTTGATTCATTTTGATCCATAGAAATAAGTGAATATTTACGCTGAGGAAGTGTTGATAGCTAGTTACTAACTAGGCATATTATGGTATCTTAGCTTATTTACTAGAAGCAATCTTTCTGCACCTTAAAAATCCTAATTCTTAAATGTCAAATACCGAAAATACTCCAGCTGCAAATTTCATTCGCCAAATTATTACTCAAGATTTAGCAGAAAAAAAACACCATCAAATTATCACACGATTTCCACCTGAGCCTAATGGTTTTCTGCATATAGGCCATGCAAAATCAATCTGTCTGAATTTTGGTGTTGCTGCGGAAAATAGCGGCTTATGCAATTTACGTTTTGATGATACTAACCCTGAAAAAGAAAGTATTGAATATGTACAAGCTATTGAAAAAGATGTCGCTTGGTTAGGCTTTGAGTGGGCTGAGTTAAAACATTCATCTGATTATTTTGAACAGCTATATCTTTTTGCAGTGCAATTGATAGAAAAAGGTCTCGCTTATGTTGATAGCTTAAGTGCTGAAGAAATTCGACTATACCGTGGATCTTTAACAGAAGTGGGTAAAGATAGTCCTGACCGTAGTCGTAGTATTGCGGACAATCTGGATTTATTCGCACGTATGCGTGCGGGTGAGTTTGAAGAAGGCAGTTATTTATTGCGCGCTAAAATTGATATGGCATCGCCTAATATTAATATGCGTGATCCTGCGTTATACCGAGTTCGTAAAGTAACTCACCAACGTACGGGGGATGATTGGTGCATTTATCCAATGTACGATTACACGCACTGTATATCAGATGCCTTAGAAGGGATTACGCATTCTTTGTGTACTTTAGAATTTGCAGACCATCGCCCTCTTTATGATTGGGTTTTGGATAACATAGAGATAGACTGCCATCCTCAACAAATTGAGTTTGCACGTCTGGTTTTAGAATATACGATTGTCAGCAAACGTAAACTTAATCGACTCGTCGTAGAAGGTCTTGTGGATGGCTGGGATGACCCGCGTATGCCGACTATTGCTGGTTTGCGTCGTGCAGGCTACACGCCCAAAGCGATTCGTGATTTTTGTGAGCGTATCGGTGTGACTAAGAAAGGTTCTTCAATTGAAGTGGGCGTATTAGAAAACTGCATTCGCGAGGATTTGAATGACGTTGCTGGACGCGCAATGGCGGTCTTAGATCCTTTAAAAGTAATCATTGAAAATTACCCTGATGCACAAGTAGAAGAATTACATATGCCTAACCATCCGCAAAATGAAGCGATGGGTGTACGTAATGTGCCTTTTTCTAAAGTTGTTTATATTGATCAAGATGACTTTGCTGATGTTCCTCCGCCTAAATATAAGCGTTTGATTGAAGGTGGAGAAGTACGTTTACGTGGTGCTTATGTGATTAAATGTCATGAAGTCATTAAAAATGATGCTGGTGATATCATCGAGTTACGTTGTAGCTATGATGAAAATACACTAGGCAAAAAACCGGAAGGTCGTAAAGTGAAAGGAGTGATTCATTGGGTCTCTGCTGATCACTGTTTAGATGCAGAAATAAAATTATATGATCGACTCTTTAATGTCGTTAATCCTGATGCACTTGAAGACTTCACGCAAGCTTTAAACCCAGATTCATTGCAAATAATTCCGCATGCAAAAGTTGAAGCAAGTCTAGCTAATGCTGAATTGGGTGCAGGTTTTCAATTTGAACGTGTCGGTTATTTTTGTTTAGATAATAAAGATGATGGCCAACTTACTTTTAATCGTACCGTTACTTTAAGAGATACTTGGGCTGTATAGGCTTTCCCGTTATTTTTTACTTATAAATAGGCGTTATTTATGATGTATGACTTATTAATCTTTGTGGGGTTACTCAGTTTATGGATGCTCTACAGAAATACCCGTAACCAGCAGTCGGATAGTAGCTATATTCAAGAAGAAGTGCCCGCTGCACCCTTAACGCCTGAGCAAATTACTTTAATTAAGCAGTCATGGGCTAAAGTTATCCCTATCAAAGAAATGGCTGCGGAGCTTTTTTATGCACGTTTATTTGAATTAGACCCCACTGCAAAAGCACTCTTTAAAGGGAAATTAGATTTCCAGGGTGGTAAATTAATGACCACACTGAATGTGGTTGTTGAATCCTTAGAGAATTTAGAAGGCGTTATTCCTATGCTGCATGCAATGGGCAAACGACATATTATTTATAATGTACGTGCAGAACAATACGATATTGTTGGTGCTGCTTTTTTATGGGTATTAGGCCAAGGCTTAGGTGATGAATTTACGGAAGAAACCAAAGAGGCATGGACTATTGCCTACGGTTTGATAGCCTCAGTTATGCTTGAAGCTTATAGCGAAAATACAGAACAAGCTTAAACACTTATTTATTAATCTTAAGTGTTTGATTAAGCAATTTACAGACAGGCCCATATTTATGAATTACCCCACGATTGAATTGTTTGTTGGCAATACACCGCTAGTGAAATTACAGCGCTTAGTTAAACAAGGTAGTAATACCGTTTTAGTTAAATTAGAAGGCAATAACCCTGCTGGCTCTGTTAAAGATAGACCTGCGTTAAGCATGATTAAACATGCTGAAGAACGTGGGGAAATTAAAGCAGGCGATCATTTAATTGAAGCGACAAGTGGTAATACTGGCATCGCCTTAGCGATGGCAGCGGCTATTAAAGGTTATCAGCTTACTTTGGTTATGCCAGATAATATGAGTGAAGAACGCCGCGCCTCTATGAAAGCTTATGGTGCAAAAATTATTCTTACCCCCGCTGCTGGTAGTATGGAAGGTGCTATTGATTTAGCAAGACAAATGGAAGCGGAAGGTAAAGGGCGCATATTGGATCAATTTTCAAACCCTGATAATCCGCGTGCGCATTATGAAGGGACCGGCCCTGAAATTTGGCGTGATACACAAGGTGAAATTACGCATTTTGTCAGTGCTATGGGTACGACAGGGACTATTATGGGGACCTCGCAGTATTTAAAAGAACAAAATTCGGCAATACAAATCGTGGGTGTTCAACCTGAAGATGAAGCAAAAATTCCAGGTATCCGTCGCTGGCCAGCAGCGTATTTACCTAAAATATATCAAGCCGCTCGGGTGGATAGAATTATGGATATGGACCAACCGACAGCTGAACAAACCATGCGTGATTTAGCAACGTGTGAAGGGATTTTTGGCGGAGTATCATCAGGTGGCGCTGTAGCCGCAGCATTACGATTAGCTGAAGAAGTAGAAAATGCAACGATTGTGGCTATTATTTGTGATCGTGGCGACCGTTATTTATCCACCGGTGTTTTTCCTGCTTAACACTATTCAGGAGCATGCTATAACTTAAGCAACTCTGGGATGCGGGTCTTTAAGTCCGCTATTTAAAAGGCAGGCTAAAGAGGCTGTGAAAGTATTATACGTAGGTTGGGCTGAAGCATGAAGCCCAACAGCTGAGGCTAGATAAGCTATTGATTGTTGGGCTTCGCAAGCTCAGCCACAACCTACGAAACCTGTTTTTAGGGTTATTATTGAATACTTTCACAGCCTCTAAAGTCCTGCGCCCCATTTGAGGATGTAAGCGTTATTTCTGTATGCTCCTAAGACTTCCCTTTTTAAACTAAAAATTCAATTTAAACTAAAAATTCAATATTATGGCCCGTAGAAGATACCCTAGAAAAAAAAAGCTTCCTGAAGAAGCCGTCAAAGTCACCATCGAATCATTAGCGCATGATGGCCGAGGTGTCGCACATGTCGATGGTAAAGTTATTTTTATTGATGAAGCATTACCGGGGGAAGAGCTAGAGTTTATTTATACCGATAGTCGTAAAGATTATGCGGAAGGTAAAGTTGAAACACTGATTACCCGCTCCCCAGATAGAACAGAACCTGAATGTGAACATTTCGGTAAATGTGGTGGCTGTAGTTTTCAGCATGTAAAAAATGAACAGCAAATTGTTATTAAACAAGGTTTGTTACAAGAGCAATTTCAACGCATTGGTAAAGTGACTATTGATGAGTTTTGGCCGCCTATAGAAGGGCCGTATTTTGCTTATCGCCGTAAAGCACGCATGGGTGTTAAATATGTTGCTAAAAAAGGCCGTGTTCTAGTAGGTTTTAGAGAGCGACGTAACCCATTTTTAGCTGAAATTGAAAGCTGTAAAGTGATGCACCCGATTGTGGGTGAAAACTTAATGGCGTTGTCAGAAATGATCGGGCAGTTAACGATTAAAGATAAAATACCACAAATTGAAGTCGCTATTGGTGATGAAGATTGTGTGCTTTCTTTTAGAGTATTAGAGCCTGCAACAGATGAAGATAAAGAAATTATGCGCCGTTTTGGTCACGAGCATAAGATTTCTATGTGCTTACAATCAAAAGGTCCGGATACCATTGTTCCGATTGATGGTGAGCCTGAAGTTATTCCTACTTACTCTTTACCCGACCAAGGGGTTAGTTTTAAATTTAAAGCGGCGATGTTTACCCAGGTAAACTATGAAATTAATCGTAAAATGATTAACCGTGTTATGCAGGAAATGGAGTTTACGCAAGACGACAGTGTGCTTGATTTATTTTGTGGTCTAGGTAACTTTAGTTTACCAATGGCAACAAAAGCGGGGACAGTGGTGGGTGTCGAAGGTGATCAACCTTTAGTTAATCATGCAAAAGAAAATGCCTTATTAAATAATTTAACTAATGTTGAGTTTTATGCCGCCGATTTAAGTAAAGATGTGGCTGATCAAGCGTGGGCTAAGCGAAAATATAATAAAGTCTTAATTGATCCATCCCGTGCGGGCGCTTCGGAAGTGTTACATAATTTAAAAAAATGGAATCCCGATTTAATTATGTACGTTTCTTGTAACCCTTCTACTTTAGCGCGTGATGCAGGTATTTTAGTTAATGAGATGGGTTACACGTTAGTTAAAGCGGGTGTGATGGATATGTTCCCACAAACGGGACATGTAGAGTCTATCGCGCTATTCAAAAAATAAACCATGCGCCTTATTGATGTTTGTATCGCCACGCAAACTTTAACAATAATAGAAGCAGGGCATGTTACACAAACCTATGCCATTTCTAGTGCGAAAAATGGCTTAGGTGAAGATATGGGCTCTGAATGTACGCCACGAGGTCGGCATACAATTAGAGCCAAAATTGGCGCAGGATTAGCGTTAAATACTGTTTTTATAGGCAGGCGTCCCACCGGAGAAATTTATACGCCGGTATTAGCCGATAAATATCCCAAACGCGATTGGATTTTAACGCGCATCCTATGGTTAGGTGGTTTAGAACCTGGGGTTAACCGTTACGGAACAAAAGATAGTACATGGCGGTATATTTATATTCATGGCTGTCCTGATCACTTAATGCAAGGGCAAGCTGCATCACATGGCTGTCTGCGTATGGCTAATCAAGATGTTGCTGATTTTTTTGAATGTGTCGATGTTGGCGATGAAGTTTTCATTCACCAATAAAATAACAGCTTCACTTTTAAGCCGGTACAAAATTTTCTACTTACTTATCCCGGCTTAAATGGGAAGCCAAAATAACCGAGTAAATTTTTTATGTTTGAACTTTATTTAGATACCGCAAATGCGCAAGAAGTTGCACGACTGAATGCCGCCATGCCTGTTTTTGGTGTGACCACTAACCCTTCAATTTTGGCCAAAGAAGGTAAAGGCTTAACTGAAGTTTTACCGGCTTTAAGTGAAGTGCTGGGCGAACAAGCGCGATTTCATGTGCAGGTGGTGAGTACAAGCATGCAAGGCATGGTAGAAGAGGCGATGCAATTAAGCCAACTGCCTTATGATATCATCGTAAAAATTCCTGCTACTCCAGTAGGCTTAGCAGCGATTAAACAATTAAAAACAAAAAACATTAGCACCTTAGCAACAGCAATTTATAGTGCTCAGCAAGGCTTTATGGCGGCTTTATGTGGTGCAGATTATTTAGCACCGTATGTTAATCGTATGGATGTGCTGGGTGCAAATTCTGTGAATGTAGTGAGTGATTTGCAACTGTTGATTAACCAGCAGCAACTCGCCTGTAAATTATTACCTGCTAGTTTTAAAAATACACGACAAGTGATGGGGATATTGCGTTTAGGCGTTGCGAGTATTACTTTACCTGTAGATATGGCAGAACAGATGATGATTCACCCGGCTGCTCAACCTGCGGTTGATGTGTTTAGCCAAGATTGGCAGTCAGAATTTGGTGAAAAACTAGCCTACCAAAGTTAGAGCGACCAAATATAGTCCGTAACTGCATTTAACTCGCTTTCGGTCAGAATTTGGTGCTTACCAAAAGGCGGCATACTGGTATTTGGGTTAAATTGTGTTGCATCCCAAAGCAAAGCTTTAAGCTGTTGTTTATTCGTAAATTTCTTTTGTATATTGAATAGCGCTGGGCCGATATTTCCGGGATCTTCACCCTCTTGTATGAGATGGCAAGCTAAGCAATTTCCTTTATTACGCTGAAAGCTGAGCTCTTTGCCTAAATTTGTAGTGCTTACTTTTGTAGGCTGGTTAACACTACAGGCGTTTAAAAGCATAAAAACAAGCAAACTAGACCAATATTTAATCAGCATAAATCTTGATAGGCAAGAGTGGACTGATAAGGCGTACCCGTAAAAACACCGCCAATAACCGCTAAAATATCAGCACCTGCATCTAATAATTCAGCACCATTACTGGGCAAAATGCCACCGATAGCGACAATAGGAATATTAAAAATCTTGCGTGCCTGTATTAAGGTATTTAAATCGGCTGGTGCAGCTAGTGGTTTAGAGCTAGAAGGGAAAAAACGCCCAAAAGCGACATAATTTGCTGAATTTTTTTCAGCTTGTATCGCTAAGTTAATATCGTTATAACAAGACACGCCAATAATCGCTTGTTTACCCAATATTTCGCGTGCATATTGAAGCTTCCCATCTTCTTTACCTAAATGTACACCATCTGCACCAACCTGTTTAGCTAAAGCTACATGGTCATTAATAATAAGAGGAACTTGATAACTATGGCACAGTTCTTTTAATGCACCCGCCAGGGCCAGTGCATCAATGGGCTGTTTGTCTCGATATTGCAGTGCACAAATTCCTGCTTTTAAGGCTTCTTCAACTTCAGAAGTAATCTCATTAATGGATTTGTTTTCAGGCTTGGTAATGGCATATAGCCCTGACTGGGGAAAGATCATGTATTTTCTTGCATCCAAAAAAGACGATTAGGGATATGCTGCCCTTTACCGGGCTGGTAACCATTAGTCAGGCTATTCCAAGTGTACTCTTGTGCTTCAATTAAGCAGGTTTTAACTTCTAAACCATGTGCTAGCATAGCTGCAATGCTAGAGGCAAGTGTACAGCCAGAACCATGATAGTCGTGTGGCAATCGATCCCAAGTATAGGTTTCTATGCATTGTCCATCGTTAAATAATTGATTACTAACGACTTCAGTATTTTCATGTGTGCCGGTGATCAATGCATACTCGCAACCTAATTCAAGTAATTCAGTTCCGCAGTCTTGTAAATCATCTTTTTGCGTGAGTTGTCTAGCTTCTAATGAGTTAGGCGTGATGATGGTAGTGCGCGGTAAAATAAGCTCGACGATACTGTCGATTAGTTCTTTATTGGATAAGGAGGTACCCCCTCCAGCAGCAAGAACAGGGTCAAAAATAACAGGAATAGAGGAGTATTTCATCAAAATCTGATGAATTGCTTTAGCTGTGTCTACATGACCAATCAGCCCAATTTTAATCACTTTAATAGGCAAATCATCAAATAGCGTGAACGCTTGTGCCACAATTTCATCAGCAGATTGCGGTAATAATTTTTTTACATTGCTTGTATTTTGTTCAGTGAGTGCGGTTATTACACTAACGGGGTGGCATTGATGGCTGATCATTGTTTCTATATCAGCTTGAATACCAGCACCGCCACTAGGATCATGCCCTGAAAGGGAAAGTACAACAGGTTTAAATGGGGTTGTCATAAGCAGGGTTAAGTCAGAAAATTTATAAACCAATTAAAGCAGAATTAGTAGGTAAATTAGTTATAAGTCATTTAATTTTGTGATGTGTATCACATAATAAAATGGGTTAAAAAATAACACTTAGTATACTGGAGGTTTTTATCCTAGATAACGTATAATTAAAACCTTGCATAAACAAGAATTTATAAAGCTAATTTGAAAGCAAAAATACTTTACACCTTATTTTTAGTGTTAGAGTTATTATTTCTCTCTTCCACTACACTACTTGCCGCAGAGCCAGTAAAAATCGCTGTTCTTGCTTTTCGTCCAAAAGCGGAAACGATGGCTAAATGGCGACCGCTAGAAACGTTCATCAATAGTAAAATACCAGATTATCAATTTGAATTGGAAACCTTTAACTATCATGAGTTAGAAGCTGCGATTGCAAATAATGAAGTTGATTTTGTACTGACGCAACCGGCACACTATATTTTGATGACGCATAAAAATAACCTGTCATCACCCTTAGCCACGCTAGTAAAGAAAAAGGGCGAGTATAAGCTGTTTAAATTTGGCGGTGTCATTTTTACACGCGCAGATAGAACGGATATCTCTGGTTTAATCGATATAAAGAAAAAAACCATTGCTGTGCCTGCAATAGAGTCGCTAGGCGCTTACCAAATGCAAGCAATGGAACTGAACTTAGCGAAAGTGAATCTTAAAAAGGATATTAAGATTATAGAAACGGGTATGCCGCATGATAAGGCTGTTACTGCTGTTCTAAATCAGCAAGCAGATGTCGGTTTTGTACGAACCGGTGTACTTGAATCATTAGAAAAAGAAGGGAAGCTGAATTTAGCACAATTAAAAATTATAAATAAGCATGCTGAGCACGGCAACTTTCCTTTTATGCATTCTACAGAGCTGTATCCAGAGTGGGCATTTGCTGCCTTACCGCATGTAAACTCGCATATTTCACGACAAGTCGCTGCAACACTTTTTAATTTACCGCATCAAGGGGAAGTAGCCGAATCAATTGGAATCGTGGGTTTCACCATACCTGCTGATTATGAATCTGTGCGTAATTTATTGAGTAAATTAAGGTTACCTCCTTATGATGCGGTACCAGAATTTACGATCATTGATATTTGGAAAAAATATACTGAAACTATTCTTTTAATTATTTTTGGCTTGGGCTCTTTTATTTTTGCCTTACTTTTAAATCAAAAATTTAAAAATGCGCGTAATTCTTTATTTCAGCATGCATTTAATAATCATAAGTCGATGATTATTTTGATTGATGCGGATAAAAAGCAAGTGAAAGGAATCAATAAATCGGCTTCAAAGTTTTTAGGCTACTCGGAGAAAAAGGCAATAGCTATGCCTGTTGCTGACTTATTTCCTAACTATTTGTATGATAAAAATAGTACGACTAGCCATGCAATTTTAGCGGATGGCTGCTTTAAAACGGTACAAATTCAGAATTCAGAGATCACCTTCAATAAGGCTAATCTTGAGTTGTTTATTTTCCAAGATATAACGGATAGTGTGCAAATAAAATTGCGCAATACTCTGCATACGCTGGTTATGCAGAAATTAGTGGAAGGGGTTTCTTTAAAAGTTATATTAACTTTACTTCTCAATACAATCGAAGAGCATAACCCCAGTTTATTGTGTAGTTTTTTGTTGATTTCTGCAGATGGTAAACATTTATTGCCTGGAGCAGCTCCTAGCCTACCTGACTTTTATAATGAAGCAATTGATAATTTAGAAATTGGGGATGGTGTGGGAAGCTGTGGTACGGCAGCCTTTACTAGAAAGCGCGTTATTGTTGAAGATATTATGACG
>CBDUDV010000006.1:0-94891 GCA_965366065.1 uncultured bacterium | reverse complement strand
TTTCTAGGAACTTTAAGTTAGTAAGGGTGTTATCTCGTTACCCTACGTCTCCAAATAAAGATTTGGGAGAAGGGGTTGATACTGCATTTCAAAAAATGCAGGCTAAAGATCAAGCTGGCTGACCCCTTGATTTTTACCCCTTGATTTTTCTTGATTTTTGACCCCTTGATTTTTGATAAGAGCGTAAACTTTCACTACACTGCCTTGCCATTTACCGTATCTCGCGAACCTGTGGGTTTCGTTATCATTGGCTAACTCACCCCTGAAACTCGGCCTTATATGACATTCTTGTACATAGACTCGTAGCTTTGCACTCGGGCTTCCTTCTCACAACACCTCGCGGTCTTGCAATTGCCGTCGGCTAGTAGTTATAATCATTCTAAATAATGAATGAAGTAGGTTCTCCTACAGGGGACTTGCACCCCATTAGTTCACGCCCATGCTGGGCGTACCAAAAAATTCCAGTCGACCGCTGGCAGCGCAACTTTTTTCTAGAGGTCATTTTATATCAAAGATCAGTTCTTTGGCCGAGTTTATCGAACATCTGCCAGCGGCCACTGAATTTGGCGTTAGGTTTTAATTAAAAGGGTATTGGGGGTTTATATATGGCAATTGAAATTTCGTCTCCAGCTCAAATCCTATTTTTTAGGGGCTTGTATGGAATTATTAATAGTTCTTTAAATGATTTACAATCTTTCGAATGTAACTCAAATAAAATTGAATCACCATCTAAAGAACTACTTAATTTATTGTTCAGAGAAAGTAGTAAATTTGGCATAAAAAGTGATTATAAATTATGTCAAACAGGAACTGATATGCGTAGAACACTCAACTATTTTTTAGAGGAAATTGAGTTACCTGAAATCCCTACTTTTGAAAATGCTAACTTAAATAGGGTAGTAAATATGACTTCTAACCAGAGGGGAGAGTATACAGATTCAGAAATTATTAAATTTCAAGTTGGAGAATGGATATGCCAGGTAAGCAATCGTACCTGGAAGGACTTTATTAAATACATTTCGGAAATAATGTATATAGAACACCCTGATGTTTTCGAAAAAATAGTATTGAATAATATTAAATCTGAAAGAACTCCATACTTCTCCAAAGAAAATAATTATATGGACTTCTGTTTTCCAGAGCAGCAACCAGAAAAATATTATCCAATCCTGAATTCTGGTATTTTTGTAAGATACTCTCTTTCAGCAAATGATGCTGCAAATTTAGGAAAGGTTCTAGCTAGTTTATTTGGATATGAAAAAATTAATCTTCAAGTCTATTGCAAATGAATACCAGTCTAACAAGATCCAGCGGACAATTTAAAAATCAGGACAAATCATGATAAAAAACAACTGGGCAACAATTATTACAATAGTTCTTCTTTTATCTAGTTTTGGTTGGTTAGGCTATCAAAAAGAACAAAATGAATTGCGAATTCAAGAGCAGAAAGAGCGGGATAAAGAAAGTTTTCTTGTTTTAGCTAAGTTGAAACGGCAAGAAAAAATTCAAAAACAACAGGAATTAGAAAGACAAGAACGTAAAGAATTACTATTACGTGAAAAAATGTTTTATGCCACACTAATTGAGAATATTAATATTGATGGTATAAAGTGGGTTGTTGAGAATCAAGATAATATTAATAATTATTTCTCTCAAAAAGGCTATCACCTTGAGCATATAAAAAATTTTTGGAATACCTATAACGAAATTGGAACCTATGCAAAAAAAATTGATAATGAGCAAACAAAATCATCTTATCTTCATCTTATAGAGACGAAACTTTTAGCGTTGAAAATAAATTTATTTAGTATAGATTATGATGAAATGTGGAAAAAATCTAACGAAGAAAATAAAATAGAACATAGCAAATTAATTTTTAATAATTATAAATACAAGCTAAAAAAGCTAAAGTTAGATCCTGATAATTTAACACTTAAGCAACAGGCTTTAGAGTATGGTAGATCATATTATTCTGATTTGAGAGATGGTAAATTAACCCTCTATGATGAAGCGGCTATTTCAAATGATATAATGAGTGTTACTAAATAAGCAAAAAGAACATCATTACCTTTCAATCAGGAAGATATCATGGGGTCAGCCAGCTTGATTTTAAAATATTTTGGATAATAGGTTTTCTAGGAACTTTAAGTTAGTAAGGGTGTTATCTCGTTACCCTACGTCTCCAAATAAAGATTTGGGAGAAGGGGTTAATACTGCATTTCAAAAAATGCAGCCTAAAGATCAAGCTGGCTGACCCCTTGATTTTCCCAGGACAACCGAACTGGCAAAACTATAGTAAGTTAAGCTCTACAGAATATCATTGTCACTTAGGTACTTCATGGGTTGCTTGTTGGAGCTATGACAAAGATATTATTAACATTGAGGTGTATTATGTTGGCAGTCGTGAAAAAGCCCCATACTGAAAACTCACTTTTTGAGATTAAAGGTGAAATCCCTAAAAAACTTATTCAGTATCTACAAGATAATTTTGGTAATGATGTGGAAATTGTAGATGAGGATGAAGAAATGGTAGATTTTTTATCTTCTAACTGGCTTAAGAAAACAACTGACTCACTAACATCGGGTGAAGTTGTGAAAATATATAGAGAAAACCTTAATTTAACTCAAGAGCAATTAGGTAAGCAGTTAGGGAAGTTTACAAGACAAAATATTTCTGATATTGAGCTTGGTCGACGAAGTATTAGTAAAGAGGTTGCAAAAAAATTAAGTGCTTTTTTTAATGTTAATGTTGAACGGTTCATTTAATAAAAAAACATAAATCGGGTAAGGGCTAGTTTCTCTCCAGCCCTCTCCACACCACCCCTGCATGCGGCTCCGCACAGGGCGGACCATATATGATATCTTTTATGCAATGATTTTTGCAATGACCATTATAAAATTAGCTCTCTTGCGTACTTCCCTTTGATATCGTCAATTTTAGAGCGAATAGCACTGGCAACGGCTAATCCGCTGTTGTTTGTATCGAGACTGTAATTTGTTCTGCATCCCACCTACGCACTAAAAAATGTCCACGCTAAAATACGAGTGATCTTATTGCCTTGTTTCATTTCGATTTCTTTAATATCCGTGGCTTCAAGCTTGTGCAGTAGTTTTATGGCAGGTTTTACATGCTCACTTTTTGAAATCAAGCTGGTAAACCAGCGACATTGACCGCCAAATTGTTTACTTTCCTTGATCATTATTCGCAAGAACCGACTCTCTCCGCCGGTACACCAAAGCTCGGCATTTTGACCGCCAAAATTTAAACTTGCAGTGTGTTGGCTTGTGGTATCGATACGCTTTTTATTGCGATTTAATGCCAGGTTATCACGCTTTCGCTGATTGCCTTTTAGCGTCTCTTCGAGTGATGTATGAAAAGGCGGGTTGCAGATACTGACATCAAAATAATCACCAGATTGAATGATGCCTTCAAAGATATGATTTTTATCCGCTTGTAGGCGTAAGCTTGGTGGCTCGTCCAATGTAGGATTGTTACGAATGATAGTGGCAACATTCTCAAGCGATAAAGGATCGATATCACTCGCCGTGCACTGCCAGCCGTATACTTGGCAGGCCAGTAGTGAATAGATGCCGTTAGCGCCAGTGCCGATATCAAGCAGTTTAATGGGGGTGTTTTTAGCTGAACTACTTGCATTAAGTAGCTCGGCGATATAATGAATATAGTCAACGCGTCCGGGTATTGCTGGGCATAGAAAGCCTTGCGGAATATCCCAGTCAATAATGCCATAGTGATGTGTTAACAAGGCGCAATTCAGTGTTTTTACCGCAACAGAGTTAGAAAAGTCGATAGATTCATTACCATATTGGTTGGTTTTTACATGAGCCTTAAGCGCGGGGTGAGATTTGATCAGTGCAGGGAAATCATAACCGTGATTGTGTAGATTGTTAGGGTGTAACTCTTTTTTAGTTACGTGGTTTGCTCGGTGGTGTTTGTTTGGAGGTACTTTATTCACGTGTGTTTTATTGCGGAGCTTGAGTGGTATTAAAGATGAGAACGGAGTCGTTTAGTCTACTTGTTTGCATCGATTATACCTGATGGTCATTTTGATGCAGCTGATAATAATATATCGAACGAGCATATGCCGCCTATTGTCTCAGAGCTTTATTGGTGCGGATTTAGGATATTGAATAATAGGGCGGGGATTAGTTACGTAAGCTGAAAAAATGTAATTGGCGGGCTGTTTGTACCAGTTCGGTACGACTGTGAACATCATGTTGTGACTAATTAGGGGCATAGTCACAGAAGTAGCTGTGTGGAGGAGGCTAGTTTTATGTTGTTTTATGCTGCTCTATAAACTCAACAATGCTGGAGTCGCAACCGCCACAACCTGTTGTTGCGCCTGTTGCACTAGCAATATCATCAATATTATTAGTGCCTGCTTGTATCAGTTGTGTTATTTTTTCTTTTGTAGTGCCTGTGCAACCACAGATAATATTGTCGGTATTTTGAATTTTAGTATCGGGCATTTTTTTGATTAAAAGCGGGCAGGGATTTTAGCCTGCAATAAGGCAGGCTAAAAGGGGATTACTTAAGGTAGTTGAACCAATTCAGGTGCAATCCAATCAGGATTGCGATGCTCAACAATCACGCTAGTATAAACACCACCACGCACGTTGAAATCAGCTTTAATGCGCATGAAGTTGGGCTGAACTACGGCAACAATGTCATTTAAAAACTCATTGGTGACGGCTTCATGAAAAGCGCCGCGTTCACGAAAGGTCCAGAAATAAAGTTTGAGTGCTTTTAGTTCGATACACAGTTTATCAGGTACGTATTCGATGGTGATTGTGGCAAAATCTGGCTGGCCTGTTAAAGGGCATAGGCAGGTGAATTCTGGAGTATCAATGCGAATAGTGAAATCGCGCCCGGGTTGAGGGTTATCAAAAGCTTGTAGATCTTTGCTAGGTTGCGTTGCCATAATAGTCTATCTTTCAAATATGATTTAGCCGCATACCTTATGTCATCATAAAGTATAATGGCTGATTTTTAATAAGCCGAGTATTTTACCAGTAATGAAGCTGGAAAAGATTAAACTTTCAGGATTTAAATCATTTGTCGATCCAACAACGGTTCCTATCAAAGGGAATCTGGTGAGTATTGTTGGTCCTAACGGATGTGGTAAATCTAATATTATTGATGCAGTGCGTTGGGTGATGGGCGAAAGCTCAGCTAAGCATTTGCGTGGCGGAAACATGGCGGATGTTATCTTTAATGGATCTTCAGGGCGTAAAGCGGTGGGTGCTGCGTCGGTTGAATTGGTCTTTGATAATAGTGAAGGTAAAGCAGGCGGTGAGTATGCGCAATACAGCAATATTGCGATAAAAAGGCAGGTCAGTCGCGATGGAAAATCAGTTTATCAATTTAATGGCACAAAATGTCGTCGCAAAGATATTACAGATCTATTTTTGGGGACGGGCCTAGGTGCGCGTAGTTATGCGATTATTGAACAGGGTACGATTTCTCGATTAGTTGAGTCTAAGCCAGATGAATTACGTATTCATATAGAAGAAGCGGCAGGCGTTACAAAATATAAAGAGCGTCGCAATGAAACGCAAATTCGTATTCGCCATTCGCGCGAAAATTTAGAACGTTTGGATGATGTGCGCGATGAAGTTGAAAAGCAGTTAAAGAATTTACATAAGCAATCAGAAAAAGCTAAGAAATATACGGATTTAAAAGCACAAGAGCGTAATTATAAGCTTGAGTTATTAGCCATGCGTTGGCAATCGCATCAAGTAAGTTATCAGCAATTAGATGATAAATTACAAGCAGCGGCTAGTACGCATAATGACTTGTTTATACAGCGTAAGCAGCTTCAGGAAGCACTTGAAAGATCAAGAGAGCAACATAAAAATCATACCTTAAAAATAGAAAAACAGCAGGAAGGTTTTTATAAGTTCGCTACAGAAATAAGCCGTTTAGAACAGGCAATTAAGCATAACGAGCAATCGTATGATGAAGCTAAGCTGGAAAGTGAGCGCTTACAGGTGCAAAGTCAGCAATTGCAAGAAACACTGACTGAAGATGTTATGCAGTTAGAAGAGCAAAAGGTATTACAGGAAGAAACTGAGGAAGCAGTCTTTGTTGCTGATGAGCGGGTAGAGGAGGCGCAGGCAGTGCAGCAAGATGCGCAAGCGCAACGATTAGCTTGGCAGCAAGAGTGGGAAGCGTATAAAAATCAAACGGCAAGTTACCGCGAGCAAGCAGAAGTTAAGCGTATGCAGGTAGCGCAACTGGAAAATCAGAACTTCCAATTGCATAGCAGATTACAGCGGCTACAAGGCGAGCAAGAGGAATTAAATGAGCAGAGCTTGCATGATGAAATTGAGCAATTAGATCAAGATATAAATGCGATTGAAGCGCAACGCAAACAATTGCAGCTGAGTATGGATGCAGAGCAAATTTCCATTAAAGAACTTCGCCAAGAAATTAAACAGCAGCATGATACTCTTCATCAATATCGTTCGGAATTTCAAACCATAAAAGGTAAGGTTACTTCCTTGGAGTTGTTGCAACAACATGCGATGGGGAAGGATAAACAAAAATTGAGTCATTGGTTGGACAGAATGGCTTTGGCGGATAATCAACGCTTAGCTGAATTTATTGAGGTGGAGTGTGGCTGGGATAATGCGGTTGAAACGGTGTTAGGCAGTTATTTAGAAGCCGTGTGTATTGATAGTGCGGACCAACTTATTCACGAGCTGGCTTCATTAAGTGACCAGTCACTGAGTTTGTTTGAAATGCAAACTGAAACGCAAGAGTCATCAAGGAATGGCTTGGTGCGGTTATTGGATAAAATTAAAACGCCATGGAATTTGCAGGGCTTATTATCGAGTATTTATTGTGCTGATAATTCTGAGCAAGCGCGAGCTATCGTAGAAAAATTAAAGCATTATGAGTCGGTGATTACGCCTGAAGGGACGTGGATGGGCTATGGCTGGATTAAGGTTATTGGTGAGACGGATGCAAAAACCGGCGTGTTGCAGCGAGAAAAAGACTTGCGTCTTTTAAAGGAAGAGCAACTCAGCTTGCAAGCACAGGTGGTGGTCTCGGAAGAGCAGCTTGAATCGGCAGAAACGTTTTTAAAAACAGCAGAACAGCAGCGGGAATCCTTGCAAACGCAAGATAACGAGTACAGTAGGGAGTTGTCATTAAAGACAGCGGAATTTAGTGCGCACTCAGCTCGAACAGAAGAACAGCAGCAACGGTTACAACAAGTTAATGCTGAAATGGATGATATTAATACTCAGTTGCTGGAAAATACGGAAACGTGTGAAGAAGCGGGAATGATTAAAGAGCAAGCTGAAATGGCATTAGAGGGCTTAGAGGAAGCTCAGTATCAGTTAGAGCAAAAGAATGATTTATTACAAACAGCGCTGGAGCAAAGTAATAAGCAGTTAAATGATTGTCGGCAGCAGCACCATGCGTTGCAAGCTAAAATAGCGAGTTTAAAGTCGAGTGTAGTCTTAACGGAAAAGCAGATACAGCGAATTAAAACGCAAATTGAACAAGGGCAAGAACGCATTAATGTTTTAAATAGTAAAATACAGCAAACTTCAGAGCCGATGGGTGATAAGCGTGAGGAGTTGCTGGATTTATTAGAGCAAAAAGCAGCGCTGGAAATGGCTTTAAGCACGAATCGTGAGCAACACGGTGAACTGGAAGAGAAAATTACGCAATATGCAGAGCAGTTTTCTGTATTACAGCAAGGTGTTGAGCAAAAAAAGGAGTTGCTGGATAATATCAGGTTTGAGCAGCAAGAAAGCCGTATACGCCAACAAACTGTGACAGAACAATTGCAAGAATTTAATGTTAATGCAGAAGACGTCATTAAAACAATTTCAGAGCAAGCGAGCGAGACGCAGTGGAAGCTTAAAGTTGATGAATTGGGTGCTGGAATTAGTCGCTTGGGAAGTATTAATTTAACTGCGATTGATGAGTATCAAACGCAAAAGGAACGCATGGATTTTTTAAATACGCAGAATTCGGATTTAATTGCAGCGTTGGCGATACTTGAAGAAGCGATCATAAAAATTGATAATGAAAGTCGTCAGCGTTTTAAGCAAACATTTGATAAAATTAATAATGGCTTACAAGAAAAATTTCCTAAATTATTTGGGGGAGGTCGGGCTTATCTGAGTTTAACAGATGACGACTTGCTAGAAAGTGGTGTTAATATTATTGCTCAACCGCCCGGAAAGCGAAACAGCTCGGTGCATTTGCTGTCAGGTGGAGAAAAAGCATTAACTGCGGTTGCTCTGGTGTTTTCGATTTTTGAATTGAATCCAGCGCCGTTTTGTTTGTTAGATGAAGTAGATGCACCATTAGATGAAGCCAATGTAAGGCGGTTTTCGGAAATGGTGAAAGAAATGTCAGAAAACGTACAATTTTTATATATTTCACATAATAAAGTGACGATGGAAATTGCACATCAATTAGCAGGGGTTACCATGAAAGAACCAGGTGTTTCACGTATGGTAGCAGTCGATATTCAAGAAGCGGTTAAAATGGCGGAAAGTTAAGATGGATAAAGAATTATTAAGAATGGTGATTATTGGAACGGGTGCCTGTGTCATTTTAATCATGTTAGTTTGGGGCTTGTTTAAAAATAAGAAAAAGCGTCGAGAAATTAATTTTTATGATGACCATGACCCTTTTGAGAATATAGACTCACGCCTTGTTATGAATGTCGAAGATGATGATTTTGATATTATTTCCTTGCAGTCAGATCGCGAAGATTTTGATGTTATTCCTTTAGGGAAAAAACAGCCAGAAGAGAATACGGCTAC
Organism: uncultured bacterium; assembly: GCA_965366065.1. GTDB lineage: Bacteria > Pseudomonadota > Gammaproteobacteria > Methylococcales > Methylomonadaceae > Methyloprofundus. The sequence continues at coordinate 86,080 of CBDUDV010000006.1, read as the reverse complement.
TTTAGATAAGAAAGAACCTTATGAGGCTCCAGAGAGTAAAGTCTCAACTACGCCAGAGATTAAAACACGTTTAAATCCGGAGTATATGCAGAAAGCACGACAGGCAACGCAAGAATTTACGCCACCACCCGTTGTTGAACAAGCGGTATTACCTGCTTTACTACAGTTTAGTTTACTTGCTAAAGAGGGCGAGGTGTTTACTGGTTCGCAGTTGTTAGAGGCTTTTGATTATGTCGGCTTAGTATTTGGCAGTGTGCAAGTATTTGAGCGCTTAGATGATAAAAATCGCGTAGATTATGCCGTTGCTAGCATGATGGGGCAGGGAACTTTTCCTAAAGAGCATTGGGAGAGCTATCACTGCCCAGGAATAAAGTTTTTTATGCAGCCAAGAGAAGTCGAAGATGCGCCGGCTGTTTTTAATGAGTTGATTAATACCTTAGGTCAACTGTCGGCTTTGTTAAATGGTGATATTTTAGATTCTGATAATCAACCGTTAACAGAGGCAGCGGTTAATAAATTAGAGGCGAGTCTTAAGTAATATTTAAAACTGCTTATCTTCTCATATTAGAGATTAAGGATAAGCAGTTACACAACTAACAATCCCCCGCTACAAACTGTACGGGCAATCCCTTGTGGTTGCCCTTGTTAGCTCAACACTCACAAAACATACGATTTGCCAAGCTCTGCCACTTGCGACACCGATAAGAGATGAATCAGTTCGCCTGAAAGGCGAAGGTTTTAACCTTACGAATGGAAAATAAATTACATTCTCGAATTAATGTTTACTATTATTTTCGCTTATTTCTCAGTTGAATTCAGTAACGACGAACTCAAATAAGGCACTTTGCCCGAAGGAACTATTTTTGATGCATTTTCCAGATGTAAGTCTTGATCATCAAAGTAAATATGTGGGTTAAAGGCTTCTAGCACTTTGGTTTTTTCTAAGCCACCTAAAAAGAATACTTCATCAACATACACACCCCAATGCCTGAGTGTTTTAATAACACGCATTTCAGCGGGAGCACTTCTCGCAGTAACAATAGAAATTCTGACGGGAGATGATTCAACACTAAAAGGTAAGCGCTCTTGTAGCTTGGCTAACTTTTTAAGTAATGCGGCGTACGGGCCTTCCTGCATAGGCTCATTTTGTTGTTCATCTTCAATTTGAATGAACTTGTCTAATCCTTCGGCTTTATAGACTAACTCAGAGCTTTCATCGAATAAAACGGCATCCCCATCAAATGCAATGCGCACTTGGCCGGCAGGGATTTTCTTGGGATTCTTAGGTGGGTTTTTTAAGATTGCCGCTGCGCAGGTTTTTGCATCAATGACTTTTTGTGCATCTTTAACGGTGGTTGTTAAAAATAGATCGACATCAAAGGCATCTAAATAATCGACAACAGACTCACCACCAGTAAATGCATGGCGAGAGATTTTAATAGCCTGATTTCTAATATTCTGTAAAACACGAATACCCGTTTCAGGGCTGTTGCGTGACATAACCACTACCTCAACTAAGGGTGATTCACCTTCAGGTTGGTATTTGTTAAGTTCAAGTAGTGCCTTAACTAAAGGCATGCCCGTCCCATCTTTAAGGGCGGAATTTTCATGCTTAAGCATATACTTTCTATATTCAGAGATAGCTGTGTTTTTATCCTCGGAAAATTTCTCACGAAAAAACTGGTCAGCTTCTTTTAAATTAAACAAAGCGGTTGCTGATACGCCAATGACTAAGGTTTCTGACAAATTAACTGACATAAATTTACCGCTGATTAATGTTTTTTAGCATGCAAGGTCGCAATGGGATTAGCATCATGATTGTAAACTATAAGTCCTTTTAATAATTATTAGATCGTTGTAATCATTAAGCTCTACTGTAATAGGGTAGAAGCTTTTTTATATTGGGTAACATGCTGCGTGATTCTTTACCGCGTTCAGAAGAGCTATCGGCATATATAAACTGGAAGTTAAGACTTGTAAAAAAGGGTGGGGTGCGTTATTCAAAGTACTTTGTAGGTGAAGAGGGGATCTTTGATAGCTGATTTCAGTATCACTTGTGTTGTATTGGAGCACAATTAAGTGCAGGTGGTTTTGTGTTACTTGGGATCAATGCACAAATTAAATGGTGCTTGATTTTGATAGGCGTTGGTGTGATTTAAGTGGTTTAAATCGTATCATCATTTATTTCAGGCATAAAAAAAAAGGCCAGTAACGAAAATCGCTACAAGCCTTTAAATTATTAATGGTGCCTCGGGCCAGAATCGAACTGGCACGCCCAGAAGGCGAGGGATTTTAAGTCCCTTGCGTCTACCAATTTCGCCACCGAGGCAACAATCTCCTAAAAGATGTACCCATTATAGCGTCGATTTTTAGTTTGGCTAGCTTTTTGTTACTTAAATGTTTCTGTTTTATATTATTTGATTGATTTATAAGAAAAAGTATTTTAATTTCGGCTATCAATAATAGGCTTTAAGCGACCGTTACTGATTAAAGAGTCGCCAGGCAGGTTTTATATTTTCTGGGAACGGGGCTAATCTACCGAGTTCAATCCATGGATTTTTTGGAGTATGGAAGTCTGAACCTATAGAGCCGTGTAAATCAAATTGTTTAGCAAAGTGGATGGAGCGACGTATTTCATCGGGATTGGTTCGGCCGGTGATGACTTCGATGCCTACGCCACCTTCGGCTTTAAATGCAGTTAAAAAGCGGCGCATCCAACTAGCGGTCATCTTATAGCGCAGAGGGTGGGCTAAAATAGCGACACCACCTGCTGCATTTATATAATGTAAGGTATCTTCAAGGCTTGCCCATTCAGTGCTAACAAAGGCTGATTTACCCTGGCCTAAATAGCTGTCGAATGCGCCTTGCATAGTTGAGACGTAATTATTTTTAAGTAAATAATCGGCAAAATGTGTGCGAGTGATCATGCCTGAGCCAGCTGCCGCTAATATAGCTTCATAGACACCGGGTATGTTCTGTTTTTCCAGTTTTTGAGAAATCTTTTGAGCGCGAGCTGAGCGTATGGATTGTAGCTTGTGAACCCCAGCTAATAAATCGGGATGAGCAGGATTTATATTTAAGCCAATAATGTGGAAGGTTTTTTTATTCCAAGTGCATGAGAATTCAATTCCAGAAATGAAATTCATATCTAATTCTTGCGCAGTTTCTTGGGCTTCTGCTAAACCAGAAATCGTATCATGATCAGTCAGGGCTAAAGTCGTTACCCCCATTTCTTTTGCGCGTAGCACAAGGTCTTTGGGTGGTAGTGCTCCATCAGATGCAGTGGAGTGGCAGTGTAAATCGTAAATTTGTTGCATTATTATTGGTAATCTCCATAGAGCTTTGCATAAAGCCCTTCTTGATTTATTAGGTGAGTATGGCTACCTTGTTGGCAGATTTTTCCGTCTTCAAAAACATAAACGTGATCCGCTTGTTTGATGGCACTTAAGCGGTGAGCAATAATTAAGGTGGTACGCTGTTTAAGAAAGTCAGCCATTGCTACATGTAAGTTATACTCCGTTTCTGTATCTAATGCAGAGGTCGCTTCATCTAGTACAACCACGCTTGGGTCGGCAATAATCATGCGCGCAATCGCAATGCGTTGGCGCTGGCCACCTGAAAGGCGCATACCTTGCCGACCAATAATTGTATCTAAACCTTTATCGAGTGATTCGATTGTCGATTTTAGTTGCGCAATATCTAGGGCTTGCCATAAATCATCTTCGCTGACTTGTTTACCTAAGCTCAAGTTTTCGCGAATGGTATCGTTAAATAAAACAGGGTGTTGTAGTACGGTAACAACATTTTCGCGAACAATATCGAAGCCAATTTCATTAATGGGGATGTCGTCATAATAAATCATGCCTTGTGTTGCGGGGTATAGTCCGGTTAATGTTTGAATTAACGTTGATTTCCCGCCGCCACTCGCGCCGACTAAGGCGATTTTTTCACCTGCTTTAATATTTAAGTTAATATCAGAGAGTATGTTTTCTTTTGATGTGCTGTATTTAAAGTGGAGATTTTCAATTCGCACACCGACAGTTGCTTTGTTTTTAAACGGGTTGTGTAATGCGGGGTAAATGGGTTCTTGTTGTAAGTCTTGTAAGCGATTAATGCGCGTTAGTGCTGCTTTTGCATTATAAAAAGCATACTGAATGCCTAGGACTTCTTGTACAGGCGCCATCATAAACCAGAGGTAGCCAAAAACAGCGAGCATTTCACCGATAGTAAGATTTGAGTAGATCACCATAAGCATGGCCGCTGCACGAAAAATATCAAAACCTAATAAAAATATCAAAAAACTAAAGCGTGTGGCTGCGTCACTTTTCCATGCGAAGGAAATTGAGTGATTTTTTACGTTTTCTGCGGAATGAATAAGTTTTTTATAATAATGTTGCTCACGATTACTGATACGAATTTGCTGAATTGCTTCTAAAGTTTCTGATAAGGCTTGTTGAAATAGGCCGTAAGCTGAGTTTTCTTTTGCCTTTAGATCTTTGACTTTTTTTCCCAAGCTACGAGTCAGAAAAATAACAAACGGGTTGAGTAGTAAGATAAACAAACCGAGTTGCCAGTGCATCCATAATAAGATAACGGCAGTCCCTAAAATAGTTAAGCTAGCCACTAATAGTTTGCTGGTGGTGCTGCCAATAAAGGTATCTAAGGTATCTAAATCGGTTACTAAATGGGTGATGACCGTGCCACTTCCTAAGCTTTCATATTCAGCCATAGAAATATGTTTTAAGTGATTGATTTGCCGTTTGCGGATATGGAAGATAATATCTTTAGCGATGCGCGTAAATTGTCGCGATTGAATAATATTAAAAATAATGCCTAAAACGCGTAAGCAGAGACTGACGATTAAAATAACGCTTATATAGAGTATGGGGGTTTGCCAGTGAACAGGCGCATACTGATTGATGGTGGAAATTGTCACGCCGGCATGGTTGAGTAGTACTTCATCGACTAATAACGGCATTAGTAAAGGAACAGGAACGATAGCGATAGTGGCTAATATAGCTAAAATATGCGCGCTAATGAGCTCTTTTTTATGTTGCTTAACAAGGCGTAATATATAAGGCCAAGTATAGTAAGTTTGTTCTGCTGAGGCGGTGTTTTTGGGCACAATAAATAGTCTAATTGAGTGGCTTTGATGAGCTGAATTATAGCTTGATTTACTAATATTTTCTTATTGCCTGAAAGTGCTTAAAAATTTAGTGAGAAATTTTATATGAAGTAAGTTATGGTTAGCTCTTAGAATTAAGATAAACAAGGGTTTATTATGTGGAAAGTCAGTGTTATTTTTTTTGCTTTAATAGGATTTAGCATTAATATTAATGCTAGCTTGTTGGAGCAGCAGCGTAAGGACTTTGTACTCGCTGAGACGATGCTGGAAAAGGGTGAAATGAATGAGTATTTTGCCATCAAACCGCAACTAAAAAATTACCCGCTTGATTTTTATTTAGACTACCAGTACTTAAGTAAAAATATTGCTAAGGATAAACAGGTCCGGTCATTTATAAAGTCTAATAAGTCCTCTCGCTATAGCCACAAATTACATCGACAATGGCTTGCGTATTTATATAAGACCGAGCAATGGCATAAATTTGTTAAAAATTACAAATCATCGACTAGCCTAACAAGGCAATGCCAGTTTCAGTGGGCTAGGTATCAAACAGCTAAAAAAACATCAGCTTTGAGAGCAGTGCAAGCGCTTTGGATGACGGGGCGACCTTTACCAAAAAGTTGCGATGCTATTTTGAATAAATTTAGTAAATCGAAGTTTTTTACCCAAAAAATTATTTTTCAACGCTTTAGAAATTCAGTAAAGCGGGGAGAGAGTAAATTAGCAGCTTATTTGTATAAAAAAATCACCAATAAATCTATGAAGCGGACTGCTGATATGTGGCTTAAGGTTGCTGCAGATGCCAGTTTTATAAAACAGGCAAGTGTACCGAAAAAGCAAAGTGAATTATTTATTTATGCAACTGAGCGGCTTATAAATAATGATGTGCTTGATGGTATGGCATTTTGGGATTTTAAAAAAAATCATTATCGATTAAGTAAGGCGCAAAGCCATAAGCTGGATAGAAAAATTGCATTGCAACTGGCGTTTAATAAATCAAAACTCGCTTATGCACGATTAATTCAACTTAATTCTGCTAAGGATGAAACGCTTCGAGCGTGGACAGTGAGAGCAGCTTTGATTGAAGGCAATTGGCAGCATGTGCAGGTTGCGCTGAATAAACTAACTAAAAAAGAAAGAGCGTCTTCTCGCTGGCAATACTGGCAAGCACGAGTATTTAGAGAATTAGGCGAGCCTGCAAAAGGGGATGTGTTGTTTTCTAAGCTTGCGAAAACGCGCGGTTTTTATGGCTTTGTTTCAGCAGATAGAATGAAGCTGGATTATTCGCTAGGCAATAAGCCAATAAAAGTGTCTGATAAACAGCAACAAAATTTATTAGCGACTCGCTCTTTTAGTATTATTAATGAATTTAAAGCGCTAGATAGAGTTAAGTTGGCGCAATTGTATTGGAACAGTAATATTGCACGATTGAGTAAAGCTGAATTATTAGTCTCAGCTAAAATTGCCCAGCAGTGGGGCTGGAATAAAATAGCGATTTTAAGTGTTGCGCAAGCAAAGCATTGGAGTGATGTAAAATTGAGGTTTCCAGTGGAGTATGAAGTAAGCGTTGAGAAAAATGCACTGGCAAATGAGCTGCCTAGCTCTATTATTTATGGATTAATTCGTAGAGAAAGCATGTTTGATCCTTTGGCGCAGTCTCCTGTTGGCGCGCTGGGGTTAATGCAAATAATGCCAGCAACAGGTAAAAAAATTGTGCGAGACTTGCGGCAGAAATGGAAATCTAAATCTATCTTGTTACATGCGGAAAGTAACTTAAAATTTGGTTCTTTTTATTATAAGCAGATGCTAGATAAGTTTGATGGTAACGATGTGCTAGCCGCTGCTGCTTATAATGCAGGGCCGCATAGAGTAAGTCGATGGTTAAATTTTGATGGCAGCTTGCCTGCGGATGTTTGGATGGAAACAATTCCTTATAAAGAAACGCGAGGCTATGTTGCTGCGGTGTTGACGTATGCGATGATTTACCAGCAGCAGATTACAGGGAAGAAAACACGCATTAGTAGCTTTTTAAGGGATGTCCCATCAACCGAATTAAGAACGAAATTAGTGTCGTCTGGTGACAAATAGTATATCAATAATAAAGCTAAGGAAAATTTTCGATAAAATCCTCTAAGCACGAAGAATATAGGTATAATATTTCGCTGTATAATATAACTATAATAATAAATATGGGATTTTACAATGCAAAAACAGAATAGTTATGATCGCGAAGAGTTATTAAAGTCAGGGCGTGGAGAATTGTTTGGCCCTGAAAACGCACAATTACCATTACCTAATATGCTGATGATGGACCGCATTACGCATATATCAGATGAAGGTGGCGAGTTTGGTAAAGGTGAAATTATTGCAGAATTAGATATCGATCCTAGCTTATGGTTTTTTGATTGTCATTTTCAAGGTGATCCCGTGATGCCAGGTTGTCTTGGCTTAGATGCTATGTGGCAGTTGGTTGGATTTTTCTTGGGCTGGAGCGGTGGGCCAGGTAAAGGGCGAGCATTAGGTGTTGGTGAGGTTAAATTCACAGGACAAGTGCTTCCTACTGCTAAGAAAGTTGTTTATAAGGTGACTTTAAAGCGTGTCATTATGCGTAAATTAGTCATGGGAATTGCCGATGCAACAATGGAAGTGGACGGTAAAGAGATTTATGTAGCAAAGGATTTACGAGTTGGCTTATTTACTAATGCTCAAAGCTTCTAGGGGTAGATTAGGATGAAAAGAATCGTTGTAACAGGTTTGGGTGTTGTTTCTAGTATTGGTAATAATGCAGAAGAAGTGCTTAGTGCCCTACAAGAAGGCCGTTCGGGTATTTCATTTGCTGAAGATTACAAAGAATTAGGTTTTCGTAGTCATGTGCGCGGTGCTATCGATATTAATTTAGATGACTTTATTGAGCGTAAAGTAAAACGCTTTATGGGTGATGGCGCAGCATTTAATTATATCGCCATGCAGCAGGCTATTGATGATGCTGGCTTAGAAGACAATGAAGTGTCTAATGTGCGTACAGGGCTTATTATGGGATCGGGCGGACCGTCTACCTCTAATTTAGTTGCTGCAGCTGATATCCTTAGAGAGAAAGGCATTAAGAAAGTGGGGCCTTATATGGTGCCACGGACTATGTCGAGTACCAATATTGCTTGTTTAGCGACACCATTTAAAATTAAAGGCATTAATTACTCTATTACCTCGGCTTGTGCAACCAGTGCGCACTGTATTGGAAATGCGATGGAGCAGATTCAATTAGGTAAACAAGATATTGTTTTTGCTGGCGGTGGTGAGGAAGTTCATTGGACTATGTCAGTATTGTTCGATGCAATGGGGGCGATGTCATCAAAATATAATGATACTCCTACAACCGCATCAAGAGCTTATGACGCAACACGTGATGGCTTTGTTATCTCAGGCGGTGGTGGTGTTTTGGTGCTTGAAGAGTTAGAACATGCTAAAGCACGTGGCGCAAAAATATATGCTGAATTAACTGGCTACGGTGCAACATCTGATGGATATGATATGGTGCAGCCTTCTGGGGAGGGCGCTGTTCGTTGTATGCAGCAAGCAATGGCGACCATACGTGGCGATAAAGTGGATTATGTAAATGCCCACGGTACAAGTACACCCGTAGGTGATGAGCGTGAATTAGGTGCTTTACGTGAAGTGTTTACACCTGAAAAAATGCCATTTATTACTTCAACAAAATCATTGACAGGCCATGCTTTAGGTGCGGCTGGTGTGAATGAAGCTATTTATTCGATATTGATGATGCAGAATAATTTTATTAGTGCATCAGCAAATATTACCGAATTAGATGCGGTTGCTGAGGGAATGCCAATTGTTATGCAGAAGAAAGATAATGTAACGTTAGATACGGTTATGTCTAATAGCTTCGGCTTTGGTGGAACCAATGCGTCATTGATTTTCCAGCGTTATTCATAGATAGTCTGTAGTAAATCTTTTAAAGGCGGCACATGGCTACTGATTAGTGGTTGTGTACCGCCTTTTTTATTTAAATTATGTAGTTTTGAGATATGTCCGATAGTAGAAAAGATAAGCAAGAGCTTGATAAGCTGCATAAGCGTTTGCGCAGAAATGTAGGGCAAGCGATTGCTGATTTTAATATGATAGAAGAGGGTGATAAGATCATGGTTTGCCTGTCTGGCGGCAAAGATTCTTATACCATGCTGGATATCTTATTGCACTTGCAAAAAACAGCGCCGATATCATTTGATATCGTGGCAGTGAATTTAGATCAAAAGCAACCGGGTTTCCCTGAGCATATTTTGCCGCAATATTTAAAAGACTTGGGCGTTGATTATCATATTATTGAAAATGATACTTACAGTATCGTTAAGCGAGTCATTCCTGAAGGGCAAACAACTTGTAGTCTCTGCTCTCGATTACGTCGTGGTTCTTTGTATGCTTATGCGAAAGAACAGAATGTAACTAAAATTGCTTTAGGCCACCATCGTGATGATATTTTAGAAACTTATTTTTTAAATATGTTTTATGGCGGAAAGTTAAAAGCGATGCCTCCTAAATTGCTGAGTGATGACGGTGAAAATATTGTTATCAGGCCTTTAGCGTATTGCAAAGAAAGTGAGATTGAACGGTATGCTAATGCCAAGGATTTTCCTATTATTCCGTGTAACTTATGCGGTTCGCAAGAGAATTTACAGCGTCAAGCGATGAAAGTCATGCTGAATGGTTGGGATAAACAGTTTCCCGGGCGTTTGGAAAGTATTTTTACCAGCTTGAAAAATATTTCCCCTTCTCAATTAGCAGATACGGAATTATTTGATTTCGCTGGATTGACTCGCGACTCAAAAAATAATCAAGAAAATGAGAATCAAGGTTTAGATATACTAAAAATGTAGGCATTTTTTTTGTATTTATGATAGATTTTCAAAAAATAATAATAAAAATGTGGAGCTATTATGCTGGTTTTAATTGTTGATGATAGTAAGGTAATTAGACTGCTTGTAGCAGAGTGCGTTGCCGAGTTGGATCATGATGTTGTCTATATGGAAAGTGGCGCTGAAGCGGTTGAATATATCAAAACTCATTCACCAGATTTAATTATGATGGATGTGGAAATGCCTGGCATTAATGGTTTTGAAGCAACTAAGCAAATTAGAGAAATAAAAGGGGAAGATTGGTTTCCTATTATCTTTTTAAGTACAAAAATAGATGATGAATCTTATCAAAAAGGGATTTTAGCGGGTGGGGATGCCTATTTGGAAAAACCTATTAAGCCCTTACGTTTACAATTGCAAATCAAAGCAATGGAGCGCATTTATATGATGCGTCAAAAACTAAAAAGCGCTCAAGAAGATTTATTGCTGGCGAATGAAAAGTACCGTCGATTATCGTTATTTGATGAGTTGACCGGCTTAGCTAACCGGAGAAATTTTGATAGGACTCTGGAGAAGGAATTTAAACTGGCGAAGCGAGAGAAAAAGCCATTATCTGTCATTATTTCCGATATAGATTTTTTTAAAATTTACAATGATACTTATGGGCATCAAGCGGGTGATGAGTGTTTAAGTGCGGTTGCTAAGGCTTTATCTAATGGAGTGAGCAGGCCTGCAGATTTAGCCTGTCGTTATGGGGGTGAAGAATTTACTTTTATACTGCCGAGTACGGACTTGAAAGGCGCTAGAGAGCTTGCTGAAAGAATTAGGGGATCCGTTAGTGAATTGCAGATTGATCATGCTGGATCAAAAGTTTCTCCGCATGTAAGTTTGAGTTTGGGGGTTTCTACTTATAATGGTCAATTCTCTAGTGGTGAAGAAATTACCAAACAAGCGGATGCGGCTTTGTACCAAGCCAAAGAGAGCGGTAGAAATAAGGTTGTAGCTATTTAGTGGCTACTCATAATTACCAAGCTAAAGATTTTATACAAACGCAAGAGGGCTTTGTTTTTGCAGTAGTAGAGCAAGGGCTGGAAGAAGGAAAGGTTTTATGCTTTTTGCGTTATATACCTAAGGGAGATGCTTGGGTTAAAGTTTCAACGGATGAGGCTAATGCTTTTTTAAAGCAAAATGCAGTGCAGTATTTATTTTATTCAAAACAGAAATCAGCCCACCTGCATGCGGTATCAACTCATGATATTGCTGTGCATCATTCACCGAAAAAAAGACTACAGAAGCTCCTTGCTAAAACAAAACCTGATTTAATAGAGCAGGATTGCATTACTTTGTCTCATTTATTACTTGACCAGGGTGCATCGATGAATAGTCTGGGGGTTACCGGCTCATTATTAATTGGCGCGCAAAATACGAATTCTGATATAGATTTAGTGATTTATGGGCGTGAGAATTTTCAGCGTATTAGAGGTTGTATTAAAAGCTTGATTACGGATCAAAAGCTGGGTGCTTTACAAGAAAACGATTGGATAGATTCGTATCAGCGCCGTTCATGTGATTTAAGTCTGCAAGATTATGTGTGGCATGAACAGAGAAAATACAATAAAGCATTAATCAATAATCGAAAATTTGACTTAAATTTAATAGAAGAGGTGCCGGAGTCCTCCTCTGTCGTGTACACAAAACAAGGTGAGGTTATTATTCAGGCTCAGGTGGTAGATGCACAATATGCGTTTGATTATCCTGCACGTTTTTTACTAAAGCATGTGCAAATTTCAGAAGTACTTTGTTATACGGCAACTTATACAGGTCAGGCAGAAAACAATGAGTGGATTGAAGTGGCTGGAGCTCTAGAAATAGGGAGTGATGGGTGTCAGCGTATTTTAGTCGGCTCTACTAGGGAAGCAAAAGGGCAATTTATTAAAGTTATAAGCGCCCCTGCATGATGTTACCAGAGTTCAATGCAGTTATTTTTGATATGGATGGTTTGATTCTAGATACAGAGTCGAGTTATTTCGTTGCATGGCAGAAGGCGGCTGAAATAATGGGTTACACATTGAGTCATGAGTTTTGTGTGGCTTTATCAGGTAGTTCTTTTGCAATGCTAGAAAAAGAACTGACTGTTTTTTTTGGTAAAGCATTTAGTTTTCAGCAATTTTGTGAATTAAGTACTGAGCTCTGGCGTAACCATGTTGAAGAAAATGGAATTGCAGTTAAATTTGGCGTAAAAGAGCTTTTATTTACGCTTAAAAAAGAAAATATTACTTATTGTTTAGCGACCAATAGCCCAGAAAAAAGTGCGCGTGAATGCTTGCAGTATGCCAATGTTGATAATTTATTTGAGCTAGTGATTTGTCGTGATCATGTCGAGACACCTAAGCCGGCTGCCGATCTGTTTTTACGAGCGGCAGAAGTTTTGGGCCAACCGATTGATAAATGTCTAGTGGTGGAAGATTCATTTATTGGATTATTAGCTGCGCAGAACGCGGGTGCTTTTTCTGTTTTAGTACCTTCTTTGGCGGTAACGGAGGATATGCAGCGAATTGCGAATGTGGTGATGGATGATTTATCTTTCTTATCAAATGCAATAAAGAATCTTAATAATTAGCGCTCTCAAATCATTCACACAAAGTATAATAGCGAGTATTCGACTTGCTTAAAAAATAATTACACAACTCTTTTGAACTCTTTATCTTCTAAAATTACTGTTATTGCCCCAGCCCGATTACATATGGGTTTTATTGATTTAAGTGCGTCTTTGGGGCGAAATTTTGGCAGCATTGGGGTAGCGCTTAATGAAATTAATACCACGATTGAACTTTCTCCAGCAAATGAACTTTGTATGCTTGGAATTCAGTCGGATCGAGCCTTATCTTGTCTTACACAGTTGTGTGAACTTTTAAATGTTTCTAATAAACTTCAACTAGATATTAAATCATTGATTCCTGAACATGTGGGTTTAGGCTCGGGTACGCAAATGTCATTAGCTATTGGAATGGGTTTAAGTGCTTATTATAATTTGGGTTTGCAAGTACGCGACATTGCTGTATTGACCTCTAGAGGTGCTCGTTCAGGCATAGGCATAGCCACTTTTGAACAGGGTGGCCTAGTTGTTGATGGGGGGCGTGGTGAAAAAACCTTAACGCCTCCGGTTATTTCTCAGATGTCAGTGCCGGATGATTGGCGTTTTATTCTGGTTTTTGATAGTGCTGATCAAGGCTTGCATGGGGATGATGAGCTTAAGGCATTTAAAGAATTGCCATCCTTTCCGGCGGAAGAAGCGGCGCGCTTATGTTATTTATTAATGATGCAAGGGTTGCCAGCCTTAGCTGAGCAAGAATTAAAATTATTTGGTGATGTGATTACGCAACTACAAAGCTCCGTGGGTGATCATTTTGCGGCGGCTCAAGGGGGAGGTGTTTTTACCAGTGTAGCTGTCGCAGAGGTTATGAAGACTCTTCAAGCTGAAGGTGCGGTTGCTATTGGGCAAACTTCTTGGGGGCCTACGGGGTTTTGTATGGTTAAAGGTAAAGCCTTAGCTGATAAGTTAGAGCAACAAGTACAAGAGAAGTTTGCTCATTTAGAGAGTGTAACGGTGATGCAGGCGAGTGTAAGGAATACAGGCGGGCAAGTGATTGCCTGAGCCGATATTAATCATCGCTAGCTCGGGACGTATGTTGGCTCAAGCGGCAAGCAAGATTAATTTAGTTCCCATCGTTATCGATTTATTTGCAGATCAAGATACGCAGGCTATTGCAGAAAAAGTGGTTTGTATTGATGCGCTTTCATTAGTGAAGGTGCAAAAAGTCGTACTTGATTTAATGACTGAATATAATATTAAATCAGTGCTTTATGGTAGTGGTCTGGAAGGAAATATTGATGTTCTGTTCTGGCTGGAAGGGCTGTTTTTACTGCATGGAAATTCTGCGCAAGTTCATCAGCGCTATTGTAATACGCAAGATTTTTTTAAACATTTAGAGCAGTTGAATATTCCATACCCCGCCATTTCTTTTGATCAACCGGCTAATGCGCAGTGCTATTTAATTAAATCGGCTCATAATTCTGGGGGTGTTGGGCTTAGGTCTTATGATGGTAGTAATTTGCAAATTGGTGAGTATTACCAGCAATTCCAAAAAGGGTGTGCGGCTTCGGTTTTATTTATAGCTGAAAAGCAATGCATAACAATCATCGGTTTTCATCGGCAGTGGACTGTGAGTGCTATTGATTTTAGTTTTGCAGGTATTATTAAGCAGATGAATGTGCCGGCCAGAATAAGCAAGGCTGTTCGGCGTTGGTTAGAAAAATTAATTACTGTTTACGCATTAAAGGGCTTAGGTAGCTTAGATTTCATTTGGGATGGAGAGCAATGTTATTTTTTAGAGCTTAATTTACGCCCACCAGCGAGTATGCTCTTATACCCAGAACTTAATTTACTAGCAGCACATATGATGCAAGAGTCGCTCTCAAAGCCCGCAAAATTAACGGTTCGAGCCTTGCAGACCGTCTATGCAAAGACCGATTGCGAAATTAAAAATTCTGTCAACTGGCCTGAATGGGCTGCAGATAGACCGCAAAAATCAGTAAGAATTAAAGAAAATCAGCCGATTTGTAGTATTATGGCGGATGGAAAAACGGTTGGGCAGGTTGAAGAGCGGCTGCAAAATCGAAAGAGTTTTATACAAAATCACGTTTTAAATAGGTAAATACCACCATGCAATACACAGCAAGTGTAAATAAATTGACTCAACCTTTAGTGCAAGAACTATTGGATAATGCAGATAAATTAAGATTAGATATTCAAACCTTGGATAATGGTTGCACGATTATTGATGCAGGAATTAATGCCTTGGGCGGCTTGGAAGCCGGTCGTATTATTACTGAAATTTGTTTGGGGGGCATGGGAACTGTTTCTTTATCGCATACAACATATACCGATAATTGGCCGTTAACCGTTAATGTACATTCGACGAACCCAGTATTAGCTTGTCTAGGTAGTCAGTATGCCGGATGGAGTTTATCGCATGATAAATATTTTGCTTTAGGTTCAGGCCCTGCACGTGCGATGGCGACTAAAGAAAAAGAAGGCGCAACATTGCCTGTTGAAGAGTTATATGCCGAATTAGATTATAGAGATGCTGCGGAAACAGCGACCTTAGTCATAGAAAATGATGCGATTCCACCGGTTGAAATTGTAGAAAAAATTGCCAAAGCCTGTGGTGTTGCTTTTGATAAATTAACCATTATCGTCACACCAACAAGTAGTTTGGCCGGTAGTGTGCAAGTCGTTGGGCGTGTATTAGAAGTCGCGATGCATAAAGCACATGAGTTGCATTTCCCTTTAGAAAATATTATCGATGGCATGGGTAGCGCACCTTTATGTCCCCCTCATCCTGATTTTGTACAAGCAATGGGGCGTACTAATGATGCGATTTTATTTGCCGGCCAAGTACATATTTTTGTTAAAGGGACTGATGACGCGGCAGAAAAATTAGCAACCGCTTTACCAAGCTCAACATCTAAAGATTACGGTAAGCCATTTGCGCAAGTATTCAAAGATGCAAAATATGATTTCTTCAAAATTGACGGTATGTTATTTAGTCCGGCGAGCGTTATTGTTACCGCAGTGGAATCAGGTAATAGTTTCCGTGCGGGGAAATTAGATAACGATTTATTGAATCAATCTTTTGGTTCTTAATAGACTGACAAACAAATAAGTTTAGGGCATTATTAATGTCCTAAGCCCGTATCGACTGAGCCAAAATATAAATTACCAAATTTAGCTTATTTTTATCTATAAAATAAGGTAAAATAAGCGGTTTTCTGGCTCAGAATAATAGGCTTTGCCTGTTATAAAGTTTTTTTTATGCCTAACCTTTTAGAGTACAACAATGACTGATCTATCTCTTTATAGAAATATCGGTATTTTCGCGCATGTTGATGCGGGAAAAACCACAACCACGGAACGTATCCTTAAGCTGACTGGTAAAATCCATAAGCTAGGTGAAGTACATGATGGTGCTGCGACTACTGATTTCATGGAGCAAGAACAAGAGCGTGGAATTACTATCCAATCAGCTGCGACTTCATGTTTCTGGAAAGATCACCGTTTCAATATCATTGATACACCGGGTCACGTTGATTTCACAATTGAAGTATACCGTTCATTAAAAGTTTTAGATGGTGGTGTAGGTGTATTCTGTGGATCAGGTGGTGTAGAGCCACAATCAGAAACAAACTGGCGTTATGCGAACGAATCAGAAGTTGCGCGTATTATTCTAGTTAATAAATTAGACCGTCTAGGTGCTGATTTTTACCGTGTTGTAAAACAAGTTGAAGATGTATTAGGTGCAAACCCATTAGTAATGGTATTGCCTATCGGTACAGAAGATGACTTCGTTGGTGTTGTTGACTTACTAACTGAAAAAGCATGGGTGTGGGATAACACGGGCGATCCAACAAATTTTGAAATTCAAGATGTTCCTGCCGATATGGTAGATGATGTTGCAGAATACCGCGAAACATTAATCGAAAAGGCATTAGAGCAAGATGATGATGCGATGGAAAAATACTTGGAAGGTGAAATGCCAAGTATGGAAACTATTAAAGCATGTATCCGTAAAGGAACGATCAATCTTGATTTCTTCCCTACTTACTGTGGCTCAGCTTTCAAAAATAAAGGTATCCAATTAGTCTTGGATGCTGTTATTGACTACCTACCATGCCCTACTGAAGTTAAACCACAGCCAGAAGTGGATGAAGAAGGTGAGGAAACAGGTGAATTAGCAATTGTTGATATTAATAAACCATTACGTGCCTTAGCATTCAAAATTATGGATGATCGTTATGGTGCATTAACCTTTATTCGTATTTATTCAGGCGTATTAAATAAGGGTGATACGTTATTAAATAGCTACACAGGTAAAACTGAGCGTATCGGCCGTATGGTTGAGATGCATGCGGATGAGCGTATTGAATTAACTAGCGCACAAGCTGGTGATATTATCGCGATTGTGGGTATGAAAAACGTGCAAACGGGTCATACATTATGTGATCCTAAGTTCCCTGCAACCTTAGAGCCTATGGTTTTCCCTGATCCAGTTATCTCGATTGCTGTATCGCCAAAAGATAAAGCCGGTTCTGAAAAGATGGGTATTGCGATCGGTAAAATGGTTGCTGAAGATCCATCATTCCGTGTTGAAACAGATGAAGATTCTGGTGAAACAATTCTACGTGGTATGGGTGAGTTACATTTAGATATTAAAGTTGATATTCTAAAACGTACGCACGGTATTGATGTAGAAGTAGGTAAGCCTCAAGTAGCTTACCGTGAAACTATCACGCAAACGATTGAAGATAGCTACACACACAAAAAACAATCAGGTGGTTCGGGTCAGTTTGGTAAAATTGATTACCGTATTGAGCCAGGTGAGCCAGGTTCAGGTTTCGTATTTGAATCTAAAGTAACTGGTGGTAACGTTCCTAGAGAATTCTGGCCAGCGGTTGATAAAGGTTTCAAAAGCATGGTTGATACAGGGGTTCTAGCCGGGTTCCCATGTTTAGATTTTAAAGTAACTTTATTAGATGGTGGTTTTCACGCAGTGGATTCATCAGCAGTTGCTTTTGAAATTGCAGCAAAGTCAGCATACCGTCAGTCAATCCCTAAAGCAGGTCCTCAGTTAATCGAGCCGATCATGAAGGTTGATGTATTCACACCAGAAGATCATGTTGGAGACGTTATTGGTGATTTAAACCGTCGACGTGGAATGATTCAAGGACAAGACGCTGGTGTATCAGGCGTTCGTATTAAAGCGGAAGTTCCGTTAAGCGAAATGTTCGGTTATATCGGTGATTTACGTACAATGACATCAGGTCGTGGTCAATTCTCTATGGAATTTGCACATTACCTACCATGTCCTAAAAACGTAGCTGATGAAGTCATCAAAGAAGTACAAGAGCGTAATAAATCTAAGTAAATATATTTAGGTTTCATAGCGTAAGAAAAAGCCACCCATTGGGTGGCTTTTTTGTATCTTATAGGGTGTAATTTACTTGGTTATATTAAAAAATAGCACAGTGCGTTTCGACAGTGATTTTAATTTTTTATTTTATTTGTCATATTATTTTGTCATAATGAAATGTCATTTCTTTAGGAGAGCTTGTGATGTTGGAAGCTAAATTATCCGATTTTAGAAAGCCTGAATTCTTTAATCAAACAGAAATTATTCATATTGTGGATCATAGAAAAAAGAAAGACATCGGTTTTTTTGTCCCCGCTAACTTAATAGAATCTTTTAAGGGCTACTTGCAGCAAGAAGACAAAAATAAAAAATTAGCATTACTACAGCGGATAGCGCAAGCGCAGAAAATAGATCCTATTGAAGAAGTGGGTATTGCTGATGGAATTAAGTAAGCTAAAGCGTGGAGCGATTTGTTTGGTTAATTTCAATCCATCAAAAGGCAAAGAAATAGGTAAAATAAGACCTGCGGTTATTCTAAGCAAAGATGAGGATAATCAAATATTAGAAACAGTAGTGGTTTTACCTATTTCAAGTCAATTAGTTGAAAATGGATTCCCTTATCGTATTTTTTTACCTTTAAGAGAAGGCTTAGATAAGGATTCGAATATTTGCATATATGAAGTTAGGGCTTTATCTAAAAAGCGCATTATTGATGTTGTTTCTTCGGTCACAGATACCGAGATGACAATGGTTGAGAAAGCTCTTACCCAGGTTTTTATCGATAAGTAGAGGCGTGAGGCGCACTTTACTGGAAACTTGTACACAAAAATTATTAAAATAAATAGAGGTTATTCAATGTCTACAGACACAATAAATCCAATAGAAGTATTAGCGCAGTACCGGTCTCATGTCGCAGAGCGTGCTGAAAATGGCGTCGTGCCTCAACCTTTAAATGCTGAACAAGTGTCTGCGATTGTAGAACTAATTAAACAACCGCCAGCAGGAGAAGAAGAATTTATTTTGGATTTAATCACGCATCGTGTTCCAGCGGGCGTAGACGAAGCAGCTTATGTAAAAGCAGGATTTTTAGCTGCGGTTGCAAAAAGTGAAGTGCAATCGCCTATTTTAAATGCAGAGCGTGCAACAGAATTATTGGGCACTATGCTAGGTGGCTATAATATTGAAGCTTTGGTTGATTTATTAGATAAGCCTGCATTAGCGCCGATAGCAGTAAAAGCCTTATCACATACTTTATTAGTATTTGATGCATTTCATGATGTACAGGAAAAAGCGCAAGCAGGGAATGTGTTTGCTCAGCACGTTATACAGTCTTGGGCAGATGCTGAATGGTTTACAGCTAAGCCAGAAGTCGTTGAGAAAATGACGGTAACAGTTTTTAAAGTCACCGGAGAAACCAATACCGATGATTTATCACCTGCACCGGATGCATGGTCACGGCCTGATATTCCTTTGCATGCACAAGCGATGCTTAAAATTCCACGTGAAGGCATCACCAATACAGAACAACAAATCACAGAATTAAAAGAAAAAGGTTTTCCTGTTGCTTATGTGGGCGATGTTGTCGGTACGGGGTCATCACGCAAATCAGCAACTAACTCGGTATTATGGTTTACAGGGGATGATATTCCTTATGTGCCTAATAAACGCGGTGGTGGTGTGTGTATTGGTGGGAAAATCGCGCCAATTTTCTTTAATACTATGGAAGATTCAGGCGCTTTACCGTTTGAATGTGATGTTGAGAATTTGGCGATGGGTGATGTGATTGATATTTACCCGCATCAAGGTTTAGTAAAACGTCATGAGTCAGATGAATTAGTTTGTGAATTTTCGCTTAAAACGGATGTATTGCTTGATGAGGTTCGTGCCGGTGGACGTATTCCACTGATTATTGGTCGAGGTTTAACCGATAGAGCGCGTAAAGCATTAAGTCTTGAGCCTTCTAATGTATTTGCTCGCCCAGCAGATACAGAAAGTAGTAACAAAGGTTATACCTTGGCGCAAAAGATCGTCGGTAAAGCGTGTGGTGTTACGGGTGTACGTCCTAATACGTATTGTGAACCGCATATGACGACGGTAGGCTCACAAGATACCACAGGACCAATGACGCGTGATGAATTAAAAGATTTGGCCTGTTTAGGTTTCTCAGCTGATTTAGTGATGCAGTCTTTTTGTCATACTGCTGCATACCCTAAGCCGATTGATGTGGCGATGCAGCATAGCTTACCTGATTTTATTATGAATCGTGGTGGGGTTGCCTTGCGTCCTGCGGATGGGATTATTCATTCGTGGTTAAACCGTATGTTATTACCTGATACGGTCGGTACAGGTGGTGATTCTCATACGCGTTTTCCGATGGGAATTTCATTTCCTGCGGGGTCTGGCTTAGTCGCTTTTGCTGCGGCGACAGGGGTAATGCCTTTAGATATGCCTGAATCGGTATTAGTACGTTTCAGTGGTGAAATGCAGGCGGGAATCACTTTACGTGATTTAGTGAATGCAATTCCGTTGGCAGCGATTGAAAAAGGTTTACTAACGGTAGAGAAGAAAGGTAAGAAAAACGTTTTCTCTGGGCGTATTTTAGAAATTGAAGGGCTACCTGATTTAAAAGTTGAGCAAGCATTTGAATTATCAGATGCATCGGCAGAGCGATCGGCCGCAGGTTGTACGATTCGTTTAGGGGATACGCCTATTCGTGAATATATGACATCTAATATCACTATGTTGAAATGGATGATTGCAGAAGGCTATGGTGATGTACGTACGATTGAACGTCGCATTAAAGAGATGCAAGTATGGCTGGCTAAGCCTGAATTGATGGAGCCTGATGCCGATGCGGAATATCATACAATTTTAGAAATCGACCTTAATAGCATTAAAGAGCCTATTATGGCGTGCCCGAATGATCCTGATGACGTGAAAACATTAGCGGATGTAGCAGGGACTAAAATTGATGAGGTGTTTTTAGGCTCATGTATGACTAATATTGGTCATTTCCGAGCGGCAGGTAAATTATTAGAAAAAGAGGCGGGGCAACTGCCTACACAGCTTTGGGTTTCTCCACCGACTAAAATGGATCAAGCGCAATTAACCGAAGAAGGCTATTACAGCACTTTTGGTAAGTCGGGCGCACGAATGGAAATGCCGGGTTGTTCTTTGTGTATGGGGAACCAAGCACGGGTTGCTGATAATGCGACTGTCGTTTCTACCTCAACACGAAACTTTCCTAACCGTTTAGGTAATAATGCGGATGTGTATTTAGGTTCGGCTGAGTTAGCTGCTGTCTGTTCTATTTTAGGAAAAATACCGACTAATGAAGAGTATATGGCTTATGTTAGTAAAATTGCTGAGAGTGCTGAAGATACTTATCGTTATTTGAATTTTGATCAAATTAAAAGTTATCAAGATAAAGCGGATTCAGTAGATTTATAAGCTTTACTGAGTTTTAGCTATTAAAAACCAAGCTCTGATGGGCTTGGTTTTTTTTTGAGAAATTGATGAGAGTGCGATCTTAAATCTATGGATATAGTTGACGATAATCAGGAAAAATTTGATATAAACGAGTTTTTAAAGAATTTAACGCGTCTTCCGGGCATATATAAAATGCTTAATGAGGCGGGCGATATTATTTATATCGGCAAAGCGAAGAACTTAAAAAACCGTGTGTCTAGTTATTTTAGAAAAGGTACGGCCTCAGCTAAACAGCAAGTTATGGTCGCTAAGATTGTCAGTATAGAAATCGCAGTAACGCATACCGAAGCTGAAGCCTTATTACTTGAAAGTCAGTTAATTAAAAAGCATAAGCCACGCTACAATATTTGTTTAAGGGATGATAAATCTTATCCTTATATTTTTATTTCTTCAGAGCAATCATTCCCACAAATTACCTCGCATCGCGGTGCTAAAAAGAAAAAAGGCGATTATTATGGGCCTTACCCTAGTGCGGGTGCAGTGCGTGAAACACTGAAGTTATTGCAAAAAATATTCCCCATTAGACAGTGCGAAGATTCTTATTATAATAATCGTTCTCGACCGTGTTTGCAGCATCAAATAGAGCGTTGTACAGCGCCTTGTGTGGGGTTAATTACTGAAGAAGCGTATGGAGAAGACGTTAAGAATACCGAACTGTTTTTAGCGGGAAAAAGTGAGTTATTAATTGATAAATTGATTGTAGATATGGATCAATTTTCAACTCAATTAGAGTTTGAACAAGCAGCCGTTGTACGCGATAGAATTAGCCAGTTACGCAGTATTTTAGAAAAAAATTATGTCAGCGGAAATAAAGGTGATGTGGATATTGTTGCTTGTGCGACAAAAGCCGGCGTTGCTTGCGTACAAATCTTTTTTATTCGTAATGGCCAAAATTTAGGTAATAAAACTTTTTTCCCTAAAATTAATAGTGAATTTAGCCCCGAAAGTATTTTATATGCTTTTATTCCGCAATATTATTTAGATAAAAATATCCCCAATGAATTAATTGTTAGCCATGAGCCAGAAGAAAGCTCACTATTGTGTGAGGTATTGGCATTGCAGGCAGGGCATGGGGTGAGCATTTCAACTAAAGTACGTAGTGATCGTGCTAAATGGCTGCAAATGGTGCAGGTAAATGCCGAGAATGCATTAATGACAAAGTTAGCTGATAAACAAGGGGGTTATTCACGTTTTTTAAGCCTGCAAGAAGAGCTAGGCTGTACTGAAATTCCTAAACGTTTGGAGTGTTTTGATATTAGCCATACACAGGGTGATTTTACGGTCGCATCTTGCGTGGTTTTTGATAGAGAAGGGCCTGTTAAATCGGCATATCGACGATTTAATATAGAAGACATTACGCCGGGAGATGATTATGCGGCGATTTACCAGGCTGTGTCACGGCGGTTTAAGCGATTAGTAAAAGGCGAGCATGAAGCCCCTGATATTTTATTTATTGACGGTGGTAAAGGCCAAGTTCACCAAGCGGAAAAGGCATTAGAGGAATTGCAGGTAAATAATGTTATGATAGTGGGTGTTTCTAAAGGGCCTGATAGGAAAGCGGGCATGGAGAAAATGATTTTACCTGGACAGGCGCAGCCGATTGATACTAATCCTAATGCAAGCGGGTTATTATTGATTCAGCATATTAGAGATGAAGCACATCGTTTTGCTATTACAGGCCATAGAGGGCGACGTGGTAAAGCGAAAAAAGAATCGCCTTTAGAAGCGATAGCAGGACTTGGGCCTAAAAGGCGACAAATTTTATTAAAGCAATTTGGCGGATTACAAGGAATCTCACGCGCAGGCGTAGAGAGTCTTTCAAGCATAGACGGAATTAGCCGACAATTAGCACAACGGATATACGACACATTCCATCAGCAAGATGACTAAGACAATAAATATACCAACATTACTTACACTATTACGTGTAGCACTCATTCCCGTTTTGGCCGTTTTTTTCTATTTACCGTGGGAATATTCTAATATAGCAACAACCTTTATCTTTTTTATTGCAGGCGTTACCGATTGGCTAGATGGGTATTTGGCGCGAAAAATGGGTGTGGAAACTAAGTTTGGTGCTTTCCTAGATCCCGTTGCCGATAAAATAATGGTCGCCTTTATTTTAGTACTATTAGTTGAAGCAGAAGCGAGTATCTGGATGACATTGCCTGCAGCAATTATTATAGGTAGAGAAATTACGATTTCATCATTGCGTGAATGGATGGCAGAAATAGGCCAGCGCGCAACAGTTAAAGTATCACAAATTGGCAAGTGGAAAACTTCAGCTCAAATGTTAGCAATTGCTTGTTTGTTATATCGTGAAGAAATTTCAGGTGTTTCAATGCAGTTAGTGGGCTTAGTAATGCTATATATTGCTGCAATTTTAACGATCTGGTCAATGATGAGCTATTTAAGAGCTGCTTTTAGCTCAATGGCTGATTAACACGTAATTTTAGATATAGATAAAAGAACAAGGGATAAAATGGATAAGGATACACAAAAAGAACAAGAGAAAGAAAAACTGCGGGATGATATTCTTGCTGCAGCCTTAAAATTATTCACTGAAAAAGGCTATTTTAATACATCGCTAACGGAAATAGCCGAGGCTTCAGGTGTCAAAAGTTCAGCGGGTGTGTATAAGCATTTTAAAAATAAACAAGAAATAGCGACTGCTTTGCATGCTTGGATTGTTGATAGGCTGAGTGTTTCTATTGATGATATTCGCCGACGCAATAGAAAGTCACCAGAACAGTTACGCGAGATTGTAGATTTATGGTTTCGTTTGACAGATGATGCGCCTGAAATTATGCGTTTCATTTTAGTTTTAAATGTCAGTGAATTTTTACCTGAAGAAAAACCCTTAATGGAAAGCCCGCCATTTATAAAAATATTACGCATTTTACATAGCGGAATAAAAGCGGGTGAGATTAAAGCTACGGATTCACAGCGCGCTTATTGTAGTTTTTTTGGTATTATTGAAAATACCCTCAAACAAGTTTTAACAGGCACGTTAACTAAAAAAGCTGATTTTTATCAGAATGATACGTGGACAGCTGCTTGGGCTGGGATTGCTAAAGATTAGTGATTAAAAGCTGACTTTATAGGCTAAAGTCAGCTCAAAGCATTACATTAAGGAATGGCTTGTATTGCATTGCTTAAGTGGACTTTACCATAGCCGTATTTATCATTACGGCCGTCAATATAAGCTTCAGTACCAATTTTCTCTGCACTATCATGTAATAGAGCAATTATTTCCGAACTGCTTAAATCTGGATTTTTTTCTAGTAGTAGTGCAATAACACCACTGACTATAGGGGCAGCTGCAGAAGTTCCCGAGATGGATAAATAATTGTCTGTAGGAGAGAAACCTAAAGCCCCCATAGGGTCTAAACTTTTTACCCCTATATTCTCACCTGCTGGTGCGAGTATATCTAACTCAGCCCCCCAGTTGCTGTAGCTAGCACGATCATTCGTTTCGCTACTGGCACCTACACTAATCACTTCAGGAATCGCTGACTCATCATTCCCCAGCGAACTATTCGCATTTCCCGTTGCAAAGACTATATTAATCCCTTTGCCATTACGCCCATTTTTGCTTAGGTTCACAATCGTATCTTGAACACTTTGAGAGACGTTACCTGTTCCCCAACTATTATTGATAATATCCGCGCCCCATTCATCAGCTTTGTTAAATAGCGTTATAAAATCACTATCAGTCATAGAGTCTTTGAATTTTAGAAATAAAATCTCACTATTACTGGCAACCCCTTTAATTCCTAGGCTATTGGAGCGTGCCCCGAGAATTCCAGTGACAGCTGTTCCATGATATTCATTTCTATTGTGGCTCACATTGTTACAATTTGTGGCAATATCAAAAGTATGGGTAACTGCTGATTGTAAGTCTTCATGAGTCACGTCTAGCCCATCATCAATCACTGCAATTTTGATGTTTTTTCCCGTATATAGGCTTAGGTAATTGGCGGTATGTATATGAGCTTCAGAATCGATGACGG
The DNA here is from genome assembly GCA_965366065.1 of uncultured bacterium. Classification (GTDB taxonomy): domain Bacteria; phylum Pseudomonadota; class Gammaproteobacteria; order Methylococcales; family Methylomonadaceae; genus Methyloprofundus. The sequence continues at coordinate 60,615 of CBDUDV010000006.1, read as the reverse complement.
TTTGTGTATAGCTACTATTTATATGCCACTGCTCACTGTAGAGTGGGTCATTAATGGTGTCTGGGAAAAAGTGTGAGGGTGCTGGCAGGAAGTCATTGCACTCATCAGAGGTGGAACTGAAAAAATCAGAAGATTCTTCAGTTGTTGAAGAATCTGAGTCAGATGTAAATCCAGGTGAGTTTTCACCACATGCTGTGATTATCAAACTAAAAAGAAGGATTAAATATTTATTTAACATTATCTAGTCCGGAGTTGTTTAATAAAATCAGGGTGAGCGTACTCTATGAAATCTTGTTCAGATAAACGGTTAGCAATATCGATGGCTAAACCATTGGAAGGAACAGTTAATAAATACAGTAGAACGCCTAGTTGTTTTTCAATTTTTATATCATAGGGAGATAAAAGTAAGTAGGGATCAAGATCGTCGGATGGTTTAAATTTAACTAAAATTTTATTATAAATGCCGACTTGCTGCCCCTGGGCAGTATTGTAATAATCAACCGAGTTTTCTTGGTCAGTTGATAAATTACTACGTGTAAACTGCTGAACAGGGCTCAGCATCACTTTCTCATTATTTTGATAAAAATAATTATCCTGAGCATTGGTTACGCTAATAAAAAGTAATGGGCAAGTACGCAATAGTGTTTTAAAGTTTATTTCCATTGTTGGATCATCTTTTTAGGAATATTAAAATGAATAATTCGGCCATTTCTATTTAAGGACGCTTCGATTTTATCACTATTTAAAATATTATCTAAAATCTCTAGATTATTATCAAAGTCATACAAAGAGTAGCCATTGATTGAGGTAATAATATCATTTTCTCGTAAACCAGGTGGTAACCTTCCTTTTTTAGTGGTCAATTTAATACCACTACCTGATTGAACTAAACCAAACTGGGATAAAAGCGCAGATTTATTTTTTGTATAATTTGATTTAATATCTGCTAAGTTGGAAATTTTAAGTGATATGGGCGAGCGTTTAACTGAACCTTTAGAGAGTGCTTTAGCATTTTTATTTTGTAAAAGTTCTAATTTTTCTAAACGTCCATTGTGTTTTATTTGTATATAAGTATTGAGAATTAAATCAATAGTGCCACTATTATTAGGTAGCTTGTCATCTTGTTGATAAGGCAGCGGAGCCTTGTTTTTTTGATGCGAGATGAGCGCTATTGAATTTTTAGGGTTTGATGAGTTGATTAACCCGTGTAGAAATAGTGATTGACTGGTTTTAGGTATTTGTTTTTGAATAATAGGTGCAGCTTTTTTTGGGGTGTTTTGCTTAAATAAGTTAGCACTTAAAATATCACGTAAATCATGATTGACTACTCTTGTAGGGTTTGTTTTGAGTGATTTTTTTTGTTTTGGCTGCTGTGCAGATAGAGTATCGACTTTGGGTTCTTGTTGTATTTTCCAAACCCATTGCGCTAGAAACCCCGTGCCAGCGATACAGAGTAGGGCGACAATAATATGTAGCGTTTTTTTATATTGGAATATTTTTTTCATGGGAAAATTAAAATGCTAGTTTTTCAGTAAAACGAATAACAATGTCATTCTCATTATCAGATAGTTTACCTTGATTAGTTAAGTTTAATAGATATTGTGTCATCTTAACTTCAGCCTGTTTATCTGGTGTTGCAATAATTTCGATTAAACTTTTCTGGTTGCTTGTTTCTGTAATAGTACTAATGAGCTTATTATCTACTTGTGCTGATTTGATGCTTAAAGCAGGAAGTTGATTACTATTATTGTTTGCAGAAACACGTCCACCTTCCCATTGAGCTTCTAAACTATTAATAAAATAAGGCGGATTGTCACTCAATTTCATGTGCTGAATATGAATGATACCCGTCATTTTAGTTCGGTTAGGTAATTTTAGCTGAGAGCTAATTTCAGCACTATTGAGTTGCCCTTGTACGCTTAAAGCGGGCATAAAACTTTCAAAGTTAGAGTGTATCTGTAGCTGTGATTGGCCGCTATTTACGTGTATTTCTGTTACAGGCTGCTCATTAAGTAAGTGGCTAGGTGAAATAGACCATTGAACCTGAATGGGTAAGTAGCTTTGAACTGATGCTTTTAGGGAGCCTTGCCAAAGATTACCTTCAAATTGAGATAATTTAAAGCGACCTAATTGTGATTCAGTGATGAACTGATTCGCAATGATTTTAATCGGTGTTAAGAGTAATAAGGCAAGTATAAAGCTAATGCTGCACAGCAGTAGATAAGCTAAAAGCATTTTTTTATAAGCCAACATAGTTAATAGCTTAAAGTGATCTGAAAATGAGTAGAGCCTTTACTGCTTTGCGTACCGAATTTATCGACAGAAATGGCACTCTTTTTTTGTAAGCTGTCTAACCAGCGAATGCTATCGTTGAATAAGCTGTTTTCTAGGGTAATTAATAAGCGTTGTTTACTTAGTGGTTTAATTTGAGAAATATTAAGCTTTTGTTGCTTGGCAGTTCTTTCAATTAAAGTCATTATTTGAGTGCTATCTGTGGCTGCCGCATTATTTGTTCTACTTAATTGCTGAACTTGTTTAGCCATAGATTGCATGGTAATGAGATTATTTTGTTGCGTGGCTATGCGCTTTTCTAGTGTTGTATTACTACGCGCAGTGGGTAAATAGATAAAGGCATAGGCAAGTAATAAAAAGCTGATAAAGGCAGTTATAACAAGAATTTTCTGTTCATTAGCCGTTTTTTGTACAAACCAATCTTTCATGACCTACCCCCCGTGATAAGCAATTGGGCCGTAATATGACCTTCTTCTTTATTGATTGAAGAAACGCTTGCTTTTAAGCCTTGTTGGCTTAAGGCATTTTTAAAATATTCTAATTTTGCTAAAGATGGCGTAGAAAAGCTAATATTGATAGATTGGTTTTGATAATCCAATTGATTAAGTTGAACCGCATCTTGTGTTCGTAGTGTGCGTGATAATTTAGCCAGCAAAGGAATAAAATCTCCCGTTTGTGCTTGGTTATTTTGTAATTTTTTTAATCCAGAGCGCATTTGGCTATAGGGATTAATAATTCGGCGTGCTTTAGGGAAACTTTTTTTATAAATAGCCGTGATTGTATTTTCTAAAGAGGCTTCTTGTTGTTGTAGTTCATGGTTTTTATATAGCTGATAAAAACATAGACTACTGAAAATAACCATCGTCGCTATTCCTGTTGCTAGAATTAAAAGCCATGTTCGTGGTGTTTTAACCTTATAGGGACCCTGTAATAAATTCAGTGCTGATGCGTTTGAGTAATATTGACAAAGTTTGACAAAATAATTATCAATACTTTGAGATGAGAAGTGGGTTAAAGGGGTTTCTAAATCAAAATGGCTAGTACTGTAAACGGGAATATCTTCGGGTAGGTTCGTCTGTAATGTTTCTAAGCTTAATAATAAATTATTGCTTTCTATTGGGTAGCAGTCGTGATTAGCTTTTAACAAAAGTTGCTGCTTATCATGAATAATCAACCATTCTTCGGGAGCCTGGGCTAATAGTGATGTTTCACTGATGAGTTGTTGTAGTACAACCCCTTGCTCGCTGAAGTATTGAATCAGGTTTTCTAAATACGCTTTTTCTATGATACTAACGGCTAACTGGTTTTCCGTATCGCGTTGGTAAGCAAAGTGCAAAGTGTCTACTTCTGCGGCAAGTTGCTCTTCTAAATCAAATTTTAGAGCTTGTTCCAGTTGCTTGCGGTTTTTAATAAGCAGCTCAGAGTGTGTTTCAAATACTTTTTGAGCAGGTAAAACCGCAATGCAAGACGTGTTGGGGAATTTTTCTTTAAAGTCAGCTAAATTATCGCAACCGGAATCATTTTGCTCTTCCGTTTGATGAAACCAAGCAAATTGAGTGTTTTCATCAATACTGTCATTTGCCGGTATCGCTATAAAAAGTAATGCATCCATAAAGTTTTATAAGTTATGTGGTCAAATATTAATAAAATCTCGAGCGGTATAAGGTATCAATACGTTTTTCTGAGTGCCGATAGAGGTAACTATTATATTGTTGCTCTAAATTATCAATTTCTCCAAGATAAGATAATATAAAGAAACTACTGTTTACGCTGAGGGTGTTTTTATCAAAAGAAGCACTTAGTTTTTCTTCGCCTTCTGCGATTGCATTATCAGTATCTAGCTGCGTTAAAAAACTATCAACTGACTCAAAGCCTTTTTCTTCAGATTGTTTGTTTAAAACACCTGTTAGGTCAGCATTACGCATTTTATCTGAAAGAGATTTTAACAGTAAAGGGCTAGCGGTATTGATATTTATCTGTGTTATTGCGGATTGTTGAGGGGTGTAACGACCTAGCTCGGTATATTGAGGAATATTCGGTAGTACGCAAAGATCAGTGAGCAGTAAAGGTTTGATTTTATTCCAATACTGTACTGCATAAAGTTCAGAAATTTCTGTTAAAGCTTGATTAGCAGCCTGGTAGGGTGGCGATAATTGGCTATAGGTTTCCCATTCTGCGCCTTGATTTTTGGGCTCATTATCAGCATCTAACCAGTCAACTAGGCTCCAAATTAGTTGCTCGATTAAATTTGAGTCTATATTTTGTTGGATTAACAAATTGCGTAAAATAATGATTTGCTTGTCATTGACTGTATCGCCCACAACCACGTTATTTAAGTTAAAACAGGATTGTTTATCAATGATTTTTGCTTGAAATGCTCCGCCTTCAGTTGCACTATAATCCATTGTGGCGGCTAATAACATTTCGTTCGCTGTTGCCAATTGCTCAGATGAATCATATTGATTATCTTTTAAGTCGGCACGTAACATGGCTTTAACAAATACTTCAATGTTAAGGAAAGACTGATAGAGTTTTTCTGCTTGTAATTGGTTAAGTGTGCGGCGAAGATTAACCTGTTGCTGGTAAAAAATCTGCGTGGCAACGATAGAGGTGAGTGCAACCACGAGCATGGCGGAAACTAGGGCAATGCCTTTTTGTTTAGCAGTTCTCATCTGGGCAGCTCAAATAACTGAGTGAAACCTTCCAAATTCTCCCTGCTTAATGTGATTTTTATGGCGCGCGGGAGTAGTGTTAGGTTGTTTTGAATCATTGCTTCCGTTGATTCTTGGGGAGGCCATGTGCTAAACCATTGTTTATTATCTGCTAAGGCTTCAAATGTCAGTAAAGTTACACCTTCTAATAGCGTTTCTTCACTATAATTGTCCATATCAGCATTATCAGGTGCAAACCAGGTGCGTTTTTTAAAATCACTGTCATCTAAAAAATAGTCCATACGTTGTAGTGAGTTACGCGCCAGTCCAGTTGGATTAGCTCTGCCTAATCGAGTAAAACTTAGAGATTGATAGCCTATCAGTAGGGCGGGGGATTTTTCACTATTATTAGTCGTTACTGCGCGGGGTATTATTTGTTGTAATTCGGTGTGTAACCGACTAAAGAGCGTGTTGAATTGATTAAATTTTATTTGTTGCTCAGAAAGCAGTGCGTGATTTTTTAAGACAGAGTTAAGCCCTGCATAGGATAAGGTTAATAAGATAGCTAAAATACTGATGGCAATTAATAATTCAATGAGCGTAAATCCTTTTTTGGTCATTCCACTTTACCTAAATAAAGTGTTTGCTCAAGAACGGCATCAGATTTTAATTCAGAAGCTTGTTTGGCAAAGCTGATAGTGACAGTACGGATTAATGGATTCGCTGTTTTTTTTCCTGCACTTTGCCAATACCAAGTTTGATCAAAGAAATTCACATCATCTTTTTTTTGCCGGGTATCAGGCCAAGGCTCATTAATACGAATTTCAGCCATTTTATTCTTCATTAACCAAAAAGCAGTCATTTTATCTTGCGTTAATAAAGCGGCTCTTGTTTCTTGATTAGCGGCATTTAAAGTGGCTAATAAACCGATAGAAACAATCGCTAAGGCGACCATGACTTCAATTAAGGTAAAGCCTTTACTCTTAGCCGTTTTGTAGGATGGGTAGACTGAAGCGCCTTGTTTTTTAGGCACGTAATGAAATCCATCAAACATGTGTATAACACAAAGATTTAAAATTAAGTGCCTATGTGATTTGATGCCAAGCTTTTTAGTAGTCATCAGCATTCTTTAATTTAAGTAGAATTTTATTAGCTTCACTGTATAGGGTATAAACTTCTTCTGAGTCTTGAAGCTGAATACTTAAATAGAAATTGCTAAAGCTCCCATCGGGCATAAAAATAACTTGAGGGTTTAGTGATTTATTGATTGTAACGGGCAGGTTATCAATGCTTAACTGATATTCAAGTTTTGAGTGGATTGAGTTACTACGCAATAAGTTATCTTTTTTTAATAGCTGCCATTTTTGCTCTTTATAACGGACAAAAGTATGTGCTTTAGCACCTAAATGCCAGCCCATAATTTGTCCGCGCAAAACAGCATCATCAGAAGCTAATTTGAGTAATTGTTGTATTTGATAAGCGGCAAGCTTTGCAGGGGAGGGGCGGGTGTTTAAGCTAAGCGCTGCAAAGGAAAAAAGAATGCCCACGATTACCATAACAACTAATAATTCAATTAAGGTAAATCCTTGGGTATTCTTTTTCAATGTAAAAAGGGGCTTATAAATTTAAAAAAGTGTCATTTCCGCTGTCACTAGTGGCCGATTGAGAGTTAAAGCTATTGTTTAGTGACTGCACAAGTCCTTTTGCTCTGGTTAGAATCATACCCAGCGTTTCTTGTACCTCTTTAGTCCAAGTAATCGGTGTTGTGATGGGCAGCATCATGCGCCAGAAATTAAGATTTTTTTCAAAAAGGGCAGGTAAGTCTTCCGTTAAACCAAGTTCATTTTGTCTTTTTAGTAAGTCTTTTTTAATAAACTTCGCATGGAACTTACTACTTGATAAATGGAAGGGAACGAGTCCAACTAATAAGACAAAAAGTCCGGTTGATGCAATAAAAGGATCTAGCAAAATAGCAACCAGTCCAAACTGAATTTCACCCGCTACTAAGGTTAATGCAATAAAACTAAGTAGCAGCGTTAATGTGAAGTGAGTACGCTCTTTCCAGTGTGTGAGCGCTTTACTAACCTCATAAACGATAACATTTTCAAAGTCAGTAATATGCTCCTCTAATGTACTGAGTATGCGATAAGCACTTTCAATATCAATATTAGATAATTTCTGCTCTAAGGTTTGTTGAATGCTAGCGCCAGGATCAGATGATAAACTAATGAATTGACCTGCCTGTAAACCTAAATTAGTTAATTGATGCTTCCAGTTTGCAACCGTTTCTGCCGAGGCTTGAGCGTTATTTTCACTAATAATATAAATAAACTTACTAGGATTATGGCTATTTGCTGCGTGTTTTAAGAAAGGCGGTAAAGTGACTTTAAAGTCATCAATAGTGAATTGGTTCGCATCAAAAAAGACAAAGACAAGGTCAGATAACTCACTCGCATGATTACGCAATAAATTAATACCTTCTTGGCGCTCATTTAAAGAGAAGCCGGGCGCGGTAATAATTGTTTTATCTTTTAGCTGAGGGCTATTAGATGTTTTTAGGTCTAAATAAATGTTGATATTACGGCTTTCACTTTTTGCAATTTGATCTAACCGATCACTGATATGAAAGAAAGGAAAGCGAGGATCACCATCAACGGCTGTCCCCGGTAATATCATGCTATTTTCAGAGTTTCGGTGAGCTAAAACACTAAACTGAGCACCAATATTATCTGAATTGACTAGTGTCGTTGCTCCACCCAAGTATTGGTTAATAAACGCATTTTTTCCTGACGATGGCTCGCCAATCACTGTAATGATAGGTGACCATGAGGTTTTATTCGCCAGAGAATCATCCATGCCGATAAGCCCCATTTCATAAGCGACTTGATCAAGCTCATGATAGAGCCTAAAGGCTTGAAGCAACGCTGGGTTTTTATCCGCTAATTGTTGTTCAATTTGGTGTAAAGATGAATGGACCGATTTTTCAGACATGCTCATAAGCGTAAAACCATTTATTAATGTTATTATTTATTAGTGGCAGTATGTACTTCGCACGGCCACAGTTACGGTTTTCTAGAGGCTGATTTATTGCCGATAACTACGTTGCAGAAATAATTGCGTAGCTTGCTATGCGCCTGTTTCAGCACCTTGCTTTCGACAAAAATAAACACGCTATAAAATCTGCAACCGTCACCGCGTGAAGTATATTTACATATACTGACCTTTATTATGGGTTTCTCATTCTAAAAGCAGAATGTAAGCCCTGTTAAAACTAATAAAAGTATTAGTCTTAACAGGGGGATTTCAAATATTATGCAAGAAATATAGAGATGTTATACGTTATACGTACGGTCAATATAGCGTTCTACAATCGCTTGAAATTCTTCAGCAATATGGTCACCTTTTAGTGTCACTGTTTTCTCGCCATCTTCATAAACAGGGGCAACAGGCGTTTCGCCAGTACCGGGTAAGCTAATGCCAATATTGGCATTTTTACTTTCACCAGGGCCATTTACAACACAGCCCATTACAGCGACTTCCATATTTTCTACGCCGGTATATTTATCACGCCAAACAGGCATTTGTTCGCGTAAGAAAGCTTGAATGTCCATTGCTAATTTTTGGAAGTAATCACTGGTAGTACGACCACAGCCAGGACAAGCAATCACCATTGGTGTAAACGCACGAAAGCCCATTGTTTGCAGGATTTCTTGCCCAACAATTACTTCTTTAGTACGTGCAGTACCTGGCTCAGGCGTTAATGAAATACGAATAGTATCACCGATGCCTTGTTGCATTAATACAGATAGTGCAGCAGATGATGCCACAATACCTTTAGAGCCAATTCCGGCTTCCGTTAAGCCTAAATGTAAAGCGTAATCACAACGGCTAGATAGGTCTTGGTAGATGCTAATTAATTCCTGTACATTACTGATTTTGCAAGAAAGCAATATTTTATCTTTCCCTAAGCCATAAGATTCAGCGGCAGCTGCACTTTCTAGTGCGGAAACAATAATGGCTTCACGCGTTACAATATTTAACTCGTCGGGTACGGCTTTCGCTCTATTTTCATCTAAAAGGCGAGTTAAGACAGATTGATCTAAGCTACCGCCATTAACGCCGATACGCACAGGCTTATCATATTTGACAGCGCACTCTATCATTTGTTGAAATTGAATGTCTTTTTTAGCGCCTTTACCCACGTTGCCAGGGTTAATTCTGAATTTACCTAATGCTTGTGCACAATCAGGAAATTTTTCTAATAATTTATGGCCATTAAAATGAAAATCGCCGACTAATGGCACTGAATAGCCTGCATCATCAAGTTGTTTGCGAATTTCAGCAACGGCTTGAGCCGCTTCTTCATTATTAACGGTGATGCGGACTAACTCTGAACCTGCATCAGCAAGCTCTTTAACTTGTTGTACAGTCCCTGCAATATCGGCAGTATCTGTGTTAGTCATAGACTGGACAACGATAGGCGCACCGCCACCAACTTTTACTTTTCCAATGAGAACTTGTTGAGTCTGTTTTCTAGAACTAATTGACATTTGAATGAATTTTTCCGTGATTGCAATTGTGTCTAAGTATATAGGAAGCGTGATAAAAAAAACAGAGACTAGGTAGAGCTCTGTATTACATGACGCTGATCATTTGGTGGCTAAACCATATTTTTGAATGCGGTAGAGTAGGGTGTCACGAGATAGCCCTAATAATCGTGCTGATTTAGCACGATTACCATTAGTACGGTTTAAGGCTTGATGAATAAGGTCTGCTTCAAGCTGATCTAAATTTAACCCGAGTTCAGGTAAGCTGAAATCTGTTGTTTCATTGGTATTTGCTGCTTGCGTGGCAAAAAACTCATGTGGAAAATTTTCTGCGTCAATTTCTTGATCCGCTAATAAAATAGCCGTGCGTTCACATAAGTTACGTAGTTCTCTAATATTTCCCGGCCACGAGTAATTTTGTAATATTTTTAATGCTTGTTTGCTAAATTTAGGTGGCGTAATGGTGTGAGCTTCAGAAAAATGTGCTTGAAAATGTTTAATGAGATGCTCAATGTCATCTATGCGCTCTCTTAAGGCTGGAATTTCTAAAGGAATCACATTGAGTCGGAAATATAAATCTTCACGGAAATTGTTTTCAGCAATTTGCTTTTGTAAATCACAGTTTGTTGCAGAAATGATGCGGACATCAACTTTATAAGGTTGAGTTTCACCAACCGCTAGGCATTCACCATTTTCTAAAAAACGTAGTAATTTTGCTTGGATGGATAAAGATAGCGAGTTTACCTCATCTAGAAACAAGGTTCCGCCATCAGCCGCTTGAAAAATACCTATTTTTGTTACATTCGCTCCGGTAAAAGATCCTTTTTTATGACCAAAGAGTTCCGATTCAATTAAGGATTCAGGCAGTGCGGCACAATTTAAAGTAATAAACGGCTTATCTGCACGTTGACTATCTTTTTGGATAGCTTGTGCTAATACCTCTTTACCAGTACCTGTTTCGCCTTTAATTAAAACAGTCACATCGGTAGCGGCAACCATGCGAGCGCTACGTAGTACATTATCGAATACTGGGGTATGGCTGATGATGTCGTTAAAAAAACTCATAAGCTAATTACCGCAATAATAACGAGTAACATACCAATCACTTGTTTAGCGGTATGTAAATTTGATATTCGTGTGATAAAGCTGCTTACCATGCCCGTACCTAAAACAGCAGGCAAAGTACCTAGGCCGAATGCAAGCATGGATAGTACGCTAGTAGTGATATTGCCTGTAGTAGCTGCAAGTGCGGCTGCTGTATAAACTAGACCACAAGGAATCCAGCCCCAAACCATACCAAATAAAAAAGCATGGCGTAAATGCGCAACAGGGATTAATTTCCTGCCATAGGGCTCAATAAATTTCCAAAAGCGAGAGCCAGTTTTTTCTATATAAGCAAAAGCGGGGAACCAGCCAGCAATGTAAAATCCAGCGCCGGTGATAATAATAGAAGAAAGAATTTGTAAGTAACGGTGGCTATGTTCTTCACCTAAAGGCAAAGTCAGTACGGACTCGATAAGGCCAATAAGTAACCCCGCTAACATGTAGCTAAAGATGCGCCCGAAATTATAACTTAAAATAAAAGCGGTCATTTTTGATTTGTTAGCACGAACTTCGGGTTTTAAGCTAAAAGATAGCGTGCCGATGATAGAGCCGCACATAGAAACGCAGTGCAGACTGCTAGATAAACCTATGAGAAAGGCAATGAAAATAGGGGAGCTAATTAATTGTGTAATGTTCATGGGACGACATATTAGCATACAAATTAATGAAAGCTCTAAGGCTATAAATACTAATGGATTAGCTAGGGTATATAACACCTAAAATAAAGTCATATAACATTGTTTTATTATTTTTGAGCATATTCTTAGTTATAAGTTATAGTTAAGAGTATGAAAAATAAAAGTAATTAATAAGTGGATTAATACTTGCTAATATATACCCGAATTATAAGAATTAAGGAGTCTTTTTTGAAAACTAAGTTAAGTATTGCAATTGCAACAGCACTATCTCTACCGGCTATCGCTTATGCTGATACAGAGCAACTCACAACGATTGTGGTCGAGGGCAGTAGTAGTAGACCAGGCTCTATGGCAATGGCACCTGATTCATCAGGTTTAAAAGATACCGCCGCACTATTAGAAAAAGTGCCGGGTGCAAACATTAATCGTAATGGTCCTTTAACGGGAATACCTCAATACAGAGGCATGGCAGGCCCTCGAATTAATGTGTCTATAGATGGCGCAAATATGAAAGAAGTTGGTCCTAACTCTATGGATCCTTCTTTAAGTCATGTACCGGCTGCTTTAACAGAATCATTAACGGTTTATCGTGGTATTGCACCGGTTAGTAGCGGTATTGATACTATCGGTGGATCTATGAAAATGGAATCTAAAAAAGGTAGTTTTGCTGAAGGTGATGACAAGTACGAATTTGATGGGGCATTATCAACGGGTTACAGCTCGGTAGATAGTGGCTATTATGTGGCGGGCTTTAGTTCAATAGCCAATGATAATCATAAAATTCACATTGGTGCGACAAAAGAAGAAGGAAATGATTATAAATATGCTGATGGGACTGTTAGACCTAGTAGTTATGATCGTCAGGCATTAGTAGTAGGGTATGAATACCAAAATAAAGGTCATGAATTTGGCTTTAATTTTACGGATAATAATACCAATAACACAGGTACACCAGCCTTACCTATGGATATTGGGTATATAGACGGTGGTTTGTATAACTTTGATTATAACTGGGATATGGGCAATGGTTATAAATTAGAGACTAACTTTTATTATCAGAATATGTCTCATTTTATGAGCAATTATGAATCACGTACTCCGGGTAACATGACGATGCCTAATGGTATGGTCATGCCTATGTATATGGATAATACGACAACTGTTAAAGGTGGTGGCTGGGATATTGCTATGACCATGCCGATGGGCTCAGGTGATTTGAAAGTGGGTTTTACCGGCGATAAATCTAATCATGAAGCTGATATGAGAGGGCAAATGATGATGATGCCTACAGATGCCAGCATGAAAACAACCGTTTTTAATGGTATAGAGCGTTCACGCTATAGTTTTTTTGGTGAATGGAAATCTGATCTTACTAATAAATTGTCAACAGAATTAGGCATGCGTTACACGTATACAAATTCAATTTCAGGGGATGTAAGTACTCAAAATCCAATGATGCAGCCTATGGCTGCCGCGTTTAATGGAAAAAATCGTGACCTTGATTTTCATGGCGTTGATTTAGTTGCAATGTTACGTTACGCGGCACGGTCGGATTTAGATTTAGAGATAGGTTTTGCAAGAAAAACCAGAGCTCCGAGCTATCAAGAGCTTTATATATGGTCACCATCGGAAGCAACCTCAGGGTTAGCGGATAATAGAACTTATAGAGGTAACTTGGATCTTGAGTTAGAAACCGCTTACCAGTTTGAATTTGGTGCTGATTGGCATACAGATAATGCTTATTTCGCGCCAAGAGCTTTTTATCATTATGTAGATGGTTATATTCAAGGTTCTCCACTTACAGATGCGAGCGGTGCTCCAGTGATGAATAATGGCAAGCAAGTATTGCAGTTTGAAAATACTAACGCACATATTTATGGTGTAGATTTAGAAACAGGTTATGTGATTACTGAAAACTGGCGTCTAGATGGTGGTTTAAACTATGTTGGTGGTCGTCAAGCTGATGGTGGTGGTTATTTATACCGCATGGCACCATTTAATGGTCGCGCACAAGTTACATTTGAGCACTCAGGTTTCATGGCTTCTATAGAGGGTGTTGGTTATGCTGCGCAAAATAAAGTAGCTAATTATAATGCTGAACAGAAAACTGCGGGATATGGTGTAATGAATTTACGCTCTAATTACCAAGCGTTTGATGGCTTTGTGATTGGAATGGGTATTGAGAATGTCGTAGATTCAGTTAATTACAATCATTTAGGTGGCTATAGTCGTCCAATGGGTGGTGGCGGTGTAAATTCAGATGTTCCACAAGGCACAAGATTGCCAATGCCTGGCCGTAGTTATTATGCAACAATGACTTACCAGTGGTAATTAACTAGCTTTAGTTTGTTGAAAGGCGGGTGAGTAGCTCGCTTTTTAGCTAATATAGGTGGTTAAAGTATGAACAGGTAAACAACTAATCGTTGCTTATAAAAACTAAAAAAGCGTAAAGATAGTCATCTTTACGCTTTTTTTATGCGTGCAAGGAAGACTTTATGCAATTTGATCAAAAAAATGTCCAGTATGTTCTTGGGTATTTCCAGGGTCCGCATTTTCTTGCTGCATTTTTAATAGCTCTGCTTGCGCTTTAATTGCCATAGCAGCTGCAGCAGCGGCTACTCTTTTATCTTGAGCGGAAGGTGAGGCAGGAGCTAGCGCTGCTCGCTTAATTGTATCGGCTTTAGCTGCGGTAGCGGCAGGGTCTCCAGCCACCTCTGAAGTATCAATGCTGACCTCACCACCGCTGACATAGCGTTTTCCATCTGGTCCTTTTGTATAGGTAAAGCTTGCACTGCTTGTTGCTAGATTGCCGGCAGCACTAAGGTGGGCTTGTTCATGTGCTTTTACTTCGCTATCTCTTTGTTGTAGCTCATTAATTCTAGCTTGTTCTTTAGTACCTAACTCTTTAGTCGCTGGTGATGAGTTTTTGTTTGATTCATCTTCATCCGCTGTGCTTTTAGTAGACTCTTGCTTATTTAAATCATCCCCTTGTTGTAGTGATGATTTATTGGCATGATCCACTGCACGTAATGTTTCAGAGAGTGTGGCTAGGGAGGGCTGAATGATTTTTTTTTCAAGCGCACTAGTCTGTGTAAGCGCTGAAGCATAAGCGTTTGTAGCAGGGGTTAGAGATGGCGCGCTTGAAATCATAGCAGTTTAGGACTAAGGTCAATTAATTCTATTTCATTATAGACAAAAATAGTGTAGATGTCCGTATTTTTTATCTATTTAAAACAGGTGCTTATGATAGGTGGTTGGTGATTGTGTAGATTTCACCTTGGTTTTCTAGTGCGGAAATAATTTCATCATCATTGAGTAATTCAAGACTTCTTGCGGGCTGGTAACTTTCTTCAGACTCGCTTAATTTTATGAGTAAATTACAGGCGAGTAAATTATTTAAAGTATTTTGAATGATTGCTATGGGAGTATGAAGTTCTGAACTGAGTTCTTTAGCCGTATAGCTAGGTAGCTTAGATTGCTGGAAGCGTGACATTATTTTTTTCATCAGGGCTAAGCTAATGGCTTTGCTCGAATTGAAATTCAAATGCTCGAATTTTTTGTTAGAGTGATAAAAAGCTAAGTTTTGATGGAAGTAGCTTAATTCAGAGCCAAATAACATAATGACCCAAGTAATTTGTAGCCAGACTAAAAACAAAGGTAAGGCTGCAAAGCTTCCGTAGATGGCGTTGTAGCTAGAAACGCCGACTTGCAAGGAGATATAAACGCTTTGAATAATATAATAGGCCGTCCCCGTGACAACTCCAGCAAAAATGCCTGATTTGTAGGTGACTTGGGTATTAGGCATAAAAATAAAGATAAAACTAAAGAGTACCCATAAAATAATAATAGGCAGATAAGCTAAAAGTTGCAATGCGAAAATAGTACCGGGAAGAGCAATGGTATTGATGAGCGCGGCTAGCTTAACTTGTGCAAAGATATTGATACTATTCGCCGCGACTATCAATATTGGGGCAAATAGCATCAAAGAAAGATAGTCACTTAACTTTCTAGCTAAGGTACGAGCTTTTTCAACCTTCCATATATGATTAAATGAGTCTTCGATATTACTGATGACTTTTAGTACAGTCCAAAATAACATTGCGACACCAACTCCTGCAACAACACCGCCTTTTGTGGATTCCAACATATTTTTAGCCATGTCTAATAGGCTAAGAACTAAGGTATCTTGTTCTTTTACTTGCTCTAGTATCTGAGTTTCTAAGCTTTGCTCAAAGCCAAAGCCTTTGGCAATGCCAAAACACATGGCAATCACAGGTACTATCGATAATAGCGTATACAGCGTTAGGGCTGAGGCTCTTAATGTTCCATTATCTTTAATAAACCCTTGTGCAGATAAAATCAGTATTTTTAAACTATTAATAGCGTGGCTTTTAAGACTTGTTGCTTGGTTTTGAGGAGACTCTGCTTGCCAAATGTCATTTTGAAAAAATTGGATGAGTTTCTTATTCATACTGTGAGTTTATTAAGATAAAATAAATTAGATAGTATTGTAATTTTAAGGTAATTCTTTTGTTAATAGTTAAAAAAATTGTATTCTTTTTTATAAGTGCTTTGTGGTCATTTTCTTGTTTGGCATGGCAGCCATTTGATTGGAGTTCGACTAATATACAAGGCTTATATGGTGGTGATTTTGAATTTGGAGACACTAAGCGAGGAACGGCAACGATAGAGCATGCGCATGGTTGGAAATATGGAGACAATTTCTTTTTTGTTGATATGTATAATAACGATGGTTTTGAAGTGTACGCAGAAATTTACTCTAGTTTAAGCTTAAGTAAGATGAGTAATGCAGAAGTGGCGTTTGGACCGATTAAAGATGTTTCCTTAATGTTGGGGCTTAATATCAGTAATGCGCCTGTCTCTACTCCTTTTCGTGCTTATTTATGGGGAGTGGAGTTTGATTTAGGCAACCAATATTTTGATTATTTAAAGCTGAGTGTCGCGGCTTATAAGGAAGATGGCGTTGCAACGTATGGCGTACAGGTTACACCGGTTTGGAGCTTTCCATTTACTTTGTTAGAAACAAAATTCAAATTTAGAGGTTTTTTAGATTTAAAAAATGGCTCTACGAATGCAGCAGGCAATATTACTATGTTAGCGCAGCCGCAACTGTTACTGGATGTAGGCGACTTATTTAATACTAAAGCAGATGTGTTTTATGTAGGAATGGAATATTCCTATTGGGTTAATAAATTTGGAGTAGAAGGTGTGGATGAATCTGCTGTACAAGGAATGGTCAGCGTATTCTTTTAGGAGCATTATTCATGATAGGGTCGATTCTTACAGGAATAAACATTGCCATCAGAACTTATGGGACATTAATACATGGGGCGCAGTCTTTAGACTGCTTTTATGTATTATAGAAGGCTGAAGCCTTCGCCCCAAAGTAATAAATTTTGAACAATTTATTACTGCGTTTACTCTGCTTCTACAGTCGATTTTTCCATGCCTGAATAAACAGGGCACCAAGCACTGTAACCCGTTGCAACGAGTACTAAGCCAATTAATAATAAAGGCACTGAAGCGATAAATAAAGAAATGAACATTAATGCACTGCCTGCGTAAAGGCGCATTTTTTTTTCTTTCGTTCCAATGTTGATCTCAAACTTAAGCATGCGTTTAAAATTAAAGCTCATGATGTGTGCCTATTTTTTATTATTCTTTAAAATTAGCGCATTTATAGATAGCGCCTCCCCAATCTTTGTAAATATACAGGGCTAATAAAATTGTGCAAGAGGCAGATGAAAAAAAGCACTAAAAACCGTGATTTTTTTGCTGAATAATGATTTTTTAGTGAAAATATACGCGACTGATTCTGTATGGGTTACTTAAAGCGCATCAGGTATAATCACTCCATAAATAACGCTCTATAGGTTTTTCGTAAATGGATGTAACTGCAATTATTGACTCTTTAAACGACGCGCAACGGCAAGCTGTGTCTTCGCCTACGCAGGCAATGTTGGTGCTAGCGGGTGCGGGAAGTGGTAAAACGCGAGTGTTAGTGCATCGGATAGCTTGGCTGATAAAAATAGAGAATTTATCACCACATAATATTTTAGCCGTTACCTTTACTAATAAAGCGGCTAAAGAAATGCGGGGGCGTGTGGAAGATTTATTGAATATGTCTGCGCGCTCTATGTGGATTGGTACATTTCACGGGCTTGCGCATCGTTTTTTACGCCAACACAACGAAGAAGCCAAATTACCGAATAATTTTCAGGTGATCGATTCAGATGATCAATTGCGTTTGATTAAGCGCTTGATGAAAGCGATGGAAGTGGATGATAAACGCTGGCCACCGAAGCAAGTTTCATATTTTATTAATGCGCAAAAAGATGAGGGTATTCGTTCGGGCAGTATTCAGGCGGGCGGAGACTTTTATCAACAAAAATTAGTAGAAATTTATCGAGGCTATGAAGAGTTATGTCAGCGCTCAGGCTTGGTTGATTTTGCCGAGCTGTTATTAAGAGCGTATGAGACTTTGCGTGATAATGCAGAGCTGTTAGCTTTTTATCGTGATCGATTCAAACAAGTATTGGTTGATGAGTTTCAAGATACTAATACCATTCAGTACGCGTGGTTACAAATATTAACAACAGGGCAAGATAACTTATTTGTGGTTGGAGATGATGATCAGTCTATTTATGGCTGGCGTGGGGCAAAAATTGAAAATATGTTTAATTTTCAAAAACATTACCCTAATCATCAATTGATTCGTTTAGAACAAAACTATCGTTCAACGGGGAATATTTTAAAAGCCTCTAATGCTTTAATTGCGCGTAATGAAGGGCGTATGGGCAAAGAGCTGACAACGACCGATGGCGATGGTGATTTAATTTCCTTATATACTGCGTTTAATGAACAAGACGAAGCCTATTTTGTGGTTGAGCGGATTAGAAAATGGGTAGCAGAAGGTAATTCGCGTGCGGATGTTGCTATTTTATACCGCTCTAATGCGCAATCACGCCAGTTTGAAGAAAAGTTAATGGCAACCCGTACGCCTTACCGTGTTTATGGCGGCTTGCGATTTTTTGATCGATTGGAGATTAAAAATGCCTTAGCTTATTTATATCTTATGACCCATAAAGGTAATGATGCAGCCTTTGAACGCATTATTAATACACCAACACGTGGCATAGGCAATAAAACCATTGATGATATACGTCAACTGGCAAAAACAGAGCAGATAACCTTGTGGGCTGCGATGATCCAGCTATTAAAAGCAGATCACTTTACCCCGCGTGCAGAAAATGCATTAAAGGGTTTTGTGCAGTTGATTAATAGTTTAGCTCAACAATCGGAAGGACTAGAACTGTTTGAGCAGGTAAAACAGGTGATTGAAAAAAGTGGCCTGATTGCATTTCATAAAAAAGAAAAAGGCGATAAAGGCGAAGCACGCGTAGAAAACTTGGAAGAGTTAGTGAATGCTGCTAAGCAGTTTGATTTTGATGTCGATAATGAAGAGAAATTAAGCGAGCTGGATTTATTTTTGTCTCATGCCGCGCTAGAAGCGGGTGATTCACAAGCCGATGATTATGAAGACTGTGTGCAGTTAATGACCATGCATTCAGCCAAAGGCTTAGAGTTTCCAATGGTGTTTATGGTTGGCTTAGAAGAGGGCTTATTTCCATCGCACCGCTCTGTAGATGATATTGCTAGTTTAGAAGAAGAAAGACGCTTATGTTATGTCGGAATCACACGAGCAATGAAGCATTTGCATATAAGCTATGCAGAATCTCGTCGTTTATACGGAAAAGAAACTAATCCGCGACCTTCGCGCTTTTTAAAAGAAATTCCCACTGAATTTTTACAAGAAATTCGGGTGCGTGCGAATGTGACTAAACCGGCAGCGATTAAGCAAAGTAATAGAAGTACCATTGGAACTAGCGGCACTTATAAATTAGGTCAACGCGTTCGTCATGCTAAATTTGGTGATGGTGTGGTACTGCAAGTCGATGGTGATGGCGCGCAAGAACGTGTGCAAATAAATTTTGCACAAGAAGGCATGAAATGGCTCATGCTGTCTTATGCAAAATTAGAGACCTTGTAATTATTCCATTGATGTTACGCAGAGGGCCTATTTTTTCAATCCTTATTATATAAAGATTTACGCTTACAACTAGGTAACATTCAGTAGCCTGTATGAAACTTGCGTAATACGGGATTCGATGCGCTGTTTATCCCGTATTCCGTGCCTCCATACGGGCTACTATGGCTACGGTTACTTTGTTTTTAGCATCAGTGAAAAAAACTATTTTTCACACCGCATTATATAAAAACCGGAAAAGGACCGGCTTACGATTAATTGTATTGAGTAACATCAGTTATTCCATAATGAGAATAGTTTTGCTTAGTAAGTTTTAGCTTATCACGCGCTCACTTAGCCACGCAGTCCAATCCGAAAAATTCGTACCTTTTGTGGTGGATAATTGCATGATTTGAATGTCAGGGTTCACTTGCTTGGCATATTGAATACAGCGTTCCACATCAAAATCGACGTACGGTAATAAATCAATTTTATTAATCAGCATTAAATCCGCGGCATGAAACATATCAGGGTATTTTAATGGCTTATCATCGCCTTCTGTCACCGATAATACAACGACCTTATGCGCTTCACCTAAATCAAAAGAGGCAGGGCAAACTAAATTACCAACATTTTCTATGGCTAAAAAGCTATTATCTGCGACTTTTAAATCCATCACTGCATGGCCAATCGCATGCGCATCTAAATGACAAGCACGACCTGTGTTGATTTGTAAGGCAGGCGCGCCAGAAGCACGAATACGCTCAGCATCATGTTCGGTTTGCTGATCGCCTTCAATCACGGCAATAGGAAACTGATCTTTGAGTTGTTTAATGGTTTCAACCAATAAGCTGGTTTTTCCTGCACCTGGGCTAGATACCAAATTAAGCGCAAAAATATGATGTTCTTGAAAGTAACTTCTATTTTGTTCTGCATAGCTGTTATTTTTACTTAATAAAGCTTGCTCTACTTGTACTAAGCGTTCAGTACCTAAATCAACGGGGTCGTGATTATGTTCATGTGTATCAGAGCCATGTTCATGAGTATGACTGTGATCGTGTTTTTGCTCTGTTTGTCCGCATCCGCATATTCCGCACATTGTTTTTAACCTTTTAAATAACTATTAAATCTTTAATTTGCATATCATTCCCTGCTGTCACATCAACAAAAGGGTGTTTACAATACTGGCAAGGTGCATACAGTGTATCTATTGCGCTTTCTTTACCACAAGCCTTGCAAATGCCTTTGCCAGCCACTTCGCTAAGGATCAGTTCAGCACCTTCCGCTAAAGAGCCTTGCATTACTGCATCAAAACCAAAGCGTAAAGCATCGGGCTCGATACAAGACAGCTTGCCGATGGCTAAGGTAATTTTTTTTACCCGTTTAAAATTTTGTTTTTGGGCGTGTTCTTGCAAAATTTCGCGAACATTTTCCAGTAGGGATATTTCATGCAAGTTCAAGCTCCTGATGACATTCACTACGCCAAGCTTCAAGTTCAGGTTGACTGAGCAGGTTTTTTACAAATGTCTGTGTTTGTTGCAAATTCTCCTGTGCTTGCGTGCTGAGTCCTTCGCCTAATTCAAAACTAAGCCCTTGGATAGACAGTAAAAAACAAGGTGGTGGCGCTTGTTTTTTGATGGACTGATACACTTGCAAAACTGACGCTGGGCTCATGGCATGCGTAGTATAGCTTTTATCTTTCATAGGCTGTAATTCGCTTAAATTAAACGCCTGTTTGCAAGCAACCGAGGCATCAATAAATAACACCAATCGCCGGTTTTCTAAGTCTAAAGCATGCTCAATTTGTAATTGAAAATCACATAAAAGTTCAATATGCTCGGTGTCCAGATTATCTTCAATATATTCCAACAATAAAGGCCCTAACGCATCGTCACCACGACTTAAATTACCATAAGCAAAAACTAAAACAGGCGTGGTCATAAGGTTCTTTCTATATGGCCATCGCTGTGTTTTTGTAATTTATCAATGACTTCACCTTGCGCATCCACTAATTCCAGTTGTAATGGCATTTTTCCAACCGCGTGAGTTGCACAAGACAAACAAGGATCATAAGCGCGCACAGCCACTTCTAAATTGTTTAATAACGGCTCAGTCAACTCTCTGCCCGATAAATACTCATCTGCCACTTGGCGTACCGATTCATTCATCGCCGCATTATTGCTCGTCGTAGACACAATCAAATTCGCCTTAGTGACGATATCATTTTCATCGACTTGATAATGGTGAAATAAAGTACCGCGTGGTGCTTCAATCACACCGATACCTTCATAGCGTTTTTCACCTTGCGTGACTAAATCCGAGCTCATAATATCGGGATCATCTAATAAGCTTTTGATGCTTTCAGCGCAATGTAATATCTCAATTAAACGCGCCCAATGAAAAGCTAATGTACTGTGCACTAAGGTACCACCACCATGTAACATTAATTCCACACGCGCTTGTTCAGCTAAAGGGGTATCAATAAAATCACAATTATTCAGTCGTGCTAATGGGCCTACACGATAAGAACCTTCATCTTGACCTAAGGCCGTGAGATAAGGAAATTTCATATAGGTCCATGAACGCACTTCTTCATGAATATAATCGTTATAGTTACAATAATCGACATGATCCATAATCGTGTCGCCATTTGCGTATTTTGCACGTATACCACCATGATAAAGCTCTAAAGCACCATTCGGTTTAACGAGTCCTAAATAGTTAGTGGGAGCAGTCGCAAATTCATCATAATAAGGCAGATTCGAGCAATGGACTTTTTTAACTAAAGCTACAGAAGCCACAGACCATTCGATGATTTGGTCTATATCTTGTTTTAAATAATCGCGCTCTGCTTTAGCCAGCGATTTGTTCATACCACCCGCAATCGCACCAGTACCATGAATACGTTTACCCGACACCATGCGGATAACTTCTTGGCCGTATTTACGAATTTTTACCCCTTGTAAACCTATATCAGGGTATTCATTAAGCACAGCGATAATGCTGCGTTTATTAATATCACTTTCAAAACCAAATAATAAATCAGGGCTAGCGAGATGAAAAAAGTGCAAGGCATGGGATTGCATCACTTGACCAAAATGCAATAAACGTCTTAATTTATCAGCAGCAGGCGGTAGGTTTTCAGGGTCAACACCGACTAATTGGTCGATCGCTTTTGCCGCAGCTAAGTGATGGCTTACAGGGCAAATTCCACATAAACGCTGCACTAAAACCGGTAATTCCCAATAAGGGCGGCCTTGAATAAAGCGTTCAAAGCCTCGGAATTCCACGATATGTAGGCGTGCTTGTTTTACTTTATTGTCTTCGTCTAATAATAAGGTGACTTTGCCGTGGCCTTCGACGCGCGAAACAGGATCTACCGCAACGCGTTGTAATTTTTCTGGACTGTCAGCAGTTTCTAAATTCTCGTACATACAATTCTCTTATGATAACTAAAGCACAGCGGTGCAAGTGTTTAATAGGTGAGTCAGTCGAATGTTTAATCATAATGCACTAAATCATACGGCAAACTTGGCGCGCGTCCTTCAATAAGATCGGTTAAAAACTTCCAAAAGACATCAGCAGAAGGCGGGCAGCCGGGTAAAAAATAATCCACTTTGACCACTTCATGAATAGGGCGAACCTTATCTAATAATAAAGGCAATTCAGGGTCACTCGGAATTTGTGAATTTTCAACCCCGATACCATCGCGGTACGATTCTAATAAGCATTCTTCCAAAGGAATATGGTTACGCATAGCGGGTAAGCCACCATTAATTGAACAGGCACCTACAGCGACTAGGATTTTGCAGTTTTTACGAAACTCACGCAATACATGTACGTTTTCTGAGTTGCATACGCCGCCTTCAATTAAACCGATATCGGCATTGCTACAGTGTTCGATATCGGTCAAGGGTGAACGATCAAATTCAACCAGTTCAGCGAGTTTAACTAAGCGTTCATCAAGGTCCAAAAATGACATATGACAACCAAAACATCCGCCTAAAGAGGTGGTTGCTACTCTGACTTTATTCGCCATTTGACTCATGCTCCTTTGCTAAACTGACGGCATCAATTTGTTGTTTATCGTAAATACGTTCACCAATAGGCACGTTATAACCGGTGCGTTTGATTAAAATAGCGCCCGTTGGGCAAATATTTGCGGCACAGTCATTGATGTCGATATCACTATCGACCAATTTTCCGCTGGCTGAATTAACAATAAGGCGTTTATTAATACCACGACCACTAATCGCAAAGACATTTTTACCGTCCTTTTCTTGACTAGCCCGCACGCATAAATTACAAAAAATGCAGCGGTTATGGTCTATCATTAAATCAGGGTGCGAGGCGTCCGTTTCACGGTTCGCAAAGAAATGCGGAAAATGATTGTCGAGCATATTTAAATGATAAGCCACGCCTTGTAATTGGCAGTTACCTGTTTTTTCACAAGAAGGGCAAAAGTGATTACCTTCCACAAATAACATTTGTGTGATTTTTTGTCGATCATCACTCAGCTCTTTGATGTTATTTAAAATATCCTGACCTTCCGTTGCAGGAAACGTACAGGCAGTACAATTTCTACCATTAACTTTAACCGTGCATAATTTACAACTGCCATGTGGTTCATAATCAGGGTTATGGCAGAGATGAGGAATATACTCGCCTGCCGCAGTCGCTGCTTCTATGATGGTTTGACCTTCCTGAAAAGGGATTTCTTTGCCATCCAGCGTAATTGTTTTACTCATTTTATTTCTCCACTTGAGCTAAATGGGCATTAGCATCATCACGATTCGCCATTTGGCGCGCGGTTTCCAATGCGGCATCTAAATCAAAGCTTGGTTCATAGCTAATTTTCTTCAATAAATTTTGATAAAGTTCAGGGTAACGCTGCAAAGTGCTGATGATAGGGTTTGCGGCTGTTTGCCCTAAACCACAGTGACTGTAATTTTTTACCAGTTGACAGAGCTCTTCTAAAGCAACCACATCGCCTGCGGAACCATGACCATCGACTATTTTATCGAATTGTTTTTGTAATAAAGCCGTACCTACTCTACAAGGAGTACAAAAGCCACAGCTTTCATGCGCAAAAAAGTGGGTAAAGTTTTTAACTAGATCTAAAATATTTCGCCCTTCATTCAGAATAATAAAAGACCCACCCGTGGCTAAATCTTCAAAGGCTAATTGGCGATCAAATTCATCGCGAGCAATAAATACACCAGAAGGTCCACCGACTTGTATGCCGAATGCGTGTGTCGCGTGGCAGTCGTGTAAAATTTCATTAACCGAGGTGCCAAAAGGGTATTCGTATATGCCCGGTCGTAGACAGTCTCCGCTGATACTTAATAGTTTAGTACCTTTTGACTTTTTCGTGCCTAAATCTGCAAAAGCTTGTCCGCCAACAACGGCTATTTTTGCCGCTGCAAAAAATGTTTCTACATTATTAACTACTGTCGGCTTTTGTAAATAACCCTGGGTTACAGGGTAGGGCGGGCGATTACGTGGAATACCGCGTTTGCCTTCGAGTGATTCAATTAAAGCGGATTCTTCACCGCAAATATAAGCCCCTGCACCTAAGCGAATTTCTATATCAAATGTTAGGCCTGATTCAAGAATATTATTGCCTAATAAAGCCTGTTCGCGACGGGCTTGTAATATCTGTTGTAAGGCTTCAAAAAGGTGCAGATATTCACCGCGTAAATATAAAAATCCTTGTTTAGCGCCGATAACAGCTGCACATAAAGTCATGCCTTCAAAGACTTGATGTGCGTAAGTATTGAGCAAAACGCGATCTTTAAACGTGCCCGGTTCGCCTTCATCCGCATTACAAACCACATAGCGTTCTGTTTCCGCTTCTTCAGAACAGAATCGCCATTTCATCGCGGTACTAAAACCTGCACCACCGCGACCACGTAAACCTGAAACGTCTACTTCATGTAAGGTTTCTTTTAAACCCCGTGCAAAAGCGGCCTTAAGTGCATCGCCTGGTGTAACCGTAGATTCTAATAAAATATTGCGTTTATAAATATTATCAGTGGTACTGAAAAATATTTCAGGCCATTCATTCACGGGCACTTGTTGATTTACCAATTCCACAATTGCATCAATACGCGGGCGATTTAAATTGGTTAAAACATAGCCATTGACCAAACCTGCGGGCCCTTGGTCACACATACCAGAACAAGAGGTGTTGTCTATGCTAACCAGACCATCTGCACGGACTTCGCCAATCTCTACGCCTAATTTCTCACAAAAATAGGCCATTAAGGCGGGCTTGCCTAGCATATGGTCAGTAATCGAATCACTGATTAGAATATCGTATTGACCGCGAGCTTGTAGGTGAAAAAAGCTATAAAATTCGATCACACTGATAATTTGTGTGCGTTCGATATGAAGTAGCTTAGCAAGGTGTTCTATCGCATCTTGAGGGATAAAGTGATATTGTGCTTGAATATCGCGCAATAGTGGCAGTAAGCGTACTGATTGGAAATCATACTTTTCTACTAAATTCTGAACAAATTCTTTCATAGGCTCGACCTTGTTATTCCTAAGCAGTACTTCACATAGTGAATCATTATGAACACTAAGATTATCAGAAAAGAACTACAGATCACAGGCTTAATTCAAGGTGTGGGCTTTCGTCCTTTTATTTTTAACTTAGCGCAGGATTTAAAGCTCAAAGGGTGGATAAGTAATACGGATACTGGAGTTAGCATTGAGATAGAAGGGTTG
The DNA here is from genome assembly GCA_965366065.1 of uncultured bacterium. Classification (GTDB taxonomy): domain Bacteria; phylum Pseudomonadota; class Gammaproteobacteria; order Methylococcales; family Methylomonadaceae; genus Methyloprofundus. The sequence continues at coordinate 34,604 of CBDUDV010000006.1, read as the reverse complement.
CCTGATGCGATTGCTGGTTTTTTGGATAGATTACAACAATTTCCCCCCGTTCATAGCCATATTAAATCCTTACTTATTATTGAGCATGAGTATTATGGTTATGTAAATTTTGAGCTACGATCTAGTACCACACAAGGCAAAAAGAGTTTATTTATTTTGCCAGATATTGCGATGTGTTCGGAGTGTCAAAAAGACATTCTTGATCCCACTAATCGGCGTTATCAATATGCGTTTACTAGCTGTAGTCAGTGTGGGCCGCGTTATAGTATTATCAGTGCCTTGCCTTATGATCGCGTTAGAACGACGATGCAAGACTTTCCCATGTGTGCAAATTGTCAGCATGAATATGATGATCCTACTGATCGACGTTTTCATGCGCAAACCATAGCGTGTGCTGATTGCGGGCCTTCAGTGCAGTTAACTAATAAGTCGGGACAAATTATTGAGAGTGATGTGGCGGCTATTAAACAAGCGGCAGAGGCACTTAAGCAAGGCGCTATTATTGCGATAAAAGGTATCGGTGGTTTTCAATTGTTAGTCGATGCAAATTGCAAGACCAGTGTGGCGCGCTTAAGAGAGAAAAAATATCGCCCTGAAAAGCCGTTTGCGTTAATGTGCAAAGATATGCCACAAGTTCGTAGCATTGCGACACCCAGCGCACAAGAAGCGCAAATGCTACAGTCAGTGGCCGCCCCGATTGTCTTACTTAATAAAAAGCGGGCTGGCTTTATGCTTGCCGAGAATATTGCGCCTAATAATGCACGTATCGGTATCATGCTAGCTTGCTCACCTTTACATCATTTATTGCTATCTTATCTTTCTGCGCCTGTTGTGGCGACCAGTGGCAATATCAGTAATGAACCTATTTGTATTGATAACCAACAAGCACTCGAACAGTTAGGACAGATTGCTGATGTATTTTTAATACATAATCGCAGTATTTTACGTCCTATAGATGATTCTGTTGTACAAGCCGTGCAGGGTTCGGAAATGTTGATACGTGCTGCGCGAGGCTATGCTCCCATTGTCATTAAACTGCCTAAATTTAAAGCTAAACTACTGGCTTTAGGTGGGCATTTGAAAAATACCTTTGCCTTAGCGAGCGAGGGTTATGCGCTTATCAGTCAGCATAATGGTGATCTTGAAAGCCTTGCTACGGTGCAGGGGTTTAAGCAGAATATCACTGATTTATCGACTTTAGTGCAGCATCAAACTGACTTGTTGGTTCAAGATCAACATAGTGATTATGCCAGCAGTCAGTATGGCGATGAGTTATCGCAAACGCCTTGTGTCACAGTACAACATCATCATGCGCATTTATTATCATGCGTGGCCGAACATGGAGTTACAGAACCTTTATTGGCGGTGGTATGGGATGGGGCAGGTTTAGGTGAGGATGGCAGTTTATGGGGCGGTGAATTTTTTAGCTTAGAAAATAAAAAAATCACCCGTATTGCGAGCCTGCGCGAATTTTCTTTACCAGGTGGATCCGTTGCTATTAAAGAGCCGCGTAGAACGGCATTAGGTCTATTATGGGAGTTTATGGGGGATAGTTTGTTTGCGCAAACAGATTTAGCTGCTATTCAGACTTTCAGTAAACATGAACAGAAGCTATTAAATCAGGTGCTAAAAAAACAGTTAAATACACCGCGTTGTTCGAGTATAGGACGATTATTTGATTGCGTTGCCAGCTTATTAGGTTTATGCCAAATATCCACTTATGAAGGGCAGGCGGCATCACGTTTAGAGCAGTGCATTAATGGTTGTCAGTTAAGCGACAGTTATTCTTTGTTATGGCGTAAGCAAAATGATTTAATACGCTTAGACTGGCAACCACTGTTAGAAAATATTATGAAGGATTTAGCTGAAGGTATAGAGAATTCAATTATTGCCTGTAAATTTCATAATACCTTGGTAGAAAGCATCGTTGATAGGGTGCATGGTTCGGGTTTAAAAACAGTGGTCTTAAGCGGTGGCAGTTTCCAAAATAGCTACTTAACAGAAGCGATTATTAAGCGTTTAACGGCGATTAATGTTAAAGTTTTTTGGCAACAAAAAGTGCCTTGTAATGATGGTGGGCTTGCTCTTGGGCAATTATTAGCAGTTATTCAGCAACAGGAGTTTAAGACATGTGTTTAGCGGTCCCAGGTAAAATAGTAGTAATTTCAGGTGATGATCCCTACACGCGCACGGGCGACGTTAGTTTTTCTGGTTTGATTACTAAAGTAAATTTAGCTTATGTGCCCGAAGTAAAAGAAAATGATTATGTCATCGTACATGCAGGTTTTGCCATTAGTGTTTTAGACGAAGAAGAAGCGCAAGCGACCTTGGCAAGTTTTGATGAATTAAAACAATCATTGGAACAACAGATATGAAATATATCGATGAATTTCGTGACCATGAACATGTCGCGGTATTAGCGCAGGCAATAAAAAATACCTGCACACAGCCGTGGACGCTAATGGAGCTTTGTGGTGGTCAAACTCATGCCATTATGAAATATGGCATAGATCAGCTTTTACCCGAGCAGATTAATTTAGTGCATGGGCCGGGTTGCCCCGTGTGTGTTACACCCTTGGCGGCGATAGATAAAGCGATAGCGATTGCAGAATTAGATAATATGATTTTTTGCACTTTTGGCGATATGTTACGTGTGCCCGGTTCTGCAAAAGATTTAATGACCGTGAAAGCAGAAGGAGGTGATGTCAGAGCGGTTTATTCACCTTTAGACGCAGTCATATTGGCTGAGCAGAACCTAGATAAACAAGTGGTGTTTTTTGCCGTAGGCTTTGAAACCACAATCCCGACTACTGCCATGGCTGCTTATCAGGCAAAAGCACGTGGCTTAAGTAATTTTAAATTACTGGTGTCACATGTGCGTGTACCACCCGCTATGCAAGCAATATTGGCCTCGCCCGAAAACAGAGTGCAAGGTTTTTTAGCGGCAGGAAATGTCTGTGTAGTGATGGGCTATCACGAGTATTTACCAATTGCCGAAAAATATCAGGTGCCTATTGTGGTAACAGGCTTTGAACCGGTGGATATTTTGCAGGGAATTTTACACTGCGTGCAACAATTAGAAGAAAATCGAACGGTGGTAGAAAATCAATACGGTCGTGCAGTAACGCAGGCGGGAAATGTCACCGCGCAAGCGATGATAGAACGTGTGTTTGAAGTGACTACCTTTGCATGGCGTGGTTTAGGCGAAATTGAAAACAGTGGCTTTCAGTTAAATTTGGATTATGCCGAGTTTGATGCCGCACAACATTATCAAGTAGCGCATATCAATACGCAAGAGCCTAAAGCGTGTAAAAGTGGTGAAGTATTGCAAGGTATACTGAAACCTTTCGATTGCCTAGAATTTGGTAAACGCTGCACACCAGAAAATCCATTAGGCACAACCATGGTATCTTCAGAAGGCGCGTGTGCCGCTTATTATGCGTATCGCCGTCAACAAAGCCTGAGTGAAGAATAGATATGAGTAATGAAAACGACTTAGAAATAACTTGCCCACTGCCTATTGGGCAATATGAAAAAATAGTCATGGCACATGGCGGTGGTGGACGTTTGATGCAACAGCTGATTGATAATATTATGTTGCGTGCGTTTGGTAGTTCTAGCTTAAAGGATAAAAATGACAGTGCCGTACTACCAACACAACAAGGCCGTTTAGCGTTTACTACCGATTCTTATGTGGTCAATCCGTTATTTTTCCCTGGCGGTGATATAGGTAAAATGGCGGTTTGTGGCACTTTAAATGATTTAGCTATGAGTGGCGCGAAACCTTTGTATTTAAGTTGTGGCTTTATACTTGAAGAAGGCTTCGCGATTGAATCCTTACAAAAAATTGTGCATTCAATGGCGCAACAAGCGAAAGCGGCGGGCGTTGAAATCGTTACCGGTGATACCAAAGTTGTCGAAAAAGGTAAGGGTGATGGCATTTACATTAATACCAGTGGTATCGGTGTCCTAAAAACGGCTTTAGATATTTCACCTAGCAGCATTAAAGCGGGTGATGTGGTCTTAATCAATGGTGATATAGGCAGGCACGGCATTGCCATTATGGCGGAGCGTGAAGGCTTTCATTTAGAGGAAACCTTAGAAAGTGATTGCGCTGACGTATCAGGCTTGGTTGAAATGCTAGTAGACGCAGGATTAGAACTACACGGTATGCGTGATTTAACACGTGGCGGCTTAGCAACCGCGTTAATAGAAATCAGCGCCTCAGCTAATAAACACATACTGTTACAAGAAGCGGATATAAACATACCCAAAACAGTGCGCAGTGTGTGTGAATTATTAGGTTTAGATCCTTGTTATGTCGCAAATGAAGGGCGATTTATCACTGTATTACCCGCCGAACAAGCAGAGCAAGCCTTAGCTATTATGCACTCACATCCCTTAGGTGAAAACGCGGCAATTATTGGACAGGTTGAAGAGGCTGAACGCGGGCTGGTGAGTATGAAAAATAAAATTGGCACCACACGCATACTGGAATTATTAAGTGGTACACAACTACCGCGCATTTGTTAACGAATAAGTTTAGTGATTAGTAAACTTAAGTCATTTTTAAATAAAATATGAGCGAAAATGAATAAAAATATCTATGTAACAGGTGCCGAGCAAGGCAGTGGTAAGTCTATTATTATGCTGGCAATGATGGATATGCTTTCAGGGCATAGTGATAATATTGGGTTTTTCAGACCGGTTATTAATGTCAACGAAGATCGTGATGAGTTAATTCAGTTGATTAAACATCGTTATCATATTGAGCTTTCTTATGATGCGATGTATGGCTGTGAAATAGAAGAAGCGAAGCAGTTAATTGAAAAAGGGCGCTATAACGAATTACTGAATCGTATTTTAAGTAAATACCGAGCATTGGCAGATAAATGTGAGTATGTGCTGTGTGTGGGTTCAGATTATCGCGGTGATGAATCGGTTTTTGAGTTTGATTTTAATGCGGAAGTAGCAAATAACTTAGGCTGTTTAATTATGCCGGTGGTTCAAGGTTTAGCGCGAGATAATCAACAAATTATCGATGCAGTTAATCGCTTGAAACATGCGATAGCCGAGTTTGATTGTGATTTGTTAGCCTGTGTTATTAATGGGGTAGAGCAAGACCAGTTGGGCACATTAGCGTTGCGATTTAACCACCAAGCCGATAATGCATTTCCTGTTTATGTCGTACCGGTTGAGCCATCCTTATACAAACCTAGTATTGGTAATATTGTGCGGCAACTCGGTGCACAGATATTATCAGACGATAAAACACTACTCAACCGACAAATTAGCCAATATAAAGTCGCCGCTATGCAAGTACCTGACTTCTTAGCCTACTTAGAAGAGGGTGATTTAGTGATTACGCCGAGTGATCGTGCGGATATTATTTTAGCGTGTTTTATGGCGTATACATCAAATCAGTATCCTAATATTGCTGGTTTGTTATTAACCGGTAAAACATCGGATGCAGAGCAAGTGATGGCGATGTTGTCAGATAATAAGGAGTTACCTTTTGCGGTGTTATCAATAGCAGAAGATACCTTTAATACGGCGACGCGAGTAAAAGAAGTTCGCGCGCAATTTTATTCCCAAGATGAGCAAAAAGTTGCAACTGCCTTAGGCTTAGTTGAAGCGCATTTAGATTTTTCTCAGTTACGCGAACGATTAAACGCACAGCATTCTGAAAAAGTAACCCCGCTTATTTTTGAATATGAGCAAATCCAGCGAGCTAAATCAAATATCCAACATATAGTCTTACCCGAAGGGTGTGAAGATAGGATTTTGCGTGCGGCTGAAATTTTACTCTTAAGAGGGGTTGTAAAGATCACCTTACTGGGTGACGTGGAGAGCATTCAGCAAAAAATTAGCACATTAGGTCTAAATCTAAGTGAGGTGAATATTATTAACCCGCTTGAGTCAGAATTGCGTGAGTTATATGCCGAAGAATATGCCAACTTACGTAAAGCCAAGGGGGTTAATTATGATATGGCTTACGATACGATGTCGGATGTCAGTTATTTTGGCACCATGATGATTCAGTTAGGCCATGCAGATGGTATGGTTTCTGGTGCGGTGCATACTACGCAACATACCATTCGTCCGGCGTTTCAAATTATTAAAACTAAGCCGGATACCTCGATTGTCTCTAGCGTGTTTTTTATGTGTTTAGAAGATAGAGTTTTGGTCTATGGAGATTGTGCGGTAAATCCTAACCCGAATGCACAAGAGCTGGCGGATATTGCTATTAGTGCAGCACAAACCGCGCAAATGTTTAATATATCGCCTCGCGTAGCCATGCTATCTTACTCAACGGGCGAGTCAGGCAAAGGCGCTGCGGTTGATAAAGTAAGAGAAGCGGTGCAACTAGCTAAACAAGCACACCCAGAATTGAAGTTAGAGGGGCCGATGCAATATGATGCGGCAGTTGATGCAGCGGTTGCAAAAACTAAATTACCCAATAGTGAAGTCGCGGGGCATGCAAATGTGTTTATTTTTCCGGACTTGAATACCGGGAATAATACCTATAAAGCAGTACAGCGCTCGTCGGGTGCTATTGCTATAGGGCCTATTTTACAAGGCTTGAATAAGCCTGTGAATGATTTAAGCCGTGGTTGTACAGTCGCCGATATTGTTAATACTGTGGTGATGACAGCGATTCAAGCGCAGGCAGAAGGCCTTACAAAGTAACTTAATTCTGTTTGTTGAGAAAATAATGTAAACGCGAGTATATTGTATCCCGTATGGAGGTACGTAATACGGGATAAACAGCGCATCGAATCCCCGTATTGAACAAGCTTTATACGGGCTACTTAATGTTAACTATAAAATTAATTGTAAGTTTTTTATATAATGCAGAGTGAATAAGTCTATTTTTGCAAGCCTCTGCGTAACATCAGTTAAACTACCTACAAAACATCATTAACCCTGAAATAAAAACTAGGAATTTTGAGCATGACAACTGAAGATCAAACGCTAACCACCGATGAATTAAATAAGATTCATGCGTACTGGCGTGCCGCTAATTATTTATCGGTAGGGCAGATTTATCTAATGAAAAATCCTTTGTTGCGTGAGCCGCTGACTTTAGAGCATGTTAAGCCGCGTCTATTAGGGCATTGGGGAACGACGCCTGGATTAAATTTTATTTATGCGCATATGAATCGAGTAATTAAATCGTTTGATTTAAATGCGCTGTATATTGCTGGCCCCGGACATGGTGGTCCCGGCATTGTTGCTAATACTTGGATGGAAGGCACGTATAGCGAATATTATCCTGATATTGATGAAAGCGCAGAAGGGATGCGCCGTTTATTTAAACAATTTAGCTTTCCGGGCGGAATTCCTAGCCATGTGGCACCTGAAACACCGGGGTCAATTCATGAAGGTGGGGAGCTAGGCTATTCAGTGTCACATGCTTATGGTGCGGTATTTGATAATCCAGATTTAATTGCGTGTTGTGTGGTGGGCGATGGGGAAGCGGAAACGGGGCCTTTAGCAACATCATGGCACTCGAATAAATTTTTAAACCCTGCACGTGATGGTGCGGTATTACCAATCTTGCATTTAAACGGCTATAAAATTGCTAACCCTACCTTATTGGCACGTATGCCAAAAGCGGAGTTAGAAAGTTTATTTGTGGGATATGGTTATAAACCGTATTTTGTTGAAGGCTCTGAGCCAGAAGCCATGCATCAGAAAATGGCCGCGACGATGGATGTGGTGATTGCTGAAATTAAAGCGATTCAAAAACAAGCGCGCGAGTCGAGTGTAGTTAAGCGACCCACTTGGCCAATGATTATTTTACGTTCACCGAAAGGCTGGACAGGGCCAAAAGAAGTCGACGGTAAAAAAACCGAAGATTTTTGGCGTTCGCATCAAGTGCCTTTTTCAGCGGTGCGTGAAGATCCTGAACATTTAAAATTGTTAGAAATATGGTTGAAAAGTTATAAAGCAGAGGAGTTATTTGATGAAAATGGCGCGTTGCTTACTGAATTAAAAGCGCTCGCACCAAAACACCAACGCCGTATGAGTGATAATCCGCATACCAATGGCGGTAGTTTATTACGCAAATTACATTTACCTAATTTTGCTGATTTCGCAGTGGATGTTCCTGCACCGGGGGCTGTAAAAGGTGAAGCAACACGCGTACAAGGGACTTATTTAGGCGAAGTGATGCGCTTAAATGAAGACGAACAGAATTTTCGTTTATTTGGTCCAGATGAAACGGCCTCTAACCGATGGTCGCCTGCTTTTGAAGTCACGAATAGAACATGGATGGAAAGCACAATCCCCGAAGACGACCATTTAGCCAGTGATGGCCGAGTGATGGAAATTTTATCGGAACATACGTGCCAAGGCTGGTTAGAAGGGTATTTGCTAACAGGGCGACATGGTTTTTTCAATTGTTATGAAGCCTTTATTCATATTATTGATTCTATGTTTAATCAACATGCAAAATGGTTGAAAACAACAAGTGATATAGAATGGCGACGACCCGTTGCCTCGTTGAATTATTTGTTGTCATCGCATGTATGGCGTCAGGATCATAATGGCTTTTCTCATCAAGATCCTGGGTTTATTGATCATGTTGTGAATAAAAAATCCTCTGTGGTACGTGTTTACCTGCCGCCTGATGCGAATACCTTATTGTCAGTGACTGACCATTGTTTGCGTAGTCGTAATTATGTGAATGTCGTGGTTTGTGGTAAACAGCCATCAGAGCAATGGCTCACTATGGATGCTGCGATTAAACACTGTACCGCAGGGCTAGGTGTCTGGGATTGGGCGAGTAATGACCAAGAAGCCGGTGAGCCAGATGTGGTTTTAGCCTGCGCAGGTGATGTGCCTACTTTAGAAGTTTTAGCTGCGGTGCAAATTTTAAGAGAGAACTTGCCTGAATTAAAAGTACGTATGGTAAACGTGGTTAATTTAATGAAGTTAATGCCACAAGAAGAGCACCCACATGGTTTATCGGATAATGAATTTGTGGATATATTTACACCCGATAAGCCGGTTATTTTTGCTTATCACGGTTATCCGTGGCTAATTCATCGCTTAACCTATCGTCGTCCTAATCATAGTAATATTCATGCGCGTGGTTATAAGGAAGAAGGAACGACATCAACACCATTTGATATGGTGGTAATGAATGATTTAGACCGCTTTCATTTAGTTATCGATGTTTTAGGGCGTGTACCGAGCTTGCGTCATAAATCAGTTTATTTAAAACAATTGATGCGTGACAAATTGATTGAGCATCAACAATATGTACGTGAATACGGTGAAGATATGCCAGAAGTTAAAAACTGGAAATGGAAGTTAAGTAGCTAGTCAGTTTTTTAACTGGTGCTAAAAAATAAACGTTAGCATATTGTAGGGTGGGTAGAGCGTTTTCTTGCGAAACCCACCCTACATCATCAATAAGGCAGGTGTGTAAATCAATCACACCGATGGTTTTCGTGCCTCTACCCATCCTACGATGATGGTATGCAATCTTGAAATTCATAATGCGTTAGAAAATTAAAAGGTAAATTGAGTGATCGAACAATCAGAAACAAAAAATTATGTTTTTTATCATGCGAGTTGTATTGATGGTTATGCAGCCGCTTGGGCAGCATGGAAAACCTTAGGTAATCAAGCTCACTATGAAGCCGTACGCCATAATAATCCGATGCCAGAGATTACAAAAGATGCTGTCATCTATATTGTGGATTTTTGTTATTCACCAGAGATCTTAGTTGAGGCGGCGAAAACAGCGAAAAAAATAGTGATTTTAGATCACCATATCAGTGCGCAAAAAGAATTAGAAAGCTACTTTAAGCAGCATGAATTACCCAGTAATATCGAAATTAATTTTGTTCAAGAGCATAGTGGCTGTGTGATTGCATGGCAGTATTTTCAAGCTGAGCAAGCGGTACCGCAGTTGTTATTACATATAGAAGATAATGATTTATGGAACCATGTGTTACCGAATACTGATGCGATTTGTAAGGCACTCTATTTATGTTTACCGGATGACTTTGCTGAATTTGAGAAAATTGAATTAGCTAATTTAGAGATTGAAGGGGCAGTTCTATTAAAGCAGCATAAATTGAGTATAAAACGTTTACTAAAAGCACGGCATGCAGTTGAATTAGACGGTCATAAAGGCTTTGCAGTCAATGCACCCTCTATGTATGCCAGTGATTTAGGGCATGAGCTAGCGAAGTTATCAGGTACATTTGGGCTAATTTATTCTTATCAAGGCCAGCGCGAGTGTTATGACTGTGGTTTACGTTCGATAGGTGAATTTGATGTCTCACAAATTGCGCTAAAATTTGATGGCGGTGGGCATAAAAACGCATCTGGTTTTCGTTTAAAGAAAGAAGCGTTTGTAAAGCTATTTTTATCTTAAGTAAGCGTATAAAAAATAAGTTATTCATTATTTATACACATAACAAATTCGCTGCAGGGCCTGTCAACATTTTTTTATAAAAATATATCAATTAATGATATTGACAAGCATAAGTTACTGAAATTAAATGTTAAATTTAGATTGTACAAAAATTGTACAATCTAAATGAAAGGTTATATTTTAATGGCTTTCACTGCTATATAGAGAGCTTACACACAGAGTTATCCACAGGTTTTGTGAATAACTTATAAATCCGTTTACCAATAAAGACTTAGGCTAAAAATAGCGTTTTTTATTTAAAATTTAACTAAGCTAAGATAATTTTTTTTCATGAAAAAGTACTCCATTATTATTCCCACTTTAAATGAAGCACAGGGTGTCGTCGCGTTTTTAGAGCCACTACAAAGCTTGCGTATGCAGTGTGAAATTATTATTGCTGACGGTGGTAGTACGGATGCAACCGCAAATCTTGCACAAGCATCGATAGATCTCTTTTTAACATGCGATAAAAAAGGCCGCGCGTCGCAAATGAACCAAGGCGCTAAACACGCAAGTGCTGAAATATTAATATTTCTTCATGCCGATACCTTTTTACCTGAATCAGCGTTACAAGATATTACGGCAGGGTTCGATAAAGGGTTTCAATGGGGGCGTTTTGATATGCAATTAATGGGCAAACATCCATTTTTAAAGGTGATAAGCTTTATGATGAACTGGCGATCACGCTTATCGGGGATAGCAACAGGGGATCAAGCTATTTTTGTTAGTAAATCGAGCTTCGATGCAGTGGGCGCTTATCCAGAAATTTCACTGATGGAAGATATTGCGTTAAGTAAGCAGCTAAAAAAAATAACAGCACCGTATTGTATTCATCAAGCAGTACAAAGTTCTGCCCGTCGTTGGGAGTCTTTTGGTATTGGGCGTACTATCTTATTAATGTGGTATTTGCGCCTGCGTTATTTTTTAGGGACACCTGCTGATGTGTTATCAGATATGTATAGGAAAGGATGTTTTAAGGTGGGTTAAGCAGTGCTCAATATATGATTATTTGAAAAATAATTATCGAGTTGCAGCGTTACGGTTACAAAAGGTAGTACTTTTTAAAGTGACATAAATATTGGCTATGTCACCGTTAAGTGTGGAAAAAATGGTGCTTAAAGCCTTCTCCAGCGGGAGAAGGTTGGATGAGGAGAAATAGGTAAAGCTTTGATTTTATTCTCCTCACCCCAGCCCTCTCCAGCAGGAGAGGAGGTAACTACGCGTTATAACTAATTGTATTTTAAATGGAAAAAGCTTGTGTAGATACCTGTATCTTAGGAGAGATCCTTTAAGAACAAAAGTAATTTAAAAAATCCACATGTAGCAGTGACATAGCCTAAATATTGGTATCGCTTCAGTTTAAAGAGTAAATAGTTAAATAAACAGTGATACTTGGAAGGGGATCAAACACACTCAGGGTAAATGAGTGTGTTTGAATAAGCTGAGTAGCTACTTTTAGCGTACTCGGCTAATGTAAAATGATCATTTTTTCTTGCTAAAAGCCAAAAAACTCTGATGCAGTTAAGTATTAGCCGAGAGTTTATCTATTAAGATCTTGGGACTTTACAAGTCGCAGTTACAGAGCCACCTTGGTTAACAGTAAAACCACCTGTACCAAAAGAAGGGCCTTTAACCTCTAATTTTGCCCAGCCTGGAATACCAATCATGCAAGGAATTCCTTCTACTCTACCTTCAATCTCGATTGGGTTTTCTTTATCTACAAGGTACTCAGCTTTACAGCTGGCTAAGATGTAATTTTTATTGATTGTAAATTTTGTTTCAGCAGGGCCTTGGTGAGCAAATGCATCATCTTCTGCAATAATGTGACACATGTTCATTATTGGGTTAATACCCACAAAAGGTGCGTCATGTTGTGGCATTGCGTTCACGTTCATTGTAGTGATGAATAATCCAGCACCTAAAATAAGCATTTTTTTCATAGTTAGTTATCCTAAATTTTAAAAGAAATGACTGTATGAAAAGCATAGAGTCATACATAGCTAATGCAAAAGGGATGCCATATTTAAAACCTTATAAAACAGTATATTATAATTTTAGACTATTTGAAGTGTGTTATATGCCAATATTGATGTAAAAGAATGTGTCAATTGGCTTATTTTTACGTTTAATTTATTGGGGTGAATATAGCCAAAAATGCTATTATAAAAAATTGATAAAGAATAATAGGACATTGGCATGAGTACCTCAAATGATGTAACACAACTTATTGGTGATACCGCGTTAGTTAAGTTAAATAAACTTGTAGAAGCGGGTTCAGCCGATGTTTATTTAAAAATTGAATCGCGTAACCCAGGTGGTTCCGTAAAAGACCGTATTGGGCTAGCGATGGTTATTGCTGCTGAGAAATCAGGTGAATTGCAAGCGGACGGAACTATTATTGAACCCACTTCAGGAAATACAGGCATTGCCTTAGCGATGGTCGCAGCCGCACGCGGTTATCAGTGTATTTTAACGATGCCAGAAACGATGTCAGTTGAACGTAGACAATTATTAGCACTGTATGGCGCAGAGATTGTTTTAACGCCCGGTCCAGAAGGCATGACGGGGGCGATTAATAAAGCCAAAGAAATACTCGCACAGACTGAAAATGGTTTTATGCCACAACAGTTTGAAAATCCTGCTAATCCAGAAATACACCGTCAAACAACTGCGCAAGAAATCTGGTCGGCATTGGATGGTAAGGTTGATGCTTTTGTTTGTGGGGTGGGTACTGGAGGGACTATTACAGGCGTTGCTGACGTGATTAAAAAACGCAAAGCAGATTTTCAGGCGATTGCGGTAGAGCCTGCAGAGTCACCTATTATTTCTGGTGGAACACACAGCCCGCATAAAATACAAGGCATTGGTGCAGGATTTATCCCTAAAAATTTAGCGGTTGATTTACTTGATGGCATCGAACTGGTTAGTACGGATGAAGCATTTGCAATGCGTAAACGTTTAGTGGAAGAAGAAGGACTGTTAGCTGGGATTTCTACCGGAGCGAGTGTTTGTGCCGCTTTACGTATCGCTAAAAAATTAGGCAAAGGTAAAGCCGTTGTTACTATGATGCACGATACCGGCGAACGCTATTTAAGTATGAGCTAATATGATCGAAACTAGCCAGCTAGAGATAGACTGGCTAGTTTACAAATAGCTTAGTCAGTTTCTACTAGGCTCCCACCGCATTCTCTACAAAACCTTCCCAAAACATAGGTGTTTTTATTGCAGTGTACGCACGGCTTAAATTGTGTAAAACCACAAGCAGGGCAAGCATTATGTTCAGCCGCTAAATGTTCGCCGCAATTTTGACAATCGCCTTTTGCAATGCGTTTTTGGTTCAGTTTTTCTGCTGAGAATATTTTCTGTTGCATCACATAGATGAGCGCCAAAGCACTAGCAATGCTGATGCCCATCATCAAGTAATGCCAAACTGCAACGAGGTTAAGTGATTCTAGTAATTCAAACACATGTTTCAAAAAGGTTTTAGGTATCAGCTCATAAATGAGTTCTAGAATCTTAAAAATAACGGGTATAAAGACAACCACTAACAGATGAGAGGAGACTAAGCTTTGATAAGTCCGGTTTGCGCTAATGCTTTTAGAATTCCACAGATAAAAGATGAGTATAAGCGGTAATAAAAAAATCATCTCCATTCCAAGGCGTTTAACTGGGAACCAGAAGTTTAAATGGCGTAATGCCGCTAAAAGTTCCTCGCGGTTTTTGCTAGCTGAGTTTTCAATCAGCCCATAAAACTGCATCATTAGTGTGTTTTGATGCAACAGTAAACTCGATTCAGCCTCTGTATTACTTAAGGTATTTAGTTTGATAGTTAAGCTAGATACTTGCTTTTTTAAAGCAGCCGTATTTTTAGCATGAGCATTTTGTTTAGCAATTTGTTCTAAAAGTGAGGTGTCATAAGCGCCTCTTACTTTATCCAACTCGGATTTAACGCGAGTAGCTTGAGAGCGCAGGCGAATTAAAGCGCTTAAGTCTTTAGCAAGCGTTTGGTCCTGCTTAATTGCTTGCAAACTTTCATAGAGTGGCGTGCAAATAGGATGTATTTTCGATAGCTGATTATGGGTGTAAACATAGCTACCACGATAGCGAGATACAATGTTTGCGGTACGCGTTAAGCGATTTTCATCATTCCAATCTTCATCAATAATAATATCTCGACAATATTGAGGAATGTATTCACTCGGACTAGTGAGTTGGCGTGTATGGTCAGATAAGCCTTCAAAAATAGAAACCAGGATAAATAAATCCAGGAAAAGCACGATGATGAGTGTTGCCTTACTGATAGGGTGATTATTTATCTTGGTGAGATTAGCGCTAAAGCCTTTAATTTTACTAGTGATGGTTTTCAGCATGAGGCAACTCCATTTTTGATTAAAGGGCATGTTTCTTCCCAAGGTTTAGTCCACAGTGTGATGCTGTCTTACTGTTAATATAAGGTGTTTTGATAAATCCTGTAGCCCACGAATGTCAGGAACTAGAGTTGATTTTTGCATAAAGTCTAGCTACAGTGAACTAAAATTATATTTAAGTTACTCTAAGACAGCTAAATAAATGAACAGAAGAACAAAAAAAGTATTAGGGTTTATAAAAAAGACCATCGAACAAAAGCTAGAAACTATTGCGGATAAAAAAGGAAATGTACGTAAAACTAGTTGGAAGGTAAAGCTATATATTCCTGAAGAAATAGAAAAGTTTTTATTGTGTCAATATGATCATACTTTTCAGTTTGTATTAATCGGTACGGTGAAAGATGAGGTTTTAATAGAAATTTTTGAAGATTTGCAGCAGTGTTTAGTGACAGAGGATCAAGTCAATACGATATTAATTTCTAATAAATCGGATATTAAGTTTGAAATTATTTGCCCTGCCTATAATGAAGGCAAAGGGGGGCATATTTATTTTGAGGAAGAAGTTAAGGGTAATTTATTACGTAAGCGTAAAGTTAGGGCAATGACTGAATAATCTTTTATCTGCTTTTACAAAGCTTATGCTTGAGGGCATAGATGAAGCAATCCACTACAGATTGCTTCATTTGTTTAATATCTAAATAATTAACGCAAGGTTCTGCTAAATAAGTTGAGAGCTAACTGGTAACCTAATTGAGCTGTTTGCGCATCATAACGACCACCATCACCTTCATCACGCATAAACGCATGACCGACGTTAAATTCGTGCCATGTAAAGGTAATATCTGTTTTGTTTAATTCTTTATATATTTTGGCAAGGCCTTCAGGGGGGATATGATTATCCTGTTTACCCCAAATCATCAACAACTCACCTTTAATATCATCCAAACGCTCCATGCTGTGCTGGCCTGGTTGGTTAGGAATAACTTGGACATGTAAATCAGTACCGTAAAAACAGGCAGAGCCTTTGACTTCTGGCTGTAAAGCGGCACGAAATGCTAAGTGGCCACCAATACAATAGCCCATTGCTCCAATATGACCATTGCACCACTCTTGTTGCTTGGCAAATTCGATTAACGCGACATTATCGGTATCATAGCCTTGCACATCCTTAGCATGTTTATCAGCATTGCCTTTTTCACGTCCTGCATCGTCATAGCCTAGTACCGTACCGATTGGGTTAAGCTCATGGAATACTTCCGGAACTAATACCGCATAACCATGGCTCGCCATTAATTTTGCTGCACGCTCAATAGGGCCTGTTTGTTGAAAAATTTCAGAATAAAATAAAATAACAGGGTAGCTACCTTCACCAACAGGGCGGTGAATATAAGTACGCATCACACCTGTGGGTGTATTAATGTCGGCGACATGGCTTTGAATGTTCATCTTAGGCTCGTTTAATGGTTTATTTAAAATGAATATCTATTGTACAACGATTTGATGTATGCATTTTTTAGCTTGTGAGATAAAGCTGGTTTTTGATGAATCTAATACTTTAATTGCAAGTAATAATGAGGCTATTTTTACTTTGGATGTGGCAGAATTTTGTTGTACCTATTTTTTAACACACTCGAATTGATAGAAAATAATAAAACTATTTTGCAGACAGGCTAAGTTATTGAGAACGAAATAATATAGCTACAATAGGTGAAATTCGGTATTACCTCACAAAAATAAACTTTAATAATTCAATTATAGTGGTTAGTTGGCAATTCTACTGATAAAGTTAATGTATTTAAACGTATCTTTACTGTTGAGGCATTGTACAAAAAGGCGTGGAGTATCAAAAGCGAGGTAATGGATGAAATTCCATGCTACCAGTAGCTACCCCTTGGTTCTGAATAGCTTGAAGTCATGGATGGATTTTGTCTGAGATTTTCGCAATTAAGGATCAGTTTGCGGAACTCGTCTCTGCAACGTGAGCATAGATTCGTAAGTTAGAGTTTTATGAGGTTGAACACCTAGGTTCCATAGTTAATAAAGCTGAAATACTTAGCTTCGTGATTGCATAATATTTTGAGAAATATATGAGTACAACTGAACAACAAGAAACCAATAATACGATCAGTGAAGTTATAACACACGGCAAGCGTCTAATAATGGTATCGGTTGCGACATTGATTCTTTTTATATCCTTGATACTGTATCAAAAATTGGTTACTAAGCCATTAGTAGAAAGTTACATGGGCATAAGCTCTCAGGTTATGAATGTTAGGTTAGAGTTAACTTCTTCACACCTTTGGCTGGAAGAAGCTATTTCTGGTGATAATTTGATTAATGAGGATTCTCAAATTTGGTTAGGCTTTGATAAGGCGGGGCAAGCTACCAAAGATATTTTAAAAAAAGACTCTATTCATGAAAAAGGCCTTATTCAAGGCGGTGTTAAATTAAGCGATCAATTGAACTCGTTAACCCTAAAAATAGTAAAGCTAAAATCTTCTGCGACATTAAGGTATAAAAATAAATTATTATCTCGTAGTGGTTCACTGAGTGATATTCAGTTTGATCTTGAGTTTAATGAAATAAATCAAACGATAAAAGCTATAAATAGTCTATTAAAGGCGCTTATTGAAAACACTTTAAAAAAGGCGGATTACATCTTAAATATACTATTACTATCGATAGTTGCTTTATTTGGGTGGAATATAAAAATAATTTACAGCTACAGTCGGAAGTCAGTTAAAACGCAATCAATATTGGCTGAAGAAAGGCAATACCTTGATTTTCATATAAAAGCACTTAATCAACATGCGATTGTTAGTATCACTGATGTGAAGGGTGCTATTACTTATGCTAATGGAAAGTTTGAGAAAATAAGCCAATATACTCAGAATGAACTCACCGGACAAAATCATCGAATAGTGAAATCTGATTTTCACCCAGACAGCTTTTTCACAGAGATGTGGCGGACTATAGCAAGTGGAAATGTTTGGCATGGTGAGATACAAAACAAAGCCAAAGATGGTTCGCTGTATTGGGTTTCATCAACAATTGTTCCTCAACTGAATGATCAAGGTAAGCCTGAACAATATATTGCTATTCGTACTGATATAAGTCATATCAAGGAATTGGAAAAACAACAGCTAGAAGTTAATAACTTATTATTAGCTGAGCAACAGATAACCAAGCAAGGCGCGAAGCGCTTAGATACTATTATCGAAACCGCAATGGATGCTGCGATTCAAATTGATGCGGATGGACGGGTAGTTGGTTGGAATGCACAAGCAGAGAAGATATTTGGTTGGCGAAAGGAGGAAGTGATAGCTTGTGAAATACATCGCTTAATTATTCCTGATAAGTATAAAGAGCAACATCTTTTTCAAGAAATAAAGCGCTGTTTACTTGCTGGCAATTCGAGATTCTTCAATACTCCCGTCAAAATAACCGCTTTGAATTCTAAAGGTGATGAGTTTCCTATTGAAATTTCGGTCTCTCTTGTTGACTATAATAACGAATATCAGTTTTCAGTATTTATACGTGATCTTACACAGCAAAAAGCGTACGAGAAAAGTATCTTAGACTCTCAAGCTGAAGCGAATAGAGCCAATAAAGCTAAGTCAGAATTCTTATCGTCCATGAGTCATGAATTAAGAACGCCACTGAATGCTATCTTAGGTTTTGGACAGTTATTAGAAAGTGATACAGAGAGGCCATTATCTGAGGACCAAAAAGAAAGTTTAAGTTATATTTTATCTAGTGGAAGACACCTTTTAAGTCTTGTTAATGACGTATTAGAATTATCTGCTATTGAAGCTGGGAAAATAGAGATTGCTAGTGGACCAATTCATCTCGTTGAGTTGCTAGATGATATCCAAACATTAATGACACCTATTGCAAGCAAGGCTAATATTCAGCTCAACATTGAATCAAAAGAAGAGCTAATTGTTTATGCTGATTACACTAAATTTAAACAGGTGCTGATTAACCTCATTAATAACGCCATTAAATATAATAAACAAAATGGGGGTGTGGCAATTAATTGGGCTAAAACAGAAAATAACAGCATCAGACTTAATATTGTTGATACAGGTATTGGCATTCCGGCAGATAAACAAGCTAAAGTTTTTGGTGCGTTTAACCGACTAGGGCAAGAAACATCGAATATTGAAGGAACAGGTATTGGTCTTGTTGTGACTAAAAGTATAATTGAGCTAATGGGCGGGTCGATTGGTTTTGATAGTACTGAAGGACAAGGATCAACTTTTTGGATTGAACTACCCTTAGCAGAAATATCGTCAATAGAAGAAGCTAAATCACCTGCAGTAGTGGAAAAGCTGGAAATATTAGAAGCGCCCAATATAAATAGCAAACATATTCTTTATGTAGAAGATAACCCTGCGAACAGATGTTTAATGGAATCAGTTTTTGATAAACTGCCACATAGTTTGGATATGGCCGAAACAGGTGAGTTAGGGCTAGATAAGGCCTTAAAATATGATTTTGATTTGATTTTAATGGACATACACTTGCCTGGAATAGACGGCAAAGAAGTAACACAACAGTTAAGAGAGACAGAGCGTTATAGGAGTAAGCCTATCGTTGCTGTGACTGCGGCAGCAATGAGTCACGATATTCAATCAGCTGAAGGTTTATTCGATGAGTACATCACTAAACCACTTGATATTATAGAACTTATTGATATTTTGAATAAATACCTGCCTTAAAAGTATGGGGTTTTTCTCGTTAGCATAGTCATTTTTTATTTGCAGGTGTTCAGACTTTGATTTTGGATACCACCCTAAAGGGGCCATATTTGTAGCGGAATAAAAATAAGATATGAAATGAAATTCATGTTGTTCTCCTGCGTTTAGTTTACGAGAAAATTCTACTTATTACTGCTATTAATTTAGGGGAATTATAATCGACCTTTCCTATTTTACTCAGTATCTTAGCGTGGCTATTACTCTTGTTTATAGTTAGATAGCAGGGAATGCATTATAATCGTCTATCTTTTCGATATTCCTAGGAATTCTGTTGTTAATGAAAACGATCCCGCTTTATGAAACCTATATGCATGAGCTGCAAAGCCTTTATTGTAAAAAGAATGAAGATAAACTCAAGCTACTTGCAGAGTTACTAGCACCGCATGCGCAGTCTATAGCTCAGGCGTTTTATCGGGTTTTATTAAGAAATGAAAAAACCGTGCCTTTTTTGACTAGCGCAATGGTTGAAGAGCGCTTAGTGGAATCAATGCAAAAATGGGTTATAGAAATTTTCCATGAATATGGCTCAGAAGAACAAATAAAAACGATTATTGAACATCAAGTACAAATTGGACATGTGCATGCACGTATTGATTTGCCGATGAGTATGGTTAACTATGCCGCGCGTGTTTTGAAAAATAAATGCAGTGAACAGCTTTTCCAGGCCGATATTTCGGGGCAGGTTTTGGCAGAAAGCCAAGATCTTATGCATCGCTTGGTTGATACCATGGTGGCCTTGATTAACGAAAGTTATTTGTTAGATACCGTCGCGAGTGAACAAAATGCACAGTCCTTCCGCATTCAAGTAACGTTTCAGAATTTGGCATTTGATTGTGAACGTCAACGTGTATCACTATTAGATTGGACGCGACAACTCTTCTTAATTACCCGAGAAAAGGTTATTGATAGGGAAACTGTTCCGAGTTTGCGTCATTCAAACTTTGGCTTATGGTTAACACATAAAGGCGCGTTGATGTTAACAGGGCGTAGTGAGTTAGGTGTTTTGATGGAATTTATGTCTGTGACTAGTGAGCTTAGTGAAGAGCTGATTGAAAGTTGTGGGCAGGGTGATGAGGAAAAAACAAAAAGGCTACTTAATCAGATTAATGATGAAGTTTCACGAATTATCTGGTTATTAGGTAAAACTGCACAAGAAATTATTGATGTTGAAAGTGGGCGTGATGCGTTAACGCATTTATTTAACCGACGGTATATTGACACTGTTTTAAAACATGAAACAGAGTGCAGTCTTAAATCGAAGATGCATTACGGCATTTTATATTTGGATATTGATCATTTTAAACGGCTTAATGATCAATACGGACATGATGCAGGGGACTTAGTCTTACAACAGGTGGCTAATATTCTGATGCAAAGTGTTCGTATTGGGGATTTTGTTTTTCGTTATGGGGGGGAAGAGTTTTTGATTGTTATTACGGACATTACAGCGGATCAGATTGCCCGTATCGCGGAGAAAGTAAGAAAAATGATTGCAGAAAATAAATTTAAACTCCAAGATGAAACTGCGCTGACTGTTACGGTGAGTGTTGGTGCGGCTTTTCATGACGGACATCCGGATTATCAACGAACAATAAGTCGTGCCGATGAAGCTTTATATTTGGCTAAAGATAGTGGTAGAAATAAAGTGGTGGTGAGTGAGTAAATTTTAAAAAAAATAAATTATCAGCTACTTTGTTGCTTTGATTACAGGTTTATTAGATAACAGGTAACTTCTCATTATCCGCCGGCACAGAATAATACAAAACACGTCATTCCTGCATGCTTCTAGCAGGAATCTATACTTGTAACAATAGATCCCCGATAAAAGACTTCGGGGATGACGTTTTCCCCTACAATAATGAGAAGTTACGATAACAGTCATTAATTAAAGGATTTCAAAGGTAAAAAACTATGATGATTAAAAGATATATTGGCAGTAATCGTTTATTTAGTTTAATTATATTAGTCTGTATGAGTTTTAATTTGTCAGCGGAGACTAAAATTGCGATCCTTGAGTTTGAACTTAAAGATATGACATTAGCGCCGCGAATACCGGCTGAAATTAAACGCACGGCATCGATAAGGCCATTACTGGAAGCAGAGCTTCAGTCGGCAGATTACACCATTATTTCTATCGACCTAGAAAGTCAAAAAGCTGCAGATAGTGGGGTTGGCTATTTATTTGACCATCATGATGTTGCTGCCAAATTGGCAAAGCAATTTGGGGCTGATTATGTGCTGGTTGGACGACTGCATAAACCGAGTTTTTTGTTTTCCTATTTAATGGGGCATTTAATCAGAGTGAGTGATGCCAAATTGATTGGTAACTATATCTCAGAGGCAAAAGGGCCGAATATTAAGCTAACAATCAAAACGGTCGAAAGCCTTGCGGTTAAAATTGATAAAACGCTTGATAATAGCTACACACCGCCTCCGCCTAAAAAACAAAGGTAATAGCTATATAATTAATGTTACGCAGAGCCCCTATTTTTTCAATCTTGATTATATAAAGATTAAAGGTTACAACTAGGTAACATCAGTAGCCCGTATGAAGCTTGCGCAATACGGGGATTCGACGCACTGTTTATCCCGTATTCCGTACCTCCATACGGGCTACGATGGCTATGGCTACTTTGCTTTTAGCATAGGCGAAAAAACTATTTTCACACGGTATTATGTAAAGCAGACTTCAGTCTGCTTTATATGAAGGCTAAAGCCTTCGCCCCAGATAATAACCTCTGTATTGTTAGCTGTTCTGCGTAACATCAGTTAGGTCCGGTAAATCGTCTCAATCAAGTGATAGCCAAATTTAGTTTTAATCGGGCCATGCACTTTGAGTACCGGCAGTTTAAATACCACATTATCAAATGCTTTTAGCATGGTGCCGGGTGCAAACTCTCCTAAATTCCCACCTTGCTTGGCGGAGTTACATGTTGAGTGTTTTTTAGCGAGGCTTTCAAAATCAGCGCCTTTAGCTAATTTTTGTTTTAGCATCTCAGCTTCTTCTTTGGTTTTTACTAAAATATGTCGTGCGCACGCTCTGGCCATAATGATTCACTTTAAGCTGAAAGGGGAGGCATAGTTTACACTTGCTGCTTAGGTTTTGCTTACGCTTATTTTAGCTTCCACGTTTTCCAATAAGAATAAATAACTGGGAAAAGTACTAAAATAATTAATAGTGATGAGATGATCCCGCCTACCATTGGTGCAGCAATACGTTTCATGACATCCGAGCCAGCCCCCGTGCTCCATAAGATAGGCAGTAAACCAATAAATGAGGCGAGACTGGTCATTAACATAGGACGTATACGTTGACTTGCACCGCTGATAATAGCTAGCGTAAGCCCCGACTTTGTGACTATGGTAGTGGTGTTTTTATAGTTCTGATAACTTAAATCTAAATATAACATCATCAGTACACCCATTTCAGCCGCTAGCCCCGCGAGTGCTATCATACCCACCCAGACCGCAATGCTTAGATTGTAGTCGAGTGCATACAATAACCACACGGCACCAGTTAATGAAAAAGGAATGCTTAATAGAATGATTACGGCTTCTGCCATTGAACCATGGTTAATATAAAGTAGGATAAAAATGATCAATAAAGTGAGCGGGATTAAAATGATTAGCTTAGATTTGGCGCGCTCAAAATACTTAAATTGTCCTGCCCAGTCAATTCGTACCCCTTGAGGGAGATTAGCTTTTTCGCTAAGCACTTGTTTGGCGGCGGAGACATAATCAACAATACCCACGTCGGTCACATCAACAAAAACATAAGTCACCAGCTGGCCATCTTCATTACGTAGCATAGGCGGGCCAGTTTCAAAACTTAGATCTGCTACTTGGGTAATGGGAATATGTGCGCCGCTGGCAGTGGGGATGAGTATACGTTCTAAAGCGTCAGGATTATCTCTAAATTCACGTGCATAACGTAAATTAACCGCATAGCGTTCACGCCCGTCAAAGACTTTAGAGACAGTGAGGCCACCGACGGCTGTCATAATTACATCTTCTACGTCCTCAACCGTCAGCCCATAGCGAGCAATTTTATTACGATCAATCGTAAAATCAAAGAAGTATCCACCGGTTAATCTTTCTGCATAAATACTGCGCGTGTAAGCTTTGGTACGTTGATCTTGTTGTAATAGTTGCTCTATATTAATGGCGGTTTTTTCTATAGTGGCTAAATCATCACCAAAGACTTTAATACCTAAACTGGAGCGTATGCCGGTGGCTAGCATTTCGGTACGCGTTTGTATGGGCATCCACCAAATATTTGGCATGCCGGGGTATTGTAACTGTTCATCCATTTCAGCCAGTAAGGTGTCCCAATCCATGCCTTCTCGCCATTGATCTTTAGGTTTTAAAGTAATCACGGTTTCTACCATCGATAACGGTGCAGGATCGGTTGCACTGGTGGAGCGGCCAATTTTCCCAAAAACACATTCGACTTCGGGAAATTGTTTTAATTGTTGATCCATACTTTGTAAGACTTTACCGGCTTCGGTGATCGACATACCGGGTAGGGTGGTTGGCATATACAGTATGCTACCTTCATTAAGTGGTGGCATAAATTCGCTACCTAATTTTAAAAAAGCAGGAATCGTCGAAAGTAAGGCAAGTAGAGAAACTATTACAACGGCGGCACGCCAGCGTAAAGCAAGGCGCACAATGGGTTGATACAGCTTGATTAAAATTTGATTTAAGCGATTTTGGCTGGCGGGAATTTTCCCGCGTATTAATAAAACCGCTAAGGCAGGCGTTAAGCTAATCGCTAATAAAGCGGCAAAGCCCATGGAATAGGTTTTTGTATAAGCGAGTGGAGCAAATAATCGGCCTTCGGTGCCTTCTAAAGCAAAAACAGGGATGAAGGCTAAGGTAATAATTAATAAAGAAAAGAAAATACTCGGGCCCACTTGCTGCATGGCTTGAATAGTCACTTCAGTGCGAGATTTATCACTGCTGCTATTTTCAAGTTGCTTATGGATATTATCAATCATAACGATTGCGGCATCGACCATCGCACCAATCGCCACAGCAATTCCACCTAAAGACATGATATTGGCACTGAGTTGCTGTGCAGATAAAGGAATAAAGGCCAGTAGGATTGCAATGGGCAGACTGATAATCACGATGAGTGAGGATTGGAAATGCATTAAAAACAGCATAATCACCACTGAAACAATCAATATTTCTTCAAGTAAGGTGAGCTTTAACGTGTTGATCGCATCATCAATTAATCCCGAGCGATCATAGGTAGTGATGATTTCTACGCCATCAGGCAA
This sequence comes from uncultured bacterium, assembly GCA_965366065.1. GTDB lineage: Bacteria > Pseudomonadota > Gammaproteobacteria > Methylococcales > Methylomonadaceae > Methyloprofundus. The sequence continues at coordinate 9,754 of CBDUDV010000006.1, read as the reverse complement.
ACTACTTTTTACTTCTGTTAAGCGTTGTTTAATGCGATTGATGACGTCTAAGGCATCTTCTCCATAACGCATAATAACAATACCGCCGACGACTTCACCTTCACCATCCAATTCAGCCAAGCCTCTGCGTAGTGCAGGGCCTAAACTTACTTTGGCAATATCCTGCACGGTAACAGGGATGCCCGTTGCGCTAACCGATAAAGCAATGCGCTGTATGTCATCGATTGATTTAATATAGCCTCGGCCACGAATAAAATGCTCATGGCCGGCAATTTCTATGACTCTACCACCGACATCATTATTAGAGCGTCTGATTGCTTTAGCGACTTGGTTTAAAGTTAAGCCATAACTCGCGAGTTTATTCGGGTCGATAGTGATTTGATATTCTTTTTCAAAGCCGCCAATGGCAGCGACTTCAGCAACCCCTTCGACGGATTCTAACCAATAACGTAATTTATAATCTTGCAAGCTACGCAAATCAGCCAAGCTTTGTTTTCCTGATTTATCTACTAAGGCATATTGATATACCCAACCAACACCGGTTGCATCAGGCCCTAAACTGGGTTGCACACCATCGGGCAAATCAGAGGAGACGGTATTAATGTATTCCATTACGCGAGAGCGTGCCCAGTAAATATCTGTATCGTCTTTAAAAATAACATACACAAAACTTAAGCCCATAAAGCTTTGACCGCGCACAAATTTCACATTCGGTGCTGAGAGCAATGCCGTGGTCAGTGGGTAAGTAATTTGGTCTTCAACTAAATCAGGACTACGCCCCGCCCATTCGGTATAAATAATAACTTGTACATCGGATAAATCAGGAATCGCATCTAAAGCGGTATTTTGTAAAGATCGATACCCCCAGCTAGCGAAAAGCAAAGTGATGATTAATGTTAAAACAGCATGGCGCGCGCAGTAGCCGATAATCGAGGCAATAACACCCTGAGACTTTGAATTATCTACCATTGTGCTAGCCCTGATTTAAGCTTGCTTTCAGCGGCAATTAAAAAGTTGCCAGAGGTAACGACACTATCACCAAAATCTAAGCCATCGAGCACTTCAATTAGGCCTTCATTACGTACGCCGGTTTTGATTTTTCTGGGTAATAAGCGCCCATTTCCGATATCAATAAATACAATGCGTTGTTTGCCTGAATAAATGACGGATTGTTCAGGGATGACTTTACGTCTGCCTAGATCAGCCTGTAAATTCATGGTGGCAAATTGATTGGGTTTTAATAGCCCCAGATCATTATTAAGTGGCACTCGAATAATGGCACTACGGCTTAGCGGATTTAATTCAGGTGCAATGTAACTTACTTCCGCGGTATAAGTTTGTTCAGGGAGATCAGGGAAGGTAATAGAGGCTTGCATGCCTACTTTCAGCCAAGGTAAATCGGATTCATACACTTCAGCTTCTAACCAGACAGTAGATAAATCAGCAATACGCAGTAATCGCGAACCTAATTTGCTCGCTGAGCCGGCAACAATGTTTTTTTCTATCACGGTGCCCGTAACGGCGGATGTAATAGGTAAATAATCGATACTTCGCCCGCGTTGTTGTATGGCTTTAATTTGTGCAGCTTGAATATCCCAACGCGATAAACGCTTACGTGACGCTTTACGCAATCCATAGGAATGCTTTTGTTTTAAGCTTTCTAGGTATTCATCTTGGGCGGCGATTAGTTCAGGGCTGTACACCGTAAATAAAGTATCGCCTTGATTGATTTTTTTACCGATGTAATCGGCATTTAGTTCGCCTATCCAAACATCGTATTTTAAGGCAATATCGGTGATTTTTGATTGGTTATAGCTAACCTTAGCCATCGCAGGAATGGTTTTTATTATGTTTTGGCAAATGACTTCTGTGGTGGTCACACCAATCAATTGCTTGCGATAATTATCAATTTTAAATGACTTCATTGTTGATTCTGAAGCGGTGGATGTATCTTCTTGAGCGCCTAGCTTGCTGGGTGTTGCTTGTTCTAGTTTTACCCCTGCACGGCTGGTATTCATATCAAACACAGCCTCAGCTTGTCCGTGTTCAGTTGATTGCAGTGTAATAAACAATGGCCAGCTACCATTCATCGGTAAAGAGTATTCACCTTGATACAGGCCAGCCTCCGAATTTTCTATACTAATTGGCTCGCGCATTGCCTGCATAGATCCCATCGCTGGCATTTCTGCATAGGCTGTAATATTTACCTTGGGTAATACATTTTTATTTTCATCACGCAGTGAGAATGTGATTTGGTTATTGCCAATTTTAGGTTTGTCGGGGCCCATTTGTATTTGTATTTGGTAATTTCCCACAAAATACGTTTCGCTAAGGTCTTGTGTACTAACGGTACTTTCAGGCGTTTGATTAAGGAAAACACTGATGACGCCCATCAGTATTAATAAGATCGCAATGCTGATGCTAATTTTATTGATTGAGTTCATTCTGCGTTGATCCCTGTGAATGTGAGTGCGGATAATGGCGCGATACTGCCAACGGCCTGTTCTAGTGCTGCAAAATGACGGTGTAGATTAGTTAAGGCTTGTTCCGCTTCTAACTGCGTCTGTAATTTGCTTTTTTTAGCTCTGATTAAGTCTAAGTAACTGGCTTTCCCTGATTGAAAATCAGTTTTTACGGTCGCTAATTTTTCATTCGCTAAAGGCAATAATTGCTGATGATAAAGCTGTAATACATGCAATGCTTCTTCTGTATTAGCATGATTAATCGCCAGTTCTTGTTTAATTTTGGCTTGTAGGTCAATTTGTTGCCAATTGGCTTGTTGGCTGTACGCTTTTGCTTGTTGCTCGGCGGCACGGCGCTTGCTTTGGCTTAAAGGGATATTAATACCTATGCCGATATTAAAGCGCTTATCTTGGTTATCCCAAAGCGTGTTATAGCCAACCGACAGTTTTAGGTCTGGATAATAGGCTAGCGTGGCTAAGTCTGTCGCTGATTGGTAGCCCTTAATATTAGCGCTAATGGCTTTTAGCTCAGGGCGAGATTGCATGGCGAATATTTGTAGCTGTTTAAGTGTAGGTAGATCAGTGATATTAGACAGTGGTTGTGGCTTAGCTAAAGGGCTATCAACGGGGCGATTAAGTAGTGTGTTTAATTGTGCCTGCCGCGTTTTTTTCTGGCGCATTAAGCTAATGGCATGATGATTGACTTGAGCAAGCTGACCTTTGGTTTGTAATACCGTTTGCTTGTTTATTTTGCCGGTGCTGTATTGATTAATAGCAACATCGACTAATTCTTTACTTAATTGTTGTTGCTGCTGATTAATGAGAATGGCTTGATGAATAAAGTACCAATCAGCAAATAAAGACTTTGCCGTGCTGGCTAATAATAACTGCAGACTGGTAATATTATGTTGTTTGGTTTCAGCGTGAAAAGCGGCACTTTTCGCACGTAAATCTAATTTTCCGGGAAACGGCAGTTTTTGTGAAACCTCAAATTTCTGCCCAAAGTCTGCTTTTTGACCATTGGCCTGATAGCTATTAGCCGTTAAAGGCGCAAAGCTGTATTGAAACTGAGGGTCGTCAAAAGAGGATTGTTGATCAATATTTGCTAATGCAGCTTGCCAAGTGGCTAGTGCTACTTCTAATTGCGGATTAGCATTTAATACATTGGATACTAGCTGCTTTTTTGATAAAGCCTGCGCTAAATCTATCATACCAATGTCATTAGCTTTTAGGGTGCTAGATTGCAGTGTGACTAACAAAAATAAAGTCAGCTGTGGGAATAGGGTGGTTTTCATTAAAATCTCTATCAATAGTTTATCTGCGCTGAATTCAAAGTGAGTTTATGAACACAGACTTTTTGTAAATAGGCTGAAAAATCGATGCCTAGGTTAATAACTAGAGATGAGACTTATAGACGTAAGCGACGCGTGACGAGGTACGTTTCTTTATGGCGCGCGAAAGCAGGGTGGATATTTTCACTAAATGCAGTCCATGATAAGATCGGCAGAGTTTGTTGAATGACAGGTGTAAAAACAAGGTCGGGTGGTGCTTGAGGCGCGTTAAGTAATGAACTTAACGAATCTAACGTTGATGCTGAATGGGTCATTCCGGCATCATTAAGCATGTCATAACTGACTTCGCAGCAAGATTGCTCTTTTGCTTGCTCATTCATAGAGCAGTTATTTAACATGGGGCAGACATTAGCCTGATTATCTTCGCAGCAGCACGTGTGCTTAGGTTTATCTGCCATTGAATCACAGGCATACACGAGCTGTATCTGTGAAAATAGCGTTGCTAATAACAGCAATAAGCTAAAGGTGCGGCGGATATGTAAATTGCGGAAGAAAATCATCCCTGTATCCTAATTGAATGGGCGCGCGCGTGCAAGAGGGTAGTGATTTTTTGCCTAATTAACAAAACAAATTGTAAAGATGGGTAGCTGTCAGCTTTGTTATAGCTATTTATTTCGCTCTTCTGCTTTGCTATAGACTAATCCTCTGTCCCTTTTTCCAACGGCAATAACATAAATTATAATTTCACCCTTATCAACCTCATAGACTAAGCGATAACCAGCTGAGCGAAGTTTAATTTTATAGGTATGTTGAAAGCCTCTTAACTGACTTGCAATATTATGTGGTTCTACTGAGCGTTCAATAAGCTTTTTCTTAAATTGTTTTTGTATCGGAGGTGCTAATTTTTTCCATTCTTTTAATGCACTGGGTAAAAATTTAACTTTATAACTCATTAAGGTTTACTTCGATGGCATCTTTTTTTTCATTTGCTCGGTCATTTACTATTTGAGCTAATTCAGAATCCTCTAACTTGTCCATTAACCATTCATATGTTTCAGCAGGAATAAGGTAAGCAGCGGGTATGTTGTGATTAAGAATAGCGATCGGAGCCCCTTCAGCTTCAGTTAAAAGAGCAGTCGGATTTCTTTTTAATTCAGAAATACTTGCAGAACAACTAGAAAGAATCTGTCTCATTAATAACCTCAGGAAAACTTAAAATAAGATCTATTTATAGCTCTTATTTAAGGTCTTTTCAAGGTGTTTATTTAACTAAGTTAAAAGTATAACAACGCGGTGATTTGTGGTTTCCCTTTGTATTTAATAATCATTTAAAGCTAACTACTGTTTTAGAGCGATAAAAAAAGCTATTTTTATTAGTGAAATGACAGGTTTAAAGTGTCACGATTTTTTCTTTTAGAAAAAGTCTGGGTGTTTTTGTGATTAGCGGAGGGCATTAGTTACTTAAAATACAAATATTTCCTGAAGAGAACTACATAATTTAACTTGAGTTTTTGCATCAAGCCACTCACTATCATTTAGATCCTCTCTGTGAGGTATAAGTAGTGAATTAACGGACTTAGTCCAACCCTTTCTTGGTTTATGAGTAGGCGTAATAAAAAGACCGCCATTAAGAACTTCAAATTTAAGCTCGCCAATCTTCAATATTGGCTTTTTCTATTATCAATTAGTGCTTTGAGGAGGGGCATGACAAGATGAAAGAATTAGGCGAAGACCTTGAGCATGCCGAATTTAATTTAGTACCTAAGGAACTCACAATGAGTAACGATGCCTTTGACGCTATGGGCTTGTTCGATACACTGAAAGATGTTTTTAAAATAGGCAGTAAAGTTATTATCAATTGGCATTATGAAAAAAGCAGCGATAAAATGGCGGGATTAGGTGAAGATTAAAAAAATGCAGAATTTAATACCAGGATAATTACCATGGGATTTGATACTTTTAAACATGAACAGGACGTTATTAATTGCAGTGAAGCATTTTTAGCAAAAAATGAAACAGAAGATTGTTTAGTCGCTTATAAACAGTTACTAAGGGAATATAAAAAACTCTTTAAAGTGTCACGCCGTTTAGTTCGTATGAGCGACCATACTGAAGAAAAATTAAAGGTTTCCGAATACGCTCTTTCCAAAGTCAATAAGCGCATGGAACAGGAGTTAAATGTCGGGCGAGATATACAGATGAGTATGTTGCCTTCGGTTTTTCCACCTTTTCCAGAGCATGATGAATTTACTATTAATGCCCAGCTTCACCCCGCGCGTGAAGTAGGCGGTGACCTATACGATTTTTTCTTTATTGATGAAAACTGCTTATGTTTTTCAGTCGGTGATGTTTCAGGGAAAGGTGTTCCTGCTGCACTTTTTATGTCAGTCACTAAAGCGATGGTCAAATCCAGAGCATCCGATGATTTATCCCCTGCTAGCATCATGACGCATGTTAATAATGAATTGAGTACAGATAATGAATCCTGTATGTTCATCACCTTTTTTATTTGTATTTTGAATATAAAAACGGGGGAAATGGTTTATACCAACGCAGGACATAACCCCCCACATATAAAGCGTAAAAATGGTACGATTGAAACCTTGAAAAAACGCCATGGCCCTGTATTGGGTGTAGTGGAAGGGTTTGCTTATCAGGAAGGAAAAATAACGCTTTATCAGGATGATATGATATTGCTATATACCGATGGTGTCACTGAAGCAATGGATCCTGATGAAAATTTGTTTGATGATCAACGCTTGCTTAATTTGTTAGCGTCACGACATTATGAGTCCGTAGAAGATTTGGTGGATACAACGATTAAGGCCGTTGAAGAATTTGAAAGTGGTAGCCCTCAAACAGATGATGTTACTGTATTAGCGCTTAAATTTTTGAATCCATTAGAAGAATCAATAATACATAGTCTGGATTTAATTCTAAAAAACCAACTCATAGAGATTGATCGTACCAATGACAGTTTTAATGTTTTTGCAGACGAACATGACATTCCGACTAAAATAAAAAGTACGATATGTGTGGTTTTTGATGAGTTGTTAAATAATATTGTTTCTTATGCTTATTCTGACGAAGACGATCATAAAATTGAAATTAGGATAGAGCTCTCTGGTGATGGTTTAGTCATAACGATTGCTGATGATGGTGTCCCTTTTAACCCTTTTCAGAAAGAAGATCCTAATATAAAGCTATCTATTGAAGAAAGAGAAGTGGGTGGTTTGGGGATTCATCTGGTGCGCCAGTTGATGGACAAAGTATCTTACCAACGTAAGGTTGATAAAAATGTTGTGACTTTGGTTAAAACAATAAGTAAATCATAAATAAATGGACGAATAATATGCAAATGACAATTAATGATGAACATGACATTACCGTAATAGCTTTTTCAGGAAACCTGGAAACGAATACTGCGCCCGATGCTGAAGAGGAAATTAATGCCTTAATTGAAAAAGGGGCGAAGAAGATTTTAATTAATTTTGAAAACCTTGGATATATTAGTAGTTCTGGGCTTAGGCTCTTATTAATGACAGGCAAACAATTGCAATCGAGAGAGGGTAGCTTACGCATTTGTAACATGAATATAACCGTAAAAGAGGTTTTTGACATGTCAGGTTTTGCTATGCTTTTTAACATCTTTGAAACTGAATCTGAAGCTATGTCTGGTTTCTAAAAAGCCTTTCTCAGAGCTATTTTGTATATAGCACTGAAAATCAGGGGAGATAGAAATCGCTGTGATAATGTATCTACGATGGTTTTTATATCTTAAGCAGGAGGTAATATGCTAGCTAAACAAATGCTTGATTTTAGACAGTCTTTACATAGTGAAGGAATAGTTTTTTGTTACAGTGGCTATATGACAGAAGATGTACTTCTGAGTATAGGTTCTGTCATTAAACAAAAGCTTGCCGCAGACTCAGTCGATAAAAAAGTTGCCAGAGGGGTTTTTTCTGTCTTTGTTGAACAGGTACAAAATGTAATTCGCTATTCTTTAGAAGAGGATACCGGGGGGCAACTAAATGAAGAAATAGAGCTACGCTATGGTTTACTGATGGTGGGTTTAAAGGAAGGTCAGTATTTCGTATCTTGTGCTAACTTAATAAAGAAACAAAATGTCCAGCAATTGAGTGAAGGCTTGAGTCATGTTCAACAGCTAGATAAAGAGGGGCTGAAACTACTTTATAAAGAAATACTCAGAGGGAAAGTGCCTGAAGGAAGTAAGGGGGCCGGTGTAGGCTTTATTGATATTGCCAAGCGAGCAACTAATGGAATTGAATTTGATTTTACTGACTATGATGATGAGTTCGCTTACTTTTCATTAAAGGCCTATATCTAACACAAATATTAAGAAAATGAATAATATACAAATTGAAGCAACAGAGCGTTCCCCCGAGATTGATTTTAATTTTGCTGAGAACAATTTTGCAATGCGAGGGGAATCATATCCTGAGGATGTATCTGCATTTTTTGGTGAGATAATCAATCAGTTTTATGACTATGTTGCAGAACTTGAAGATACAGAAATTACCTTTACTTTTGAGCTCATCTATTTTAACAGTAGTACGGCCAAAGTACTGATGGGTTTGTTTGACCGATTAGATGAAATAGCTGAAAAGGGAAATAAGGTCATTATCAATTGGTGCTTTGAGGAAGATGATGACAATATGGAAGAATTAGGCGAAGAGTTTGGTGAAGACCTTGAACACGCCGACTTTAATTTAGTGTCTAAGGAAGCATAATGAACAAGGATACCTTTGAAGCTGAGTCGCTGGTTTTGAAAAATGCAGAAGCTCTTTTGTAAGAAAATCCGAATGAGTCAGCGTTATACAAAGGGTTTCAAAGTATTATTGTTTTTTTTTATAAAAAATTCTTCTTGTAAACAATGGGAGGGAGAACGGTGTTATGTATGATGAGTAGAGGCATACTTTATAGTACGGTGACTGTCGACTGGAATGGGTTAATAATGAAAACGATGCCTCTAGTTTTGTTGAAGTCGGTATGTTGATTGTTGCAATTGTATGGATTGTCAATTTATGATTAGGAGCCTTAAGATCGGTACTAAAATTTTAATAATTCTTTCATCTATTGCTATTCTTGCAACGTGTATCACCACATATATCGGATATCAATCAGCAAGAAATTCATTAGAAAAAGAGTCATTCAATAAACTAACGGCTATTCGCGAAGTTAAAGCGAGTCAAATAGAAGACTATTTTTCTCTGATAAATGACCAAGTCGTTACTTTTTCAGAAGACCGTATGATTATTGATGCCATGAAAGCTTTTAAGAAAGGTTTTCAGGAAATTGATAGCGATTTGCAACTGACTGCAGCGGAGCTGGAGGCAGCTGATGCCAAGTTAGAGAAATATTATCAAGATGAATATCTTGTTCGTTTAAAGACAAATCTTGATGACTTAGAAGAAACTCCTAATTACTGGCCGGAAAGTAGAAATACTCGACTTTTACAAAGCCTATACATTACTGAAACCCTCAACACTACAGGCGAAAATCATCTTTTAGATCAAGCTGAAGATGTCAGTTTTTATAGCCAGACACATAAACTTTACCATCCCGTTATACGTAATTATTTACAAAGATTTGGTTACTACGATATTTTTCTGGTGGAACACCAAACGGGGCATATTGTGTATTCCGTGTTTAAAGAAGTTGATTATGCAACATCTTTGTTGACTGGGCCGTATAAACACACAAACTTTGCATCCATTTTTCGCTCTGCTAAAGAGGCTGATAATAAGGATTTTGTTAAATTAGTAGATTATGTTCCCTATTCCCCCTCTTATAATGCGCCGGCTTCATTTATTGCCTCTCCCATTTTTGACGGTACAAAAAAAATAGGAGTACTTGTCTTTCAAATGCCGGTTGATAAGATCAACAATATTATGACCAATCATCATCCTATGCTTATAGTCGCTAGGTTATACTTAACAATGACTAGCAAAAGGTAGGACACACTATCAACGTCATGCG